>NZ_CP043056.1:600000-1200000 GCF_008121535.1 Dolichospermum sp. UHCC 0315A
TTTCTGTTTACCGGTGCAAATGATATTCAGTTTTTAGCAGATTGTTGGGATGCTATTGTCCAAACTCTCGATTATGTGAAAACTTTTGATCTCGATGGTGACAGTATACCAGAAAATTCTGGCGCTCCTGACCAAACTTTTGATGATTGGCGTTTACAAGGTGTGAGTGCTTATTGTGGTGGTTTGTGGTTAGCTGCTTTGGAAGCTGCTATTGCTATTTCTAAGATTTTAACGAACCGCAGAGGCGCAGAGGACGCAGAGGTGGAGGTGCAAGGGTCTATTTATCAAGGTTGGTTAAGTCAATCGAAGCCAATTTATCAGGAGAAGCTTTGGAATGGTGAGTATTACCGTTTGGATAGTGACAGTGGTTCTGATGTGGTGATGGCTGACCAATTGTGTGGGCAATTTTACGCTCGTCTATTGAGTTTACCAGATATTGTTCCCAGTGATCGCGCTGTGTCTGCCTTAACAAAAGTATATGATTCCTGTTTTCTCAAGTTTCAAAATGGTGAATTTGGCGCTGCTAATGGTGTTCTTCCCAATGGTTTACCCGAAAATCCCAATTCTACTCATCCTTTGGAAGTTTGGACGGGAATCAATTTTGGTCTAGCAGCTTTCCTGGTGCAAATGAACATGAAAAATGAGGCAATGCGGTTAACTGAGGCTGTGGTGAGGCAAATTTACGACAATGGTTTGCAATTTCGCACACCGGAAGCAATCACCGCTAATGGCACTTTCCGCGCTAGTACCTATCTCCGCGCTATGGCTATTTGGGGAATCTATTTGCTAATTCGTTAAATTTAGCATTCTTTAGATCCCTGACTTCTTCGAGAAGTCAGGGATCTTTTTGTTGGGATTATAAATAAATATCTAACAATTATTTCGGGAAATTTTATTTTCCTGTTGTTCCCGGAATTTAGCCAAAAAATCAGTAATGTTTAAGAGTTGAGGAATTTAAATCTGAAAACCAATGCTTTCAAAGATACCTCTATCAATCATCAGTAATTAGATTTTGCAGAGGCTTGTTATACAACAACACTTTTAAACGGTGATCGGCAAAAGTAACTTTTTTAGCTAAGTTACAACAAAATAACTACCAATTCCCCCACTTCATTTAGGGTTATGGGACATAAAAAGATTGCGATTAATCACCCAAAAAATCCTCGAATCTAGTTGGGAAAAGATGAGAGTTTTTCAGTAGACCTTAAATTTAGTAATATGAGTAGATGCAGGCTAGTTGAATAAAGCAAGGACAGCAGGAGCTTTATCAATCTATGATGTCAGGTTAGTCAGGTTCAAATGCACTTAGTGTTTACGACTCCTAATTTAGCTGATAAGTTCCCAGCTAGTTGTAATAGAGTCAAAATTTCGATCTAGCGAACTGCTTGTGAAAATTGCCCAACTTGTTTAAAAACTTAAACAGCTTGGGAGTTACACTATAACCTCCTCATTCTGATCTGTCAAGCAACTACCGGATAAATTTCTGGGCAAGTTATTGAGAAAATCTCAGTTAATAATTCGCTCTCAAAGCTGAATAGTAGCGCTTGAGACCCGGAAATTTGAGCAAATTTGATTTGTTAAGAATTACTTAGCCATACGGACTTGATCTTTATTTTCTACCTAAGTATCGGCTTTGACAAGAATAATCTGCGGCAATTGACCATAAATAATGATGGTTCTTCTTACCGAATCAGTTTAATGAATATTACTGTAATCTTACTTATATTAATAAATTGCATACATATAATTACCAACCTAGTTATTTAATTAAATGCTAATTTTCCCTAATAAACAAATAGCTTTTACTAAACAAATAAGATAATAGTGAAAGGTTCATGGTGATCCAGTTTTTGCTGTCCAGATATAGCTACAGGTATTTTTTTATATAAAAGCAAACATATTGGTAATTTAGATTAATATCGAAACCCAGAGTATTAACAATAAACAATACTGTTAATTATGGAATTATTTTGTAATTGATATTTATTTTTATTGTCGTCAGAATTTTAGGACTTAAAGCTTTAGAGTGCCTACAAAGCAATGATTCTCATTAAAGTAATTATTATATAAAAATTAAATTTGTGGTAATTAAAGTTCATTTGTTTTTGAGCTATAGTTGCGACGACTATCTATATGCTACGGAGCATAGACAAAGGTGATTCGTAGTTTTTTTGCTTTGTATAACGATGATAACATCTGCCATTGAGATTAAAGTGGGGGGTAACACCCCTCATTTTTTGCCAACTGGGGACAAAAATCAAACTTGCACAAGACATAAGTAAATATCTAGATAAGTTCAGTAAATTTAACTTAAATCTTGCCACCTTGGCAGATGACATTAGCGACAAAAAATAGTATAAATAAAAATGTGGCTTTTGAAATTGAGAAATCAATGGTTTTCCTGATTCCATTCAGTAATTGTGAGCTTTTACAGCAAAAGCACCACAATTAATGGTAAGAAGTTATACAGCAGTAACTAGGGAGAAGCAGAAAATTTCCACTTGGAAATTTCAAGAGGACATAATTGCATCTACGAAAAGCTACGCCAAACTCAATTCCTCCAGGTAGAAACCACAGAAAAGGTAAATTTTTACCTTTGATTCATTGGTAAGTATAAATCTACAGCCCAGACACAATTAATACATATTATTTCTGTGATCTATAGATATTACTAAATGAAAACTGTAAGACTGCCCAGAAAATCAGGGTATACACGGCAAGGCACAGCAGTACACAGACTTGATTAAAAATAGTCAGGTTTTCAATCACAGGTCAGGTTATGGAAAAAATCATCAGGTCAAATGCGCGTTTTAGCTTAGTTAAATGGGTAATCGTAGAGATCCAGTTTTCTGATTCCCATTCCCGTCAGGTATCAATATTCGCAAGTACCGGACTTTTATCGAAAGTTGTTACTTTTCTCAACATCTGCCACCAATTGATTACCTATAGGTTCCGGTTGTTCCCGCAACAGCAATTTGGCTGAAGACCATCGCATTTGCTCCCAACTGGACTAATTTACTCAATTCAAAGATAACTAAGATTATGAATCAAGATATTGCTGGCAGTGGTAACAACTTAGAACCAAAAATCCATCCTGAACAGTTAGACCAAGTAGTCGAAGCGATTTTGGCAGGTAAGTATTCTTGGGCTTGTGTTTTAATGTTGCGGTTTGTGGGCTATAATCCCATGCACTATATTCCTTATCGCACTTATAACCGCATATTGAAAGAAAACGCTCGCATGAGTCGCTTGAATACACAAAATAATGAAACTCTCAAAATTGCTAAACCACCCACAGAGAAAAGATCCGAAGGCAATCTGGCATCTAACTGTTTAAGCAAGATTAAGGATTTAGCTTATATGGAAGTTGGCGGCAAGCATCATGCTGAAGCACGCGCCAATGGTCGGGGAAAAAAGTCGGCATAGTTGCTGATTATATCGTAATTGCTTGTTACTCAGTATGATGCTCAATGTGAGTAACTGCAATTACTGAATCCTTTGTAAAGTTCTGCCACAATGGCAAATATACACTGGTAACATCTTATAAATTAGAAATAGCAACCTAAATAAAGGTTCATAGCAGACAAATTGCATTTTTCCCAAAAAACTGTTTGTGTCTGTACATGAAACATATAGGCTGATTGCTTTTGCATTCAGTTTTTCATTAATTAAATTCTCCATCAAGACTGATGAACCATGACTAAAGGTGGTTATTTTTCCTCAGAAGCTTGAGCAGTTTTCAATTAGGGTGGTGGGTTGCCCTAATTAAATTCAGATGGCTAGATAACTTTTTCTAGCAAATTTCCTGTGACTAAGGTTTGGCTAACTTTGGTAATCAAGGTAGATGAGGAAACGGAAGGTCATGGTGAAATCATACTCTTATTTGCAAATTTTTACTGTTATGTCAACTGGCAATTGATATAACTGCAATTAGAAGTTGTAATAATTTTACAGCTTCTTTTTCATGGATATAAAATTCTACAATAGGATTTACTAGAAATTACTAACCATATTTATAAGTAGGTGAACACAATAAAACCAAACTGTGTAAAGAAATGTAAAATCGCTGAAAACTTCTTTACTCTTGCCTCTGGTTACTGAGCGAAGTCGAAGTATTGCCTCTTGCCTAGTGCTATGACGACAATTTTCAACGCCAACCTACTTATCAGCTTTAAGTTGATATAAATTTTATATGAAGAAATGATGAAGTTTAGATGAAGATTTTATTTTTTATATAAATTTTAGAAGAAGATATAGCAGAATTTAAAGATAACAATCAAAGCTTCATCACTTTTTTATCTAAACTGAATGGCTCAGTCTTAGCTATCGAGTAGACGATTTCATATTTAAGAACGTCTGCTGATGAGAGTTTTCTCATTTTAGGCTAGTGTAAGAGATAGATTACATCCTTATGAGCTTATCTATTTTGGGGCTGCAATTTTTAGCACAATTGTTCCATAATTATTGGGTAATTAGAACTGCATGAACTTAAATATTTGAGGATTGATTAACTTCAATACCAGTGTTTACAAATATCTGGAAATCTAAATTAGAGATAGTATCATGCGCTAGGTAAATTTTGAGAATGATTAACTAATGCAGATAAATTTGGTATGAGAAAGCGAATTTTTTGGACTTTATTTATGGGTGTTTTACCAGACAGTGCTGTTTATTGAGGGACATAACAGCTATGCCTGCTGCATAGATATTGAGAATCACATAAATACTCATGAAACATCCTCCAAATTAAATACTGAATATCTGTGAAATTTCTGGCATCTGTCTTTGAGCAATCGATGTAACAGATAAATTTGCCCAAATTTGAAAGTAGAAGGCAACTGGTAAGAATTATGTCATCTTATTCTCATCAAAATCGGGTTATTGATATTTACGATGGTTATGAAAGTAAGTTTTTAACGCCTTTTCAGCGAAAGACATTGCTAAAAAATTTACAAAGCAATTCACAACCAGAATATCGGCGACGAATTGAGATTATGTTGTTAGCAGATATGGGCAAATCGCAAACTCATATTTGTGACATGATTGGTTGTTCTCAGGAGATGGCTAGGTATTGGATAGGTACTGCTGAGGCGGGGATGGCTCACAAATGGAATCAGCGCCCATTGGGTAGACCAAAGATTGTTAATCATCAATATATTGAAAGATTGAAGGAATTAGTCAATTCTAGTCCCCGTGAATATGGCTATGCTTTTGGTGATTGGACGGCGCAATGGTTGAGTAAACATTTAGCGAAAGAGTTGGGAATTCAAATTAGCGATCGCCACATTAATCGCCTCCTTAAACAAATGGGACTTTCTACTAAACATAAAAGTTCCCCATTGATAACTACTGAAAATCAGGATTTAGCAATTAAAATTAGTGATTTGCATTCTCCGCCTGAACCTAGTTTTCATTGGTCATTGAATCTCATGCAGACCAATAAATAATAGTGTTTTGGAGGTTAGGAAATGCTATCAGCGTTTTCTCAGGAACAGTTAGTTACACACATTAGGCAAGTCTTGGGTGATGGCTTATCAGATCAAGCAGTTATAGATTGTACCAAGGCTTTAGAAATTATTGAACCACCAGTAGCAAAGCAATTTTGGCAAGCGACAACAGCAAAGCCGGGAATTTATGTTGTGCTGACTGGTAAGGTGAGATTACTTGATAGCTCGAACAATTTAATTAATACTCTCACTTCAGGGTCATCATTTGGGGAGTTAACTTTATTTCCAGAACAAGATTTTAGCAGTTATGTGGCTAGAGCTTCTATAAATTTAAAGGTTGCCTATCTTCCCCAAGCAATATTAACTAAGGTAATGGGAGAGTTTCCTAGTGTTTATCATCTTTTGTTGAATAAGGCAGAGCTAATTAACACTGCGAATTCTTCAGAAATCCCGCTGATTGAAGCCCCAAGAACTGTAAATAGTGCCAATTTACCTCAACCAATAATTCCCACACCAACACAAGTAAAAAAACGCCCTCAATACTTTCCTATTCCTACTGTAGTTGTTGGTAATTGGTGGCGTAAATTTACTAAACGCTATCCATTTTTTGAACAACAAAGTGCTGCTGATTGTGGTGCTGCTTGCTTAGTTATGGTTGGCCGTTATTGGGGAAAAAACCTGAGTATCAACCGGCTGCGGGATCTGGCTAATGTTAGCCGGAGTGGTGCATCCATGCGAAGTTTGAGTGCAGCAGCAGAAAGCCTTGGTTTTGCTACCCGTCCGGTGAAAGCCAGTTTAGATAAATTTGCCCAACAGTCTTTACCAGCGATCGCTCATTGGCAAGGTAGACATTACATTGTTGTCTATGAAATTACCAAAAAACAGGTAATTGTTGCTGATCCCGCTATTGGCCAACGTCAGCTTACTATTAAGGAATTTCTTGCAGGTTGGACTGGTTACGCTTTACTGTTACAGCCTACAACTTCACTCAAAAAAACGCAAGAAGCTAACACGCCATTTTGGCAGTTATTTGATTTAGTTAAACCGCATTTTCAGGTTCTCTTAGAAGTATTTATTGCTTCGGTATTAATTCAGGTATTTGGATTAATCACACCTTTATTTACTCAGCTTTTATTAGATAGAGTCATTGTTCAAGGTAGCATCTTAACCTTAAATACTGTCGGGTTTGGATTGTTAGTTTTTGGGTTGTTTCGGGTTGCCATTAATGGGTTAAGACAATATTTACTAGATCACACCGCTAATCGCATTAGTGTGGCTTTAATGGTGGGATTTATTAAGCATACATTTGGCTTACCTCTGTCATTTTTTGAGTCTCGTTATGTGGGAGATATTGTCTCTCGTGTTCAGGAAAATCAAAAAATTCAACGGTTTCTGACGGGTGAAGCTCTATCTATTGGCTTGGATTTATTAACAGTTTTTGTTTATGTGGGATTAATGTTTTGGTACAGTCCACCAATGGCATTAATGACATTGGCAATTGTGCCACCCTTTGTGTTATTAACATTCTTTGCCACACCATTTTTGCGGCGGATTAGTCGAGAGGTATTCACAGCAGGAACTTTGGAAAATAGTTATTTGATTCAAAGCTTGACGGGAATTTCTTCGATTCGCTCAATGGCTATTGAACAAACAGTTCGTTGGCATTGGGAAGAGTTGCTAAACAATTTAATCAAAAAGAACTTTAGTGGTCAAGTAATTAGTAATCAACTGCAATTAATTAGCTCTACTATTCAATCTTTAGCAAGTACAGGGTTGCTCTGGTTTGGCGCTTGGTTAGTCATTCAAAATCAACTTACTATTGGTCAGTTAGTTGCTTTTAATATGTTACTGGGTAATATTATTCAGCCTTTCCAACGATTAATTATTTTGTGGAATCAGTTACAAGAGGTAATTGTCGCTACAGAACGAATTAATGATGTACTGGAAGCACAACTAGAGGAAGATTTAGAACATAACCCTCGACAATTTTTACCGAGATTAATCGGGAGAATCCGTTTTCATAATGTTACCTTTCGCTATCATCCCGAAAGTGAGATTAATATTTTAGAAAATCTCAGTTTTGAAATTTTACCTGAGCAAACTGTAGCAGTTGTTGGGCGCAGTGGTTCTGGAAAAACAACACTTTCTAAGTTAATTTTGGGTTTATATCTAGCGACAGATGGAAGAGTTTTAATTGACAATCAAGATGTTACTAGTATTTCCTTACATTCTTTGCGATCGCAAATAGGAGTTGTTGATCAAGATACCTTTTTATTTGGCGGAACAATTCGGGAAAATATCACAATTGCCCATCCAGAAGCCTCTTTAGAAGAGATTGTGGAAGCTGCCCAACTTGCAGGTGCAGATGAGTTTATCAAAAGGATGCCAATGGGTTATGAAACCCAAATTGGTGAAGGAGGCGGAATGTTATCTGGAGGTCAACGTCAACGGTTAGCAATTGCCCGGGCTTTACTGGGAAATCCGCGACTTTTAATATTAGATGAAGCTACAAGTCACCTGGATGCTGAATCTGAACGGATTATTCAGAACAACCTCAAAAAAATTCTCCAAGGACGTACAAGTGTAATTATTGCTCACCGTCTTTCTACAGTTCGTCATGCTGATCTAATTTTAGTTTTAGATCGTGGTGTTTTAGTAGAAAGCGGTACACATGAAGAATTAATTACCAAAAAAGGACATTATTTCTATCTCAATCAACAACAATTAGCACAAACAAATTAATTGTTTAATAACCAGATCCCCGACTTATTGAAGAAGTTGGGGATCTATAACCAGAATTCTAAAATTATTTATGCCACAGTCAGTTTACACACAACCAACAACTACCATAAAGCCGCAGAATCAAACTGAATCTACTGCTTTTATCCAAAATCAACCTCAGACTCAGACATTAAATAAAGCCCAAGATTGGTTTTATGGTACAGAAGAATTATTAGATGCTTTACCAAAAGTATGGACTCGTTCCATGTTGTATTTATTAGTCAGTTTTGCCGCAATTATTTTACCTTGGGCAATGTTAACTAAAGTTGATGAAACAGGAAGTGCTAGTGGCAGAATAGAACCCAAAGGGGCAACACAAAAATTAGATAGTGCGGTAACTGGTAGTGTAGTTGCTGTTAATGTTAAAGAAGGTGCAATCGTTAAAGCTGGACAGGTATTGGTAGAAATGCAATCTGATGTTTTACAAACAGAAATACAACAAATAAAAGATAAATTAGAGGGGTTGAAAAATCGACAATCTCAACTGGAAATACTGAAAAATCAAGTCTTCATGGCAATTAATATTCAACGTCAGCAAAATCAATCTCAATCATTAGAAAAACTTGCTCAACTTAATCAAGCCCAACAAACATTTGAGACTAAAAAAAGTGCCTATAATTTCCAGAATTTGGAGAAATTAGCCCAAATTGATCAGGTAAAACAGAATATACGATCTACTCAAACTAACTATAGATTAGCTACAAGTCGGTTACGTCGAGATGTTGCTGAAGTTGAACGTTATCGGCTATTGTTAAAGCAAGGAATAATTTCTCAAACTAAAGTAGTAGAATTGGAAAAAATTGCCGAAGAAAGTCAACGTTCACAAGAAGAAGCAAAATTTAATCTGCAAACAGCACAGTTACGACTAAAAGAAGAAGTCAGCCGTTATCAGTCACTAATGAATCAAGTTCGCTCAGATATTGAACAGGCAAAACTACGTTTACAAGAAGAAGAAAATAGTTATAAAAGTTCTATGCAAGGAGGAGAATTAGTTTTATTAAAAAGTCAGGAACAGTTTAAAGACATCCAAAATCAAATAATTTCTCTTCAATCAGAAATGATGCAAACAAAAGGACAGCTTGCATCTTTAAATTTACAACTAAAACAGCGAATTGTCCGCTCTCCTATTGATGGAATAATTTTTGAATTACCTATTAAAAAACCTGGTTCTGTGGTACAATTAGGACAAATGATTGCTCAAATTGCTCCCGAAAATACCGCTTTGATTTTGAAAGCCCGTATGCCCAGTCAACATAGTGGTTTTGTCAAGGTAGGAATGCCAGTAAAAATTAAATTTGATGCTTATCCTTTCCAAGAATATGGAATTGTATCAGGACAGATTAGTTGGATTTCACCTAACTCTAAAATTCAAGAAAATAGTTCTAACCGAATAGAAACTTATGAATTAGATATCGCTTTAGAAAATCCTTATATTCAAGTTGGTAGCAAACAGATTCCTCTCACCCCTGGACAAACAGCAAGTGCCGAAGTAATCATTCGTCAACGTCGAGTTATTGACTTTATTTTAGATCCATTTAAGAAGTTACAGAAAAATGGTTTAGAGCTTTAAATAAGGTATTATACTCAAGACATAATTCAATAAATTATGTCTTTTTTAATAGACGTTAATATGCAACTTTTTGATTATTCCTAAAAGAAAAATGTCAGAATTAAGTAGTTAAATGAATTAATGATTTTGAGGACACGATAATGGAGAAAATAGTAATTAATGACTTGTATCCTAGTCATTTAGTGACCTTTATTGATGATTTAAAAATATCAAAATTAGGTATTTTATTAGGGGGAGGTTTTTGGGGGGGATATCCCAATTTAGGGCTAAGTCCTAATGTTTTTATAACCACCGTTTATGATGGACTAAACAGCATATCAACAACTTATGAAGGAGCCGGTAACTTTCATGATAATAAATTTAATACGGTAGATTATGGTCGGACAGTTAATGCTTGGGTAAATCGTTAATTATTTCAGCATATTCAAGGGCAATTTTGTCAAGTTTACCAGAACTATTCACTGTTTGATGAGGCAATAAGATCATGGCTACAATCATAATTTCTGACTTACAGGAAAAGACATTTTTGGATGACTTAAATTCAGAGCAAATACAGCAAATTTTAGGTACTGGTATTTTACCCTTACCTTTCTTGGGTGGACGTGATGTTGCTTTAACCACTGTTTATGATGGTATAAATACCCTGGAAACAGCATATCGTGGTCCATTTAGTTTCTACGATAATAAGATTTTTACTCTTGATCTTGCCAGAAGTGCTGTTTATTTAGTATTGTGAATAATTTTTAGTGGTTATTTTTTTCTTCCTTACACCCTTTTTAAAGCTTACCTAGTGGTCTGTCAAATTTATTTTGACGGGTAATGATCGGAAAAAACTTCTGTTTTTCTCTCCCCTACTCCCCCTTCCCCCTGCCCCTCTTCTCCCCCTGCTTGCCTTTACCCGTCATTTTTGGATTGACAGACTACTACGAGGAAGTAAAAACTTCCTCTTTTTTGTTGTTCCTGTTCATAGCTGATAATTGTTTACAGTTATATGAAAATTGCTGTATATTAGGATCTAGTATTATAGATATGAATTACTGCATATAAATGATAGAAATTTCCCAGACAGTAATTATTCCTGATAGCGATATTGAAATTAGTGCAATTCGTTCTCAGGGTGCAGGTGGTCAAAATGTTAATAAGGTGGCTACTGCTATTCATTTGCGCTTTGATATTGGTGCTTCTTCCTTACCAGAAGTCTATAAGGAACGGCTTTTGAAGCTGAAGGATAACCGCATTACTATTGAGGGAGTTGTGGTGATTAAAGCGCAGGAATACCGCAGTCAAGAACAAAATAAGGAGGAGGCTTGCCGACGACTTCAAGAACTGATTAAAAGTGTGTCTGTTTTACCTCGAAAACGCAAACGAACTAAACCAAGTCGCAATTCTCAAAGAAAACGTCTTGATAGTAAAAATAAGCGCGGACAAATTAAGTTGACTAGAGGAAAAATTACAGAATAATCACGATGCTACTACTGTGATGATAATATATAGCAATCCTAATAAAATACAAACATCTCCTTTCTCTCTTTCTCTGTGTTCTCTGTGCCTCTGTGGTTCGTTGAAAAAAATCTTGTACATAAATGCTATATATTAACGTCCCAACATTTTATCTCGAAGATGCTTAATGCGATCGCGCAATTTTCCAGCTTCTTCAAATTCCATCTTCTTCGCTGCTTCCTTCATCTGTTTTTCTAAAATTGTAATTAACTCTGGAATATCTTCCACCGATAATTCATCTAAATGTTCATCAACCATTTTTAAATCAGTGGCATTTAAACGACGAGAAGCATCTAAAAAAGATAAAATTGAATTAGTTTGTTTTTTAATAATCGGTTGCGGCGTAATTCCATGCAGTTTATTATAAGCCGTTTGAATTCCTCTTCTTCTATCAGTTTCATCAATGGCTTTAATCATACTTCCTGTTAATTTGTCAGCATATAAAATTGCCTTTCCTCTAATATGACGCGCAGCCCGGCCGATAGTTTGAATTAACGAACGTTCAGTCCGCAAAAATCCTTCCTTATCTGCGTCCATAATTGCAACTAACGAAACTTCAGGTAAATCCAAACCTTCCCGCAATAAATTTACACCGACTAACACATCAAAAACACCATTTCGCAAATCTTGTAAAATCTCAATCCGTTGAATGGAATTGATTTCTGAATGTAAATATCTGATTTTAATTCCCCTCTCTGCTAAATATTCAGTCAAATCTTCTGCCATGCGTTTAGTTAATGTAGTAATTAACGTTCTTTCTTGACGGTCAACTCGATCTTTTATTTCTCCTAATAAATCATCAATTTGTCCTTCCGTGGGACGCACAAATATTTCTGGGTCAATTACTCCCGTCGGTCTAATTACTTGTTCAATAATATTCTCTTCCGAAATTTCCAATTCCCAATTTCCTGGAGTTGCAGAAACGAAAATACATTGATTGACTTTTTGCCAAAATTCTTCCGCTTGCAAAGGACGATTATCCGCCACACTAGGAAGTCGAAAACCATGATCTATTAATACTTTTTTTCTCGCTTGATCTCCATTATACATTCCGCGAATTTGGGGAACAGTAACATGAGATTCATCTATCACTAATAACCAATCTTTGGGAAAATAATCAATTAAACATTCTGGTGGTTCTCCCGCTTGTCTTCCGGCTAAATGACGGGAATAATTTTCTACGCCGTTACAATATCCCACTTCTCTTAACATTTCCAAATCATAACGGGTGCGTTGATCAATGCGTTGTGCTTCCACTAATTTCCCCATTGATTCTAATGTTAATTGTTGCTGTTTTAATTCGGTGGCTATATCTTCACAAGCTATTTCTACTCTTTCTTTAGGAGTAACAAAGTGACGCGCAGGGTAGATATTTACTGCTTCTAAACTGTGGAGAATTTCCCCACTCACAGGATCTACATATCTAATTGCATCAATTTCATCACCAAAAAATTCCACTCTAATAATTCTATCTTCGTAAGCAGGAGAAATTTCTAAAACATCACCCCGAACTCGAAATTTTCCTCTCCCCATTTCTATGTCATTGCGAGTATATTGAACTGCTGTTAAATCCCGTAAAACTTGACGCGGATCAATTTCCATTCCCAATTGTAATCGAATTGCGGCTTTCAGGTATTCCGCCGGCATTCCTAAACCGTAAATACAACTAATTGAAGCCACAACAATCACATCTTTGCGTTCAAATAAGGAACGGGTGGCGGAATGTCGTAACATATCTATTTCTTCATTTATCGCTGATGTTTTTTCTATATAAGTATCAGTAACAGGTAGATATGCTTCGGGTTGATAGTAATCGTAATAACTGACAAAATACTCAACTGCATTATGAGGAAAAAACTCCCGCAGTTCGTTACACAACTGGGCGGCTAATGTCTTATTATGGGCTAATACTAGGGTAGGTCTACCGACTTTTTCAATGACTGCGGCTATGGAGAATGTCTTACCGGTTCCTGTTGCACCCAGTAATGTTTGATAATGATTTCCTGTTTGAATACTAGCAGAAAGTTGTGCGATCGCTTGTGGTTGATCACCGGTGGGGACAAAAGGTGCTTGCAGATTAAAATCCATTATCTAGCTTCAACGTTACACCTAGCAATTCTACACAATTTCTCAGTTTTACGTTGGGCGCGAAATTTTTTTTTCGGGGTTTGGCTTGCAACATCGCCGGCGATGTGCTATATTAATATAATGGAGTGGTGATAAAATTTTTATTGAGGCACGCATTCCCATTATCAGAATATCACCCCTAGCGCGGCAAGTCAACCCCCAAAGCCTGAATTTATTTTTGCCGGCTCAAAAAAGCCGCACCCAATTGATTTATTGTGAAAATCCTTGTAGTAATCGTTGAATAGAAATTTTAATTTCTGGAAATGCTAATGGAGATATTTCACCGCAAGTAAAGGTTAATTCTCTAGAATAATTACCATTTATTGGTTCTCTAAACACTTTTAATTGTTGATTTTTTAAGTCTACTACCCAATACTCATTAATTAATGCAGCAGCATAGGTTTTGCGTTTTATCTCTAAATCTTTACTTAAAGTAGTTTTAGAATATTCGATTAACCAAAATATATTTTCAGGATAAGGATGATGACTGCGATAAATAGCCCGCAGTGGTTCAACTATTGCTAAATCTGGTGCTGGTTCTGAATTGCTACTAGGTATTGTAATCGGTTTTGCATCTCTTACCAGTGCTTTTGAACCGAGTAATTCCCGCAAATATTCAGCAGAATCAGTATTAATTTGCGCGTGTTCTGGTCCTTCTGGTGCCATGTTGATAATTTCTCCATTTAGTAGTTCAACTTGACGACCAGCTAAAAGGCCAATTTCAATCATACGATGATAGTCGTCTAAACTCCATTTAGCAATAGTAACTGTCATAGTTAGTTTTTCTAAAGCTAGGGTACAATTTTCATTTTAACTTGAATTTGATATAGCAGGGAACAGACTTGAAAGTCTTTTAGTTTATAGATTTTCTGGTCAATTGTCTATCTCATCCAAGTATATACCGCCATAATAGTCGGTTTTAACCGACTTGAGCTATTAGACAGGGAATTTATTCCCTGGCTTCTGGCTTCTGGCTGCGTTAAAATTTGTAATGAACCAAAGGCTGGTTGTGCATCCCGATTATATAAAAATAGTATCAGAACTGGTTAAAATAGAAAATAAATCTATTGCTGTTTTGAAATGATACCAGAAGCAAATATTGAAGATGTTCAAGAACCAATTACCAGCGCACCACCGGAAGTGAAGCAAATTATTGAGAAGGTATGGAGGTTGGAGAAAAGTCGGTTAGATAGAAAGAGTAAGGGTCATATTAATGATGATATTCTCACTATTGTGAAGGAAGCGGTGCAATGAAGCTAACTTCGATTAAATTATGTAATTTTCGTTCTTTTTATGGGAAAACTCCAGAGATAACTTTGGCTGGTGGAGATGTTCGCAACACTACGATGATTTATGGTAGTAATGGTGCAGGTAAAACTAGTATTTTGAATGCGTTTACTTGGGTTTTATATGAAAAATTTAGTGCGGCTTTTGCGTCAACGGAACAGTTAGTAAATAAACGCGCAATTTCAGAATCTCAACCTAGTCAACCTGTGGAATGTTGGGTGGAAGTCGGTTGGGAACATGAAGGTAATCGTTATCGCGCTACTCGTGGTTGTCGGGTTTACAAAAATGAAAGTGATGTGATTGAAGCTGGGAAAACTCAGTTGAAAATTCAAGTTGCTGGAGATGATGGAAAATGGTATTTTCCTCTTCAACAAGCTGAGGAAATTATTACTCAGATTTTACCAGCAAGTTTACATCAATATTTTTTCTTTGACGGTGAACGCATTGAAGAAATTGTCCGTTCTGATAATAAAGCGGAAATTTCTGAAGCCATTAGAACTTTTTTGGGTGTGGAAGTTATTGAACTTTCGATTAAACACTTGAAAGATGCTAAGAAGAGTTTAGAAACTGAGTTAAAACATATTGGTGACGCGGAAACTAAACAGTTGTTGAATCAGCAAGAAAAGCAAGAACTGGAAATTGACAATATTAATAAACGTCAAACGGAAATAAATCAAGAATTGGAATATCAGCAAACTTTTAAAAAGGAAGTTAGTAATAAGTTACGAGAATTGAGTGCTGTTAAGGAATTACAGGAAAGAAAGCAAAGTTTAGAATCGCAAAAAGACAGTTTACGGGAAGAGTTGAAAAAAACACGGGAGAATTTGAAAAAGGTTATTTCCGCACGGGGTTATACTGTTCTGTTATCGGAAACTACCGCTAAGTTTCGGGAAATATTTACAGATTTAAAACAAAAAGGTGAATTAACTGCGGGAATTTCGCGGGAATTTATCAATGATTTACTCAATACTGGACGTTGTATTTGTGGTGCAGATTTAAGGGAAGGAACTCACACCCATTTTCATGTCAAGAATTTGATGAGAAAATCTGGTTCTTCGACTGTAGAAGAAACCGCAATCAGAATGAGCGCGCAAGTTGATGAAATTGATAAACAAGCAGTTGCTTTTTGGGAAGAAGCAGACAGGGAACAAGTACGAATTCAACAGTTACGGGAAAATCTTAATCAAGTTGAATTGGAATTAGCAACTATTCAAGAACAACTCCGAAAAGATCCCAATGAGGAAATTAGTAGTTTACAAAAACGTCTTGATGAAATTGAAGCTAAAATTGATGACTTAAATCGAGAACAAGGTGCAAATCAACAGGAAGTTTCTCATCTAAAAACAGCTATTGATGCTTTGATAAAACAAATATCTAAGCAAAAACAAAATGAGGAAAAACAATCTTTAGCACAGCGTCGCATTAATGCTACTCAAGATGCAATTGACAGATTATCGGAAGTTAAAAACCGTCAAGAAAATCAATTTCGTCTCCAATTGGAACAGCGGGTACAGGAAATTTTCTCAGATATTTCTTTTACTCCCTATGTTCCCAAAATTAGCGAAAAGTATGAGTTGAGTTTGGTGGAAAATACGACGGGATTTGAAGCACCAGTCGCAGCTTCTACGGGAGAAAATCAAATTCTCAGTTTATCTTTTATCGCTAGTATTATTGATAAGGTGCGTGACTGGAGTGAGAAGCGGAAAATGATGATGGTTCCTGATAGTAGCACTTTTCCTATTGTTATGGATTCTCCTTTTGGGAGTTTAGATGCTAATTCTCGTCGTCACATTGCGCGAACTATTCCTAAGTTAGCAAATCAGTTGGTTGTGTTGGTGACTAAGACTCAGTGGCGGGTTGAGGTTGAGGAGGAAATTGCTGATAAGATTGGGAAGGAATATGTTTTGGTTTATTATTCTTCTAAGCCTAATTGTGAACAGGATTTTATTGAGTTGGGGAGGGAACGATATGCTTTGGTTCGTCAGAGTTTGAATGGTTTTGAATATACTGAAATTGTTGAGGTTGAACGATAGAAGAGTAACGAACCACAGAGACGCAGAGGACGCAGAGGAAGAAAGTTATGGTTATTAGTTCTTTAGGTTTGGTGACGGATACTTGGGTAAGTGTGAGTTGGGATGAGTTTCTGGAGGTTGCTGAACATTCTGATTATCAGCAAGGAAAATTTTATTTTTATCAGAATTACATGAGGGTAGAAATGTCACCTGTTGGTTCAATTCATGGAAATAATCATAATGTTGTTGCAAATGTTGTGAATTTTTATGCGACATTGAAAAACATTAAAATTAAAGGTTGGGTAAATACCAGTTTTCGCAGAACAAGTGAAGGAGAATGTCAACATGATGGTGAGGTTAATCGCTGGTTGTTGCAAATTTTTAGTTAATTTGTTTTAGGCAAAATCAGGAGGTAAATGTTATGGTTGTTAATTTTGAGAAAAGTTATATGAGTCCTCTGGAGTATTTGGAGTGGGAGGAACAGCAAGATATTAAATATGAATATATCAATGGTGAAGTTTTTGCTATGACTGGGGGAACTATTCCCCATTCTACTATTGCTTTAAATTTGGCTTCTGGGTTAAAAAATCATTTGCGGGGTGGTAATTGTCGTCCTTTTATGGCAGATGCTAAAGTGGGTATATCGGAAAATGGTCCGTTTCATTATCCTGATGTCATGGTAAGTTGTGATGAACGGGATAAACAAGCTATTAAGTTTATTCAATTTCCTTGCTTAATTGTTGAGGTGCTTTCTCCAAGTACGGAAGCTTATGATAGGGGGGGAAAGTTTCAGCAGTATAGACGGATTGAATCTTTGCAAGAATATGTTTTAATTAGTGCTGATAAAATCGGTTTGGATTGTTTTCGCTTAAATGATAGGGGTTTATGGGAGTTACATCCTTTTGTTGAGGGTGATAATGTACATTTAGTTAGTGTTGATTTTACGTTTCCTCTTTCTCTGGTTTATGAGGATGTTTTTTGATTTTTTGTTTCGCGCAAAGTCGCTAAGGAGCAAAGGCGCAAAGAAGAGGATAAGATTGTAGTATTAGTAGGTTAGGTTTGGTTTATGATGTTAAGGGTGTATATTTTATAATTATGGCTGCAAATAGAATCAAAATTGCTCAGGATAAGGCTGAGTTGGTGAAGTCGTTACTAGCGTCTAAGGAAACACCGGGACTTTTCCAAACTTATGTGGAGGTGATGATATTTGCGGCAGCATTAGGAGTAAAGTATAAAAAAAGTGTTCCTCTGGGAGATACTACAAAAAGAGAGCCTTCTCCAATTCCACAAGAAAATTTTGCTTCACTGGGTTATGACAAAATTATCAAATTATTAGGAATTGTTGAGACAAGTGATATCCAAATACTTGCTTCTAGAGAAGATGTATATGAGGATAAACGGACTCAAGTATTTGAAGAGTATGCTAATGGGGGATTAGAAATATTACAAAGTGAATTGCGCGGAGTTGTTGATTATGAAATACAATTTCTATTGATTTTAAGAAAAGCAATAGATTATCAAGAAAATAATATACAAGGAGAATTTAATTTAACTAGATTTTTAAAATAATCCATTTTGTTCGCGTTTTTATAAAGTAGTGAGATATGAATAGTCTTCGTTTTTATTGTGAAAAGTTTTCTAAGTTAAAAGTAAGTAGTAGCCGAAAACGTGGTAATGCTCAATATAAACCAATATTACTTTTAACCGTAATTGATTTGATTATGAAAGGAGTTATTACCAATAATCAAATTTTTGTCTCAGATGAATTAATTCAAGCTTTTAATAAATATTGGAATGTTATTGGCTCACAATCTTATAAAGGAGGTTTACACTATCCATTTTTTCATCTTCAAAATGAGGGATTTTGGCACGTACAAATAAAAGCAGGTTTTAATAATTTACAACCAAAAACAACTAACCAATTAAAACAGGCTGTTGAATACGCATATTTAGACAGTGAATTATTTAACTATTTACAAGATGAATCTTCTCGAAAAGAATTAATTGATGCACTTGTATCCGCTTTTTTCTCGGATAATGAAGATGAAATTGAAGAATTTTTACAAATTAATCAAACTTTTCAAGATTATCCAGAAGTAGAAAAACTAGATGATATTGAAAATTTACCTAACAACCCTAAATGGAGTTTAAAAAAAACACTAATTAGAAATGCCTTTTTTAGAAAAGCGGTTGTTTCTGTATATGATTGTCAATGCGCTTTTTGTGGTTTAAAAGTTACTAAAACTGGTAATCAAAATATTGTTGACGGCGCACATATAAAACCATTTTCTGCTTTTTATGACAGTAGAATACATAACGGAATAGCACTTTGTAAAAATCATCATTGGGCTTTTGATAGAGGTTGGTTTGCTGTTGACGATAAATACAAAATAATCGTTAGTAAAGAATTAGAAGAAGTATCTCCCCATGCTAGAACAATAACGGAATTTCATGGGGAAATACTCATATTACCGAAAGTAGAGAAATATTTTCCAGATATTGAAGCTTTACAATGGCATCGTCATCATATATTTCAGCCATAATTAGCTATTATTATAAAATAATCGGAAGTCCTACATCTTGCGGTTTTACCAATTTTCCATCAAAACCTATAGTTTGTTCTTCCATTGTCCTAGCATTAGCTAAAGCTTTACGTAAAGCCGTAACTTCCATTTTTTCAGTCATTCCTCCCAACATATAAATGAATAACTTCACAGCTAAATCTTTTCCTACTACCTGTACCCGCTTTTTATTGGGGTCATATAAAACCCCATACCATATAGATTGAGGATATTCCATACTACTAAAACCCCCTTGACGGTCAAATTTCTCCAACTTCTTAAAAATATCCGTCAAAGCAAAACCTTTTTTAAATACCAAAGTTCCCAAAGCTTGCGCTAAAGCAACTTGAGAAACTGGACGAAATAACATATTTCCCTCACCTCCGTCTTTTTCAAAATGGAAGCGCCGCAAAACAGTTGTATCTTCGTGTTCCAATATTTTATAACTGGGAAGATTAGCTAAATGATCAAAAAGTAGTCTAAAATCGGCAATTCCTTCCTGAATTTCTTCATTTTCTGGACGCATGGGAATTAACCCTTTTTCCAAAGGTTTCCAATGGGGGAACTTTTGTCCCAAATATCTTTCAGACATATCTTGTAAGGCTTGCAGAGTGGTTAAAACTGTAGAATTAGCGGCTACTGTGGCACTATTCCAATTAACACGGGGATTGCGATTTGGTTTTTGTTCTAAAAGTGGATGTGTAACCGCAATTTTTCGTGCTACAATAGCAAAACCATCATCTTCATTTAATTGTGCTAACTGACCTTTAGTTAAAGGTGCAGCCATTAAATTTACATGAACAAAAATTGATCTTACCCGTCGTTTTGCTTCTGTATGAGTTTCCCCGGTATTCACAGCACAAATAAATTCAATGCCAATTTTTTCTTTAGATAAACTTTGTAAATAAGCAGGTTCTACTTGATATTTCTCAATCAAATCAGATAAGGTAATAAAACTATCATCAGCAGTTTTATCCTTTTTATAACGTTGCAGTTTACCTGATTTAATTAATTCCATTAAACCCTGTACACCCATTAATCTATGTTGACCATCTAAAGCATAAATTGTCACATTCTCTTCAGAAATATTCAGTAAACCGACTTTACTATCTTTATCTAAAGGTATAAAATCAGTAGTCGCTTTTTTAGCTCGTCCTTGACTATCCCACTCCGCTGCTTTGGGGTTATCTACCCAAGGTTGATTAATTACCACCAACACAGCCGGAAATTTATGATTTTTCCTCGCTGCTAAATACTGTACTAACGGTGCTTGACGCGACCAATCAACAGGACGTTGTTGAATGTCATCAATACTATCAGCGTCAATTTCAATATTCTCTGTCTCTGGGTTGTACTTTTTTTGCAGCAGGGGTAAACCAGACGCAAAATGTACCCGTCCCGCGAACCATTCCAATGTCACAGAACCTACATAAGCCTCCGTACCACCCATTTCTGTTTTTTGGACAAGAATTTGGTCTTTTTTCTCTAAAAACCTGTCTAGCAGTAAAGCTAATACCTGTTTATCCTGATTTTCCCGTTCTAAATACTCGTTAGCGAGTTGATTATTGAGTGTATCTGTATTATCATTCATGTTAATTTTTGAAAACTTGGTGACTAAATCTTGCTTTATTGTCCAAAAAGATGGATACTAGGGATGCGATTTTTAAAAATATGCTGCACGCATAGCTTAGATTTATTTATATACTAGATGATTTCATGCCCCCAAAGGGAAGTATTGATTCTATGTTCATGTATCCACAGGTAAGGAAAAATGACTACAACACAACAGCCAGAAAATAAAAATCAGCCGAATCGTACTGTACCAGAGTTAGTGGAGTATATCCAAGCTTTGACGACAGAAATTCAAGAATTGTATTGTTTAGATGAGATACCTTGGGTAGTAGGCTATTCAGGTGGAAAAGACAGCACTGCTACTTTACAGCTTATTTGGAATGCAATTTCTGGACTTCCAGCGGAAAAAAGAACTAAACCAATTCATGTAATTACGACAGATACAGGTGTAGAAAATCCCTATGTTTCTGCTTGGGTAAAAAGCTCATTAAAACAAATGGAAGTAGCGGCTGAAGAGCAAAAAATGCCAATACAACCTCATTTGCTGCAACCAGAAACTAAACAAACATATTGGGCAGGTTTAATTGGTAAAGGCTACCCAGCACCGCGCAATAAATTCCGCTGGTGTACCGGACGGCTAAAAATTGAGCCTTCTAATCTTTTTATTCGTGACGTTGTGAGGGCTAATGGTGAAACAATAGTTATTTTAGGAACTCGCAAAACTGAAAGCATAACTCGCGGTTTGATAATGATGAAACGTGAAGCAGGTCGGGTCAGAGAGCGTCTTTGTCCTCATCCTAATTTGATAAATTCTCTACTTTACACACCTATTGAAGATTGGCGAACTGATGAAGTTTGGCTATATTTAATGCAGTTTTCAAACCCTTGGGGATATAGCAATAAAGATTTATTTACTATGTATAGAGGTGCAACAGCAGATAATGAATGTCCTTTAGTTGTTGATACTTCTACTCCTAGTTGTGGAAGTTCTCGCTTCGGTTGCTGGGTTTGCACATTGGTTAACAGTGATAAATCTATGCAAGCAATGATTCAAAATGATGAAGAAAAAGAATGGTTACAACCATTAGTGGATTTTCGTGCTGAATTAGATGTTGACCGTGACCGCGAAAAAAGAGATTTCCGTCGTATCTGGGGAGAAGTTCAATTATTTGAACGTAATGTAAATGGTGAAGCATCTATTGAACCTATACATGGTCCATATACAAAATATTGGCGAGAATATTGGTTAAGAAAATTATTAACAGCGCAAAAAGAAATGCGTGAAAATGCGCCCGAAAATATGCGCGATATTACCCTTATTTCTCAAGCAGAATTGAGTGAGATTCGCCGAATATGGTTAGAAGAAAAACACGAATTTGATGATAGTGTCCCCCGCATATACGAAGAAGTCACAGGAGAAGTATTTAAAGATCCTCGTCCTGGTGCAGATCAAAGCATACTTGGTAGTGATGAATGGGGAGTATTAGAAGAAATCTGTGAAGGTGACGGAATGCACCTAGAATTAATGGCTAGACTATTAGATACAGAAAGACAATTTAAGAAAAAAACTCGCCGTGTGGGTATCTACGAAAGCCTAGAAAAATGCTTTGATACAAGTTCCCGTTCACCAGAAAAAGCGATCGCAAATGCCCATTTAAAACGGGATTTAAGACAAGCAGCATTAGAAGGTGATGTTGCGACAATTCGGGAAAAATTCAAACAATTAAGTTTAGGAGATACCGCCGAAAAACAAGAGAGTAAACCACAAACTTGGGCTAACTTCAAATATGCACAAAAGAACCCAGATGATAACCCAGACCAATAGAATATCCTCCCCACCCTCGTTCCTAGCCTCTGGCTGGGAATGCCAATCTTGAGGTTCTACCTCAACTCATTATAACCGAGGCAGAGCCTCTTGACAACATTCCCTGTCAGAGACAGGGAACGAGATAAATATCTCCTTTCTCTCTTTCTCTGTGTCCTCTGTGCCTCTGTGGTTCGTTTAAAAAAACTAGAATACCCAACCCAAAAACCCATGATCTTCCTAGAATTAGTCCTGCAAAACTTCGGTCCTTATGCTGGTAAACAAATCATCAACCTCAACCCCGAAATTGACGAAGATAACGCCCGTCCAATTATCTTATTAGGAGGAATGAATGGCGGCGGAAAAACCACCCTTATGGATGCCATTCGCCTCGCATTATATGGACAACGCGCCCAATGTTCAACCAGGGGAAATCTGAGTTATAGTGATTTTTTAACCCAATGTGTAAATAGTAAAAGTACCCCTACAGAAAAGACTAGAATTGAATTAGTTTTTGAACATATTGAAGAAGATAGACCTATAAAATATCGGGTTGTGCGGACTTGGGAAAAAAATCCCAAAGACGGAAAAGACCATTTAGGAATATTAGGAGATGATGAAACATGGCCAATTGATTCATTAGTAAATATTTGGGATGAATATATAGAAAATATCTTACCTTTAGGTATTTCTAATTTATTTCTGTTTGACGGTGAACAAGTTAAAGAACTTGCAGAACAGGAAATACCCCCGCCCATAGTTGTAGATGCTATTAACGGACTTCTGGGTTTAGAATTAGCTGATAAATTGGCAATTGATTTAGAGATATTAGTAAACCGCAAAAAACGAGAATTTGCAGATACTAAAGATTTAGAAAAATTAGCAGAAATTGAAACCCGACTTCAGGAAAAACAGGCAGAATATGAAAACAATCAGATAAAACTCGCAAATCTAAATATTGAAGTTACAGAATTAGAAAAAGTTCATGAAGAGGCTTTAGATAGATTTGTGAATGAAGGTGGTAAAATTGCTGCTGAACGTAGTCAGTTAGAACAACAAAAGGAAGAGAAAATTAAAGTTGCTAATAATGTCCGTGAATCTTTGCGTGAACTAGCTGCTGATGTTTTACCTTTAGCCTTAATTAGTCCTTTATTATCTCAAGTGCAAAGACAGGGAGAAAAAGAACTGAAAACTCAACAAATTCAATTAGCGAAAGATGTCTTAATTGCTAGAGATGAAAGATTATTGAATTGGCTACAACAATTAAATTTAGAAACTAATAAAGTTACTAATATTCAATCTTTTTTAGCTAAAGATATCAATAACTTATATACAAATAACTTATCCACAGAAAATAATTGGTTAAATGGAGATGAAGAAAGTTTAAGTTTACTTGACAATATAACTTATCGGTTACAAATTTCCCAAAATATAGCCCAAAGGCAATTAGATGAATTAACTAATTATGAAGAAGAAATCCTCACCTTAGAAAGACAAGTACAAACTGCGGCTGCACCCGAAGAATATACAAAACTACAAAAAGCAGTAAAAGAAGCACAAACTGAATTTAATAAAATTAAATCTCAGTCAGACATAATGACTCAAAACCTGATAGAATTAGATACAGAAACCAAAAAATTGAGACAAGAACTAAATGAATATACTGTACAAAATATCAAATATCAAAATAGTGAACATATTATTGATTCTGCATTAAAAGTTCAACAAACATTAAAAGTATTTCGAGAAAGATTGACTTTGAGAAAATTGAATAAATTAGAAGAAGAAGTAAAAAACTGTTTTCTATATTTATTACATAAATCAGACCTAGTACATCGCATAGCTATAGACAGCAAAACCTTCGGCTTATCATTATATGATTTAAACGGAAAACAAGTCCCCAAACATCGGCTTTCCGCCGGTGAAAAACAACTATTAGCGATCGCATTTTTGTGGGGATTAGCCAAAGTATCAGGAAGACGCTTACCCATAGCCATAGACACCCCATTAGGAAGACTAGACTCCTCCCACCGCAACAACCTAGTAGAAAGATACTTTCCTTCAGCCAGCCATCAAGTAATCCTCCTTTCCACCGACACCGAAATCGGCAAAAAAGAATATCAAAACCTGAAAGAAACCGAAGCCATAGCCCGCGAATACCTACTCCAATATAACTCCAACAAAAGAGAAACCACAATCAAAGCCGGTTATTTTTGGTAAACTCCAACTCCTCTTAATTTCTTCCTTTGCGTCTTTGCTCCTTAGCGCCTTTGCGCGAAACTCAATTCATATTTTTTACCAAAATCATGGAATCACCAATAGAAAGAATCAAACTCTCCCAAACAGCCAAAGAACAACTCCTCAAACTCAAACGCAGCACCAAAATCGAACAATGGAACATATTATGTCGGTGGGCGTTTTGTCGTTCCCTAGCAGAAACCGCTGCACCTTCCCCCGTACCTATTCCCCAAGATAGCAACGTCGAAATGACATGGCGGGTTTTTGGGGGAGAAATGTCCGATATTTTACTTTTAGCACTAAAACAAAGATGCTACAACGACGGCTTAGATACAGATAGAGAAACCCTGATTACGCAATTTCGCTTACATTTACATCGTGGGATTGGTTACTTAGCCGGAGATCAGAATATTAAGAAAATTGAAGATCTAATTGAACAGGCCACAAAAAAAGTAAAATCCTGATTTTGCACTTATTGTATGAAAGAAATTCAAGCACTCCGACAGGCCTTCCAAAGCCAGAAAATGGGTGCTTTATTATTACTAGGTTTTGCATCAGGTTTACCACTATTCCTCACGAGTAGAACCCTACAACTATGGATGCAAGATGCCAAAGTTGATATTGCCAAAATCACCTTATTTGGTTTATTAAGTTTACCTTATTCCTTAAAATTTCTCTGGTCGCCGCTATTAGATAGATTTACACCACCATTATTAGGTGGGAGAAGAGGTTGGTTAATTATTACCCAAATTGGGTTAGTATTAGCGATCGCTGCCCTTGCCCTTCAACAACCAGCCCAAAGTGAACAAGTATTACAAATCCTCGCCATCAATTGCCTGATTATTACCTTCCTCAGCGCCACCCAGGACATCGCTGGTGATGCCTACCGGACAGACATTTTAAACCCCCTAGAGGCGCAACCAGGGGCATCTGTGTGGGTATTAGGCTACCGGATCGCCCTATTTATTACCAGTTCCCTCGCCTTAGTGTTAGCAGATTATCTACCTTGGAATGTAGTATATTTGCTCATGGCAGTGATTATGGCGGGAAGTATATTTACTACTTTGTGGTCGCCCGCAGAACACAAACTACAAAATAAAACACAACTAGCCCCCATTTCTGGAAAAGACGTGATTTTTATAGTCATGATCACGTTACTAGTAGCAGGGTTAATAGCTGGCGTTTTTGTCGGCTTCATTCCCCAACCTGTATTTTATTGGTTATTAGCAGGATTATTAGTGGCTTGGATAACGACATCCGTATTATTACCAAACTCCCTCCTAAATGAAGTTAGCGAAGATAGTCCACCTGAAAACTTACAAACAGCTATTTTCCTACCTTTCAAAGAATTTTTTCACCGCTTTGGTATCAAACAAGCGAGTTTAACACTAGGTTTTATATTACTTTATAAACTAGGTGATTCCCTCGTCGGCATCACAGCCAACTTATTTCTGAGAGAAATAGACTTTACCAAAACCGAAATCGGCGCAATTCAAGCAGGAATGGGATTTCTTGCCACCACCGTCGGCGTATTAGCTGGGGGTGTGATCATGACCAAAATTAACTTAAATCGCAGTTTGTGGGTATTTGGGGGGCTGCAATTATTGAGTAACTTAGGTTATTATGCCCTAGCGATAGCTCCGCGCGCCGAAGGCATCGCTGATAAAAAAGATTATTCCCTGTTAGTCATAGCCGTAAATATTGAAAACTTCTCGGCTGGATTAGTCACAGTCGCTACAGTCGCCTTTTTAATGCGTCTCTGTAACCACCGATTCACAACCACCCAGTTTGCGTTATTCTCCAGCCTCATGGCCATTAGTCGAGACGTACTTTCCGCACCCGCAGGAAGTTGGGCAAAAGCCACAGGTTGGCCGACATTTTTCTTACTTTCTCTTGTGGCGGCGCTACCTGGTTTGCTACTATTACCTATTGTTGCCCCTTGGAATCCCAAAGTATTGGCAGCAACTAGACCAGGACTAGAAGAAGAAGATATATGGGAACACAAGTAGTTATTCTTGTCGGTACATTCGTTCTGATAGTCACAGGTCTATTACTGGGCTATGTCCTCTCACAATTAGTTTTACAAAATCTGGCTTTTAATTTCCTCACACTCTTGGGAACTATTAGCTTGATTCTAATTTTTGGTACACTTTATTACGTATTATTTTGGCAACTGCGCCGTGAACCGCTGCAAGTCATCAGTCCCACCATCCCCAACCAACCAGATGAAGAAGTTACTAGTAACTACCTCAAAAATCGCCTCATCGCTAGATTATCTGGGGACGTAGCGGCAGCGGAAAGACTAATTGAACAAGCCAAACAAAACGTTCCGGGAATGCCCGAAAATTGGTACTGTGAAAAAGTCTTAAATGAATTAGACCAGGATCAGCAATCATAGCAATGCTTTGCTAAACCCAAATAATTGCTAGAATCAATTCAATAACTTCTGCTATTTATTTACAATCAACAACATGGCTATTCTTCGTCAATACATCGCCCCAATGCTGGCAATCTTGATATTTACCTTTGCCTTAGTAGCAGTCAGCGCCCGCATCTTTTTACCCTCCGATATGGCAGCCCCTGCCCCCATTGGGATGATAATCAAGTAATTGGGGAATAGGTCTATTGTGAATTTACTTCCAGGCTATTCTTTTCGCCAAGGTTCTACTCTCGATAAAGCCCTCTTGGTTAAGTTTATGCAAAGGAGTTACCAAGAACAATTCCCTGATCAAGATTTTTCCCACTTGGCACATACAGTTGAGCAATACTTCTGTCGTGATACCCCTGTATGGTGGGTTTATGAAGAGGCAGGGGAGGTAGGGGAGGAAATTCTTCACCAATTACCAATTACCAATTACCAATCACCCGTAGCTTGTTTATGGGTGGGGAATGCGATAGATCAGGTTAGTGGCGATCGCCATCCGCATATCTTTCTCCTCTACGTCATCCCAGAATATAGACACAGAGGCATTGGTAAAGGATTGATGGCTTATATAGAAGATTGGGCTACACAAAAAGGTGATCGCCAAATCGGACTACAAGTATTTCAGTCAAATACACCCGCATTAAATCTTTATCATCAACTTGGTTATCAAGAACAATCCCTCTGGATGGTAAAATCACTTGAGTTAGGGAACTCTTAACAGGGAACAGGGAACGGGGAATAGGGTTAAAGTGAAATAATTATGTACGACGAATACGAACTCAGCCTACTCGATACCGAAGCGGAGCTAGGAAGCCCCTTAGATAAAATAGAACCACTTGCTGATGAATCAGAAGTGGAAAAACCTGATCCCGAATTAATGCTGGTACTTTTAGAAAATCCCCAGCCTCAACAACGGATGTTAGCAGCGCGTGCTTTTTGTGATATTCAAGATGAACGGGCAACACCTTATCTCATCCATCTTTTAACAGATAATTGTCCCCTAGTGCGAGTCAGTGCAGCTTACGGTATTGGTCGCAACCCCGCCAAGGAAGCCGTAGAACCGTTGATTATGCAACTTAACCGCGATTTTAATGGTTATGTTCGTAAAGGTGTAGTTTGGGCTTTGGGTAATTGCCGCGATCGCCGTTCCTTAGCACCCCTCACTAATGCCCTGAGAACCGATATTCCCGCCGTCCGTCTCTGGGCAGCCAGCGCCCTAGCACAGATGACAGAAGTAGGTTATGAAGCCATCGTCGGCGCAATTCCTGCCCTAATTGAAGCCTTAGTTACAGACCCCATCGCCGCTGTGCGAAGTAACTCCGCTTGGACAATTGGCCAGCTTTGTAAAGAACTACCATCTAACGTCGTCTATGCCACAGCTATAGACGCATTAATCCAAGCTTTTGCCGAAGATAAAGACTTAGGAGTGAGAGCAGATACCAAAGCCTCACTTCTAGGCGTAGGAGATCCTCGCGGTTTACAATTAATCGAAACCCTCGAACAAGAAGGATGGTTTTAGACAATTAAAAATTAACAATTAAAAATTAAAAAAAACTTCTAAATTCTCTCCCCTGACCGTCAGAAAATGAGAGCATAAATAAACGGAGTAATCTGTAGTTTATGTGAACCAAACCACCCTGAGCGTAGTCGAAGGGTAAACGTTATCTAGGTCATAACACCTTGGGATTCGCTAGTCCCCTGCCATGTTGCTACTTATTAAACAATCCGCAAGGATAGTGTATTTAGCATAACAAGCTCAGATAACAAGGTTGAAGCAAACATTACCCTGAAAAGGTGAAATTTAAATGTCTAATTTTGTTCTAGTTCTTGATACCAACAAAAAACCACTTACTCCAATCCATCCAGGAGATGCACGTTTTTTATTAAATCAACAAAAAGCTGCTGTATTTAGAAGATTTCCATTTACCATAATTTTGAAAGAACCTAAATCTGAAGTTCCAACTCAACCGATTGAATTAAAAATAGATCCAGGGAGTAAAACTACAGGTTTTGCGTTAGTTCAAAATAATAAAGTCATCTGGGGTATGGAATTACAACACAGAGGTTTAGCTATTAAAGAAAGCCTAGAAACTCGAAAAGGAGTAAGGCGAGGAAGACGTTCTAGACATACTCGTTATCGTCAAGCTAGATTTCTTAACCGCACTAAACCTCAAGGTTGGTTAGCACCTTCTTTAAGCCATAGAGTTTTAACTATTAACACTTGGGTTAAAAGATTATGTAATTTTGCCCCAATAACTGACATAGTTCAAGAGCTTGCTAGGTTTGACCTACAGCAGCTAGAAAACCCGGAGATATCAGGCTTTGAGTATCAACAGGGAGAGTTACAAGGGTATGAAGTCCGTGAATATCTTTTGAATAAATGGAATAGAAAATGTGCATACTGTACTGCTGAAAATGTCCCTTTACAAGTTGAGCATATTAAACCAAAAGCCAAAGGAGGAACTAATAGAATTTCTAATTTGTGTCTAGCTTGTGAGAAATGCAATATCAAAAAAGGTACTCAAGATATTGAGAAGTTTTTAGTGAAAAAGCCTGAGTTGTTGAAGCAAATTTTATCCCAAGCCAAGTGTCCACTAAAAGATGCGTCTGCTGTAAATTCAACGAGATGGGCTTTATTTAATAAGTTAAAAGAAACTGGATTACCTATAACAACAGGTTCAGGAGGTTTAACTAAGTTTAATAGAACTCGTTTAGGATTGTCTAAAACTCATTGGATTGATGCTGCTTGTGTAGGAAAAGTTGAAACTCTCAAAATACTGACAACAAAAATTTTAACAGTAAAAAGCACGGGGCATAGTTGCAGAAGATTCTGTAGGATCAATAAATTTGGTTTTCCTTGCACTGAGCCTAAAAAAATATTCACTCATGTTTCTACAGGAGATTTTGTTAAGGCTACTTTGCACAAAGATCGTAAAAACATAACTTCTGGAAAGTATGTAAGTCGTGTTAAAACTCCCACAAAAAACGGATGTGAGATTGTTATCAATGGTTTTAGAGTTGAATTTTCAACAATGAAGGATATTACTAGGGTTCATTGTAGTGACGGATATAGCTACAGCTACGTTTGACTACGGAAAACTACAATTTTATGAGATTAAATGCAGAGACTGATTGCGTCCCTGTTGTTTAGCTCGATAGAGTGCTTGATCAGCTTGTTCAATCAGGTTTGATGGTGATAATTCGGAAGTAGGTATCAAACTGCTAATACCGATACTAATAGTAACTATATTACTTACTTTCGAGGCTTGATGAGGAATTGCTAAATCTTGAATTGCAGTATGAATTCGTTGAGCGATCACCATCGTCCCATCAATGTCCGTATTGGGTAAAATAACCACAAATTCTTCCCCACCATAGCGAGCCAATAAATCCGCCGGACGGAATATAACCTGTTGTACAGACTGAGCAATTTTGATCAAGCATTCATCCCCTAGTAGATGACCGTAGGCATCATTATAGCGTTTAAAATAATCAACATCAAATAACAATAAAGATAAAAATTCCTGTTCTCGGTATAGTCGCTGCCATTCTTGCTCTAAACGATGATCAAAACAGCGACGATTGGCAATTTGCGTTAACCCATCAATATTGACTAGTTTTTCCAGTTCCTGATTTGCTAATCTGAGGTTATATTCTGCTTCTCGCAAAGCTAATTCTACTTTCTTGCGTTTGCTGATATCTTGGGACGTTCCTAAAGTTTGCTTTAGCCTACCATCCGCAGTTCTAGAAAACACCATATCTCGACTATAAAGCCAACACCATTGCCCTTGAGCATTCTTAACGCGATACTCTACTTCCACGAACTCACGATCTTGCAGACTATCAAGCTGTTGCATGGACTGATAGACCAGATATAGATCATCGGGATGACAAATAATAGGAAACAAGTTAGCTCCCATGGACTGAATCGCTGTGACAGAATAGCCCAATGTTTCGGCAACAGAACGATTTATGTAAACATTACGCTGTTCGATATGGTCGTAAATATACAGTAGGTTTGGCGTTAGTTCTGTAATCTGTTCAATAAAATGCTGACTTGCTCGCAGTTGATCTTCTATTTGTCTGCGCTCAGTAATGTCTTGGGTTGTGCCAAACAGCCGAATCACTTGTCCTTGGGCATTGAGTTCGGCCTTGCCTCTAGCTTCTGTATACTGAAAAGAGCCATCTGCCTTGACAACCCTCAGTTCCAATTGATAGGATTCTCCTGTAGAGATCGATCGCTCAACTGCCTGGTGTAACTGTTCGGCATCTTGGGGATAGTAAAGCCGGAGAATTTCTTCGTAAGTGGGTTCACCCAGTGTCTGGTCACGTCCTAAAATCTGGAATAGCTGAGTAGACCAAGTAATTTTACCTGTGATCACATCATAGTCCCAGTTACCAATGTGAGCAAGCTGCTGGGCTTCTAACAACATAGCTTCACTTTTGTGCAAGGCGATTTCTGTCTGTTTGCGTAAACGAAGTTCATCGTAGAGATCGCTAACATCTCTGATGACACCAATCAGACAATCCTGTTCACCCAAGTATTGCACCTTAGCTGAGATGAGAACGGTTTTAGTTTGCTGGGAGTGAGTACAAATTACCAGTTTAAAATTGAGGATACTGCCTTCATTAATTAGTCTCTCTTTGAAGTGGTGTAAATTCTCTATATTCTTCCACAATCCTAATTGCCCACTGGTTTTGCCAAGGATATTTTCTGGTGTATCTCCCCAAAATTGGCAAAAACTTTCATTAACATTCAAAAATTTTCCTTCTGCTAAGGTGGCAATCCAAACAGGGTCAGGAGTAGTATGAAAAATGGTCGAAAATTTAGTTTCTGATTCCTGAAAAGCTTTTTTGACTTGAGTGGACATCTGGTTAAAGGATGTTGCTAAAACCTTGAGTTCTGCAATTGTTATATCTTCAGATAAAGACTCTTGCCATACTCCTTTGGACATAGCTTGACTAGCTCGACTCAAGCGTAAAATTGGTTTAGCTATCCAGTTTGCAGTGAAACTACCAGTTCCCACAGCAATTAGCAGTGATAAACTACAGAGAATCAGGGTTCTGTGGGCATTAGCATGAATTTCTGCCATAAATTCCGATTTCGGAATCACCGTCACCACGAGCCAATCTAAGCCGTAATCGTCGCGGTATGGTGTCACTCTCACAAAGGGTTTTTGTGACAAAGACGGGTGAAAAAGTTGGGTTTTGGAGATAGCTTGGAAATTGCCAAACCGCTGGATTAAATCCTGAGTTATGTCACGAATCACAGGTTCACGGCTATGCAGGGCTTGTAATCTTGTCGCTTTGCCATTGACAATAGGGGCAGAAGATTCACCTTGGGAACTAGCAACAATCAACCCTGATCGCTCGATAATAAAAATATGACCTGATTTTCCATAATCCAGTTTTTTCAGAAATTCACTAATTTGCGAAAGTTCGAGATCAATACCAAGTACACCTAGCAACTTTTTTTGTGGATCGTAGACAGGAGTGCTGGCGGAAATGCAGATGCGACCAGGTACATTTGCCCATGTATAAATAGAACTCCAAATCGGTTTACCAGCTTTGGCAGCATCTAAGTACCAGGCAGCATTATTATATTGCGGGTTTTTGAGAGTAGCTACTAACTTGAGGCGATTTCCTTGGTTATCTACTGAGTAGCTGAGGCTTTTGCTTTGGTCCGATATGGGAATTTCTCTAATGTCCAATTTATTACCCAGCCCATAACCAGCACCGATAAATCCTCCCTCTTTAGTGCCAAAGTTAACATCAGCAAATTTGGAAGATTGCACCTGACGATAAAAATATTTCCCCAGGGCGTTAAAATCATTTAAATCTAAGACTCCTGACTCGAAAGCATCTACATTAGTGCGGTTGATTTCCTGAGCTTTGCCTAAATAACTATTTAAATCTTGTTCAATGCGATTATCTACCTCGGTAATTAATTGATTTGCTAGATTTTCCACAGCCTCCTGTCCACTACGGTAGGAAAAATAACCCACCAGTGTTACTACCACCACGGTTTGCAAAACAAACGGCACTATCAACAAGGTTTTTAGCGGGACTTTGATGAATATTTTAGCGAACCAATTAAGGGAGGGAGAATTCATAAGACCTCGCAGTAAGTGGGAAACGAGCGTGTCTTTAGCCCTGAGAGTGTCAATCTTAACCAATTTCCTCTTTCGAGACGCTGTCGTCTGCATGGCAAGAAGTTATACTCAGATTGGATGGCATCTTAATTTCGGTTTCATTCATTTTAAATTCTTGATAAATCTATTCTAACCATTAGGATAAATAAATAAAGATTTATTCGTCAATAAGAGCTTCTGGAATTCTAATGCAGGTAATGGTGGACTACAGATAAAGCCTTGAATAGCATCACAGTTATTTTCTCGTAAAAATGCTAGTTCTGCTTCAGTTTCTACCCCTTCAGCAATAATTTTTAGCTGCAAATCATGTCCTAGTTGAATCAAGTTTTTTGTAATTGCTGCTTTGCGGTAATCATCATTAATATTTTGGATAAAATCACGATCAATCTTGAGTGTATCCATTGGTAATTGCTTGAGAGTAAGCAATGAATTATTACTAACACCAAAATCATCCAGGGCAATCTTTACCCCTAAAGAGCGTAGTTTATTCATAGCTACTCTTGCCATATCCACATCTTCCATAATCATTCTTTCTGTTAGTTCAAGCTCTAAACAATTTGATTGAATATTATGGCTAGATATCAAATTGATAATTTGGGGAATTAAATCTGGTTGATTAAATTCAATTGATGCAAGATTAACCGCTATGGTTAAGTTATAAATGCCAATATTTTGCCAAGTTTGCATTTGCTGACAAACTCTATTTAACACCCATTTACCAATATCAATAATTAATCCATTAGTCTCTGCTAAAGGAATAAATTCCTGTGGTGATACTCTTCCTAGTTCCGTATTTGTCCACCGTAATAGACTTTCTGCGGCGGTAATTTTGCCAGTATTAATATCAGTAATTGGTTGATAATGAACCTCAAATTCTGCAAAATTTTTCTCTCTTATTGCTATTTTTAAATTATTTAAAACCAACTGCATTCTTGGTGTTAATTTATTAATATTAGCCAATAAATTCTTCTTTAGATTTCCATACTTTTCCAACTTATTTAGGATAGCACTCAATAATTCAGCCCTGGTAAATGACTTAGTCAGGTAATCATCTGCTCCCATATTCATCCCTTGACGGAAATCAGATTTAGCCGAGTTAGCAGTTAAAAAAATGAAAGGAATAGTTGATATTGATGGCTCTTGCCGCAATGCTGTTAATACGCCATAACCGTCTAATTCTGGCATCATCATATCACAGAGAATTAAATCTGGATATTCTGACATAGCCATATTTAAGCCTATCCTCCCATTAGCAGCAGCAACAACTTCAAAATTCTCAGCTTCTAGCAAATCTATTAGATTTTCCCGCACTGATTTTTCATCTTCAATAACTAAAATTTTTGTCTTTGTATTCATTAGTCAGTTGTTAGTTGTTAGTTGTTGAATAGGAAAGACTCTTGTAAGTAGGTTGGCGTTGAAAATTGTCGTTATAGCACTAGGCTTGAGGCAATAGGCAAGAGACAAGAGTAAAGAAGTTTTCAGCGATTTTACGTTTCTTTACACAGTTTGGTTTTATTGTGTTCACCTACGTAAATCATCAATCCTATTGAAGACAAGTATTGATTAATTCCTCAACTCCCGCCACAGGGAAAATACTGACATTTAATTGTTGGGATACTTCTGCAACCGTCATATCATCTAAAAATACCAGTTCCCCATGTTTAAGCATGACACTAGGTAATAAAATTCCCTCTCCTAAATCTTGTCCTTGAAGATTTAACAGTAAATCATGTCCCGTTAATAACCCAGTAACACTGATACTCTGTCCCCAATAATCGCTACATAAAGCCCGCATATTCACTTCTAACCCTTCTACAGTATTTAATTGTTGTACCAGGGGTTGAAATGCTATTTCCACTGCATTACCGACAACCCAAGTTAATCTGCGTTGGTTGGTAATTTTCAGTGGTAACAACTCAGTTGCAGTTTGGGTAAATTGTTTAATAAATAAGCGGATTGAACCCACACCATTATCAATTTGGGGATATTCTTCATATTCAGCTTCGCTAGGTAATTCTTCCCCGGCAATTAAAAACCATTCATCAGCTAACCACACTACACTAGAATTATATTTTTTGCGAAATTTCTGAGAGAGTAATTTAACTTGAGAAATTACCTCTTGTGCTTTTTCCTTAGTTACAGGTATGAGTTCATCTTCCTGGGGACGAAATCGCGTTAAACCCACGGGAACAACTGCTATTGATGCTACTGTTGGTAATTCTCCAGGATGAAAAGATGTTAGATCTTGTAATGTCCTTTCTAAATGTTCACCATCATTTATACCTGGACAGACAACAACTTGAGCATGAATTTGTAATCTTCGTTCTTGAAACCAGCGAATTTGTGATAATATTTCTCCACCCCGATTATTTTTTAAAAGTCTAATTCTTATATCTGGTTCTGTAGAATGCACGGAAACATACAGAGGTGATAATCGCATTTGTTCAATTCTTTGCCATTCTTTCGCGGTTAAATTCGTTAAAGTTAGATAAGAACCATATAAAAAGCTTAATCGGTAATCATCATCTTTTAAATATAAACTAGTCCGTTTTCCCGGTGGTTGTTGATCAATAAAGCAAAAGGGACAACGGTTATTACACTGAATTAAACCATCAAATAAAGCTGTTGAAAATTCCAGTCCTAAATCATCATCATAATCTTTTTCAATTTCGACATGATGGGTTTTCCCTGTCGCATCTAAAACTTCTAGTTCCAGAATTTCATCAGCGCACAAAAATTGATAATCAATTAAATCACGAGGTTGTGTGCCATTAATGGCCACAATCGCATCACCGGCTGTAAAGCCAATTTCCTCCGCAATTGAGTCAGCAAGCACCTTGGTAATTTTAGCAGGTTGAATGGTAGTCATGAGTTAGTTGTCAGTTGTCGGTTGTTAGTAGGGGCGAAGCATTTGGAAGATAAATTATCGGTCATTGCCAAAAATAGTTCTGCAAATGCTTCGCCCGTACAGTTGTCAGTTGTTAGGGGATAAAAATTTTAGATAGAAGTTAATTTAACATGATCCAAAATCTAAAATTTAATATCCAATCCCCAATCCCCACCTAGTGTAAATATTCTATCAGAGTTATCCTGGCCAACCAGCGGCGATCGCTAATAAAATGGAAATACCAAAGGCCAACCGATACCAAACAAAAACCAATGTGTTTTTAGTTTGCAAGTATTTGATTAAAAAAGCAATTGATAAATAGGAAAAAATAAAAGTAGAAATGATGCCAACAATTAACAGAATCACAATATTATCTGGTAATTCACCTGATTGAAACATTTTGAAGATCTTCAGACTTTTATATAAAGTCGCAATTGTCAAAGTGGGAAATCCTAACAAAAATGAAAATTTCGCGGCTGCTTCTCTTTCTAATCCTAAAAATAAGCCAGTAGTTAAAGTGGAACCTGAACGAGAAACGCCCGGAACTAAAGCTAGAGTTTGTCCCAATCCTACTAAAATACCATCTCGAATTTCCAAAGTAGCAAAACCCCGTTTACGACTCCCAATTTTTTCAGCTAACCCTAGCAAAATCGCCATAATAATTGACATGATCGCAATAATTAAGGAACTTTCTGGGATCACATCTTTTAACAAAAACCCAATAGTTAAAGCGGGAATTGTCCCCACCGCAATCCCGACAACAATTTTCCATTCTTCGCTTTCCCAGTCTTTAGTTTTAAAAGCTGTAATTGCACCTTTCACTAAACTAGAAATAACAGCCCAAAAATACCACAAAATTGCAATTACACTTCCAAATTGAATAGCATCAACAAAATCTTTAGAACCCAGTTCTTTCCAACCAAATACCTTCGTCACAATGATTAAATGTGCTGTACTACTAATTGGTAAAAACTCTGTAATCCCTTGCACAATCCCTAAAATAAATGCCTGGATTACTCCTTGAACTAAATCCACTTGACTAGTGGCTGCTTGGGTAGGCACTCCTACCTGTAACAATTGCAGCAAGAGTAAGTTTGTACTATTTACTTCTAAGATTGTTGTCATTAACAAGACTCCCAAGATCAATAGGTAATTCTAGCAAACTATCCAACTTTACTTGGTTGTTGTCAGTCTTTTTAGCAAAAATATGGCTCTTCGTCCTTAAATATATTTAGCTATGTTGTTTTCTGCCTAAATACACTATGCTGCGTTTATTGACAAAAAATATCAAAGCATTAATTTATAATTTTTGAAGATATCCCGAAAAGACAAGATATTGTTACAATATTTAACAACGTTGATCTAACTGGTGGCTTCTTCATGATGGTTAAGACACTTCCCTCTAGTTCTCGAACAAGTCAGGAGGACAGTCGCGGAGGCGAATTGTCCGTAATTGAGGTAGTAGCAGAACAAAATCCACAGACTGTAGCAATCAAATCGGCTGAAGCTTCTCCACAGCCCAGACATCGGGTGCGGGTGGGATCTGAACCGGAGTCGGTGCTGTATGATCCTGTGGAAATACAAGCACAGTATAGTGGGCGATTCCTGCAAGTTATCCGGCGGATTTTGACGGTTTTAAAACCAATTCTGTCCTTTGTCTTTGGGTTATGGTGGGATAAGCAATGGGGAATTTTGGTTAAAAATGAACGTCGTCGGGCTGTTCAACTCAGAGATTTATTAACAAAGTTGGGTCCAGCTTACATTAAAATTGGTCAGGCCTTATCCACTAGACCAGATTTAGTCCCACCAATTTACCTGGAAGAATTAACTAGACTCCAAGATCAATTACCAGCTTTTCCTAATGAAATAGCTTACCAGTTTATTGAGGAAGAATTGGGAGCAACACCATTAGAGATTTATGCAGAATTGTCTTCACAACCGATTGCGGCGGCTTCTTTAGGACAGGTATATCAGGGAAGATTGAAAACTGGCGAAGAAGTAGCGATTAAGGTACAACGCCCAGATTTACGAGAAAGAATTACTATAGATTTGTATATTTTGCGGAATTTGGCTGGTTGGATACAGCACAATTTCCAGCGAGTCCGCAGTGATTTAGTGGGGATTTTAGATGAATTAGGCGATCGCATTTTTGAAGAAATGGACTATATTCATGAAGGCGAAAATGCGGAACGCTTTTTTGAATTATATGGTCACATGAAGGATATTTATGTCCCCAAAATTTACTGGGAATACACCAACCGTCGCGTTTTAACGATGGAATGGATTAACGGCATTAAATTAACTCAACCCGAAAAAATTGCCGCTTTAGGAATCAATGCGCGGTATTTAATTGAAGTTGGTGTTCAGTGTTCTTTACGTCAATTATTAGAACATGGATTTTTTCATGCTGACCCTCACCCAGGTAACTTGTTAGCGACAATGGATGGTAAATTAGCTTATCTCGATTTTGGCATGATGAGCGAAGTTAAACCAGCCCAACGTTATGGTTTAATTGAGGCAATTGTCCACGTTGTCAATCGAGAATTTGATAGTTTAGCAAAAGACTATGTAAAGTTAGAATTCCTCAGTCCAGAAACAGACCTTACCCCCATCGTTCCCGCTTTTGCAAAGGTATTTGCTAATGCCGAAGGTGCAAGTGTCGCGGATTTGAATATTAAAAGCATCACCGATGATTTATCAGCTTTAATGTATGAATATCCTTTCCGCGTCCCTCCCTATTACGCTTTAATTATTCGTTCTCTTGTGACTTTGGAAGGGATTGCAATTTATATAGATCCCGATTTTAAAGTTCTCAGTGAAGCCTATCCTTATGTTGCTAAACGGCTTTTAACAGATCCGGCAAATGAGTTAAGAACATCATTACAAGAATTACTGTTTAAAGATGGTAAATTTCGCTGGAATCGGTTGGAGAATTTGTTAAAAAATGCCCGCAGTAACCAAGAATATGATCTTAATTTGGTTGTTAATCAAGGAGTAGAATTTCTCTCTTCTGACCGAGGTTCATTTATTCGTGACAGATTAGTTGATGAATTTTTCAACGGTGTAGATGCTGTTAGTAAAAATGCCTTGCATAACTTGACTTATGTACTGCGAGAAAGGGTAGGAATCACTGCAATCAATCAAATTCCTTCAGCAAGTGTTGAACAACAACAAACTTTAGAATATATTAAACGCATTGCTGGGATTTTGCGAGGAACTAAAGGCTTTGATGCCACAAAATTTGCTCCTCAATTAGCCCAAATCATTGTTAATCCAGGAGTTCAACTTTTAGGTCAACAAATTGCCACTCGTGTTACTCAAAAAGCTGTAACTCGGATAATTCGAGAATTATTAGCATAATGTCTAAACTGTGATTTTTCTGATTTAGATGATTGGGATGATTGAAATAATTAATTAATCACAAAAATCAAATTAATCAAAAAAATCATAGTTTAGATAACTGGGTCAACAAATTGCCACTCGTGTTACTCAAAAAGCTGTAACTCGGATAATTCGAGAGTTATTAGCATAATGTCTAAACTGTGATTTTTCTGATTTAGATGATTGGGATGATTGAAATAATTAATTAATCACAAAAATCAAATTAATCAAAAAAATCATAGTTTAGATAACTGGGTCAACAAATTGCCACTCGCGTTACTCAAAAAGCAGTCACTCGGATAATTCGAGAATTATTAGCATAATGTCTAAACTGTGATTTTTCTGATTTAGATGATTGGGATGATTGAAATAATTAATTAATCACAAAAATCAAATTAATCAAAAAAATCATAGTTTAGATAACTGGGTCAACAAATTGCCACTCGCGTTACTCAAAAAGCAGTCACTCGGATAATTCGAGAATTATTAGCATAATGTCTAAACTGTGATTTTTCTGATTTAGATGATTGGGATGATTGAAATAATTAATTAATCACAAAAATCAAATTAATCAAAAAAATCATAGTTTAGATAACTGGGTCAACAAATTGCCACTCGCGTTACTCAAAAAGCAGTCACTCGGATAATTCGAGAATTATTAGCATAATGTCTAAACTGTGATTTTTCTGATTTAGATGATTGGGATGATTGAAATAATTAATTAATCACAAAAATCAAATTAATCAAAAAAATCATAGTTTAGATAACTGGGTCAACAAATTGCCACTCGCGTTACTCAAAAAGCAGTCACTCGGATAATTCGAGAATTATTAGCATAATGTCTAAACTGTGATTTTTCTGATTTAGATGATTGGGATGATTGAAATAATTAATTAATCACAAAAATCAAATTAATCAAAAAAATCATAGTTTAGATAACTGGGTCAACAAATTGCCACTCGCGTTACTCAAAAAGCAGTCACTCGGATAATTCGAGAATTATTAGCATAATGTCTAAACTGTGATTTTTCTGATTTAGATGATTGGGATGATTGAAATAATTAATTAATCACAAAAATCAAATTAATCAAAAAAATCATAGTTTAGATAACTGGGTCAACAAATTGCCACTCGCGTTACTCAAAAAGCAGTCACTCGGATAATTCGAGAATTATTAGCATAATGTCTAAACTGTGATTTTTCTGATTTAGATGATTGGGATGATTGAAATAATTAATTAATCACAAAAATCAAATTAATCAAAAAAATCATAGTTTAGATAACTGGGTCAACAAATTGCCACTCGCGTTACTCAAAAAGCAGTCACTCGGATAATTCGAGAATTATTAGCATAATGTCTAAACTGTGATTTTTCTGATTTAGATGATTGGGATGATTGAAATAATTAATTAATCACAAAAATCAAATTAATCAAAAAAATCATAGTTTAGATAACTGCTGGATATTGCGCCAACACCTGCTGTAAATATTGACCAGTATAAGAACGAGGATTTTTTGCCACATCTTCAGGCGTTCCCGCAGCAATCAGTTCTCCGCCCTTATCTCCACCTTCAGGTCCCAAATCTATCACCCAATCAGAACAACGAATGACATCTAAATTATGTTCAATCACTAAAATGGAATTTCCCTTATCTACCAATCTTTGTAAAACGTCCAACAATTTGTGGACATCATAAAAAGATAAACCTGTAGTTGGTTCATCTATTAAATAAAGTGTTTTCCCAGTCGCGCGTCGAGATAATTCCGTGGCTAATTTCACCCGTTGGGCTTCTCCACCAGATAAAGTTGTCGCTGGTTGTCCTAACTGCACATAACCCAAACCAACATCAAATAAAGTTTGTAATCTAGTTAGGGCTTTGGGAATATTTTGACAGAAATCTAATGCTTCTTCAACCGTCATATTCAAAACATCAGAAATTGATTTATCCTTATATTTAACTTGGAGAGTTTCCCGGTTATATCTCGCACCTTTGCAAATTTCACATTGCACATAAACGTCAGGGAGAAAATTCATTTCGATGACATTTACACCTTGTCCACTACAAGCTTCACACCGTCCACCTTTAACATTAAAAGAAAATTGTCCAGGTTTATAACCTCTGGTTTTAGCTTCAACAGTTTGGGAAAAAACATCACGAATAATATCGAAAACTCCGGTGTAAGTTGCAGGGTTAGAACGGGGAGTTCTCCCAATGGGTGATTGGTCAATGACAATGGCTTTATCAACGCAGTTTAAACCCTTGATTTCATCCATGTCTTTAGGTGCGGGAGCTTTTTTCAGTAAATGATGTTGTAAGGCTGGATAAAGTAATTCGTTAATTAAGGTAGATTTTCCTGAACCAGAAACACCTGTAACGGAGACAAGTTTTCCCAAGGGAATTTCTACATCTATATTTTGTAAGTTGTTACGATGGGCATTTCTAATAGTTAAGGCGCGGCCATTTCCTTCTCGTCTTTTGGCTGGGGTAGTGATCACTCTTCTTCCTGATAGGTAAGCACCAGTTAAAGATGCTTCTGCGTTGAGTAAATCCTCAAAACTGCCTTCGGAAATAATATTTCCCCCATGAATTCCTGCACCGGGACCAATATCAACTATATAGTTAGCAGCGCGGATAGTTTCTTCATCATGTTCGACAACTATTAAGGTATTTCCTAAGTCGCGTAATTTGGTTAATGTTTTGAGTAATTTTCCGTTATCTCTTTGATGTAACCCAATGCTAGGTTCGTCTAAAACGTAAAGAACTCCTGTTAGTCCTGAACCGATTTGTGTGGCTAATCGAATGCGTTGGGCTTCTCCACCTGATAATGTCATGGCGGGACGATCTAAGGTGAGATAATCTAAGCCAACATCTAATAAAAATTGTAATCTGGCTTTAACTTCTCTGAGAACTAAATCAGCTATTTGAGTTTGTCTAGCACTCAATTTTAATTTTTCGATTCTTTCCCGACATTCCCGAATGGAAACACTGGTAAAATCTAAAATCCCATATTGTCCCAACTTCACAGCTAAGGCTTCGGGTTTTAATCTTTTCCCACCGCAAACTTCGCAAGGTTGGTCAATTAAATATTCTTCTAATTTCTGTTTAACTAACTCTGTTCCCCCTTCATACTGTCTTTGTAAAATGGGAATAACACCTTTGAAAGTCTGCTTTTTTTCTTCTGTAGTTTTCTTGTTTTCTTCGCCATACAAGACAACTTTTTGCTGTTCCGGTGTCAACTTCCCCCATTGAGTTTGTAACTCAAAGCCATAATTTAACCCCACAGCATACAGCAACTCCAAATAATAGGAGTTTTCCTTTTCTGACCAGGGAGCGATCGCTGCATACATGGGCGAATCTGGATTAGGGACAACCAACTCCGGGGAAAATCTTCTTAAAGTCCCAATCCCATGACAATGGGGACAAGCACCATAAGGGGAATTAAAAGAAAACAATCGGGGGGATAATTCTTCCATTACCGCACCATGTTCGGGACAAGCAAAGTTTTCCGAAAATACCATTTCTGTGGGTAATTCTTGTTCTGAAATACCTTGATTTTCTGCCTCAGTTGCTATATACTTACTATCAGGTCGCTCCAGCGCTATCTTGTCCGATGTGTCTTTTAATACCTCAATTGTAGCGATGCCGTGAGATTGCTTAAGACAAGTTGCCAGAGAATCCACCAAACGCTCTTGAATACCATCTTTTTTAACTAATCTGTCAATAACCAGTTCTATAGTATGTGTGTTATTTTTATCTAACTCAATGGAATCTGATAGCTCTCGCACCTCTCCATTTACCCTAATGCGGACAAATCCTTGCGCGGCTAAACCAGAAATTAATTTGCGGTGAGTTCCCTTTTTCCCCCGGACTACAGGGGCTAGAATTTGGAAGCGGGTACGGTCGGGAAGTTCCATGATGCGATCGCACATCTGGTCAATGGTCTGAGGGGCAATAGAGCGATCGCACATGGGACAATGAGGTTCACCAGCCCGACCATATAACAATCGCAGATAATCATAAATTTCCGTCACTGTTCCCACTGTGGAACGGGGATTATGGGAAGTTGATTTTTGGTCAATGGAAATTGCCGGACTTAAACCTTCAATGGCTTCCACATCGGGTTTATCCAACTGTCCTAGAAATTGTCGAGCATAGGCGCTGAGGGATTCGACATAACGGCGTTGACCTTCAGCGAAAATGGTATCGAAGGCTAAAGAAGACTTACCCGAACCAGAAACGCCAGTAAAGACAATCAGGCGATCGCGGGGTAATTCCAAATCAATATTTTTCAGATTATGCTGCCTAGCGCCCCGAATGCGGATAGTATTCTGGCTATTGTGAGCGGTTGGAAGCACATCGTTTAAAGAAGCAGCTAGATTTTCTGACATATTGACAGGCTAAGGAAAGGTTACACAGTGAAACAATCCTTAATAATACTATCTTTGTTGATGAGTTTCCCACAAATCATGTATTTTCATGAAGAAATATTTTACCAATAGTCTCTTCTCGTTGCCTGCAAAAAAATGTATTATACTTCATTTGGTTACTAAACATCACGGAAAACAGTGTAAAAACTTTTTTCTTCTACTATTATGACAGAAACAAATAATTTAGAACAAAATCAGATTAACTCAGAATATGAAGAAGATATAGATATTGAAGAAGAAGAAGAAGAAGAACCAACGCTTTCTCAAGGATTTGATCCGACTTGCATTAGTATGGGAACTAATATCATGACCGTACAGCAAATTCTGGACAGATTAAATAATCATCGAATGATAGCCCCCGAATTTCAACGAAAAGAAGGTATTTGGACTAAAACTGCAAAAAGTCGGTTAATTGAATCTCTTTTAGTGCAAATTCCTTTACCTGCTTTTTATATTGATGCAACTAATGATGATCAATGGTTAGTCATAGATGGAATACAAAGAATAACAACATTTAAGGAGTTTGTCACTGATCAAAGTTTTACTCTGGATGGATTAGATTTTTTCACTGATTTACATGGTAAAAATTATCAAGAACTGACACCTCGGTGGAAAAGAAGAATTAAAGAAACAAAATTAACAGTATATTTAATTTTAAGAGGAACATCATCTGAGATTAGTTTTAATATATTTAAACGGATTAATCAAGGAGGAACTGCACTTTCTGCTCAAGAAATGCGTTATGCTAAAAACTCTCCAAATAAAATCACAAATTTATTAAAAGAACTTTCTGAATCTCCAGAATTTAAAAAAACAACAGATAAGGGAATTAAAGATAAAAGAATGATTGATCAAGAATGTATTTTAAAAGTTTTATCTTTAATGACAAGTAATATAGATAACCTGACCTTCAAAGATTATGATTATTTTTTAGATAAAAAAATGACCGAAATGAATCAAATGGATGATTCTGAAATAGAGAATATTAAACAAAGATTTTTGTTAATTATGAATCTTGCTCATGATTTATTTGAGGGACAAGCATTTAGGAAGCCAAGAGAGAAACCAAGATATCCTATTAATAAAGCACTACTGGAAGCATGGTCAATTAACCTGGCTAAATTAAATGATCAGGAAATCAATATTCTTAAACAAAGAAAAGAAGATTTACTTAAAGTTTTATTAAAAGAACAAGAAAATGGTAAGTTTGATAGTATCTTATATAAAAGTGCTGGAGATGCTAACATCGTCAAAGAGCGATTTAAGCATATTCAAGGAATTATTCAAAGTATATTGTCATGATTAAAAAATTACATTTAAAAAACTTCAAAGCATTTGCAGATGAAAATTTTGATTTTAAACCTCTTACCTTAATTTCTGGTTTAAATAGTACAGGTAAATCTTCTATAATTCAATCATTGATTTTATTACGCTATGCTTATAGAAAGGATTATTTACCTAATAATGGGCTAAAACTTGATAATGAAATAGCTTATATAGGTACTGGTGAAGATGCTATATATGAAAATGCTGACGAAGAATTAATTAGCTTTGGAATTACTTGGGAAAATGATCAGCACACAATCTGGAATTTTAATTATGATTTTCAAAATAATGTACTACCAATTGCATCAATAGCTAATGATTCTCAAATTAATAAATTTAATTTATTTAACGATAAATTTCACTATTTAAGTGCTGAAAGAATTACACCAGCACAATCTTATCCTTTATCAGAAAATGATGTTATTCAACATAGACAAATAGGTAAAAAAGGAGAATATACGGCACATTTTTTAGCTGAGTTTGGTAATCAAGATATTCCGATTAATGGATTAAAGCATCCTAGTATTGAATCTCTAAGTTTAAAAGATCAAGTAGATGCTTGGATGGGAGAAATTAGTCCTAATATTAAAACTCATGTTGACAAAGTTGCCAATGCAATAACATTGAAATATTCTTTTGGAGTTAGTAAAGATGGAGTTAGTAAAGATGGAATGAGTAAAAAATATTCTCCTTTTAATGTAGGTTTTGGTGTTACTTATTCTTTACCTATTCTAACAGCAATTCTTTCCTCTAAACCAGGAACAATGATAATTATTGAAAATCCTGAATCTCATCTTCACCCTCAAGGACAATCACAACTAGGTCAATTATTAGCTTTAGCAGCAAATCATGGGATTCAGGTAATTATTGAAAGTCATAGTGATCATATTCTAAATGGTATAAGAATTGCTGTTCATGGTGGTAAAATTAAGCCAGAAGATGTACAATTACACTTTTTTGAAATACAAAGTCAAATGAATGAAATTAAAATTATTTCTCCTAAATTAGACAAAAAAGGACGTATTAATACAATTCCTAAAAATTTCTTTGATGAATGGAATAAAAGTGCAAGAGCATTATTAGCACCAGTGGGAGATTAAATAATGGATATTCAACTGGTATTTAATGAATTATGTCTTTTGAATTTAGAAGATGATGAATATAAAGCTAGAGAATTAATGTCTAACTTTATTCAAACTTTAAGAGAAGCATTAGAACAAGGAATACAACAACAATTACTAAGTTATAATAGTTTTCATAATATTAATCTTGCCTCTAATTATTCTATATCTAAATGGCTTAATGATCGAAATGTTGATCAAGTTGAACAGGATTTTATTTTAAGTATGCAATTTTTTGAGTTTGATGAGTTTGATGAATTTTTTGATCAATCTCAGTCGAATGAAGTCTTATATGCTTGTGAAGATTATAATGAAACCCCTCAAGGATTTATTTATGCTTGTACTCATACATCAAAGGTATTATCTGTTAGTTTTAAAACTCATGAATTATGGAATAATAATGTTATATCTGTCCTACAAATTACAAATAATGAAGATGGAGAATTACTGGAAGAAATTATAGAAGTTAAACACGCAAGTAGTAAAAATCATGTTATTGAACATGAAGAATGGATTAAAAATCGTCTTTATGATAATATTAATTCTGGTTTAGATTTATGGAATAACAGAAAAGAGATATTTCCTCATTTAGAATTTTGTGATTCCGTAGAGAAACAATTAGAAAATATTAATAATGGTTATCCTATATTCCAACAAATTATGAAAAAATTATCTGAACTTGAAGAATATTCTAAAAAATGGATATCAGGTACTTTTAATAAAGATGATTTTGCTAGTAAAGTAACACCAGAAAGTAAATCAAGATTAGATAATTTTGAAAAAGAGTTAACTTTTGAATGTCTTGATGGAGAAAAAAGATTATTTAGTTGGCATATTCGGATGACTCCAGGTGCATGGAGACTTCATTTTCATCCTTTAAAACCAACTAAAATTATTATCGGTTATATTGGTGTTAAAATTCAGTAAATTAATAATTACCCATTGTCCATTACCTGTCCTAACCAATCAATAATTTCACTATTAACAATATCTGGAACTTCATCATGGGGACAATGACCAGCGCCGGGAATAGGAACAACTTTAATATCTTGACCATTTTCTCGCGCTGCTTCATAGATATTCGCTCCCGTAATTGGTGTCCAAGGATCTTCTGCACCCCAAATTACTAATAACGGAAATTTCAACTTCGGTAATAATTCCTCTGGACTAGGACCTGGAGGTGCAGTGAGAATAGAAGCAAAAACTTCTTGCGCTCCGGGGTCACAAGATGGGTTATAAAGTAAATCTACAAGTTCATCAGTCACGGCATTGCGATCGCTATATACTTGATATAAAGTCCGGCGAATTTGTGATTTTTGCCGAATGCGATTAAAAACGAATTTACCTGTCACTGGGTTAGCCACCAACTTGTTAAAAGTTGCCATCACAAATCGCAGCACAGGATTTAATTCATGGGGACGGTGACTCAAACCACCAGCAGAGTTAATTAACACGCCTCCAGCCCCAATTTCTGGAGATTCTGTTAAAACAATTAAACTTAAAAGAGCGCCAATAGAATTACCAATAAATATTGCTGGTGTTTGAATATGTGCATGGCAAAAATCCTTTAATAATTCCGCCCACACTTCCATGCTATAATCTATAGTTGCTTTATCAGAACCACCAAAACCCAGCAAATCTAAAGCAAACACCTGATAACCAGCAGCAGCTAGAATCGGGATATTTTTGCGCCAGTGACCAATAGAAGCGCCAAAACCGTGAATTAGCACCAAAGGCTGACCTGTACCCATCACAGTATATTGAATTTTGTAATCTCGCCAAGTCCAAACCTGTTTTTCTAATGTCTGCAAATCCTGGATTGTAGTTGTCATTTGTGAAGATTCCTAAATTATTATTTATTTATATTATAGTCAAAATGACTTAATTGTTTGATTCTATAGGTAGGGGTAAAGCAAAAGCTAAACCCCTACACATTATTATCAGTTATCAATTGTCAATTATCACTTGCCTCTTCCCTATCTGACAAAAGTAATATAAAATGCCCTGTGTTACCAGTAGAGTTCACTAGCATCAAAAATTTTTGATCTGGAGAATATTAGTCCATTGGCCAGGTGTGAGATAAAATACTATGAATCCCATTAACTTAAGTTGGAGTAAACTGGTTGTTACAGCCGTTTCTGTTGTCGCATTATCGCCAATATCTTCTGCATTAGCAGTATCAAGACTTTCTTCCCCAGTTGCATCAAAATTAGGTAATTCTCCACAAACGCAACTTTTAGTAGGTCAATCTGAAGGTGAAGCAATTGATATTCCCGTTAATACGAGTTTTTCACCAGAGAAGAAATCAGCATTTACGCTTTATATATGGCAACCTGGGGGGACAATAAAAGAAGTAATTGCCCGAATTTCTATTAAGAGTAAATATGGCAATAAATATCGCCAAGAAAGGTTTTTAGGTGATTATAAATATAAGATTAAGCAAAAGGCTAAGTTTGTTAAAGGATTTAAATTAGGCGATCGCATCGTTATCCGTTTATATGATAACACAAATCGCTTTATTGGTTACAGTGAATTTGTTTGTTTACCGGAAAATACTGCGGTTAACTTGATTTTATCGGCTAATCCCACAGAAAACAAAGTAGTTCGCACCTTTTATGGTTTTGATGTCAATAATGATAGCATTGTTGATAATACCAATGCCTACGATTATTTCACAGAAGTTAATAACCAAAAAGTTACTTTCCTCAATAGTTCGGAAAAGATTAATATTGTCCAATATCAAGCCGCAGGATTTGCCAAAGTTGCCACCACTGGTACTTATCCTACTTCCTTTAGCGAAGGTGATTTTGCTGTAGTAGGTAAATCTATAAATGCCTTTGATTCTAACTTAGCAAAAGCTTTAACAGCTAATCCTGGTAGTTTGGTAAAGTTGACTCCAATTCAGGACAACTCCAGTTTTGAACTGGGCAAATTATTAAGTGAATATCGGAAAATCGGCGTAGCTAAGGGTATTCAAGTCTCATTTTCTGATATCTCCAAAAACTATTGGGCGAGGGAATATATTTCTGAATTGGCTGCAATGGAAGTAATTGGCGGATTTCCTGATGATTCTTTTCGTCCCAATGCACCAGTAACTCGTGCCGAATTAGCTGCCCTTTTGCAAAAAGTTTTTATTAAAAGTAAAGTTCGGGAAGCAATTAATTTTAAAGATGTTCCTAAGCGATATTGGGCTTATGATGCCATTCGAGAAGCTTATGAAATGGGCTTTTTTACTATTCTCAATAGCAAAAACTTTAATCCCACACAAAAGCTGAATCGTCTAGATGTTTTAATAACTTTAGCCAAAGGATTGAATTATAAATTTACTGGTTCAACAGAAAATATCCTTTCAGTTTATAGTGATGCTTCTAGTATTAGAAGTGAACATCGGAATTTTATCGCCGCATTGACAGAAAATGGTGTAATTACTAATTATCCTAATAAAAAATTACTAAATCCTAAAAAAGTTGCCACTAGAGCCGATGTTTCTGCTTTATTGTATCGGGCAATGGTGAGCGCTGGAGAAGTGGCAGAGTTACCTGCAAAATAAATTGGACAAACAATATCTTGTCAATTTTCTGCTTTGTTGGGTTAAGCGACAGCGCAACCCAACAAATGCGTTGGGTTTCATGCTAATTGCTCCGCGAACGTTCACGTTCCACAACCCAACCTACAAATCAAGGCTATGGGTTTTACGTTAAGTTTAATTTAAAGATGCGTCCATTTTGGGTATAATTACAAGTAAACGTAATTTTACAAGGTTGTGGAATATCTCTGTCAAGCTATGACAACAAGATCCCCGACTTCTTGAAGAAGTCGGGGATCTGACTCTTGTATATTTTCAAAAATGGGTTAATCTTAAATGTATTCCGGTAATTTACCCTAATAAATAATCATCTGGAGGATTGTTTCCAGTTTGCACTATGAGTTTAAAGGCAGTTTTATTTAATTTTAATGGTGTCATTATTAAAGATGGATTAATCCATATCCAACTGATAGATGAGATTCTTATACAGCAAAATCTTCAACCTCAACGGGTAAAAGAACGTGAAGACTTTTTAGGGATAAGTCATCGCGCTTATCTGCAAAACCTGCTGAAAAATCGTGGTAGGGTGGTGACGGAAGCTTATATGGCTCAATTACTCACTCGCAAAGCTCAAGCTTATGTGTTGGAATTGGAGAAGCTGGAAAAATTGCCTTTGTATTCGGGAATTGAAGATGTAATTTTTCAGATTCGTTCCCGTCATCTCAAAATGGCGTTAGTCAGTGATGCTTTATCCCTAGAAATTGAAATGGTATTAACATCTGCTAAATTAGCTGAATACTTCCCTGTAATTGTGTCGGGGGATGATATCAGCAGCGATAAACCTAACCCGGAAGGCTATTTGCTGGCGGTTGAACGTCTAAATCAGACATATCCAGAATTAAACTTAGAACCTGATGAGTGTTTAGTGATTGAAAATACTCGGACAGGTATTCAAGCAGCTAAACGCGCCCAAATGCAAGTGGTAGGAGTAGCGAATACTTACCCTTTCCAGATGCTACACCGTCAAGCTAATTGGACGATTGATTATCTGATTGATTTGGATTTACAGCGAATACAGGAAGTTTTTTTAGAAAAAGATGTGCAATCTGTCGTTCCTGAGTGTTAGAATATAATATGTTTATCAGAGTTGTTAACTTATAAGCACGAATAAGGGGAATTAGCTCAGTTGGTAGAGTGCTGCGATCGCACCGCAGAGGTCAGGGGTTCGAGTCTCCTATTCTCCATTAATAAAGATGAATGGCTGAATCACTTAGAGGTTGTTTGAAAAGTATTATATCAAATCGGTAATCTCCAAAAACCTAACCCCCCCTACCCCCCTTCCCTGCAAGGGAATGGGGGTTTTAAAGCCTCTCCCCTTGCAGGGGAGAGGTTTGGAGAGGGGTCAGTCTATACATTCAAAACTTTTCAAACACCCTCTTACAGAATTTAGATATATTTATGGATAGACATAACCAAAGAGAATGGAAAAAGTTTAAAAACGACTTTCGTAAAATGCCACCAGAAAAAGAATTTGTATTTGAAAAAAGAACCTTTAACTTAGCTGTTTCCTTCTGCTTTGTTGGCGATATTGGCTATGATCCAGATGATAACTACAACCGTGAATATAGATTTGAAGACCGTCAAAAACAATATGGATTTCAAAATCCTTAAACCAAACTCTTAATTCCTCTCTGCGTCTCTGCGTGAGAAAAAACATCATACAGCGGTTTCCGCTCTTATGAGGTACAAAGTTGAATCATGAAACTCTTGTAGTGCGGGCATCTTGCCCGCTAGATATGTACCTCATAACACCGGGAAGTGCTGTAAAAGGTGGGGAAACCCCACCCCAAGAATTACATATCCAACCTGTAATTTTCCTGTTCACGTTCCACAAAATGCTGGACACGGGCGCGATAATCTCTGAGAGTTTCATCAACCCAATCCCGATCGCTACTGTTAACATAGAGATGGACTAACGGCTCACTGGCATCAGGTAAAACCAATAGCCAATTGTCATCATAGGGTTGACGAATTTTCACACCGTCAATTAACTCCAAATTTTGCGCTGGGTGAGTTTCCACCAAATAGCGCATTAACGCCCCCTTAGCAGTCCAAGGACAGCGCACAGTGTAACTTCTATTAATCACACGAGGTAATTCAGAACGTACGGTTGCGAGCGATCGCTCTTGAATGGTTAACATTTCAATTAGCTTGGCAATGCAGAACATCGAATCAAAGCCTGGATGTAATTGGGGAAAAATAAACCCAGTTTCCCCACTCCCACCTAAAACCACATTGGGATTTTTCTGACAAGCTTCCATTAAAGCTGTCGGATTCGCTTTAGTTCTAATCACATGACCATCATGACGATGGGCGACCAATTCCACCGCACTGGAAGCATGAACCGGCACAACCACCGAACTTCTGGGATTTGCAGTTAACATCATATCAACCATTAACGCCGTTAGCATTTCCCCCCGAATGGAAAAACCCGATTCATCAACTAATATGAGTTGTTCCCCATTAGCGGATACCTGCACACCAAAATTAGCATTTACCGCTTCCACAACATGGCCTAATTGAGTTAGCAGTAATTCTCTATCAGCGTTGGAAATGGCCGTTTTATTCAAACTAGCATTTAGCACCACCGCATCAGCCCCAAATTTATCTAACATTTGCGGTAGAACTGCCCCAGACACAGCGTAAACATAGTCAATGACCACCTTTGCCCGACTGTTCCGCAGAGTGTCCACATTCAATAATTTTTCAAAAGCCTTACCATAGCAATCCACTAATTGGGCAGAATATATGACATCCCCAATTTCATGACTTTGGGAACGACGCATATCTTCTTTAAAATACGCCCCTTCAATTTTCTTTTCTTGGGCTTTAGAGATATTAATCCCCTTAATATCCATAAATTCAATCAAGATATAATCCCGACGTTCTGGGTGAACCCGCACATGAATCCCTCCGGCTACTGACATTGTGGGGATCACAGTTCGAGCGATGGGAATGGCTGTAGTATCTAGATTCTGGACATCCACCCCGACAGACATTAAACCCGCAATTAAAGAACGTGTCACCATGCGGGAAACATTGCGCTGGTCACGAGAAACCGTTACCACTGAACCTGGTTTCAAAGTCGAACCATAGGCAGCGCCCAACTTCACCGCAAACTCTGGGGTAATATCAATATTGGCTAAACCCTGAACTCCGCGCTGTCCAAATAAATTCCGTTGGGCAGTATTTCCCCAAATCAGATTAATATTTAAAATTGCCCCAGACTCAATCTTTTTACTCGGCCACACCCTCACCCCAGGGCTGATTTGCGCTTCTTCTCCCACGGTAGACAATGAACCCACTACAGCCGCTTCTAATACGTGAGCGCGTCTGTCCACACGAGTCCCACGAGCAATTACACAAGCCGATAATTGGGCTTCATCACCAATAATTGCTCCATTCCAAATAATTGGTCGCTTTAAATGAGCATCAGCACCAATTGTGACATTATCACCAATTACTGTCCCATCTTCAATTTTTACTCTCGCGCCAATGCGGCAATTGTTACCAATTATGGCTGGGGTTTCAATTTTGGCTGTAGGATCAATATAAGTATTTGCTCCTACCCATAAACCGGGAGCAATTTCTGGATAAGCCACTTCTAATTTTACCTTTCTTTCTAAGCCATCATACTGAGCTTGTCTGTAGGCATCCAAGTGACCCACATCGCACCAGTAACCCTCGGCAATATAACCATAAATTGGCTCGTTTTTGGCTAGTAATAAGGGAAATAAATCTTTAGAAAAGTCGCATTCAATATTTTCTGGTAAATAGTCTAAAACTTCTGGTTCTAAAATATAAGTGCCAGTATTAACAGTATCAGAAAAAATTTCACTAGTAGAGGGTTTTTCTAAAAATCGGTTAATCCGTCCTTGGGCATCCGTAATTACCACACCAAATTCAATGGGGTTAGGCACACGGGTTAAAATTAAGGTGGCTTTTGATTGTTTTTGTTGATGAAATTCAATGGCCGCAGTTAGATCAAAGTCTGTGATACTGTCACCGCTAATTACTAAAAAGGTTTCATCCAAAAGTTCAGTAATGTTTTTAACACAACCTGCTGTTCCTAATGGTTGGTCTTCTTCGATAGCATAGGTCATTTGTACGCCAAAATCACCACCATCTTGAAAGTAATCACGGAGAACATCTGGTAAATAATGTAATGTAGCAATTACTTCATAAATCTGGTGTCGTTTCAGGAGGTTGATAATATGTTCAGCAATGGGACGATTTAAAATAGGCACCATTGGTTTGGGTAAATCGCAAGTCAAAGGACGTAACCGCGTTCCTGAACCACCTGCCATTAAGACTGCACGCATAAATTCTCCTAAGCTTGGCTAAAAGTATAATGTTTTTCTTCCTTTAGTCTCATACAAATATTGAGATCTAAGGAACTTCCCTAAGAAATATCTTTTAAATAATTCAAAATTCAAAATTAATACAGCATGAACTTTTCAGGCATTGAGAATGGGTAGTTTATTTAGGCTATCATGTAATAGGACGAATGGTGGCAGTCTGTGATTCTAATTTAAACTAGAATTCAGTAAGGACAGTGCCGATAAGTAATGAAAGAGGTTTTAACTTTCCTGTAGTCAGCAATCAAGTTTCTTTACATAAAATTATGCCAGTTATTAAGGGAGTTGATGGTCATGATTGATTTACTTGTTTTCGGAATAATCGTGGTTTATCTCGGTGGTGTTTGGAAGTTTTGGACTGGATTTGGTAGAACTAATTTTAATCAAACTTTACCTAATCGGATTGGTTTGGCTTTGCTATGGCCTGCTTTGTTTTTAGCTAATCCATCCTATCGTCGCAATTTTCAAAAGGCACTCAAGGGTAATTAAGTGATAATAATTCAGGTAGTCCGATAAAATCCCCGACTCCTTTTATTTATTGTGTCTACAAATTATAAATTGATGTTAGAAGTCGGGGATCTGGGTATGGTAATTATGAATTAATTATCTTTGTTAAAAATTGTGTCAACTCACTAAAAAGCCTGAATCCATTCTTTAACAAAATACTCTGTCCAAATGCCGTTTTGCCAATAGGGATCTGATTCCACTAATTGACGAACGGTGTTTTCGTCTTCAGCTTCGTAAATAGCAAAAACTTGAGTTACATCTTTTGTGGGGCCAATGGTAATTAAAATCCCAGATTCTTTCTGTTGTGCTAATCCGGCTAAATGGTCTTGACGATAGGGTTCGCGTTTGCTGAGAACGTCTTCACAATAACTTCCCCATAAGATGTATTTTGTCATAATTATTTGTTATTGATATTTGTTAATAGAATAGCAACTTTATCTGAATTTTTGACTATTTCCAGAAAATTTTGCCATACTTGGTGATTTTTTACTTTGAGTCTTGTCATTCTAACACTTCTGATACATAAAATAGTCAACTTTTATGCTTTCAGAACTGACGCACTGTAACAATTAACCGTAGTGGATTAAGAATAATGTGATTATATAATTTATGACAAGTATTGATATGTACTAGCCTATAAAAATACAAAATAAATTATTCAATATCATAAATATGTGGTTATTACACCAATCTTGAGGTATATTTTTATTAAAATAAATTACGATTTTGTATAACAAATCACAGTTTAATAGTTAAATATAGAACTAATATCTCAGTTTAAAAAGATAACTAATCAAAAATATGGGTAAGCAATTTAACCGACGTAAGTTTCTGCTTTATGGTGCAGCGGGTATTGGTAGTAGCATTTTTTTAAAAGCTTGTGCTAATAACTCTCCAAATACTGCGAATAGTCCAGCAGCATCCACCAGTATATCTCCCGTAGCTGGTATGGGTGGTAAAACCATCAAGATAGGTATTTTACATTCTCTCAGTGGGACAATGGCTATCAGTGAGAAAAGTGTTGTAGATGCGGAGAAACTAGCAATTAAGGAAATTAACGCTGCTGGGGGTGTTTTAGGTAAACAAATTGAAGCAGTTGTTGAAGATGGCGCTTCTAATTGGGATACCTTTAGAGAAAAAGCTACCAAATTGATTGACCAGGATCAAGTAGCGGTGGTTTTCGGGTGTTGGACTTCTGCTAGTCGTAAAAATGTCAAGCCAGTTTTCGAGAGCAAGGATCATATGCTCTGGTATCCTGTGCAGTATGAAGGTCAAGAATGTTCTAAAAACATTTTTTACACTGGTGCAGCCCCAAATCAACAAATTGAACCTTCTGTTGATTGGTTGTTGAAGAATAAAGGTAAAGAGTTCTTTTTAGTAGGTTCTGACTATGTTTTCCCCCGCACTGCTAATAACATTATTAAGGCTCAATTGGAGGCTTTAGGTGGGAAAACTGTTGGGGAAGATTACTTACCTTTGGGTAATACGGAAGTAACAGCTATTATTACGAAAATTAAGCAGGTTTTACCCAGGGGTGGTGTAATTTATAATACTCTTAATGGTGATAGTAATGTTGCTTTCTTCAAACAGTTGAAAGGAGCGGGATTGACACCAGATAAGTATCCTTCCATGTCTGTGAGTATTGCGGAAGAGGAAGTTAAAGCCATTGGGGTGGAGTATCTAAAAGGACATTATGCTGCTTGGAACTATTTTCAAACAGTAGACACACCTGCGAACAAGAAATTTGTGGCGGCTTTTAAGAAAGAATACGGTGAAGATAGAGTAACAAACGACCCAATGGAAGCGGCCTATATCGCCGTGTATTTGTGGAAGCAATCAGTAGAAAAAGCAACTACAACTGACTTGGCGAAAGTCCGGGCTGCGGCCTATGGTCAAACTATAGATGCACCTGAAGGAAAAGTGACTGTTAATGCCAATCATCACATATCAAAAATTGTGCGGATTGGTCAAGTCAGACAGGATGGCCTATTTGACATTGTTTATGCTACCCCCGCACCAGTTGAACCAGTTCCTTGGAATCAATTTGTAAAAGAGACCAAGGGATTTGCTTGTGATTGGTCAAATCCTGCAAAAGGTGGTAAATACAAGAAGGGTTAATTTGGTGTTCAGTTGTCAGGGGTTAGTTATACAACTGCATCTCGATAAGGTACATATATGCGGGCAAGATGCCCACCCCACAAGAGTTTTACTATTCATATTTGTACTTTGTTTAGTGGCAATCTGCTGTGAGGTGAAAATAACTAAAAAATAACTAATAGCTGACAACTGGCTATTAAGAATAAATTGATAATTGCAGGGATAAAATGTTAACAGGTTTCTTGGAAGCTATATTTAATGGTGTTAGTATTGGCGCTGTTTTATTAATTGCTGCGTTAGGATTAGCTATCATATTTGGCTTAATGGGTGTCATTAATATGGCTCATGGTGAGCTAATTATGTTTGGTGCTTATACAACTTTTGTTGTGCAAAATATTTGTAAGCAATTGGGTGGGGTTTGGTTTGAAGTTTATATATTTTTGGCTTTGATTATTGCTTTCGTTTTCACTGCTGGTGTGGGATTAATTCTGGAAAAAAGTGTAATTCGTTATCTCTATGGACGACCTTTAGAAACTCTGTTAGCAACCTGGGGAGTAAGTTTAATTTTTCAGCAGTTTGTCCGCAGTGTGAATTTATTATTGATCATCGCGATAGCTTTGTTTTCTGTTCTGTTTTTTGGGGGTTTATGGATTTTAAATTCTCGGAATAATTTCCAGAAAATTCGTAACTGGGTTGTGGGAGTTTTACTATTTTTGTCCCTAGGATTGACAATCACAATTTGTAATTTATTAAGTAAAACCTATCAACAAGCGGTAACTTTACCTTGGTTTGGCGCTCAAAATGTGGATGTTACAGCCCCTAGTTGGTTACAATCTGGTGTATCTTTAGCTGGTGTACAATTACCTTATGCGCGGTTATTTATTATTGTTTTAACGATTATTTGTGTGGGAGGAATTTATCTATTTTTGCAACATTCTCATTGGGGATTAAGAATTAGGGCTGTTACTCAAAATCGCAGTATGAGTGCTTGTTTGGGTATTCCCACTCAAAAAGTTGATGCGATTACTTTCGCGCTGGGTTCAGGGTTAGCTGGTGTGGCTGGATGTGCAATTAGTTTACTCGGTTCTGTTGGACCAAATACTGGACAAAATTACATTATTGACACCTTTATGGTGGTGGTTGTTGGTGGTGTGGGTAATTTAGCTGGTACGATTTTGGCGGCTTTGGGAATTGGGACAACTAATTATTTGATTGGTTCGGGAACTTTGGCTTTGTTGTTGGGTCCGGTTAAGCCTTTGGCTGATTTATTTAGTTTTTTTGCAACTACAAGTATGGCTAAGGTGATGGTTTTTGCGTTAATTATTGTGTTTTTACAGTGGAAGCCGGGCGGAATTTTTCCCCAAAAGGGTCGTCATGTTGATGTTTAAATTATGGGAAATTTAACGCAGATAAACGCAGATAAACGCGGATTTTAGAAAATGGATAAGTTAGGAATGATGAAAATTAAAAAGGGGCGAAGTTTAATATTAGTTGAAGTTGGGGTAGTTTGTGCGATCGCTTTAATTTTGATTTTGATGATGCCGGTTTTACTTTCAGATTTTCGTCTGAATTTATTGGGACGATTTTTGTCTCTGGCTATTATGGCTTTAGGAATTGATTTAATTTGGGGTTACGCTGGTTTATTGAGTTTGGGACATGGGATTTTCTTCGGTTTGGGTGGATATGCGATCGCTATGTACCTAAAATTGCAAGTTCCCACGGGGGAATTACCGGATTTTATGGCACTTTATGGTGTTATGGAACTTCCTGGATTTTGGCAGCCTTTTTCTTCTTTTCCCCTGTCTATGGCTGCTGTGGTGATGATTCCGGGTTTGTTAGCAGGATTACTCGGATATTTAGTATTTCGTAATCGCATTAAGGGCGTTTATTTTTCGATTTTGACTCAAGCTGCAATTATTGTATTTTTCAATTTTTTTAATGGACAACAACAATTTTTTAATGGCACAAATGGACTCATAGATTTTACCACTTTTCCGCCTTTATCTTGGGGAGTTAATGGCAGTGGTGCTATAGTTAGTGATAGCAAAACTCAATTTGTTTTTTATGTCTTGACGGTGGTATTTTTGGCGGCTACTTATGGGATTTGTCGCTGGTTAACTAGTGGACGTTTTGGCCGATTATTAATAGCTATTCGTGATGATGAAAGTCGGGTGAGATTTTCTGGCTATGACCCCACAGATTTTAAAGTATTAGTATTTGCAGTTTCGGGAGCAATTGCTGGTATAGCTGGGGCATTTTACACCGTTCAAAGTGGTTCTGTATCCCCTAGATCCATGGATATTGGCTTTTCTATTGAAATGGTGATTTGGGTGGCTGTGGGGGGAAGAGGGACGCTAATCGGGGCAGTTATTGGCACTTTATTAGTTAATTATGCCCGGACTTTTTTAAGTGAACAATTCGCGGAAATATGGCTATTTTTTCAGGGTATACTATTATTAATTATCGTCATCTTGCTTCCTGATGGCATCATGGGATGGTTAAATAAACAAAATATCCCTTTTGGGAAACGTCAGCAATTAAAACCTTCTGATACCTATCCTAGTTTAGAAGAAGATATGGAGGTGAAACATGAGCGACAAAATCTTGGAAACTGAAAATGTCACCGTTAGTTTTGACGGTTTTAAAGCATTAAACCAATTAAATTTTAGTATGAATGTTGGTGAATTGCGGGTAGTAATTGGTCCAAATGGGGCTGGAAAAACTACTTTTTTGGATGTAATTACAGGTAAGGTGCAACCAACCATAGGAAGAGTCCTATTTAAGGGTAAAAATTTACGTTTTTTAGCTGAACATCAAATTGCACGGCTGGGAATTGGGCGCAAATTTCAAACTCCACGCATATATCTTAATTTAACACCTTTTGAGAATTTAGAAATCACTAGTAATCGTCAGAAAAATGTCTTTTCTACCTTGTTTCATTCTATCAATTCTGCGGAAAGAAATAGTCTGAAAGGCTTATTAGAAACGATTGGTTTAACTGCAAAAGCAAATATTCCAGCGGCTTTATTATCCCACGGAGAAAAGCAACGTTTAGAGATTGGAATGTTAGTAGCGCAATCTCCCGATTTATTACTTGTTGATGAACCAGTGGCTGGTTTAACAGATGAAGAAACCTATAATATCGGTAATTTATTATCAACATTAGCGGAAAGTCATTCAATTTTAGTGATTGAACATGATATGGAATTTGTGCGACAAATTGCTAAGAAGGTGACAGTATTACATGAGGGTTCAGTATTGTGTGAAGGTGATTTTGAGGAAGTGAGAAATGACCCCCGCGTTATTGAAGTATATTTAGGAAAACAGGAAGAGAATCATACCCCCCTTAATCCCCTTTTGTAAACGCATCACTGACTTCAAAAATAGTTACATTTTAGCGATAAAATAACCCTAACTTTAGTCCATTTAAGTGGTATAATAGCATTTAGTGATTGGTGCTTTGAGAACTACTTTTAGTTTCTAGCTTCCAAATTAGAGTTGCTAAGAATTATTCTTAATGGCTCCAATTATTCGTAAAAAATCAGGTGTGAAGAAAAATGCAAAAGCTCTTAACATATTTACTTGCTAGTTCGACTGTTATCAGTGCTATACTATGGACAAGTTATGGAGTCTTGGCTGAAGAAATACCAGCAAATAATCAACTCCAGACTGACACTAATTCTGAACAATTAAATATAAATAATCAACAAAAGGTAATATCTCAAGTTACCTCCGTGTCTCAGTTATCTGATGTCCAACCTAATGATTGGGCATTTCAGGCATTACAATCATTGGTAGAACGCTATGGATGTGTTGCAGGTTATCCTAACGGGACTTTTCGGGGTAATCGGGCGTTGTCACGATACGAATTTGCGGCTGGTTTGAATGCTTGTTTAGATCGAGTCAATGAATTAATTGCTACTGCTACCGCTGATTTAACGACAAAACAAGATTTAGCAACAATCCAAAAGTTGCAAAATGACTTTTCCGCAGAACTAGCAACCTTAAAAGGGCGTGTAGACACTGTAGAAGCCAAAACTGCTGATTTAGAAGCCAATCAATTTTCAACTACCACAAAACTGCAAGGACAGGTTGTTGCGGTTGTTAGTGGTGTTGTTTCTGGTGATAAAGTTGGCACTAATAACATTACTAACAAGAATACGACATTAGGTGCTAGAACTAGACTGGAGCTTGTCACCAGTTTTACTGGAAAAGACACACTGTTTACCAGGCTAGAAAGCAACAATATTAACAGTTTTGGTCTTAATACTACAGAAGGTAAATTGTCCTTTGCCAGTGGCACACCTAATAGCAATGTTTCCATAGGTGCGCTTTCCTATGGATTCCCCCTTGGTAAAAACACTTATGCCAACATCATAGCCAATGATGGTATAATTCTCGACCTTGACAGCACATTGAATCTGTTTGATGGGAATGGTGGGTCCGGTGCTGTGTCCGCATTTGCAACCAGAAACCCTATCTATGCCCAATTGGGTGGGGCAGGACTAGGTGTAAAACAAAACATCGGTAAAAATTTAACTCTCAGTTTAGGTTACTTAGCTAGTCAACACAATACCCCTACTCCTGGAAATGGGTTGTTTGATGGTCCCTACGGCGGTTTAGCACAATTAACAGTCAAACCAAGCGATCGCATTTCCCTTGGTTTAACTTACATCAATTCCTATAACAAGTCACTGGCTACAGGTAGTAATAACGCCACATTTGCCAATCTTGCCCCTGGTACAAACTTTTCCAGTAATTCCTACGGTGTGGAAGCATCTTTAGGTATTACGAAGAAACTTATTTTAGGTGGTTGGGCTGGATATACCAATAGTCAAGTTTTGACTGGTACCAAAGGAAAAGCGGAAATTTGGAACTATGCTGTTACTTTAGGTTTACCAGATTTGGGTAAAAAAGGTAACTTAGCTGGCATTGTATTTGGTATGGAACCAAAGGTCACGAATTCTACTGTTACTGGAGTTACGAAAGATCCAAATACCTCCTATCACGTTGAGGGATTTTATCAATACAAGGTCAGCGATAATATCACCATTACCCCCGCTGTAATTTGGCTAACAGCCCCAAATCACGATGATAGCAGTAGCAATTTAGTAATTGGTGCTTTGAGAACTACTTTCAGTTTCTAATCATAGCAATTAGTTGACACTCTCCGGTCTAAAGACCTACGGTGTACACACATCTCTAGTACCGCAGTGCGGAATTAAAAATTAAAAATTAAAAATTTAAAAAGCAGATTACACAAGCTTTTGTCAAATTTTTAATGGTTGATTGACTTACGCCGTTGTGTACTAGATAAAGATGCTAAACGCTATTCGATCCCCCTAAATCCCCCTTTCTAAGGGGGATTTTGAGAAGTTTAGCCCCCCTTTTCAAGCTACGGTGTACACACAAGTTTCTTGACAAGGGGAGGGGGATGGTGGGCTAAAATTGGGGAAAATTAAAATAGTTAATCAGGTTAATTTTATAATGCTAAAAATTTCTAATCTTAACGTTCATTATGGTGAAAGTCATATTCTCAGAAATGTAGATTTGACTGTATTATCAGGACAGATGGTATGTTTAATTGGCCGCAATGGGGTGGGAAAAACAACCATGCTAAAAACAATTATGGGACTTCTTAAACCCAGCAGCGGAATTATTAATTTTGCAGGGGAGATAATTAACGGTAAACAAACTTATGAAAGAGCGAAAATGGGTATTGGTTATGTGAGTCAGGGAAGGGAAATTATCCCACGATTAACAGTTAAAGAAAATCTGCTTTTGGGATTAGAAGCTAGACAAAAACCAGTCAAAAAACCAGAAATTCCCCCAGAAATTTTTAGTTTATTTCCAGTATTAAAAACTATGCTTTCTCGTATGGGTGGAGATCTAAGTGGTGGACAACAGCAACAATTAGCGATCGCTCGTGCTTTAATGGGAAAACCACAACTACTCGTATTAGACGAACCGACGGAAGGTATTCAACCCTCAATCATTTTGGAAATTGAAGCCGCAGTCCGTCAGATTATTGAAACTACAGGGATTTCTGTTTTATTGGTAGAACAACACTTGCATTTTGTCCGTCAGGCAGATTATTATTATGCTATGCAAAAAGGGGGGATTGTTGCTTCCGGTCTAACTCAGGAACTTAGTCAAGATGTGATTCAAAAGTTTTTGACGGTTTAGTGATAATTGATAAGAATAAAGCCAGGGAATAAATTCCCTGTCTCATAGCAAAGGTCGGTTAAAACCGACTGTTTTGAATTAACTTCTCAAATTCACACCAAATTTTTCAACTAAGGCTGTCCGCACTTGATTATGAACTGGTTCAATTTCATTTTCAGTGAGAGTGCGATCGCTGGCACGATATACTAACCGAAAAGCTAAACTGCGTTGTCCTGTGGGGACGTGTTCACCACGATATTCATCAAACAATTCCACCGAGTTTAATAACCCTTTCCCAGCTTTATTAATGACCTTTTCAATTTCGGAAACTGTCACTTTCACAGAAGCAAAAAATGCCAAATCTCTGTCACTAGCTGGATAGGTAGAATAGGAACTGAATTTGGGAACTAGCAAATCATCATGATCCCAAGCATCCAACAGAGCATCTAAATCCAATTGAAACACATAAACGGCTTCTGGTAAATCTTTCTCTCGACGTAATTGGGGGTGAATTTGTCCGAATGTTCCCAGTCTATTACCCTTTACCCACAATGAAGCTGTGCGTCCAGGATGTAAACGAGAATCTCGATTTTCAGGTTGAAATTCTACAGTTAATTTTAGTTGTTTAAAGACACTTTCTAAAATACCTTTGGCTTCAAACCAAGTAATCGCTTCTTCCTTACCACCTCTTGACCATTTACCGGAAGTTATATCACCACCGATAATTCCAGCCAGCATTTCTGCTTCTTGCAAACCGATTTCTTCACGCCAGAAAACGCGCCCGATTTCAAAACCATTTAACGCCCCATTTCCCTGCTCTAAATTGTATTGAAAAGCGGAAATTAAACCGGAAATTAAATCAGTCCGTAAAGCTGAATATTCGGCAAACAAAGGATTACTTAAAACGATTTGATTATCTTCACCCGGTTTCACCAAAGAATAATGAATTAATTCTGTCAAACCTTCAGCGCGGAGATAAGCGCGTAACCGGCGAATTAATTCTTGTTCTAAAGATAGATAACCAGCTTCAGATTTTTCTGGTAGAGTATCACAGAATTTATCATAACCATATAACCGGGCAATTTCTTCAATTAAATCAATTTCCCGTTCTAAGTCGCGGTAACGATAGGGAGGTACGGTAACTGTCCAATTCCGGTCATCAATTTTGACTAATTCACACCCTAAAGCTGTGAGAATTTTTTCGACATCTTCTGGTTGTAATTCTCCTGTTTCTTGTCCTAATTCAATCGGACCTAACACTTCATTAACTTTATCTAAACGCAGGTTAATAGAATGTGACCAAGTAGAAATATCTGGACGATAATCGGAAATTTCTTGTTGAACAATCACACCCGCAGCTAATTCACTAATTAAGGATAAAGCCCGGTGACAAGCTATTTCTAATTCTGCTCGATTTACGCCCCTTTCATATCTACCAGAAGCTTCACTTCTTAAACCCGCACTGCGAGAAGAACGCCGAATAGCCACAGAATCAAATAACGCCGCTTCTAAAACTAAACTTTGTGTACCTTCATGAACTTCTGTTTCTGCACCACCCATAACACCTGCTAAAGCCACCGCTTGATTATTAGCAGTAATTAATAAATTTTGGGTTGATAAATTACGAATATTTCCATCTAAGGTTTTTAAAGTTTTCCCATTTTCCGCAAACCGCACACCAATAGTTAAATTTTCTCCACCACCTACAGATTGTAACCGCTCTTTATCAAAAGCGTGGAGAGGTTGTCCTCTTTCCAATAAAACGTAGTTAGTAACATCAACTACATTATTAATTGGTCTGACACCCGCAGCCCGTAACCGTTGTTGTAACCATTCAGGAGAAGGGGCGATTTTGATGTTTTCAACAACAGTCCCAATATAAGCAGGACAAGCTTGGGTTTCAGAAATTTTTAAAGTTAGGTTTTTTGCAGTTTTGGTATTTTCAACTTCTGCAACTGGGGGAATTGATAGTTTTCCGCCAGTTAAAGCTGCTACTTCCCGTGCAATACCCACCATAGATAAAGCGTCAGCCCGGTTAGCGGTAGCAGTGACATCTAAAATCACATCTTCCAAACCCAACAGGGGGCGCACGTCACTACCCGCCACCATATTTTCTGCGGGGAAGATATGAATACCATCAATATCAGTGGGTAAACCCAGTTCTTTTAAAGAGCATATCATCCCATTGGAGGGAACACCGCGCAGTTTTGCGGGTTTGATTTTTAAATCAATGTTGGGTAAATAAGTTCCTGTGGTGGCTACCGGGACATAGATATCTGCGCGGACGTTCCCAGCACCGCAAACGATATTTACAGTCTCAGCAGTACCAATATCTACGGTACAAACGCTCAATTTATCTGCGTTGGGGTGGGGTTGACGTTCTAGCACTTTTCCCACAACTACGCCATTAGCCCAAGTGCGACGATCTTCTATATCTTCTACTTCAAACCCTGCCATTGTCAAGGTTTCCGCCAGTTCTTCTGGGGTGAGTTTGATTTCTACGAGTTCTTTTAACCAGTTTAGAGAAATACGCATGGAGTCTGTTTGGATTTATCTTTTACTCTAATTTTATATATTAAGTGAAAATTATTAGATATTTTAAGAAAATTACATAACCGTTTTTTTGTGGAGACGTTCCCTGAAATGTCAAGACATTCTTTTTTATCAGATACCAATTATAATTAATGCAGTATAGGAATCTATCCCTATTGGAGATATCCACTATGGTACAGCAATTAGCACCAGCAAGCGCACCAGAAATCATCTATCCTGACAGCGACGGTCAACCAATGGCAGATAATACGAAACAATATCAATGGATTGTTAAAATTAAAGAAAATTTAGAAATATTATTTGCATCACGAGATGATGTATTTATTGCAGGTGATTTACTTTGGTATCCTATCGAGGGAAGTGTCAAAACTTGTCAAGCACCTGATGTTATGGTGGTGTTTGGTAGACCAAAAGTAGATAGAGGTTCTTATCAACAATGGAAAGAAAATAATATTCCTCCTCAAGTGGTTTTTGAAATTTTATCACCGGGAAATCGTACTCCCAAAATGATTAATAAATCGCTTTTTTATCAACGTTATGGTGTGGAAGAATATTATATTTATGATCCTGATACTATAGAATTATCTGGATTTATACTTGCGGAAGATGCTTTTACAGTTGTCGAAGATATTAATGGTTGGGTAAGTCCAAGATTGGGAATACGTTTTCAAATTACACCTGATAATTTAGAAATTTATTATCCTGACGGAAGAAAGTTTCTCACATCTTTGGAACTTAATCAACGTGTTGAACAAGAATATCAACGTGCTGAACAAGAACGTCATGGAAAAGAAATAGCTATACAGCAGTATCAGGAATTATTAGCCAAATTACAAGCAAAAGGAATTGATTTAGAAACTTTGTAATCATGTAGGGTGCGTTAGCGCAGCGTAACGCACCGTTTTTAACTAAGTGTATATTTATAGTGTGTCAGAAAAAATGTGAATAAATTACTTAAACATATATAATATAATATGGTGCGTTACGGCTAAAGCCTAACACACCTTACTATTTATAGGGGGAATTATGACAGATACAAAAAATCCAAATAAACCATTATTTTCTCAACATTATTTAAAATATCGTCTGCAAGAATGTCCAGAATGGCATTTAGATATCATCTCGGATTTTGAGAAACTAAATAAACTCTATTTATCCAAAAAAGCGATTTTACCGACTCTCAATGAAGCGCAAACTGAAGATGTGTTTATTAAACCAGTATTAGATATTTTAGGCTTTTCTAATATTCCTCAAGTCGTGACTCGTGGTAAAGGTAGAGCCGAACGTCCTGATTATGCGTTGTTTGCAAATGAAAATGAAAGGGATATAGCTTACTCTTTTCAAAATAATGAAACTGCTTTTTATGGTAGGGTATTAGTTATCGCAGAAGCTAAATATTGGGAAAGACCATTAAGTAAAGTTTCTGCTAATGATAAAAGAGATATTTTCAAGAATGAAAATCCATCTTTTCAAATTTCTAGTTATTTGACTGGTACGGGAGTTGATTGGGGAATTTTAACCAATGGGAGAGAATGGCGTTTATATTATCGTCAAGCATCTTCTACCGCAACTGAATTTTATCCTCTTGATTTGGTAGAATTATTAGAAACTGAAGATTTGGAAAAGTTCAAATATTTCTGGTTATTTTTTAGAAGTGCAGCTTTTGAAAAAGATAGTTACAACAAAAACTTTTTAGAAAGAGTCAGAGAAGGAAGTACAACCTATGCAACTCAAGTAGGAAATGAATTAAAAACATTGGTATTTGAGCAAATATTTCCTGACTTAGCAGGGGGTTTTGTTGCAGACGCTATCAGACGGGGAAAAACTGGAGAACCAAAACAGATTTATGCAGCCACTTTATCATTTTTATATAAGTTGTTATTTCTATTATATGCCGAAGCTAGAAACCTGTTACCAATTACCACCGCTTACCGTGATTATAGTTTGATTAAAATTACCCAAGAAATAGCAGAAAGTGTTGATAAACAAAGAACATTAAGTCAAACTTCGACAAAGATTTATAAAAGTTTATTAGGTTTATTTGAAATAGTAGATAGAGGTGATTCAGCTTTAGAAGTACCTCGTTATAATGGTGGTTTATTTCATTTTGATTTTCATGAATCTGAAGATAAAAAAGATTATCCAGATAATTGGTTTTTGTATCAAAATCAATTATCTGATGCTGTCTTATTTCCCGCTTTAGATAAATTAGCACGGTTTGAAAAATTACCCATTGACTACAGCTTTTTAGGTGTGCGACAATTGGGTTCAATTTATGAAGGTTTATTAGAATATCGCGTAGTGATTGCAGATGGAAATACGGGTAAAGTCCATTTAGAAAATGATAAGGGTGAACGCAAAGCGACGGGTTCTTATTACACACCTGATTACATTGTTAAATACATTGTTAGTCATACTCTCAAACCGATTTTAGAGGAGAGAAAACAAAAATTTGCGGATTTGATGACGCAAATTAGCCAATTACATGAAAAAATGGCAGATGGTAGATTGGGGGTACAAAGTCGTAATGGTTTACAAAAAGATTTACAACGTTTAGAAAGAAAAAGTACAAATACCTTACTGGATATTAAGATATGTGATCCTGCTATGGGAAGCGGACATTTTTTAGTGGAAGCTGTTGATTATTTTACAGATGAATTAATCAGTATTTTAAATGAATATCCTGAACATAATCCGGTTTTGGAGATGTTGAAACAAACCCGCGAGGGGATTTTAGCAAATTTACAACAGCAGGGAATTACTATTGATGTTAATAAGTTAGAAGATACTCAACTTTTGCAACGGGTGGTAATGAAACGCTGTATTTATGGTGTGGATTTGAACCCAATGGCTGTAGAATTAGCAAAGGTGAGTTTATGGTTACATTCCTTCACAATTGGCGCTCCTTTGAGTTTTTTAGATCATCATTTGCGCTGCGGAAATTCCCTTATTGGTACGACTGCGCGAGAAGCAGAAGCGAATATGGTGAAAGAAGAAAGTGGACAATTAAATTTCTTAACTGGTCCGTTTGTCGGGTTGTTACGTGCTGCGGAAATTATGCGCGGTGTGAGTACGTTAAGTGATGCAACTTTTGCGGAAGTAGAAACTAGCGAAAGGTTATTTAAGGAATTTGATCAAGCTGCGAAACCTTATAAACGGTTATTAGATATTTATGTTTCTAAATATTTTGGTTTGAAACGTGCTGATCATTTTTTACGGGTTTATGGTACAAATGCGATTAATGCTAACCCTGAAAGTATGAATGCTGCTGATATTGCAGTTTATGAAGACGCGAGAAAGTTATTTGAGGAAAAGCAGTTTTTTCATTGGGATTTGGAATTTCCAGAAGTTTTTATTGATTTAGAAAATGCAAGTTGGAAAGAAAATCCTGGTTTTGATGCTGTTATCGGTAATCCTCCTTATGATGAGTTATCACAAGACTCACTAGGAAGGATAATTGATGAAAAGTCTTTTATAGATAATACAGATTTATATAAGGAAGCAAGAACTGGTAGAGTAAATCTATATCGTCTTTTTATTGCTTTAGCAATTGATAAAACTAAACAAAAAGGTCATCATGGGTTTATTGTCCCCATGTCTCTTTTAGGAGATAAGTTTACATTTCAATTAAGAAAGAAAATGTTGCTAGAAAATACTTTTCTTCATATTGAAGCATTTCCGCAAAAAGATAATCCTAAAGAAAGAGTTTTTATTGATGCTAAATTACCAACTTGTTTGTATGTTTTAACAAAAGAGAAAGTCAATAATCCAATCTTTGTGAGAACTCATCCTGGTAAAGATATTCTGGAAAATTCCCCAGCTTATAAGACATCAGCAACAGAAATATCGGAATTTGATGCTGATAATTTCACTATTCCTAGTGTCAGTGCTGAAGAATGGAATATAGCCAAAAAAATAGCTACTAATCCAAATATTTGTAAGTTAGGTAATGTTGCTACTCCCATGTCAGGAGAAATAGTTTTTAATGAGTCTTTTAAACCTTATTTGACAGAAAATCCAGAACATACGCTGGTTTTAAGAGGAGGTCATGTTCAAAGATATGAATTAATTGATGATCCAAAACAGGGGACACCAATTTATATTAATAAGCAGCTTTGGTTGTCTAAATCTCGTGGAGGAATAGCTGCACTTTCTCATCAGCAATCAAGAATTATCTATCAAGAAAGTGCTGCTTTAGATAATTGGAGAAGAATTATTGCCACAAAATTACCCGCAGGAAATGTTTGTGGTCATAAGATTTGCTATTTTGTAAATATTCAGTATGATGATCTTGCTTTTTTAGCCATATTCAACAGCAATTTTATAGAATGGAGATTTAAATTAATTAGTGTCACTAACAGTTTATCTGCATATCAAATTACATCTTTGCCATTTCCACGTTTTGAATTTACAACTGAATCTAATTTACGACAAAATTACTGCGAAAAAATAATCAATAGTTATCATGAACTTATAGAAGATTCTTCTCATCAAAATAAATTAATCGAACAAATACAATTGCATTTAGAAAAACAACCATCAGAAGCGGATGTAATTCATGATTTCCTCGCATATTTAGCCGAACAAATGATAGAATTGAATCAACAAAAACAAACAGAAACTACAGGATTTTTGACATGGTTAGAAAGATTAATCGGTACTGAAATTGATAATCTTACCAATAAATCGAAAATTCAAAATTATTTAGGTGATTATTATAAACAAAATCAAGGAGATAACCATTTGACCCTTGATGAATTAATTAGTATCCTCAAGAAAAATCAGAAAAAACTGCAAATAGATCCCACCGCGAGAAAAGAACAGGAAACATTAGCAAAAGAATATCAATCAAGTTTAAATACACTCTTACCAATCAAAAAACAACTAAAACAATGTGATTGGTTAATTGATGAAATTGTTTATCGGTTATATGGTTTAACTGAAGAAGAAAAAGCCATAATTCAAGGATAAAAATATCCCCGACTTCTGTTTTTATTTTGTAAATAAATGATAGATTTTTCTTAGAAGTCGGCGATCTGGATTATAATAAAAATAGAATTGGTAATATCAATCATGCTAAAATACAGCCAATTAAATTATTTACCCTCATCTAAGGAATTACCCGACTCTGACGACACACCAGTGGATAACGAACTACAAGATTTAATTCCCGGTTTATTAAAAGCCATGTTAGCCTTAATCTGGTCACAAAGATGGGATTGGTTTTTTGGCGTAGACATGGGAATATATTATGATCCAGATAAACCTGCAATTGTCCCAGATGGATTTTTAAGTATTGGTATTCCCAGATTAATTGATGAAGATTTACGCCGCAGTTATGTATTATGGGAAGAACAAAAATTACCGATTTTAGTGTTAGAAATAGTGTCTCATACCTATAGGGGAGAATATAGCACTAAGAAAGATTTTTATGCTCAAGAATTGGGGATATTATATTATGTAGTTTATAATTCTCAGCGTAAAAGAAAACAACGTTTAGAGGTTTACAAATTAGTCAATGGAGAATATAAGTTACTGTCAGGAAACCCTGTTTTTCTACCAGAGATAGGGTTAGGAATAGGAATGGAAAAAGCAACATATCAAGGAATAACTAGGGAATGGTTATATTGGTTTGATGAAAATGGAAAACGATTTTTAACACCAGAAGAAAGGATGCAACAAAGTGAGGAAAAACATTTAGAATCTGAAAGAAAATGGTTAGAATCTGAGAAAAAGGCTAATAAATTAGCAGAGATGTTAAAAAAATTAGGAGTTGATCCTGAAAATTTATAGCGTGTGAATTAAATCTGCAAACCCATAAATACTAATTCCTAATAACAGTAGTGCGGTAAATTGGGTAAGGCGTTGTTGAGTTAAAACTGTGTGGTTGTTTTCGGTGGGAGACATTGCTTCCCGGACTAATATAGAAGTTGATGCTCCCACGACAAAACTTAAACCTAGTATGATGTAGGGTTTATCTGGGACAATGGTGGAGACTGTCAGCAGAGCGATCGCTAATGTTAACATTAATAACTCCACAAATCGGGGTGGATGATGTTGAATCAATAAAATCAAGCTGTTTAACCAAAAATTCCAAGTTCTCATAATTTGTCAGTTGTTAATTAACTGTTGTAGAGACGTTCCATGGAACGTCTCTACATTAAAACTAACGAGCGCCAGCTTTCATCCCTGCACCATTTTTCTGGGTTGAATCTTCTGGAAGTTCCACACCAAAAACCCGACAAAAGACCTTTTCCACTTTATAGCCAGTATCAATAGATTCTAAAGGATCTTTCCGCAAACGGTGACGCAGACATAAAGTAATTACCCGACGGATATCGTCAATTGTAACTTCTGTCCGACCTTCAAAAGCGGTTAAGGCTTTAGCCGCACGGTTTGTCACGATGTCACCCCGCAACCCGTCCACATCTAATTCTGAACAAACTTCGGAAATTTTCACCCGGAAGTCATAATCTAAATTAACTTGTGGTAATAAGTTTTGGGCATTGACAATTTGCTCTTGTAATGCTATTTGGGGAGCTTGGTGTTTTTCTAAATACACAGGCGGATTCTGGTCAAATTCACCCCGTTCTTCCACAATTTGCACCCGCAAAGCTGGTTCTTTCACAGTGCGGATTTCCGCGTGCATTCCAAAACGGTCAAGGAGTTGGGGACGCAGTTCCCCTTCTTCAGGGTTTCCCGAACCGACGAGAACAAACTTGGCTGGGTGACGGATAGAAATCCCTTCCCGTTCGACGGTATTCCAGCCACTAGCAGCGGAATCGAGGAGTACGTCTACCAAGTGGTCATCTAACAAGTTGACCTCATCAACGTAGAGAATACCCCGGTTAGCTTTGGCTAGGAGTCCGGGTTCAAAAGCTTTGACACCCTCAGATAAGGCTTTTTCAATGTCAATTGTTCCACAAACTCGGTCTTCTGTAGCACCCAATGGTAAATCTACCATTTGCACCTTTTTGTGAGTGATGGGAATTTCTAACCCTTGTGCTACCTGTTGACGGACTTCATCACTCATCAAGTCCGTGTCGTTGGGGTCACTGTTGAAAGGGTCATTGGCGACAACAGGGATTTCTGGTAAAAGGTCCGCCAAGGCGCGGATAGTTGTAGATTTTCCGGTGCCGCGATCGCCCATAATCATTACACCACCAATTTTGGGGTCAATGACATTTAACAGCAGTGCCAGTTTCATTTCTTCTTGACCAACGATGGCTGTAAATGGGAAGACCGCACGACGCGCACTCGCACTAGCTTGAGCAGTTGAAGTCACTAAATTACCTTAACAATATTTTTTATGACAATTCTTTATTTTGACACATTTTGCGAATGTGGGTCAGTTGTCAGTTAAAAACTCAATGCTATAAGTTTTTTAAATCAGACTTTTACAAAAAAAGCACAAGACTATGTTTATTGAGAATAAGTCTACTTCATTCTCAAGATTATTGATAATCGTCGCAATAAGATAACCATTTTACTAGGTTCTTGACCTCTTGACTTTTTGTGCTATTATCAAGGTGTATGATCTGGCTGTTATCATATCTAGATTTTAAAATACAGAAATTGTCAGCATGAGGATAACCAGGATTTAAGAATTGACAGGATGTGAGTAAAATAAAATCCTGTTCATCGTTTGATCTTGTAAATCCTGATTCTCATAAAATTATTGAAATTATCGGAAAAATAACTGAAATTACTGAGAAACAAGTATTATTGTCAGTAGGGATATTCCTCAACTATCAGGACAATTATACTACTAGCAAAATGGATATTAAGGATTTTTATAAAGCCACTAACCCCGCACGCACTCTGAAAGCGCGAAATGAAGAAGACCAAAAATGTTATATTGACTTTTCTAAAGTGCGTGGTGAGGATATCATCAGCACCATTAAAGATAGTATTACAGAGTGGAATCAAGATGAGCCTACCTGTAACCTATTTACTGGACATATTGGTTGTGGTAAATCTACAGAATTATTACGATTACAGGTAGAATTAGAAGCAGCAGATTTTCATGTTGTTTATTTTGAATCTAGCGAAGATCTAGAAATCACAGATATAGATATTGCTGATGTGTTTTTGGCTATTGCTAGTCGCATTAGTAAAAGTCTTGAGAAAATTGTTCTCGAAGAACCGAAAAAATTTCAGGAATTACTTCAAGGTGCATGGAACATCTTGAACTCTGAAGTTACAGGTGTTAAAGGTAAATTTGCTGGTCATGATATTGGTTATACTGTTGACGGACAAAAGTTGTCTCTGTCTTTGGGTATTGGGGAAATCACCACAAAAATGAAAAGTGATTCCACATTAAGAACCAAAATAAATCAATATTTAGGACCACAAAAAACCGAATTACTACAAGTAATTAATCAAGAACTTTTAGAACCTGCTATTTCTAAACTTAAACAACAAGGTAAAAATGGTTTAGTTGTCATAGTTGATAACCTAGACCGCATAGATAATACCATTAAACCCTGGGGTCGAACACAACAGGAATATCTATTTGTAGACCAAGGTGAATATCTGACTAAACTGAATTGTCATGTCATTTATACCATGCCTTTGGCTTTGAGATTTTCTAATGAATATGGAATATTAACCCAACGATTTCCAGAAGAACCAAAAATATTACCAATGGTTCCCGTCAAGTCTTCAGATGGTAAAGTCCATGAACAGGGATTAGCACTAATGCAACAGATGATTTTAGCTAGAGCATTTCCTAATTTAGCACCAGAAGACCGCTTAAATAAAATTACTGAAATTTTTGATGCTCCAGCAAGTCTAGACCGCTTGTGTCAGGTTAGCGGTGGTCATGTGCGCGATATTTTGCGGTTATTAAACCCCTGGATTATGAAAGATAAAAAATTTCCTCTCCAGAGTCATACCTTAGAGCAGATTATTCGTGAACGACGGAATGAAATGTCTTTAACTATTTCTGATGAAGAATGGGAATTATTACGTCGTGTTAAAAAAACTAAGCACGTTAGTGATGATCAAGGATATCAGAAATTAATTCGCAGTAGATTTGTCTTTGAATATCGAGATCAGGGTGAATTATGGTTTGATGTCAATCCGATTTTAGCAGAATCGGAAAAGTTGTTTGAATGAGGATTTTGTCTGAATCAGGATTTCCAGGATTTGAGGATTTGCAGGATTTAGATTTTGTCTGAATCAGGATTTCCAGGATTTGAGGATTAACAGGATTAAGATTTTGTCTGAATCAGGATTTCCAGGATTAAAGGATTTGCAGGATTTATATCCCCGACTTCTTTGATCAATGTTATTATTTATCGAGGTTAAAGTTCAGAAGTCGGGGATATTGTTTATCACAAATTAATACTATGAAAAACTCACAACAACTAGAAGATTTAGCATGGTCTATAGAAGCATCCCAAGGAGAATTTAAGCTGATTTTAGCTAAATGCAATTATCTCAACTTACAAAATCAACTCATTCAAGAATTACAGAAAGTATGTGAGATTGAAATTCAGATTTTACGACTTCAAGCATCAGAAAGAACATTATATAATACTATTCAAGCAGAATTTGATCAGGAAATTGCAGCATTAATGATTGTCGGTTGGGAATCTTTACCGAATTTATCAAAGATGTTCAGTTCAGCTAATCAAATCCGAGAAGAATTTAGAAATAATTGTCCATATCCCCTAGTGCTATGGATTAATAATCAAATATATCAACAAATCATGGAATCTGCACCTGATTTAGAAAGTTGGGGAATTACTATCAATTTCTCTCTTCCTTTCGATGAATTAATTAATTTACTCAAATCAATAATAGATAAAGTATTAAATGATGATTTGAATGTAAATCTACAAGAACTTGAATTAGCATTACAAGACTTACAAAAATATGATCAAAAATTAGAACCAGAATTTGAAGCTAATTGTAATTTTCTAAAAGGATTTATTGCATATAACAAAAAACAATTAGATACAGCTATTAGTTATTATCAACAAAGTTGGGATTTTTGGCAAAAAACTGAGAATTTAGAAATTTCAGGGAAAATACTTTATAATCTGACAATTTGCAATTATGAAAAATTAAGACCTAACCCCCCAACCCCCTTCCCTACTAGGGAAGGGGGAGAAATAATAAATTGTATTCAACAAATATTAGAAAAGTTTAAAAATGCTCAACGTCTGGATTTAATTGCTAATTCTTTATCAAGATTTGGGTTAATTCTCCAAGATTTACAAGCATGGGAACAATTAAAAACATTATCTCAACAAGCTTTAGAAATACATCAAGCTGAAAATAATATCTTGAAAATAGCAGAAGATTATATATTTTTAGCAACAGCTAATTTTGAACAATCAAATTTTAAAGAAGTAGTCAAAATTGCTAATCAAGGATTGGAGATTTTAAAGAGAGTTAATCAATCAGAATTTGACATCAATTATTATCGTCAAAGTCTATTTTTAATTCTAGCACAAGCTCAAGAAAAATTACAACAATATGAACAAGCAATTAGTAATTTAAAATTGGCTAAAGATATTGGGGTTATCAATAATCAACCAAAGCTTTATGTTAAAATTCTCAATCTTTTACAAAAACTATTATTTCAAAAAACAGAATATCTGGAAGCTTTTAACACCAAATTAGAAAGTCGTTCTATTGAACAACAATTTGGTTTGCGGGCGTTTATTGGTGCAGGTTGGTTAAAACCAGCAAAAAATACAAATCTAAATGTAGAGACGTTCCATGGAACGTCTCTACAAACAAATTACGGAACGTCTCTACAAACAAATCAAACCATTAAAAAAGAAAATATTTCTCCAGAAATTGAAGCATCTGGACGGAAAATAGATGTAGATAAATTATTAGAAAGTATTGGTAGAACTGATAAAAAAATTATTGTCATTCATGGACAGTCAGGAGTTGGAAAAAGTTCTCTAGTTAATGCTGGGTTAATTCCTGCATTGGAAAATAAAGCCATAGGTTTTCAAGGTAATTTACCTGTGACGATTAGAGTTTATAATAGTTGGTTTATAGAATTAAAGCAGCAACTATTAGATGTATTACCAGCAAGATTAAAATCAGAAGATTTAAAATTAGATACTCAGGAAGAGTTTATTTTAAAACTGGTAGAAATTGAAGAATATCGGAGAACAGTATTAATTTTTGACCAGTTTGAAGAATTTTTCTTTGTTTGTCCTGACGATAAAGCTAGAACAGAGTTTTTTCAGTTTTTAGGGAAATGTCTAAATCATAAAAATATTGGATCTTTGCGAATAATTTTATCTTTGCGGGTAGATTATTTGCATCTTTTATTAGAATGTGATGAAATTACCGATATGAATATTATTGGTGATGGTATTTTGAGTAAAAATGTGTTGTATAAATTAGGGAATTTAACCCCAGAAAATGCTAAAACTACAATTGAGAGTTTAACTAAAAAAACAACTTTTCAGTTAGAACCGGATTTAATTAACCGACTGGTAGAAGATTTAGCGGGAGAAGTCGGTTCAGTTCGTCCCATTGAATTACAAGTTGTGGGGGCGCAATTAGAAACAGAAAATATCACAACTTTAGCCGCATATCAGAAAATCGGTAACAAACAAGAATTGGTGAAAAGTTATTTAGGAGAAATAGTCAATGATTGTGGTGAGAAAAATCAAGAACTTGCTGAATTATTACTTTATTTTCTCACAGACGAACAAGGAACAAGACCGTTAAAGACTAAGGCAGAATTAGAAGAAAATTTACAATCATTATTAGAACGAGATAAAAATGAAACTGAGAATAACTTAGATTTAGTATTAGAAATATTTGTCAAATCTGGTTTAGTGGTGTTGTTACCAGAAAATCCCTGTGACCGTTATCAATTAGTTCATGATTATTTAGCAGCTTTTATTCGTCAGCAACAAGAACCACTCAGCCAAAAACTAGAATGGGAAAAACAACAAAGAAAAATCGGTGAAGCTAAACTCAATCGCTTTCTCAAAATTGCCCTTGCAGGTTCAGTGGCCGCAGGAATAGCATTGACCTTGTTAACAGTCACAGCTTGGAATGCTGCAAAGAGGGCAGAAACTCAAAAACAACAAGCTGATATTAATGCAATTCAAGCCTTAACTAAATCCAGTGAAGCCCAGTTTGCCTTAAAAGATACCGGAAACGCCTTAATAGAAGGCTTGAAGGCTGGTGGAAAACTCAAACTGGCATCTTGGGCAAAATCGGATACTCAAGTACCAGCGATAGCAGCATTAAGGCAAGCGGTATATTTGCAGCGTGATGAAGAGAAGGAAAAACGAGCCTTAGCAGTTAATACCCTGAAAGGTCATGAGGGTGTGGTCATTAGTGTGAGATTTAGCCCCGACGGCAAAAAACTGGCTTCTGGGAGTGAAGACAAGACGATCAAAATCTGGGACGTGACCACAGGGAAACTCCTGAATACCCTGAAAGGTCATGAGGGTGTGGTCTATGGTGTGGGATTTAGCCCCGACGGCAAAAAACTGGCTTCTGGGAGTGGTGACAAGACGATAAAAATCTGGGACGTGACCACAGGGAAACTCCTGAATACCCTGAAAGGTCATGAGAGTTCGGTCTGGAGTGTGGGATTTAGCCCGGACGGCAAAAAACTGGCTTCTGGGAGTTTAGACAAGACGATCAAAATCTGGGACGTGACCACAGGGAAAGTCCTGAATACCCTGAAAGGTCATGAGCGTGAGGTCAGGAGTGTGGGATTTAGCCCCGACGGCAAAAAACTGGCTTCTGGGAGTGGTGACAAGACGATAAAAATCTGGGACGTGACCACAGGGAAAGTCCTGAATACCCTGAAAGGTCATGAGAGTTCGGTCTGGAGTGTGGGATTTAGCCCCGACGGCAAAAAACTGGCTTCTGGGAGTTTAGACAAGACGATCAAAATCTGGGACGTGACCACAGGGAAAGTCCTGAATACCCTGAAAGGTCATGAGCGTGAGGTCAGGAGTGTGGGATTTAGCCCCGACGGCAAAAAACTGGCTTCTGGGAGTGATGACAAGACGATCAAAATCTGGGACGTGACCACAGGGAAAGTCCTGAATACCCTGAAAGGTCATGAGGGTTGGGTCAATAGTGTGGGATTTAGCCCCGACGGCAAAAAACTGGCTTCTGGGAGTGATGACAAGACGATCAAAATCTGGGACGTGACCACAGGGAAAGTCCTGAATACCCTGAAAGGTCATGAGGGTTGGGTCAATAGTGTGGGATTTAGCCCCGACGGCAAAAAACTGGCTTCTGGGAGTGATGACAAGACGATCAAAATCTGGGACGTGACCACAGGGAAAGTCCTGAATACCCTGAAAGGTCATGAGGGTTGGGTCAATAGTGTGGGATTTAGCCCCGACGGCAAAAAACTGGCTTCTGGGAGTGGTGACAAGACGATAAAAATCTGGGACGTGACCACAGGGAAAGTCCTGAATACCCTGAAAGGTCATGAGAGTTGGGTCAATAGTGTGGGATTTAGCCCCGACGGCAAAAAACTGGCTTCTGGGAGTGGTGACAAGACGATAAAAATCTGGGACGTGACCACAGGGAAAGTCCTGAATACCCTGAAAGGTCATGAGCGTGAGGTCAGGAGTGTGGGATTTAGCCCCGACGGCAAAAAACTGGCTTCTGGGAGTGCTGACAAGACGATCAAAATCTGGGACGTGACCACAGGGAAAGTCCTGAATACCCTGAAAGGTCATGAGGGTTGGGTCAATAGTGTGGGATTTAGCCCCGACGGCAAAAAACTGGCTTCTGGGAGTGGTGACAAGACGATAAAAATCTGGGACGTGACCACAGGGAAAGTCCTGAATACCCTGAAAGGTCATGAGAGTTGGGTCAATAGTGTGGGATTTAGCCCCGACGGCAAAAAACTGGCTTCTGGGAGTGGTGACAAGACGATAAAAATCTGGGACGTGACCACAGGGAAAGTCCTGAATACCCTGAAAGGTCATGAGCGTGAGGTCAGGAGTGTGGGATTTAGCCCCGACGGCAAAAAACTGGCTTCTGGGAGTGCTGACAAGACGATCATTTTATGGGATTTGGATTTAGATAATTTAGTCACCAGTGGTTGCAATTTGCTGAATAATTATTTGATTGGTAATCCTCAAGTGTTGGCAGAATTAAAGGATTGCCAAACTCCATCTCGGTTATTATTAGCAGCAACGGTGTTAGTGATCCAAGGTGAGAACTTGGCAGCAAATGATGATATAAATGGGGCTTTAGCTAATTTCCGTCAAGCCAAAGAATGGGATAAAAATTTACAATTTGACCCCCAAGCAAAAGCACAGGAGTTTGCTAACAAAGGCAAAGCTAAACGCAAGTGAGCGGAGTGAGAAAGTGTTGTCCAAAAAGGGCAAATTAGGGATTTGAAGGCGGGGAAAAATCCCTTTACTGATGCGGTGTTGAAGGAATTAACCCCACCCTAACCCTCCCCTTGCAAAGGGGAGGGGACTGGATTTTCTGGTTTCCCCCCAAAGTATCGGGGGATTAAAGGGGGTAATTATCGGATATCAACAATAATTAGCATATAGTAATCCTATTTGATTTGTGAACATTCCCAGAGTCAGATCCCCGACTTCTTAGAGGGTGTTTTAAAAGTTTTTAATGTGGAAACAGACCCCTCTCCAAACCTCTCCCCTGGTAGGGGAGAGGCTTTAAAAACCCCATTCCCTTGTAGGGAAGGGGGGAAGGGGGGTTAGGTTTTTGGAGATTATGGGTTTCATATAATACTTTTCAAACAACCTCTTAGAGGATGTTTTAAAAGTTTTTAATGTGGAAACAGACCCCTCTCCAAACCTCTCCCCTACCAGGGGAGAGGCTTTAAAAACCCCATTCCCTTGTAGGGAAGGGGGGAAGGGGGGTTAGGTTTTTGGAGATTATGGGTTTCATATAATACTTTTCAAACATCCTCTTAGAGAAGTCGGGGATCTTGTTTTTCATAACTAATTTAGGATCGCTATATAGGGCTTGCTGATTAAAAATTGCCTAGTACAGTGTATATTAATAATTGACAAAATCATTAAAGGAGAAATTTACCCCATGAACAAATTATTAGATGAAACCCTATCTCATGAAATTGCTAAAGCCATCAAAAGTAAAGCTAAAAAACCTTTTGATAATGCTTATAAAGCAGTTTTAATCACCGAAGGGGCAAAGTATATTCAAGGCTTTTTAGTATTTGCTGGTCAGCCCTATAAACCAGTTGAACATGGTTGGATTGAAGTTAATGATGTAATTATAGATCCGACACTTCCTTATTTACAAAAAAATCCCCAAGAACTTTATTATTTTCCGGCTCAAGCTCTAAGTACCAAAAAACTCAAAGCCATTGTGGAAGAATCCAAAGAAGATTATCCAGAGGATGATCCTTTACCTATTTATGGCGAAGCCCCCTATGATTATTATGGTGATGTTATGTTGGGGGGGCTAGAATATTTGACAGCTTATCAAGCCGCACAGGCCAAATGTCAAGAAATCAATGGCTTAAATTTTGAAAAAAATTAGTCTCCCAGGGCAGAATTTCACATTATTTTTTTCCTAAATTGTTATTTATGGGCATCTCTCCATCTCCAACTAAATCCAATCCCGAATACCGTCGTCGAGAAAATGACTGGCGGTTATTTTTACGCTTAGTCCCCTATGGTCGTCGTCATGGCAAACTATTAGCAGTATCCATGTTAATGCTTGTTCCGATTGCTGTTGCTAGTGCTATCAAACCCCTATTAGTGGGACAGGCAATTTCGTTAATTCGCAAAGAACCAAGTACATATCAATTTCTGCAAAATATCCCTCTGTGGCAAGGTTTAAATATCCTGATTGGAATGTTGCTAATAGCAACTATTATCCGCTTAGTATTAATAAGTGTCCAAGGTTATTTAGTGCAAAAATTAGGGCAAAAAATCACAGCAGATATTCGTGAAGATTTATTTACTCATGTAACATCTTTAGCTGTGCGGTTTTTTGATCAGACACCTGTAGGTAAATTGATTACTAGACTAACGAGTGATGTCGAAAGTTTAGGAGATGTTTTTTCCACTGGGGCTGTAGGCATTGTTTCTGATTTACTATCTATGGTAGTAATTGTGGGATTGATGTTTTCTATTCAATGGCAACTTGCTTCTTTGTTGATATTCATCCTCTTGCCAATAACTTGGTTGATAATTTATTTTCAACAGCGGTATCGAAGGGCTAATTATAAAACCAGGGAAGAACTTTCTGTACTCAATTCTCAACTTCAAGAAAATATTGTCGGGATTAATATAGTTCAATTATTTCGCCGCGAAAAATTTAATGTTGAGTTATTTCGAGCTGCTAACCAACGTTATATTAAGGAAGTAGATATTAGCATTTGGTATGATTCCGCAGTTTCTGCAACCTTAGAATGGGTTGGTTTAATTGCTATTGCTGGAGTATTATGGTTAGGTGGTTGGTTATTGTTAAATCAACAAATCTCCTTTGGGATTTTATCAGCATTTATTTTATATGCCCAACAATTTTTTGAACCATTACGGAATTTTGCGGAAAAGTTTACGGTGATTCAATCTGGGTTTACGGCTATTGAAAGAGTAGTGGATATTTTAGATGAACCCATTGAAATTAAAGATTACTCTCAGCCTCAAAGTTCAAATGTAGATTTTGAATTTGGCTATATTAATGAGATAGTTTCTAAGTTAGAATCTCAAGATTTTACACCCGTTCCGGCTTTGGGAGCAATTAAGTTTGAAAATGTTTCCTTTGCTTATAAAGATGATGATTACGTGATTAAGAATTTAGACTTTACCATTCACCCAGGGGAAAAGGTGGCTTTAGTTGGTCCCACAGGTGCGGGTAAAAGTTCAATTATTCGCCTGTTGTGTCGTCTTTATGAACCAACCCAAGGACGGATTCTCATTGACGGTGTGGATATCCGCGAGATTCCTCAAGTGGAACTACGACGTTATATGACGGTGATTTTGCAAGAGGCTTTTTTGTTTGCTGGTGATGTTAAAAGTAATATTACTTTAGGTGATAATTACAGTTTTGCAGAAATTCAACAAGCAGCAGAAAAGACGAATGTAGCGACGTTTATTAACCAATTACCCCAAGGTTATGATACTCAATTACGAGAACGGGCGACAAATCTTTCTAGTGGACAAAAACAACTTTTAGCCTTTGCGCGGGCGGCTATTCGTAATCCGCAAATTTTGGTTTTAGATGAAGCTACAGCTAGTTTAGATGTGGGGACGGAGGCTTTAGTTCAATCAGCTTTAAATCAGTTGTTAATCCAACGGACTTCAATTATTATTGCTCACCGTCTCTCAACAATTCGCAATGTAGACCGGATTTTTGTGTTGAAACGGGGGGAATTAATTGAACAGGGAAGTCATGAAGAATTGCTACAACAACAAGGATTTTATGCCACTTTGCACAATTTACAAATGTTAGGAGCTTAATCAAAGGTCTTGAAATGCAATCAAGGGCGCATAGCCTGCGCCCCTACGGGTTTTAAGATTTAAGGAAAATCAAAAATTATATTTTTCAATCTATTTCTGTGGCTATTTTGTCCCCACGTTCGAGTTCCCAAAGAATTTGATTTCCTTCCCGTCTTACCCGTGAAACTATCCAATTTCGCCACCGCCATTCATCACCTCGGCTGGTAACGGCGCTAGAGTGAACACCCATTAAGTCTGCTAATTCTGAACTGGTAATTAGGTAGCCTTTTTCGGCAATTTCGTCTGCAATCCGTAAGGTTTCCACCAAGTTGCGAAGTTGTAAAACCCTGATTTCAGTGGGTTGTTCGTTGGTTGTAGTCGCAGTTGGTGTTGTAGATTGTTCCATAGTGCTTGTATCTGATGCAGACGGACTGCTTTCTAGTGTGTTTTTATTAGTTATTGTAGAGTTTATTGGATCATTAGATACTTTTGCTGGGCTTATTTCCCCAATTTTAGATAAATTTTCGTGAAGAAGTCCAGGTAATAATTGTTTGAGGTGAGGGATTTTATGGTTAGCGAAGGAACGCGCAATGACATCACAGCGTTCATTGCCAATATTACCAGAATGTCCGCGAACGTGTTCCCATTGTACCAGTCGGCTATTGAGTTGATCCAGAATTTCTAGGAGGTCTTGGTTTTGAACGGGATTCCCATCTGCTTTTTTCCAGCCGTTCTTTTTCCAGCCTTTTACCCATTTTGTCACACAATCAATGACATATTTACTATCTGTGTACAGGGTAATAGGTTCAGTTTGTCGAGATGATTTGAAAAATTCCAAGGCAGCGATCGCAGCTTGCATTTCCATTTTATTATTAGTGGTATGGTGCGATGAATCACCCATTTCATGGACTGAACCATCATGAAAATAGACAACTGTACCCCAACCACCAGGGCCAGGATTACCTGTGCAAGCGCCATCTGTATATATACTTTGAATTAGACTTTGGATAGACATGATCAAATTAGAAAATTCTCAAGGATTGATATATTATTGATAACGATACATTAATTCCAAGTTCACAACTTCATTAGTGAAACCCCACTGTTGATAAAATGGTATCATCTCTGGTAAACAGAACAAAGCCATATTTTCAACTTCTTTTAATTGGGGATGATTAACGACTTCATCTAATAACTTAGCACCAAATCCCATTTTTCTGTAACTAGGTTTAACAATGACATCATAAAGAACTCCGCGATAAACAAAATCAGTCAAAATACGACAAAAAGCAATTAGTTCTTTTTCCTCATTTACTAAAGCGATGATAATATCAGATGCAGCTAACATTTTGACAACACCTGGATATATTCGGTTGTGACTCCAGAACTCATTTTTGTATAATTCCACAAGTTCGGAAATTTGGGTTTCATCTAATTGGTTAACAACTTGGTAATTCATTTTTTTGATTTTATCAATCCTGTAGATCTGAAGCAGAAATTAAATTTATCTTTTTACGAAAAGCTGAAAATTGACGGCTGAATGCTGACAATATAAACGGTGTTTTTGCTCTCATTTTTTCAGCATAAGCTTGATATTCTGCTATTTGTTGTTTAATTTCCGAAAAATGATCATGGTAATAATTAACTTAAATTAAAAAAAATTAACATAGATGACAAATCATAACTAACATCATGTTTTATTAATTTCATTAGACACAATTAGTTGTATGATATGAATGATAGGCAATCTGGTTGTCACTTCACCTAGTTAGGCGTAAAGAAACTTAATATTAATTACTCTTTTGCTTGTTGGTATTAGTTTCACTGCTAATCAGTTAATTTATGCCTGAATACTTAACTTGGTTATTTAGCACATGAGAAAGAAACATTCTGATAGCTTGCCTGACGCAGCCATAGCTCAATACTAGCAGCAAAAACCACAAAAACCTTCACGACAAAGACGGAAAAATGATCCAAAAAATTTTGTTAGCTGTCTCCGGTTTGGGACACGCGGAAGAAATGCTCAAGAACTTGAAAGAACTACCTTCATTTCGAGGAGCAAGAGTCACAGTTCTCCACGTTGTCACCCCACAAAGCACTGCGGCTGTAATGACTGACAAATGGGAAGAAGGGGGCAAAATTCTCGCTAAGGCTATTCAGTATTTAAACTTAGACCCCAGCCAAGTTTCTTCTATTTTACGTCAAGGTGATCCCAAGGATGTAGTTTGTCAAGTCGCTGACGAAATGGAAGCTGACTTGATTATTATGGGTTCACGGGGAATGAAGCGGCTACAATCTATTTTCTCCAATTCCGTCAGTCAGTACGTTTTCCAACTGTCTTCCCGTCCCATGTTGCTAGTGAAAGATGACATTTATGTCAAAAACATTAAGCGCATTATGGTGGCAATGGATAATTCTGAATCTGCTAAAAACTGCTTAAATTTGGCTTTGTTCTTACTTAGGGGTGTTGCGGGTGGACAATTGGTTTTAGCTAATGTTAATGCAGATTTAGGTGGTAAATTATCAGGTATTACTGATCTTAAACCAGAGAGAAATTCTGTGTTAGGAATGGCTGTGGCAGAGGCAGAAAAGCAATCTGTAGCAGTGCGTTGTATTACTAGCAGTGGTAAACCTGGGGAAGAAATTTGTCGTTTAACTAATGAGTTGAATATAGACTTATTATTGATTGGTTCCCCGGACCGTCGCCCATCTATTGCTAAGAGTTTTGTTGATATAGATCGGCTCATTGGCTCGTCTTTATCTGACTATGTTCGTGTTAATGCTACCTGTCCAGTTCTCTTGGCACGCACTATTGGATAATGTCTTCATATTAGCGATGACTAAATAAAAACCCCTGCACTATATTAGTTTAGGGGGGTTTTTATTTTATAGCCCAAGTATTAACTATCTTTTCCACCGATTTTAAAATGCTCACAAAAGCTAATAGCTGTTCGCAAGGCTGTTAATTAACCTTCAGTCTTGGAGGTTTGGATGTAAAGCATGATTAAAAACACGGCGGGTACTAATACGAACAAAATGCTCGCTACGAAACCCAAATCATTAACTTGCATAGCAAGATAGCCTTTTGTGTAATTTCGAGTCAACTATTCTAGAATAGCATCATCCATGACAGAGTGAAGCCAAATTTTTTTATCAGCCTTTAAGGTTTGGTGATAACAGTCACGGGTCCATTAACTAAGGTTTGACAAGCGAGACGGTAGTTATCAGGCTTGTTTTTGAATTTTTTGGTTTCTAAATCTGTACGCGGAGACAGGTTTTCTAATCCTTCAGTGATTTGGACAATGCAAGTAGTACATTGTCCAGCACCACCACAATTGGTCATTTTGCCGAAAAATTTATATATATCAATGCCATTTTCTACAGCTTTAAGTCGGAGATTAGCACCATCTGCGGCGACTATTTCTTGATTTTCTTTAACAAATTTGATATTTCCCATCGTAGCTTCCTGGTAATTTAGTATGTGACTGGATTAATTATATGGATTTATTGCAAAATATTAAGAACTATTAATTTTACCAAAAAATAGGACAGGTGGATGTTACCTGTCCAAAAAATTGGCAATGGGTAATTTATCTAAAACCCACTGCTGCTTGCCAAACAAATGCAAGTAACAAGAAGAAGACGGGAATAACAGGTAAAACATCTACCAAGGGGTCGAAGATTTGGTAAGCTTCAGGCAATTTTGCGAGTAATAGTGCTGCTTCCATGTTTGTTTAAATCCACCTAATAATCAAATACAGATTTTATATCAATACCTTGTCCAAATTAGAGAAAGCCTTGATTTGTAGGTTGGGTTGAAGCATGAAACCCAACATGAGCGTTGGGTTGCGCTGTCGCTTAACCCAACAAAGCAGAAAATGGACAAGGTATTATTATATGCGAGATATATTTTATCATGATTAGCTCAATGATCAGTCCTCAGTTTTTTCTAAATCAATTGCTGATGGTTCTAACCAATGACCAAAATCGGTGACAAAACGATCGCTCAAAATTGATGCGCGAATCTTTTGAGTAAAGCGAATTAATTCGGTGATGTTATGAATAGTCAACAAAGTATATGCTAATATTTCCTGCGATCGCACTAAATGAGATAAATAAGCCCGACTGAAATTTTCACAGGTGTAACAAGGGCAAGTTGTATCCAATGGTGTAAAATCTTCACGAAACTTAGCATTTTTGATATTCCAGCGTTCACCGGAGACAATAGCCGTTCCATGTCTAGCCCAGCGTGTGGGAATAACGCAATCAAATAAATCTACCCCAGAAGCGATCGCAATAGCCATTTCTCGATAAGTTCCCACACCCATCAAATAACGGGGTTTATTCATCGGTAACAACGGCGCTGTAGTTTGGACAATTTGCGCCATTAAATCCGTTGGTTCACCCACGCTGACCCCACCAATGGCATATCCCGGCATATCCAACTGCGCCAATTCTTGAGCAGCACGGGCGCGTAAGTCTAAATATACTCCCCCCTGGACAATGGGAAACAATGCCTGATCCTGGCGTTGATGGGCGGATATAGAGCGTTTTAACCAGCGATAGGTTCGGTCAGTGGCGGCTTCAACTTCCTGACGAGTGGCAGGATAGGGAGGACATTCATCAAAAGCCATGATCACATCCGCCCCTAAAATATTCTGAATTTCAATAGAGCGTTCTGGCGTTAATTTAATGATTTGCCCATCATGAGGAGAACGGAAAGTTACACCTTCTTCAGTAATTTTCCGCATTTCGCTCAGACTGAAAACCTGAAATCCACCGGAATCTGTAAGCATTGGTCCAGACCAACCCATGAATTTATGTAACCCACCACCACCAGCAACGATGGCTTCTCCCGGTTGGAGATGTAAATGATAGGTATTAGCTAAAACCATCTGCGCTCCTGTTGCTCCCAGTTGGGCAGGGGTGATAGTTTTGACATTAGCTAATGTTCCCACAGGCATAAACCTGGGTGTTTCTACAATTCCGTGGGGAGTAGAAAATATTCCGGCTCTAGCTTTGGTCTGGCTACAGGTAGCGAGACTTTCAAAGGAAAAATTGGCGCTCAAGGCAAAAATACTAATTAGCTAAATTTATCCATCAACTTAACATTTTTGGTGTTACTTAGGGCGTTCGTGGGGGTTTTTATCTTGTGAGGGTCATACCCCGCAATCCACTATGACCCCAAAGAGGATATGATTTCTTTAGTTAAGGTTTTGTGATACCTCCTTTCTTCTCAGGAATTACGCAAAATATCCCTCAAACCCTCATTTCTCTGTGTTCTCTGTGCCTCTGTGGTTCGTTATTCCATGAATTATGCGTAAGTCCTACTTCTACTTCATTCTTTCTCCTGACGGTCACTGAGCGAAGTCGATAGCGTAGCGTGGCGTTAGCCATAGTGCTGACTCCTTTAAAAAGAATCACAGCAGTCGTCATCAATTTCCGCATCCCATCTAGCTGCTAGGACTTGATCCATCATCGCTTCTATAACCGTAACGTTAAATTGGCGATCGCGTCTTGCTTGTAAGGGAGTGGAAAGAGGAATCAACCGTAAACACATTTCCTCTTGAACTAAGTCGAAGTAGGTTTCTTGTTGTGGGGATAGTTTTAACTCCAGATAATCAAAACTATCCACATTCACATATAGTGCATTATTGGTGACTAAGGTAGACCGATAGGAATTAGCGAATACTTCCATTACATCCCCGTCACCCTCACTCAGTAGCTTATTTTCTTGGGTGTAGATGTAGTGGACTCTACCTAAATCATTCAGCAATCGGCGGATATCGAGTTTGTTGACAACTATGCCCATGTTGACTATACACGGGGCTGGCATTTTGGTGTGGGGTAGATGATGACTCATAGAGAAATAGCGGTTTATGAAAGGTGAGTGACAACGCAGCCAGACTATCAATAAGATGGATTGTTAATTTCCCATAGTTCCAAAATATCAAGTTTAGGAGGCGATCGTCTCATCTTTTGAGGTAGATTGTCAGTCTGGGAGTGATTTATGATGAGAACATTTATATTCATGAATACTGGAAGTATTTGACTAATGGAACTCTATATAAAGTATGGCTAACGTTTTGCGCTGGTGGCAACAGCAATTGCTAAATTTAGTTGCGGCTGTGATTTTCTATACAGCTATTCCCTTGCCCTATCTGCAAAATTTGGACTTCCAGAAGGTTGCTTGTTTTGCACCGGTGATTGGGTTGATGATTGGGGGGATTTTAGGTGGATTAGATACGGGAATGAATTATTTGAGTGTCCCCGTGCTAACTCGTAATGCCTTGGTAGTAGGTGCGTGGATAGCAATTACGGGAGGGTTACATTTAGATGGTGCGATGGATACGGCTGATGGTTTAGCGGTGGGTGATCCGAAACGCAGGTTAGAGGTAATGATGGATAGTGCTACAGGTGCGTTTGGAGCGATGTCTGCTATTGTGATTATTATATTGAAAATAACAGCTTTAACAGAAATAGCTGAAAACCATTATTTTGTATTAATGGCTGCTTGTGGGTGGGGACGTTGGGGACAACAAATGGCTATTTGTCAATATCCTTATCTGAAACCGACTGGTAAGGGTGCGTTTCATAAACAAGCGATTCGTTCTTATTTGGATTTGTTACCAAGTTTATTTTTATTGTTAGGTTTGAGTGCTGTTGTTTGGTTAATTAATCCCCAGAAATTAGTTTTATCTGTGGGGATGGTTTTGGCTGGAAGTGTGATTTCTGTTGTTACCGCAGCTTGGTTTAATTATCAGTTGGGTGGACATACGGGAGATACTTATGGCGCTGTGGTGGAGTGGACTGAAGCGTTATTTTTGTGTATAATTACCAGCTTTCTGTGATAATATATACCATCTTTCTATTGAGATAAATTTTGTAATAAGGAAGGTATGTATCATAATGATGATGAACAGGATTTTTATCATTTTCTAAAAGTGGAGTCCAGAAAAATTATGATTCTTAATGAACCTCAAGCACTAAAACCAATCTACAAAATGGAAGGTTTCAGCCATCCTTTGCTTCTCCATTCAGGCTCAATAGAGTTGAATGATACGTCGAATCCTCTTTACTCTGATAATGATTGAATTTATGCAATATTTACTTGATACTTGTGTAGCTAAATATCGCTAAATTGTCCGCGAGTTACTAATTTCTCATGCGACAATAAACGAGCCAAATAATGTTAGAATAAAATCACCCCTCTTAGATTTAGCTATGCGTGCGATTGAAACCACTGGTATCCTAAATACCCAAGGGCAAATCAAACTTGATCATCCCATTCCCCAAGCAAAGGACAGGGTTGTGCGCGTTATTCTTTTAATGCCAGAAGATGAACTTAATGAACAAACTTGGTTAGATGCTGTTTCCAATAACCCTAGCTTTGCTTTTCTGCATGATCCAGAAGAAGATATTTATACCCTGAAAGATGGACAACCTGTAGCTCATGAAGGGTAAAATCGTTTTAATTCAATTTCCCTTTGACGATTTATCTTCCAGTAAAGTCCGTCCTGCCTATTGTCTAACCAATACAATTGGAGCATATCAGCACATTATTTTTGCCCTAATCACCAGCCGTATTCCCGAAAATCCCCTTGATACAGATATTATTCTCAGACCAGAAAATCCAGATTTTATTATGAGTGGTCTTCGTAAATCATCAACCATCAGACTTGATCATTTGGTAACACTTCGATCCTCACTTATTCAGCGTGAGCTAGGCTTATTATCGTTAAAGACTCAAACCTTAATTGTGGATATTTTGTGTGATATTTTACATTCCTAAAAAGCGTTCTGAAATTAATCCATACTAAAAACTATTCAGAGTATTACAGAGATGAATAAACGGTTGCCAAGTCGTTTAGGAAAGCTGCGCTTTCCTCTTGTTTTCGTTGTATCAATGACAACAGATAGAGGGCAAGAATGGGCTGGGAACTCCCCTGATTTATATATGCAATTTTCGGCTGGTGTCGCTGGATTAAAATCACCGTCAATTGCTTTATTAGATCAAGTGCGTGCAATTGATGTTTCTCGGATTGTGGCATATCGTGGTAGTCTGACATCAGACATATAAGTTTTTTCAATCTCTCTTTTTCAAAAAAATCACATCCTTGTGTTTATTGAGAATATTCTGAGTTAATTCTCAAGATTATTGAGAATGTAATCAATAAGCTAACGAGTTTACTAGGGTATTGACATCTTGAAATTTTGTGCTATTGTCAAGATATATAATTAGCGGATTTTTATATTCAAAATTGATGTTCCAAAATCCAGGGAATAAATTCCCTGTCTTATAGCTAAAGTCGGTTAAAACCGACTATTGAAAACATAAAATTTTATTTTCTTAGTTTTATTGAGTATAATTTGTGATAAATTAATCACGACTGATTAGGAATTGGTCTCAGATATAATTCAATTGCTTCTCTAAGATTGTTTTCTAACTTAACGGGTGACAAGGTGGCTAAACAGCTTGTTTCATAAGGGATAGAGCCTGAAAGCCACGTTGAAAAAAGAGGCGTTTATGCGGCTTGAGAGCAATTAAGTTCAGAGCTAAATCAGCCCATAAAAAACGCCTGAGTTTTGTAACTCAAGCGTTTCCCCGTATAACTTTCTACCAATTCACTATTTTTGTAACATTTGAAACCCGCAACTTAAATAACAAAAAGTATAAGTAGTGCTAGGAAAATTGTAACAAATATAAGCTGAAGTGGTATCACTCCTTGCATTCACTAAGGATATCTCTTTTAAAATCAAATGGCTAGTGTAGAGAGTGACACTTTCTGAACTGACACTAGTTAAAAATGAATCATAGTAAATAGTAGTTAATCAAACACGGCTAAATAGTAAATAGCGCAGTATTCCTGTATAAAGATGTCAGATTTGCCATAATTATATTTGGACTGGAGTAAAAATTTCTTGACAATTACATAAGCTAATAAGCTGTTAAATAACATCCAAATTATAGAATTACACTAGGTTCTCAGGTGGAACATGAATTTAGATTTAAGTTACATCAACGTGATGATGAAAACCGAGAATTATTGATGACAGTTTTAGTATTTGACCTTAAATTAAGAAAAATTACATAACCACCCCATACAACGTTACATTAATAGATACACAATTACTGGAATTTAACTATGCCACTAAAACGGTTTATTATCGAAATGGGAATGGGTGTAGACCAGCATGGACAAGAACCGACGGTAGCAGCAGCAAGAGCAGTTAGGAATGCGATCGCTCACAATGCGTTGCCTGGTATTATGGAAGTAGCGGGCTTAAAAGATCCCAATGAAATGATTATCGAAGTCAAAATTGCCGTTCCTTACCCCGAACAAGTACGGGAAACAGAAGTATTAGCTGTTCTTCCCTTTGGTCAAAAAACCCTCATCTTAGAAGCAGGGGGAATGGTAGTTAATGGTTTAGCAATTGCTTCTCTCAACGATAAAAATGATGAAATGTTGATAGCTGTAGCCGCAGTTACAGTTTTTGTAGAAACTGCATAATTAACTTGAAAATATTGATTTCTTGGGGATTTTTTGAGTTAAAGTAGAGATACTGGGATCATCTCTGGCAGTAATTTTTCCAAATTATACATCTACATAACTCCAGCGAAAATGTCTCAAGATCCTCAAAAATCACCTCAAATCCAAGAAGTAATTGGATTAAAAGCACAACACTTTGCTGACTTAATTAGAGCCGCACAATTAGTTTTTGATCCGACTGCTGGCGTTACCGGCAGGAATGTCAAAATTGATTGGCAAGATTTTGGTATGCCTCGGAATATAGAGGATAATCTCAGAATTATTGGTGAAGAGTTTCAATATGCTTCTCCCCATGTTCCTGTTGATGTAATCTGGGGTAAATTAACCACAGAAACTCGAATTTGGTTTCTAGAAAAGAAAGATCAATTGTGGCAATTTGAAGAATTTTTACCTGCACTTGATGAAGATTAACTATTGCCAAAAATACTTTTTTCTAGTAGGATATATATATTTTGTATCCTACTTACTTACTAGAAAATAAATTTGATGAAAATTATAAATTTCCAGTTTTTATTAGTTTTGATTTCTTTGATATTGCCGATAATAACTCCGATTTCCCATAAGTCTAACATGGCTTTGGCAGGAAGTACAATAAATTATGATCAACCAATTATTAATGAGCAAATAGTTGTTAATAAGAGTGAATTTGGCGTAAAGATAGTCAACCCAGAAGGGAAAGTTAATTTTTTTCCAACAACTACAGTTCCCTTAAAAGAAGGTGATGCTTATGGTTGGAGAATTACATTTGACAACTATCAAGGTAACATTAAAGGTAAAGTTAAATGGCGGGAAGTTTTAACTTTACCACAAGCCCCCGAAACTTGGACAACAGAAAATAATAAAAATTTCTCCATATCAAAAGATGGAAAAACAGCAACTTCCACGCGCACAGTAACACCTGTGAATGGTGTAATTGAAAATTTTTGGACTATTGCTGCTGGAGATCCTTTGGGTAAACATCAAATAGAAGTCTATATTGATGAACGTTTAATTGGTACTTTTGCCTTTGAAATAGTTCCATTCTAAAATGACAGTTTTGTGCTAAATGTAAGTATAGCATCTTTTTTATAGACTAATTATGTTAATCTCATCTTCCATTTTTCTAGCTGGTGCTAGTCGCGGTGTTGGGCAAGAAATCGCTAAATATTTGATAGCACAACAAATCCAAGTTAAAGCCCTGTTGAGAACAGAAGCCGCTGCTGTGGTAGCAAAAGCAATGGGTGTTTATCCAATTCTAGGAGATGCGTTAAATGTAACTGATATTGAACAGGCAATTTTAGGAGATGAACCGATTCAAGCCGTTATCAGTACATTAGGTGGTTTACCTACAGATAATATCAAACCTGATTATATCGGTAATAAAAACCTCATTGATGCCGCAGTCAAAGCAGGAGTTAAAAAGTTTATTCTCGTAACTTCCATTGGTAGTGGTGATAGTGTGGTGGCTTTACCGCCCCAAGCTTTAGAAGCACTCAAACCAGTTTTAATTGAAAAAGAAAAAGCAGAACAATATTTAATTTCCAGCGGACTTAACTATACAATTATCCGTCCTGGTGGTTTAAAATCAGAACCAGCAACCAACAACGGAATTATCACCGAAAATCCTCAGATTGTGGGTACTATTCATCGTGCAGATGTTGCCCAATTAGTTTGTCGCTGTTTAAATTCTGATCATACTAATAATAAAATTTTCTCAGCCATAGATCGGAACATGATATATCCAGGATTACCGGAATTTGTGGAATTTAATTTAGATTAGTTGTTGTTAACTTTGAGGACTAAAGTCCTCACTACTAATTCAATTTAAACAGAAAATACTACCCGAAAACCACACATTCTTAAACCACCGTCTGCTTCATTCCAACTTCTACTAGCGCTGCGACAAAGTTCCGCACCAAAATTCCATGCACCACCCCTTAAAACCCGACGATGTTTATCACCTCCATCTTCCCAGACATTACCATTTGTAGGTGCGCCATGATAGTTATTATGCCAAGAATCTGCACACCATTCCCAGACTAATCCGTGCATATCATATAAACCAAAAGCATTAGCAACTTCAAAATAACCAACATTAGTTGTTTCTTTCCGAAATCTACTTTTTGGTTCTACAGAATAAGTATCGCTACCGCTACAGTTAATTAAATCAGAAGTAATAGTTTCTCCAAAATGGAAAGATGTGGTAGTTCCTGCGCGACAAGCATACTCCCATTCGGCTTCACTAGGTAAACGATATTCTCTCCCAGTTTTAATTGCCAATCTCGCACAAAATTCCACAGCTTCATACCAAGAAACATTTTCGACAGGCAAATTTGCACCTTTAAATTTTGAGGGGTTAGGGGGCAATTCTTGTTGAACTGGAGGTAAAGCTGCTATGGTTCTCCACTGTAATTGGGTAATAGGATATTTTCCCATGAAAAACGCTGGAACTATGACTTGATGTTGAGGACGTTCATCATCATCACCTTCACAACTTAGAGAACCCATGATAAAATTCCCATTGGGAATTGATACCATTTCTAAAGTTGTATTTCTGCCTAATTCTTCTTTAAAATATTTAGTATTTCGTCTATCACGGTTAACTTCTCTCCCCGAAGTATCTACGGTAATTACATAAAAATTAAAGTTAGACAAGGAAGGTAAGGGAACAGTAATTTTTGGGGAAGGTGGAAGTATTAATGGTGGTTTAGGAAAGGAAGAAAATTTAATGACTACGGGAGATTTAGGAAAGTTTAAATCATCCAAAACATCCATTGCTGATTGATATCTATCACTAGCAAAATGTTGGAGTAACTTATCTAGGATTTGCTTTAATTCATCACTAATAGTAATTCCTTTGATTCGTAAACGTTCTTCCCATAACCATTTAGCATTCATGGCATCATAAAGATGATCTTGAAGTTGTCCATAATCATTTTGTAATGGTAAATCTTGAGTTAATAAGCGTACACAAGTGACACCCAAGGCATATAAGTCACTTGCTTGACAAGCAAACCCAGCCATTTGTTCAGTTGGGGCATAACCAAGGGTATAAATAGCTGTTGCTTGTCTAGCTATACTGGTTTGAGTAACTTGTTTCGCACCTCCAAAATCAATTAATACGGGTTTTCTATCACTATCTCGACGCACAATGTTTTCTGGTTTGATATCGCGGTGAATTACATTATGTTTGTGAACAAAATCTATAACTGGTAATAAGTCAGCCAAAAGTTGCCGAACTTGGGTTTCATCATAAGCTTGATTTTGCAGTTCTTCGAGAAGAGTTTTCCCAATAATAAATTCCTGTACTAAATACAAACTAGAACCTTGTTCAAAGTAAGCTAAAAGTCGGGGAATTTGGGCATGGTTTTCTCCCAAATCGTAGAGTCTAAAAGCTTCTTCTTTGAAAAATTCCGCTGCTTTGGCACGTTGTCCAGTTCCCTGAACTTGGGGGAAAAATTGCTTAATTACACAGGGTGCATTCAGTCTATCTACATCTTCAGCAGCGTAGGTTCTGCTAAATCCACCTTCACCTAATAACCTCAAAACCCGGTAACGGTTTCGCAGCATTTCCCCAAAATTACTTTCTTGACAACTCAGACAAGATTTAGAGGTTTTCGGGTTGAAGGGGTTGGAACAATTGGGATTTTGACAAATTTGCATGAATGTTGAGAAAATAGCATCTTTTCAAAATTCATCCCCAATATTATTAAGTTGTCTAAACTATGATTTATTTGATTTCAATGATTATTGTGATTAAAATTATAGGTAATCATAAAAAATCATCTTGATCACAAAAAAATCTAAACTATGATTTATTTGATTTCTATGATGATTATGATGTATATCACAAAAATCACAGTTAAGACGATTTATTTATGAATAACACTTTCAAGTTGAGAAATCTGTGATGTTTGTTGCTGAAAGTTAATACAAAAAAAATTGTCAGCAGGGGACGGAGTTTCCCCGCCCCTACAAATATTTAAATTTCGCAGCTTAACTCACCGGCTTTTTTGGTAAACCGACGGTTTTCTCGATAATCTACCCGACAATCTATCACCGCTGGTACATCTTGTGCCAAAGCTTCTTTAAGTAAGGGAACAAAATCTGCCACAGACTCCACTCGATAACCTTTCAGTCCCATACTTTCGGCAAATTTGACAAAATCAGGATTACCAAAATGGACAAAAGATGAGTTACCAGCCCCAAATTGGTTTTCTTGTTTCCACTCAATTAAACCATAGCCACCGTCATTAAAAATCAGGGTAACAAATGGTGTTCCTACTCGCAAAGCAGTTTCTAATTCTTGACAATTCATCATAAAACCACCGTCACCAGTGGCAGCGACAACTTTCCGATCTGGATAAACTAATTTTGCGGCTAATGCACCAGGAATCGCAATACCCATGGCAGCAAAACCATTGGAAATAATGCAAGTATTGGGACTATGACAATGATAATGTCTAGCAATCCACATTTTATGGGCGCCAACATCAGAAATTACAATATCATCTGGTCCCATAACTTGCCGCAAGTCATAAATTAGTTTCTGCGGTTTAATGGGAAATTCATCATCGTTGGCATATTCTTCGTAATCAGCGCGAATGTTAGAACGTAAGCTAATAGAATAGGGATTGGGTTTATTGTGTCTGTCTGCTAATTTTAATATTTCATTAAGAGAATCAGAAATATCGCCAACTATTTCTACTTGGGGAATATAACTACTATCAATTTCCGAAGAAGTTGCCGCAATATGGATAATAGGAATTGTCCCTTCTGGATTCCATTTTTTGGGGGAAAATTCAATTAAATCATAACCAATTGCTATGACTAAATCTGTACTATCAAAGCCGCAGGTAATGAAATCTCGTTGTTGTAATCCCACAGACCAAAGTGCTAAGGGATGAGTATAGGGAATGACTCCTTTACCCATAAAAGTATTCACAACAGGAATATTCATTTGGGTGGCAAATTGCGTAACTGCATCACTAGCATGGGCGCGAATTGCTCCATTTCCCACTAAAATGATGGGATTAACGGCTTGGGAAATTGCCCCAGCAGCGGCGCGAATACTGGCAAAGGAAGCATAGGTTTTTTCGCTATTATCCTTATTTAAAGGTTTGCCTTCGACAGGCATGGCGGCAATATTTTCTGGTAAGTCAATGTGAACAGCACCGGGTTTTTCTGTTTGCGATCGCTTGAAGGCTTTTCTCACAACTTCCGGTGTAATACTCGGTCTGACAATCTGTTTATTCCACTTAGTAACTGGGGCAAACATTGCCACCAAATCTAAATATTGATGGGATTCAATGTGCATTCTATCTGTTCCCACCTGCCCCGTAATTGCCACCAATGGCGCACCATCTAAGTTAGCATCTGCCACCCCAGTCATTAAATTAGTTGCCCCAGGACCAAGGGTAGAAAGACAGACTCCGGCTTTTCCTGTTAACCTCCCATAAACATCAGCCATGAAGGCTGCACCCTGTTCATGACGAGTGGTAATAAATTGAATTGAGGATGTTTTTAAAGCTTCCAAAACGTGCAAATTTTCTTCACCAGGAAGTCCAAAAACATATTGTACTCCTTCATTTTCTAAACACTGTACTAATAATTCTGCGGTATTCATAATTTTGGTGATTGGTAATTGGTGATTGGTAATTGGTAATTGGTAATTGGTAATTGGTGATTGGTGATTGGTGATTGGTAATTGGTAATTGGTAATTGGTAATTGGTGATTGCTTAATTTTCTTCTTTCTTCTTTCTTCTTTCTTCTTACTCCTGAACTCCTGAACTCCTGACTCCTGACTCCTGACTCCTGACTCCTGACCCCTTACTTCACCCAAATAGTTTTCACATTCACAAATTCATGTAAACCTTGAATACTCAACTCCCTACCGTAACCAGAACGCTTAATGCCCCCAAAGGGTAGACGGGGATCTGATTTAACCATGCTATTAATAAATACTGCACCAGCTTCAATTTCTTGAATGAGGCGATTTTGTTCTTCTGTATTTGTTGTCCATGCACTTGCACCCAAACCAAAGGGACTATCATTAGCTAATGTAATTGCTGCTTCGATATCAGGAACTCGGAATAATAATGCCACTGGGCCAAAAAATTCCTCTTGGGCAATTGGTGTATCTACAGGAATATCTATGATAATTGTGGGCGGATAAAAGTTCCCCGACATTTCTGTTAACGGGTGTCCACCTGTGAGGACTTTTCCTCCACTTTTTACCGCATTTTTAACTTGTTCGTCTAATTCTTGGAGAATATCAGGAGTTGCCAATGGTCCCAAATCTGTATCTGCTGCCATTGGATTACCAATTTTCAGGGCTTGAAATTTTTCTAACAGCAATTTTTCAAATTGATCAGCCACAGATTCAGCAATTATAAAGCGTTTCGCAGCAATACAAGATTGTCCATTATTTAACATTCTTGCTGTTACTGCGGTGCTAACTGCTGTTTCTAAATCGGCACTTTCTAAGACAATAAATGGGTCACTGCCCCCCAATTCTAAAACAGTTTTTTTGATTTGTTTCCCAGATGCAACGGCGAGGGATATACCGGCTGGTTCACTACCTGTCAAGGTTGCAGCTTTGACGCGATCATCAGCCATCAAATTGGCAACTTGGGCAGCACCAATTAACAATGTTTGAAATACACCTTTGGGAAAGCCGGAACGGTTGATAATATCTTCGATCGCCAGGGCGCACTGTGGCACATTGGAAGCGTGTTTGAGTAGCCCCACATTGCCTGCCATGAGTGCTGGTGCAGCAAACCGGAAAACTTGCCAAAATGGAAAATTCCAAGGCATGACGGCGAGAATTACCCCTAAAGGTTGATATTTTACAAAACTATGACTAGCATCGGTTTTAATGGTGACATCAGCTAGAAAACTAGGGGCATTTTCGGCATAATAACGACAAACCAGGGCGCATTTTTCAACTTCTGCGATCGCCGCTTTTAATGGTTTACCCATTTCCAGGGTCATCAATTTCCCTAAGTCTGCCTTTTCTTGGTCTAAAATAGTCGCTGCTTGTTCTAACCAGTGCGATCGCTCTATAAAACTCGTCTGACGGTATCCTTCAAAAGCCTTTCCTGCCAAATCTAACTTAGCAACAATTTCTGTATCATTTAGTGGCTCAAAAGTTTTGAGCGTTTCCCCAGTGGTGGGATTAATGGTAGCTATAGCCATTACCTGACCTCCCATTAAAAAATAGTTTGAGGTAGCTTTCCAGTCTTACACACATTCATCAAAGAAGCTAACACGAAAATTGACTTCGAGAGAAAATAATCAACAATAGTTTTGCGGGGATAATTATTTATCTTTCCTCACTACAAACTTTGAATTATTCAAGCCGTCCTACTTAGTTTTGACTTTTACTACCAGATAAATACAAATTAGCGGTTACATTGGCGGTAATTCTAAAGATATATTTCCAAAAAATCCTTTCCGAAAATCAGTGATCATTTGTCTGGCTGCGCGTTCTACATCTCCTTTATAGCGATGCTCTGCTAAAACTTGTAAATATTCTTCTCCTGTATAAATGATGGAATCGAGATCATATCGTGTAAGTAATGGATGTGGTGGTAATGAATTAGAATGCGTTTCTTGAAGTTCATTCAGTATATCTACGAAGGCTGCGGCTATCAGTTGATTATCATAAGCTGCTTCACCGATATCATCACAAATAGCTAATTTGATGGCTGCGGCTTGGCTGTCAAGTCTGGCAGGAATAACACCAGGAGCATCTAGTAATTGTAGCTGATCAGAAATTCTTACCCACCGCAGTTGCCGGGTAACACCTGGACGGGCTGCGCTTTCTACAACTCGCTTACCAATTAAACGGTTAATTAAAGCTGATTTACCGACATTGGGAAAGCCAATCACGACAGCCCGAACAGGACGGGGTAACATTCCCCTATCTGTGCGGCGTTGGTTAAGTTCTATACCCGCTGCTTGGGCAGCTTTGGTAATGGCGGTGATACCTTGACCATGTTGAGCGTTGGTAAAATATGGAACTTCGCCTCTATTTTTAAACCACTCTATCCAGCGCGATCGCACTTGTGGCAGAATCATATCTACCCGGTTCAGTACCAATATCCGTGTTTTCGTCCCTACCCATTCATTCATTTGTGGGTGATTTGTGGTTATGGGAATGCGAGCATCTCTGACTTCTAAAACCACATCAACCCGTTTTAACTGTTCTTTGAGATTTTTTTCAGCTTTGGCAATGTGGCCTGGATACCATTGGATCAGATTTAATTTGTAGTTTTGTGTTATTGACATTTATTGTTTGTTAGTTGTTAGTAGGGGCGAAGCATTTGGAAGATAAATTATCGGTCATTGCCAAAAATAGTTCTCCAAATGCTTCGCCCGTACAGTTGTTAGTTGTCAGTGGTAATAATATTTGCTTGTTCCCTGTTCCCTGTTCCCTGTTCCCTGTTCCCTGTTCCCTCTTGATGAGATTGGTGTAAAATTAATCTGTTGCCGTCGGGGTCGTAGGCATAAATTTCTTGACCGTGGGAAGCTGTAGAAATCGCTCCGGGTGGGGTACAGCCTAAAGATGTCAGGTGAGATATAGCGGTTTCTAGATTATTCACTTCTAAACACAAACTTAGCGGACTTTGGACATAAGTGACAAATTCCGGTTCGTTTGCCGATTTGGGTTTAAAAATCCCTAATTTTAAGCCAGAAATTTGAAATTCAGCATAGATATGGGGAATTAGTTTCTTTGGTTTTTGTTCTAGTAATTGAGTATAGAAACTGACTATATTATCAAAATTAACTGTGGCTATGGTGATAATTATACTATTATATTGCATATTTATTTTTACCATAGATTTGCCCCAGGAGCGGAGTTAATTCATCACCAGATATCGCACCTAGCATAATTATTAGTTTAAATTAGTTTTTCTAAACATATTTCTTTCTTCTAGTCTTGCACAACTGTGAGCGATCTTTGACTTTTATCTAAAAAACATTATGTTTCTAGCTAAATCAAAAGCTTTGGATCATCCATAATCTCCAATTTTGACTACCATTCGCTTATATCTCAGGGCTGAAGTCACTGAGTTTTACACTTACCGAATATTTCTATAAGTTATTTGTATGGGATTTTGGCAAAAAAGAACATTCTCAATTATTGGGGGTTTATTCTCATTATTATTGAGAATTTTATCAATAATGTAACGAGTTTTGGTAATTTCAGCTAGGGGGGTTGACAGTGTTCCGAGTTTCGGGTATGCTTATGATATGAGTGGAAAAGTGTGCGCCCATATATATAAGGTTTTTATTTATCAAGATAATTATTTCCCAAATAAATCCCTCCAAGCAGGGAAATAGGAAAATAAAATTTGTCCTCATAACCAAAATACCAAGACGTTATCTTGTATCTCAGAATGAAGAATTTATTTAGATGAATTACCACCGGGTTCAATTGGTATGGGGTTAATTGAGTTAATTGTCAGTCAGGAAGTACAAGCACCGGAATTAGTTAAAACTCTCTTGGACAGAACTAAGACAGAAGTTGAGAATGACAGAGAAAAACAAGGTATTATAGAATTGTTGGAGACTGTTTTATTGTCCAAATTTTCACAATTAAGCCGTCAGGAGATAGAAGCAATGTTTTTAGTGAGTGATATTAAGCAAACAAGAGTATATCAAGAAGCAAAGCAGGAAGGTAGACAGGAAGGTAGAGAAGAAGGTAGGCAGAATGGTGAGATGATTTTATTAATACGTCAATTATCAAAAAGATTTGGAAAATTGAAAGATATTTACATCGAAAATATCAACAGTTTGAATATAGAACAACTGGAAAAGCTAGGAGAAGCATTATTAGATTTTACGGATATTAATGATTTGGAAACATGGTTAAAATCTGAGATAGACAAGTAGGTTTATTTAATTGTCTGAATCAGGATATCTGGTTACTGAGCGAAGTCGAAGTACAGTATTTTAGGATTTACAGAACCAGCAAAAATTAAGCCACACCATAACCAGTATAAGGACGCTTATAGGGTGGTTGTAAACCAAAAACAATGTCCTCTTTTGGTACTCCCATATTCACAAGTTGTTCAGCTAAATCTGTTTCTGTCGTATTTTGCTGAATCCAGATTTTGTTATCTTTGATATCAAAATGAATCACACTATGATAAATCCGGGTTAAACCATTCCAACCGACACGGAATAATTGATAATGATCATGAATGGTATCAAAGATCAATTCATTATCTATTTCGTCATATTTAGGTTTAAACTGACTGTGTTCCTGGAGTATGGTTTGAATATATTGACGATAATTTTCTAAATTTGCCATTTGACAATTACCTCCATGATGGGATTATATACTATTATTTTAAGTTGATGTCTTGCTACTGCAATTTTAGCAAGTCGAGTTTGAAAGAAGGATTTATAAGTTTCTTCGGGAACTGCTAAATATAATACTCGTTGTGATTCTGTTTCTTCTAACATTATTTGATAATTGAGAAATTGTCCTAATGCTGTATGAAATTCACTTACTGCTGAGTTACTAGCAAAACTTTTAATTTCTACAGCAATCTTTTCTTCTCCTTTTTCCGCTGCAATTAATCTTTCTGCACCTAAATCAATTTTCAAGGTTGTATCTTCTAATTCTACCTCCAATGGATCATCGGTAATTAACCATTGTTCTTTTTCTAGTGCTGTTCTAACTGCTTGATGAAATAAATCTCTTGCTGACATAGTTATTTATGATTTAATTTATTTGTCAGAATCAGGATTTCCAGGATTTGAGGATTTACAGGATGTTATTGGATGATTGTTTTTTGGAAGTTGGGGATTTTTATTTGTCAGAATCAGGATTTCCAGGATTTGAGGATTTTCAGGATGTTATTGGATGATTTTTGGTGGGTATTTGAAGGTTTAACTCTCATGTTCTCAATTTTAATATTGATGATTACATATTCAATAAATATTCTTTAATAACTTAGAAATTTAAAAGATCATATTGTAAATCAAACATTTCAAAATAATATCCTGTTAATCCTTTAATCCTGGTTATCCTGATATGGCTACGCCACGCTTCGCTATCAGACAAATACAACTTTCATCACCAACAAACCATCTAAAAATTACCATCCTGTACATCCTTTAATCCTGGAAATCCTGATTCTGACAATCTCAAAAATTACTATATATGCGCGAACAGATTTCTACTCTTAACATAAGTGTAAACCAAATTTTTCGCCTTGTCAAGTCTGGAAGTAAATTAAATTGTCCATACCTGGGAGAGAAAAGAATTTAGAAAGGGCAAATATCGGATAGGATTCTGGGATATCCTTAGATAGATAGGATATTGGCGAAATTAAAGTAGAATGAAGCTGGCAGCAAGAGTAAGTCAGGTAACTCCCTCCATCACCTTAGCCATTGCAGCGAAAGCTAAGGCCATGAAAGCCGAGGGGATAGATGTTTGTAGTTTTAGCGCAGGTGAACCGGATTTTGACACGCCAGCGCATATCAAAGCCGCAGCCGCAAAGGCTTTGGATGAAGGTAAAACCAAGTATGGTCCCGCCGCTGGTGAACCAAAATTACGGGAAGCGATCGCCCACAAGCTAAAAAATGATAATGGTCTTAATTATAAGGCAGAGAATGTCCTTGTCACCAATGGCGGTAAGCATTCTCTGTATAATTTGATTGTGGCACTGATTGACCCAGGTGATGAGGTAATTATTCCCTCTCCCTACTGGTTAAGTTATCCCGAAATGGTGACATTAGTTGGTGGTAAGTCTGTGATTGTGGAAACAGATGCTTCCACTGGCTACAAAATCACCCCGGAACAGCTAAAAAAAGCTATTACCCCAAAAACCAAGTTATTTGTTCTTAACTCCCCTTCTAACCCCACAGGGATGGTATACACGCCAGGGGAAATTAAAGCCTTGGCGCAGGTAATAGTTGATGCAGATATCTATGTTGTGTCTGACGAGATTTACGAGAAGATTCTCTATGATGGTGCAGAACATATCAGCATTGGTTCTTTAGGTGAGGAAATTTTTTCTCGCACCTTAATTAGTAGCGGTTTCGCTAAAGGTTACTCAATGACCGGTTGGCGCTTGGGTTATTTAGCTGGACCTGTGGAAATTATCAAAGCCGCTAGTACCATTCAGGGACATAGTACATCAAATGTGTGTACTTTTGCTCAATATGGAGCGATCGCAGCTTTAGAAAGTTCCCAAGACTGTGTAGAGGAAATGCGTCAAGCTTTCGCTAAACGTCGTCAGGTAATGTTTGAAAGACTCAACGCTATTCCTGGTTTGAGTACCGCTAAACCAGACGGTGCATTTTACCTCTTCCCTGATATCAGCAAAACCGGCTTGAAATCCCTGGAATTTTGTGATGCTTTATTAGCAGAACATCAAGTTGCAGTTATTCCCGGTGTTGCTTTCGGCGCTGATAAAAATATTCGTCTTTCCTACGCTACGGATATGACCACAATTGAAAAGGGAATGGATAGATTAGAGAAATTCGTGCGTTCTCGAATTTAGCTTAAACAGTAGAAGCCCCTCACCTACCCGATAGGGAGGTGATGAGATGAATACGCGTGAGCATCATTCGTAATTGCGAATTACAAACAAGCAAGTTGAAAACCCCGAAACTCAAGACTCAAAACTTTTGAGTTTTGAGTTTTAAGTATCAGTTAATCTTTGTCAAATAAATACTAAATATAAGCAAAGGATAGATTTTATAAAGAAAGGATAGATTTTATAAGGAAAGAATAGATTTTATAAGGAAAGAATAGATTTTATAAGGAAAGGATAAATTTTATAAGGAAAGGATAGATTTTTTAGGGAAAGGATAGATTTTTTAGGGAAAGGATAGAGAAGAGTAAAAAACTCTCCCTCAGAATAGCTGAAATTGCTTGAATAACTATACCAGAGCAGAAATGATGCGTGAAATCCAATCTCTACTGATAAGTTTTTTAGTGATGTTTCTCATAACCTTCAACCTAAACGTTCTGCCTGTCGAGGCACAGGCTGCGGTTGAACGATTAACAATCGGTTCATTTAATGTGGAAAATCTCGACCCCTCAGATAATCTGCGGTTCAAGCAAATCGCCAAAATTATTGTCAATGACCTTAATGCTCCTGATATTTTAGCCCTGATAGAAGTCCAGGACGATAATGGGAAGATCGATGACACCGTAACAACCGCCAACCTCACTTACAAAACCCTAACCACAGCCATTAAAACTGAGGGTGGCCCAGTCTATCAATTCTCTGATATCTCACCTGTAGATGATTTAGACGGTGGTGAGCCTGGAGGTAACATTCGGGTTGGTTATATTTATAATCCGGCAAAAGTCAGCCTCGCTCAGGGACAAAGCGGAGGATCTCAAGATGCGGTTGAAGTAATTTTAAAAAACGGGTCAGTCTCATTGTCACGTAATCCCAGTCGGATTCAACCCAACAGCCCAGCATTCGAGAATAGCCGCAAACCATTAGCAGGAGAGTTCGTCGTTGGTAATAAGAAAGTCTTTATCATTGCGAATCACTTCGTATCGAAAAGTAATAACAATAACAAAGAATCTCAGCGGATTCAACAAGCCCAGATTGTCGAAGATTTTGTCAGCCAAATCCTAGCAAAGGACAGCCAAAGTAACATTGTTGTGGTGGGGGACTTAAACGATGGACCAAATTCAACGACGCTAAGAACTTTGACTGATAGAACATTGGTTAACCTACCAGTTAAATTGTTGCCGCCTGATGATGCTTATTCATATATCTTTCAGGGACGGAAACAATTGATTGACTACATTTTAGTCAATCAACAACTCGCTCAAACTAATCCGAGGATCCGTATTGCTCACGTTAATGCGAATCAACCGAGAAACAGCAGAGCTAGTGACCACGACCCATTAGTTGCCACAATTAATCTTACATCTGGTCAAAATCCTGGAGCAAACCCCATTGTCATCCCAAGTGGAACATCGAGCAATATATTTCCATCTTTGAAAGGTCTGAGTTTGCAGGAGGAGATTCGTCAAAGTTATTCGCCCACTCGAACTATTGGTTATGGAGCCGCTAGAGATAAGATGTTTGGTGATATTGACAATCAAAATGGCAAAGTAATCGATATTTATGGTGGGCGAGTCATCACCTTAGACGATGGGAATGACCCCAGTCAAGCAGCCGGAAGTCAAGGTTTTAACACCGAGCACTCCTGGCCACAAAGTAAGGGGGCAGGGCAAGAGCCTCAAAGGAGTGATTTACACCATTTGTTCCCTTCAGATGCTAAAATCAATGGTGAGCGAGGCAACAAAGTTTTTGCAGAGATACCCGACGATAAAACTAAGAAATGGTTGAAAGGAGATATTTCTCAAACAAATAAGCCTACTGCAAGTATCAATGAATTTAGTGAATCTACCAATAGTTTGTTCGAGCCAAGAGAATCGGTAAAGGGAGATCTTGCCAGAGCAGTATTCTACTTTTATACAATTCACAAATCTCAAGCTGATGACAGTTACTTTGCTGAACAAAAGCAAACTTTATGTAATTGGAATAAACTAGACCCACCTTCAAGCACAGAGATAGCCAGAAGCAATTCTATTGCTGCACTACAAGGGAATGAAAACCCTTTTGTGATTGATGCGACATTACCCGAACGGGCTTATTGCAATCTTACGTAACTAAGAGGAAGCCAAACTGGCTGGATCAGCCAGCCAGTCTATATTAAGATGTACTCTTACGCTATAAATTCTAAGAATTTTGAAGAGAACTGTCAATCAATCATCTCAGCTTTTAAGAGAAAAATATGACTGTACAAACTATTGACAATATGGACAAACTGAATCAAGAGTCGAGCGAACAATTTAGAGGCAAGTGGAGTGTCATTAGAGAAAAAAAAGGGAAAATATCTAGTTCTAGAATATTGCTATTGCTATGGGGTATAGGTCTGTTCGTAGTCTGGAGTTTTGTGAGTTTAGTCAACCGAAATATTGCAGAGATCCCAGAATCAGTTGTTACTGTTCTTGGGATACTTTCTGGTAGCAAGGTTGTACAAAGATTTGGAGAAAACATCGATAAAGACTGAAATTTCTATGGGAAAAACACTTCATTATGAGCATTTCCTATCTTTATTCCCCAGCAATTTACCATGGCACTGGCTATTTTCAATAACAACAGTGTTACACCATATTCATATAATTGTTCTAGTAATCTTCCTATTCTACTATAGCGGTATGCACTTAGGTGAGATCTAGTTATTAAATTGCAAACTCTGTAGGGGCGGAGAAACCCCGCCCTTAATTGTATTTCATCCGACCGAGAACCGCTATAATCAAGAGATTATCAATACTCAAGAAATATATCAAGTTAATGACAAAGATAGAACCCACATTCCGCACCCCCCAGTGTCACAATCGGTAATTTCGGATTTTTGAATACATTTAATGATAATTTTGATACAAAACTGTCGAAATCTTAGGTGGCTATCGCCAATCTCAAATCCCCAAACGACCATTTTTCGTTGTGTGACAGTTTAGGGTGCGGAAGGTGGGATAGAATCTGGTATAGAATCTATGCAAGAAATGATCAAGTTCTATTTGTTAAAAAAGTAACCTAAAATCAAAATAAACCCATTTCCTTTAAACCCTGATGAAGTCTTTGTGCTTCTTCAGGGTTGTTTAATTCATGGAGAGAAATGGCATATTCAAAAGCTTCTAAACTACCTTGAACATCGCCAATTTTCAACAGTACAACCCCTAAATTTTGATAAGCTTCTGCATAATCAGGATTCAAATTAATGGCGTTATTATAGGCATCAATAGCTTCAGCAAATAATCCCATGGCTTTACATACCATCCCTAAATTATAATAACCAGTTACAAAATTAGGATCAATTTTTATGGCTGTTTCATAAGCAATTTTTGCTTCTGAAAAATTCCCCATATTTTTGAATAAATTCCCTAAATTATTATATCCTCCTAATTTTAAAAGCGGATAAATAGGCAATTTTACCGCAGCTTGATAATGAGAAATGGCTGAGGGCAAATTTTTTAAATTTGTATAAGCAATTCCTAAATGGTAATGCAATTCATACAAAATATCATAATTTATATCTTCATCAAAAGCAACTTCAACTTTTTGTGACTGCGAATATTTGAATTTACTTAATGGTTTTTTATCTTCATTAACCTGATTACCAATAATTTGATTTAATCCATGATTCAATAACTCCATACCTTCATTAATCTTCCCCATTTGCATATACAAAGCCCCCAACTTACTACAAACATAAGCATCATCAGGATGATTTGCAAAAAACTCTGCCATTGCGGCTGCGGCTTTAGCAGATTTATTTTGCTCATTAATCACAGCTTTTTGATAACCAGTATGGAGAATTGCTACCCCTGGTAAATAACCTATTTCCCAATTTGCTTCTTTGGCTAAAATTGCCATGACACTATCATCAATTAAAGCATGATAAGGACGATCAAAATAGATATCTGGATGATGACGAAATAATCGAGAAACGAGAGAATAAGGTGATTGTGTTGAACCAACTTCTTGACGCACCAGATTAATAACTAAATATTCTTCTTTGCTAATAGCTGATTTAATTAGGGGGATAATTTCTGATGTCAAACTTTCATCAGCATCTAAAACTAAAATCCAATCACCTGTTACATACTTTAACGCTTCATTTCGAGCCGAACTAAAGTTATTATTCCAGGTAAAATAATGGACTTTAGCCCCAAATTGTTGAGCGATTTGAGTTGTTTTATCAGTTGAACCCGTATCAAGAACTACAATTTCATCAACAAAATCTTTAACACTTCCTAGACATTTTGGTAAGGTAGTTTCTTCATTTCTTACAATCATACAGAGACTGATTTTCATCTGGTAACACTATGGTATTTACAAATTTGGTTTTATTGAACATTATAATAGTCAGAATTCAGATCCCTGACTTCTTAGAGAAGTCAGGGATCTTTAAACTAGTTTAAACAGGATGGAAATAATCATAAATCTCTTGCGCTAACCGTGAACCAATTCCGGGAACTTCAGTTAATTGTGTAGTTGTAGCTTGACGAATATAATCAAGGGAGCGAAAATGCGCTAATAACAACTTTTGCCGATTTTGTCCTAAACCGGGAATTTCATCTAAATGCGATCGCTTGAGTTTATCACTTCTTTGCTGCCGATGAAAACTCACAGCAAATCTATGGGCTTCATCTCGTAATCTTCTTAATAACTGGACTCCTGGCTGTTCTGAGTCCGTTTCTAAAGGTTTTGATGAGTGGGGTAAAAAGATTTCCTCTCGCTTTTTTGCTAAACTGACAACCCGCAAATCTGCGAATAGATTCATTTCCGTTAAAATACCCACAACAGCAGATAATTGACCTTTACCACCATCAATCATCATTAAATCAGGCCAGTCAGCATTACCCAATCTTGCTAATTTGGGATCTTCAATATATTTACGAAACCGTCTATTAATAACTTCTGATAAACTGGCAAAATCATCGGAATGACCAATTTTAATATCAGGATTTTTAATTTTATAATGTCGGTAATGTTGTTTAGCTGGTAAACCATCAATAAAAACTACTTGCGAACCTACCGCATTAGTTCCTTGAATATGAGAAATATCATAACCTTCAATGCGTTTGGGTAAATCTGGTAAGTCGAGAATAGCAGCTAAATCTTGGGTTGCTTGCAGATTACTATCTCCCAATTTTTGCATTCTCTGTAATTCATATTGGGCATTTTTTTCCACCATTTCTATTAATTCTGCTTTACTTTGTCGCAAAGGGTTGGAAATTGTGACTTTTCTGCCTTTGCGTTCTGTCAAAATATCAGATAAGATCTCACTATCTGGTAAATCATGTTGTACTAAAATTTCGCTAGGAATTTCCACACTTTCCGCTGTTTGATAATGTTCCTCTAAAACTCGTTGTAAAATTGCTCCCGGTTCAGCGTGAGATTCAGCAACAAAAGCCAAACGGCCAACTAATTGACCAGCGCGAATTTGGAATAATTGAATATAGGCGTGTTGGTCATCGGCAGCTAAAGCGATCGCATCCCGTGATACTGTATCATCAGGTAAGGATACCTTTTGGGCTGCATTGAGGGATTTTAATGCTCCAATTTGATCACGAATTTTTGCCGCAGTTTCAAAATTCAATTCTTCCGCCGCAGTTTCCATTTGTGCTGTTAAAATATCAATTAGTTCCTGCGTTCTGCCTTGAAAAACCATCGCTACTTTTTGGACAATTTTCGCATATTCAACCGGGGAAACTAATTTTTGACAAACTCCAGGACAACGACCAATATCATAATTTAAACAGGGACGATCTTTAAATAAAGGTTGTGGTCTTTGTCGTAAAGGGAAAATCTTTTTACACAAATGGACAATTTCTCGTAATAACCCGGAATCTGTATAAGGACCGTAATATTTATCTTTGGCTTTTCCTAATTGACGTTTGCGGGTAATGAAAATACGCGGATATTCATCTGACCAAGTAATACACAGGTAAGGGTATTTTTTATCATCTTTGAGTAAAACGTTAAAATATGGCTGATGCTGCTTAATTAAATTGGCTTCTAGTGCTAATGCTTCAGCTTCAGTATCAGTGACAATAAATTCAATTTCTGTCACCAACTTGACCATTGTGTTAATGCGTTCAGTCTTGTTAGTGGAGTCCCGGAAATAAGAACGGACACGAGAACGTAATTTACGAGATTTACCTATATATATTAAGCGATCGCTGCCATCCCGCAACAAATAGACCCCCGGTTCTGGGGGAATTTCTCCCAGCCGATTTTCTAACCGTTCTGGGTTTTTATACAGTGGTAATATTTGTTCAGATCTAGTCACGGATGTATTTTACATAACTTTATAGTTTACCCATATTGATTTTAAACCATAAATTAAAAATACCCAGATCCCCGACTTCTTTTTTATTTTTGCAATAAATTATGAATTGATCCAGGAATTCGGGGATATTGATTAGTATTAAGTAGGTTGGCGTTGAAAATTGTCGTTATAGCAAGGCAATAGGCAAGAGGCAAGAGTAAAGAAGTTTTCAGCGATTTTACGTTTCTTTACACAGTTTGGTTTTATTGTGTTCACCTACTTATCAAAAGTTAATTTAATGATTGGTTCTTACTTTCGATAGAATCTCTGGTGGCTTTATATGCTTCAATAAAAGTCCGGAATGATTCTTGAGAAATATTTTCTAAGACTAAATCACTAACTACCTGCTCAAGAATTGTATCTAACTTTTGTTGAACTATTGTACTTTGATTTTGTTGTCCATATCGTAATAGTTTTACCACGATTTTTATATATTTAGCTGCATTTTCTCTTTGGATTTTTTCAATTGCTTGTTGAGCGATTTGTTTATCCCTTTCTATGGCTTCTTTAGTATTTTTATAAGCCTCGTTAAATGTCCGAAAAGACTCTTGGGAAATTCTTTCATCAATCAAAGATTTTGCAGCTTCATCAAAGGTTTTGTCAAGTTTTCTTTGTCTATCTCCAATCTGATATTGTCCTGCTTTCATTAAACTAATGGCTGATTTAATATATTCATCAGCTTCATCTTTTTTACTCTTCTCAATCCATAATTTGAGTTGACGAATCCATTGAAATGCTAATAAAAGAATTGTCAATAATAACCCGATATAATCTGCGTATTCCTGAATAAAAGATGGTTTATCTTTGTCATAAAAAGCCGCAGCCCCAGGATGTAAGAAAATATCAACACCACTATTTTCTTTAGGAGGACTAATACTAGAAATCAAAGGTTTAACTTCAGCATGATCTAGAGGAATTTCATTAGCTATTTCTTGACGATTTTCATAAATTGTCTGAATTAATTTTCTGATAATATTGGCATCTACTTGATCATTTGCTAATAGTAGTCTTGATATTGCTACTGTAGGTAAATTAGTATTAGGAACAGGAAAATGGCCTCTATATGCACCTTGAGGAATTATCGCAGATTCAAAAGCAGGTTGCTTGATTTTCATTGCTTCTGCTTGAGGAATTGATATTAATTTTCCTTGATAATTATTGACAAGATTAGCAATGGACTTATTACCTATAGCCCGAACTCGAAATACAGCATCAGCTTTATTTTCCCGAAAATCTTTATCTGCAAACCGATCATTATAACCAGGAATAGGCTTACCATTACTATCTAAACCTGTAATCTTAAAGTCTTTTTCACTTAAACCAAAATGCTTTGCTACTGTTAAAAAAGACTGATATTGTCCACCGGTAGCAGCTAAAGCAATAGTCTTGCCTTTAAGTTGTGTAAATTGATTGATTTGAGGATTTTTTACAACTAACTGAAAAGTATCTTTATACAATAAAGTTACTGTTCTTATATTCGCTTTTAACTGAGAACTTACATTACCAATTTCCTCAGCAGCAACATCTACTTGAGCCATTGCTAACTGAGCTTTTCCTGTTGATAACATTTCTATATTTTGAGTTGTTCCTCTAGTTTCTTCTACTTGAATTTGGATATTAGTTCTCCTTTCAATTACCTTTTTAATAGCTTCACTGATAATATAACTTTCTCCTGTTTTATCTCCAGCCGCTAGAGTCAGGTGAGGTGGTGTGAGATAATTAACAATATTCCCAACAATGATCACAACCGTACCAAAACTAGCAAACCCAAGTCCTAAAAAAATTAGCCTAGAGAAAGGATCTAGAACTAAAAAAAATTGCAAAAAGTTGGTTTGATGATTGTTTTTAGCTGTTGACATATATGCAAAATAGTGTATTTACCAAGGATTAGATACATACTTTTATACAATAACAGAGATTGATATTCCAGATTTTATAGTATTTTTTTCACTATCCAGTGGTAAAACTGCTGAAAATAATCTTTTTACCACTAATTGCTGACCGCTGATAGCTGCTATATCATAATCGTAGACAAGTAAATACACTCCATAGGAAGATGCAGAGAAATAAAAGTAGATTTACATTAATCCTGGTGTGTCGAATAACTGCTTTTTATGAGGGTTTAGTATGAAGCTAAACCTTTTTTTATAAGGGAAATGCCGAAAACCCTTGAAGATGTAGCTGAGTTAGGAAGCTACATCTGTGCTTTAGACAAGGGATGAAGGCTAGAGGCTTTCCTTTATCCTGCATTGACATTAATTTAAAAATTTGAACTAAGTTCAAATTTTAATCCATATTCGTGAGACAATTAAATTGTCAGCAAAGACATTAAAAACCTACCGGGGGACTCTCGGAAAGTTACGCTTGTCAGTTCGGCTTCGCTCACCGCAAGCAGAGATGATTCTGCCAGTCATGGCAAACAGGATCAGGGCAAGAACCCAAATATTTAAGGAACCCTGCCTGAAGCTGGGATAACTGAGAGATATAGACTGAAACTCTCTATAGAATCCCCGCGTCTTTAGACCGGAGAGTGTCAAGAAATTTAAGGTTTAGCCCTAATTCATCATTAATTCCATTAAACCATCAGCCATGTCAAAATTAGCTGTCACATTTTGAACATCATCTAACCCTTCTAGTGTATCAATTAATTTAAGAAGAGATTTAGCCTGATCTACATCTGTAACTTCTACCTGATTACCAGGAAGCCAACGTAATTCTATATCTGTGACTTTAAAACCTTTTGCTGGCAATGTTTGGCTAAGTTTCTCTAAATTCGCTATTTCTGTAAATACTTCAACTGTTTTCTCGGCAATGATTTCATAAGACTGGGCATTTCCTTCTAAGGAAGCTTCTAAAAGCTGTTCTTCATCAATTACACCCTCAACTACACAAACTCCTTTTTGGGAAAACATCCAACTTACACAACCTGTTTCTCCCAAGTTTCCGCCATTTTTGCTAAAAGAGACGCGCAAATCCGCCGCAGTCCGATTCCGGTTATCTGTGAGGGCTTCAATTAAAATTGCGACACCACCAGGACCATAACCTTCATAGCGAATTTCTTCGAGGATGTTGTTATCACTGAAAGTACCTGCACCTTTAGCTACTGCCCTATCAATATTATCATTAGGAATGCCCGCAGCTTTGGCTTTATCAATGGCTGTGCGGAGTTGAAAATTACCTGCTGGATCTGGTATACCGTTTCTTGCCGCAACAATTATTGCCCGTGATAGTTGGGTAAATATACTTCCCCTTCTGGCATCTACTACGGCTTTCTGACGTTTAATATTTGCCCATTTACTATGTCCTGCCATAATTAAAAAAAATATTTATTCCCTATTCAAACATAAAATATCTAGGAATTATACATTATCTTTGAAAAATTCTCAGTAGTGTATGGTAAACATTGCCCACCCTACCTATAGTTTTTATTTAGATGTGCTGAAATTGGCTTAACAACCAAGCACAAACTTGACTATGATCCATTTGTCGAGTTTTTCTTAATGCTTCATTTAGTAGAGAAATTTGTAACCCTGGTAATACTTGAGATTCACCAATTCTTTTACTGCCACCATTTTCAATCATAAAAGGGATAACCTGGACATTCTGCACATCGAGTACCCAATATTCGGCTACACCTAAATCTTCATACATCAGGCGTTTTTCCCCTTGATCATCAGCTAGGGAACTACTCGCAACTTCAATTACTAAATCTGGTATGGGATAAATATCTAAATTAACAATGGAAGTTCCATAGGGAATAGCATTTGCTTTTTCAGCAATGTAATAAGAAACATCTGGTTGGACTTCTTGAAATCCTATTTTTCTGTATGTACAATTATCTTTGCTATTAAACTTAATTTCCTTCATAGTCGCAAATAGATTAACAGCAAAAATAATAATACTATGGTCGCTGGCATGATCATTTCCAATTGGTGGCATTTCTATCCTCATTTTTCCATTGTGATAATAGCCTTTGGCTTTTTGATGGGCATAATTTTCAGTAACTTGAATATATTCATCCCAAGTTGCTGTTATCCAAGTGTTAGTTAGTAATTGGGTTGACACTTCAGTGATTATCATCTTTTGGTACTCCTGAATATTTCACTGTTCTTGCTATTTATAACCTAGAGGCAGACAAAGCTGCACCAATTAATCCAACCTGTTGATTAAGAATTATATGCACGGGTATTTCTTCCAGTAAAGAACCCATTCTCCCTTTTTGGGTAAAATTCGTGAGGAAACTACCATTTTGCATTAAAGGGAGGATTTTGGGAGCGATACCACCAGCAATGTATAATCCGCCATAGGGGAGGAGTTTGAGGGCTAGATTGCCGGCTTCGGCACCGTAGGCTTCTACAAATAATTGCATGGTTTGTTCGGAAAGGCGATCGCTTTTTTCCAGCGCCGCACTCCCAATAAATGCCCCAGGATCAATGGTTTTTTCGGCTTTTCCGGCTTCTTGTTCCCAAGTTCTGACTGCTTGGGCAATTTCTGCTGATTCGGTGGCTATTTTCCTATCTCGTAAAAATTGGTAAATGGAGGTAATTCCTAACCCGGAAACCACTCTTTCTACAGAAACTCGTTGAATATTATGTTTATCTACCAGATATTTCAACAGTTGAAATTCTAACTCATTCCGGGGGGCAAAATCTGCGTGTCCACCCTCGGAAGGAAAGACTTGATATTGATTTTCCTGTTTAATCAAAAATCCCTGGCCTAATCCAGTTCCTGCACCGATTACAGCCATTGGTGCTGCTGGTTGATATTTACCAACTTGTAAAGTTAGTAAATCCTGTTTTGTTAACCCAAAAATGCCATAACCAACAGCCGCAAAGTCATTAATTAGGGAAATTGACAAAATACCCAATTCTTGAGTTAACCGATTTGTATCGAGAAACCAGGCTAAATTGGTCAACTTGGCGGTGTTTTCTACTACTGGTCCAGCGATCGCAAAACAAGCCTTTTCTGGTGTGCTAGAATTAGCTGTACTCAAAAACTTTTGCACTATAGGAACTAAATCAGGAAAATCTCCACTGCGGAAACTTTCCTCATACAGAGTTTTTAACTCTAGTGTTTCCGAAAGTTCCACCAAACGCAAAATAGTTTTTGTTCCGCCTATGTCTCCGGCCAGTAGCAATGTCATAAAATTTATCAGTTAGTAAGTTACTTTTGCCCAGTTGTAGCGATATGCACTTGAATGAGATACAGAATCTACAGTAAAAGCCATAAGTTAAAAGTCTCTTAACTCCTGACTCCTGACTCGGTGACTCCTGACTCGGTGACTCCTGCTATAGCGTCAGTGGCGATTTAGAGAAAATCCCCATTAAATATTTACACAAATCGCACCAATTCTTCAATTTTTGTCAAATGGGATGTATCTCCCTTTAGTTCTAGCAACCATTCTGAATCTTGACGGACAACTTTTACCAAAGAACATAGAGAAGCTTTGACTTCATTTTTGGCTATGTCACCCACAAATCCCATTGCTGCACCCAAGACAGACGCGCCATGTGCCACCAATAGGATATCATGGGGGAAGAATTCAGTAGACAGACATCTGGCAGTTTGCGCCGAACGTTCCCGCACTTTTTCATGAGTTTCCGGGTATTTTGCGGCTATACGTGATGTGTAACTGGTATCAATTCTGGGAAATAATTTGACTAAAACTGAAGTTGAGAGTTTTTCGGGTTCTTCAGTCATCCATTCGGGGTTAAGCCATTCACTCAAACCTATTTCTAGTTTAATAGATAAATCCAAAACTTCAGCGATCGCATTCGCAGTTTGGATAGTTCGCAAAAATGGAGAAGCAAAAATATGGGTGATTCTTTCCCCTTTGAGTCGTTTTGCTAACTGCTGCGCCTGAATCATACCATCATCGGACAAAGGTGGATCATACCGTCTTTCGGCGGTCAGAAACCAATCGGGATATACGAAATCAAGGCGGTTAGCGTGTCTTGCTATCCAAACTATTTGACTCATGGAGAAATACAAGTGTTAATTTTTGTTATGCGATTATAATACGATAGTTTGCAAACCTTTGACTAATCTTTCTATACCTGCTTTAGCTGTATCTGCTGGTAACGCACCATAAGCAACCCGCAAATAACAGCCATCTTCCATCCCAAAGGTTGTTCCCGGAATTACCGCTATTTTATATTCTTGAATCAGTTTTTTCACTAATTCCAAATCGTTCATTCTTGTATGCACTTTTATGAAAAAGTAAAATGCACCATTAGCGGGTGTAATTGTACATAAATTTTCCAGAGATTGCAATGCGTTAATTACTATTTCTCGAACTTTAGCAATTGTCCCAATATTATCTTTTAAATAATCATCTTTTGCTTGTAAAGCCCCCAAAGCTGCATATTGAGAAACCACAGGTGGACAAATCAAAATAGTATCTTGGACTTTTTTCACAGCAATTAATAAATGTTGAGGAATTACCATATAACCAATTCGCCAACTAGCAAAACCATAAGCTTTCGACAAACTAAAAAGAGAAATTGTATATTGATTACTGCCCGTAAATGCCCCCGGAGAAATATGTTTTACATGATCATAAGTAAAATATTCATAAGCTTCATCACTAATATGATAAATTCCCCTTTCTCGACAAATTTCATTAACTTGTTTTAATGCTGTTTCTGAATAAACAACACCTGTAGGATTATTCGGAGAAATCGTCACTACCGCACGGGTTTTATCTGTAATTGCGGCGGCTATGGCTTCAGGAATTAATTGATAATTTGCATCTGTGGCAACTAATACCGGATGACAACCTGCCATTTTAATCGCCATTTCATGATTGAAATAGTAGGGAGTGTTCAAGATAATTTCATCACCAGGAGAAGTAATTGCTAAAATAGCATTTATAAACCCCATATTGCTACCTGCTGTCACCACAATAGCATTTTCTTCATTGATATCAATATCATTAAATATTGATAACTTTGCCGTTAAAGCTGTTAATAATTCAGGAATCCCGACAACAGCTTGATAAAGATGATTTTTAGGTTCAGCAAGGAACTTTGGTAATAATTCCATTGCTGTATCTGGTGGTTGATAGTGAACCACACCTTGTCCTAAAGAAATTGTTCCTGGAGAGTTTTTTATTAATTCTCCCACCACCGGAATAATTGGCGATTGAATCGCTTCCATTCGTGATAATTTATAATTCATAACTCTTAAAAATGTATATGTAGGATTCTATTCCAGAGTATCACCATTTATCTAATTTTTTAAAGTAAGTAGGTGAACACAATAAAACCAAACTGTGTAAGAGGATGTTTGAAAAGTGGTATTCCGTAATTTTCATCACATTGCTACCCCCCTTTCCCCTTGTAAAAGGGGAAACAATAAAAATCCAGTTCCCTCCCCTTGTAAAGGGGAGGGTTAGGGTGGGGTAAAAAATATTTGATACATTAACCATAACTTTTCAAACACCCTCTAAGGGGAGATATACTGAAAACGGTTCATAGTTTAACCAAATATGAAACCCCTCTGGTAAACCTCTCCCCGCAACGGGGAGAGGCTTTGAACTTGTTCTTTGTATGATAAAAAAGTCCAGCTTCCAGCCGTTTTGAGTATAGAGGATGAAGACAAGTAGAGGGAGCAGAGGAGGAATAGAACCATTACCCGTTAAAATATCTTTGACAGACTACTACTTACTTAAAAAATGAACCCGACACTCAAGAGCGAGTATGATTTCATACCTCGCTATTTCCAGTTAGCTCTAGCCAACGTCCTATCGAATATTATGATCCCGGTAGCTAATTTAGTCAGTGTCATATTTTTGGGTCATCTTGAAGAAATCAACAACTTCGCCGGAGTCATCCTCGCTGGCAACTTGCTCAACTTTCTCTACTTCGTTTTACTCTTTTTACGAATGGGGACTACTGGAGTCACAGCGCAAGCGGTTGGACGAGATGATAGGGAAGAAATGTTATTGATAGGATTGCGTAATGGTTTAGTAGCTCTGGTGCTGGGTATTGCCCTCATACTTTTACAATACCCTTTGGGAGAGATTGGGTTTACCATCCTCAATGTCCCCCTAGAAATCAAATCTTCAGGTCTTGCCTATTTCAACACCCAAATTTGGGGAGCGCCTGCGGTTTTGCTCAATTTTGTTCTGATAGGTTGGTTTCTAGGGCGAGAAAAAAATGGCTTAGTTGTGCTGTTATCAGTAGTTGGTAATGGTGTGAAAATTGGACTTGACTATCTGTTTATTATCAACTTAGGGTGGGAAAGTATGGGAGCAGGAGTTTCTTCTGCTGCCAGCCAATATATATTGTTGTTGGTAGGATTGATATTTTTTTGTAGAGAATTCCAGTGGTTGGAAGTGATATCTGTAGCGTTTAAAATATGGGACATCTCAGCTATAAAATCTAACTTAACTCTCAATGGCAACATCTTTATTAGCAATTTAGTTCTTCTGTTTATCTCCTTAACATTTAGTTATCAAGGATTACAGATGGGAATGCTAGTTTACGCACAGAATTCTTTGTTGTGGCAGATAATCAGCTTTAATACATATTTTATTGAAGGAATCGGATTCGGTACGGAAAGTTTGGTCGGAAACTTTAAAGGAAAAGGAGATTCACACCAGTTAGCACCTCTAGTTAGTTTTTCTGTCTTAACTGCTCTGATTGTAGGAATATTTTTCGGTGGAATATGTATATTATTTCCCGATAGTGTTTTTAGATTATTCACTAACCACACCGAAATCATCTCTAAGATAGATACTTTTGTTCCCTGGTTGGTACTGGCCTTGGTACTTAGTTCTATAGATTTTACACTGGAAGGATACTTCTTAGGTTTAGCACAAGGACATACCCTCCGTAATGTTAGCTTAGTCGCTCTTTTTATCGGATTTGCACCTGTGAATTTTGCTGCCGTTAAGTTTTCCAGTAACCATATCTTGTGGTTGAGTCTATCTTTGTTCTATGCAATAAGAACGATGATGTTTGTGGTAAAGTTGCCCAGTACATTTAGAAATGATCTTGATAAGATTAGTGCTACTCTCCCGGCTTTAGAAGCAAATCCCCTGTTGACTTTAGCTTTTGGAGAAACTCGTGAACAAATAATGGTGGAAAAGTTGGGAGTAGGGGAAGATGTTGAAAACAGGCGCATATAGCAACTATTATTCCTGAACAATCTGCTCTTCATACTCCCCCCAATTATTGAGGAGAATATAAATCGCACTTGTTTATATTTCGGTCAATGCCTGCCCAATAATCCTAATCCAAATTTATAGGCACATTCGTCTAAGGCATTTAACAGATAGCCCCCCTCCTGGACTAAACAAAGTGGTATAGATGCTTGGGTGAGAATCTGACCAATTTCCTCGAAAATAGCAGGTGGTAGATGCCAACCGCCATGAGGATCATTGATAATAATGTCATAGCCAACAGAAACAACCATAGCTACACAACCAAATTCAATTTTGGACTTTTTAACTAGCTGCTTAACTTCAGCTAAAAATTCCTCTGAACTAGGTGAATGGGAAAAAGGAATGAAAGTTTGACTATCATTAGCTGGTTGAACTTCTTTGTAAGGATAACTAAGGATTGTGGAACTGTGAATAGAACCGAAGCAAACATCTGGTCGTGATGCTAATAAAGCAGCAGAACCATTGCCAAAATGAAAGTCAATATCAATCAATCCTACTGGACCTATTCCCGATTCCAGAAGTGTAACTACAGCCGCAACTGCATTATTTAAAAAGCAATATCCTCCTAACCAACCAGGCCCAGCATGGTGTCCGGGAGGTCTACACAAAGCATAGGACAAAGAAGCACCATTGACAATTTTCTGTGCGGCGGCGATCGCAGTTCTAGCCCCTTCACGAGACAAGTCGTAGACTCCGGCAAATAGAGGAGTATCTGCGGCAATTCCCTGGTCAACAAACGGATAATCAAACAGTAAATCTTCTCCTACCAATGCTCCATTCCAATGAGCTAAAAAATCAAGATAGGACTGTTCATGAATTTGTTGGAGAATGTTATCAAGATAGCGATCGCTAACCTCAGCCGTGGAAAAATTGCATTCAGGAAGACGCTGTAGACCTTGAATAATCCTCTGGCTACGTTCTTCAACTTCTTGTCCAGCCTTGTTTCCCTCAGAAGTCACAATGATAGGAGATGCTCCTTGCATTTCTCTTTGTAAGATCACCTCCAGCGACAAATTACTCATACAATCACCTCCCGCATTTCAAAATTTATCAAACACGTACCAGTTCCATCAGGCTCAGGGGCTTTTCTGGAGAGAAAATATTCACTAATTCAAAACCTGATTTTCGGAAAATAGCCTTAAATTCTGCCTGGGTACGCACTAGTCCATGTCCCATACACATCGGATATAAATCTTCCCATTTACTCCAATGGTACTGATTGTCAACGGGAATTACTGGATCGATAACAAGCAGTTTGCCATTTTTAGGCATAGCATAGTTAATGTTTTCCAAAAATTTGACTATACTATCATCATCCCAATCAATCATGATATATGACATAAGATAAATATCACCCCCACTAGGAATGGACTTAAACATATCTCCACCGACTACTTCACATCGTTCATCTACTCCCTCCGCTTTCAGAAACTTAACGGCATCAAAAACTGTCTCAGGCATATCAAAAAGGAGTCCTTGTAAGTGGGGATTATGCTTGAGAATGGCAGAAATAATTAGACCTTGACCGCCTGCTATATCTACGACTTTGCCAACTTTAGAAAAATCATAAGATTTAAGAAGTTGGATTTGACAGTTTTGAGCAATACCAAACATTGATTGACTAAAAATCAAATTAGGTTCAGTATTTTTTTCTAAATACTGCCAGTAATTGTTAACCGAATAAACTGATTTGATAGCTGGCTCACCTGTTTTGACAGTATGGTACATATCTCCAAAAACACGCCAACGCCACTCGTCAATATTAGTTATAGCCAAATATTTTAAAGAGTAAGGATTATCACTTTGAAGATATTCAGCTAGCGGAGTAAGAGCAAAATGACGTGGTTCAACCTCATGGAAAACCCCTACGGTACTAAGACATCGAAGGATGCGATAGAGGGAGGGAGCATGACTTTCAGTAGCTTGTGCCAACTCTTCAACACTTTTTGCTCCTTCTGCCAACAAGTCAGCAATGCTCAACTTCGCAGCAATCCCCAAAGCCTGACTAATCCAAGATGCACAAGTTAACTTGAAAAAATCATCAGGACGTATATCTGTAGTCATCATGTCGCTCCTTATTACTTTAATTGACTTTCACGGGTTATATTGTTATGCTAGATCCAAGGAGTTTCCGCATTCTAGGACCGAAATCTTCAAAGCCACTCTTTTGATAAAAATGGTGGGTATTAGAAAATCTGGGGAATTCATGGGTTGGCAAACATACTTCTAAACGAGAAATTCCCTGTTCATGAGCATAGGTTTCCACAGCTTGAATCAGATTTTCACCGATATTTTGACTGCGATGATCTGGATGAACCCATAGTTCCTGAATCAGTACAAATTGACCTGCTACATGAATCGCTTCTTGCACAGTTAAAGTAATCAAACCAAGGATAGAATCATTGTCTCCTTCTGGATTAGCAATGAAAATAGCACCAGGATATTTCCCTTCAATTACACGCTGACAAATTGCTGTGGCTTCAGCAGGAAGTTGAAATTCTGGAATACCTTTTAATTCTGCTAACAGAGAACCAATACCTGCAAGGACAGCAGGAACGTCAGCCAATTCAGCAGAACGAATCTGGTATGCTTGTTGAGAAATAGCCTTGGGTGTGGACTTTTGTAAAACCGTTCCTGATAGCCAACGAGATGCCATTTCATCTTCTGGGTTATTCAGCATTTCCTGGAAACGCTCTTGCAGCAGTTGGGTAACAGGTCCAGGAAATTGGCTACCGATAATCTGTCTATCTACCGCAGAAACAGGACGGATCTCATGATAAGTTCCGCTCACAAATACTTCATCTGCCACCATTAAATCGCCCAAAGGCAGAGGTACTTCTCTGACAGGGATATTCAATCTATTTGCAAACTCAATCACTAAACGCCTTGTGACTCCATCAATACTTTGAGGAAGAATAGGAGTATATAAAACAGAGTTTTTGACGATGAAAATATTTGCTCCTGTCATTTCGCAGATAGTTCCATCTGGATTTAACATCAGATTACCGTCAAATCCCATTTTTTTAGCATTGCGATCAGCCGCAGCTTCCACAGCATAGAAGCCACTAATTTTACCTCTAGCGAGGGTAGAACCGGCTTCGGGACGACGGATATGACTAATGCCTAAAGTCAATGGTGGTAAAAATCCTGAACTGTCAGAACGCCAAGCCATAACCAATGCAGCCGAAGGGAATGGGGAAGGATCTAACCCCAAACAATTGCCGTTTGGATATACTAGCAAACGCACATATCCCTGTTGTAAATTGTTCGCACTTACGGCTTGCCACAATGCTTTGATAATTGCTTCGGGTTCCACAGGGGACAATCCCAAAGATAACATTGACAATCGTAATCGGTTGAGATGTAAATCTAATCCTAATATCTTTGAGCCATTGACAGTGGGATAAAGTCGAAATGCTTCAAAGGCAGCAGTTCCAAAATTGAGGGCATGATTATCTACTGGCAAACGTGCTAATTCAGTAGGTACGATGCGTCCATCAAGGTAAGTCCAAGAGCAAAATTCTAAGGCCATATAACAATCCTAAATTAAATGAGTTGTGAATAGTTGTGAAAAATTAAACTTATGAGATGTTGCTGAAAAATCAGCAGTAGTTAACCATCTATAATCTCATCTTCCATACGGCAAGTTTCTTGAATGATGACGCTGTATAATGCGACCATAAAATCTCCATCTAACCCATACTGCATAGCCAATTCTCGACGACGCTGTTTCACAGCTTCCACTCGTTCGGGTTGCATCATCGCAATTCCGTGTTGCTTTTTAAAGTTAGCCACCCGTTGACAAATTTCAAATCGCTTGGCTAATGCCTCAACAATCTGAGAATCTACAGCATCAATTTCTGCTCTAAAACCTTCCAATCCACTCATTTTCAGATTCCCAAATTTTCTTACCAATCTTCTCATTTATTAGCATCAATTTTCTTAGAAGTTGGGTATCTATAGTGAAACCTTAACTAAAGAAATCGTTTGATCTGAAGTGTTATACCCACTATGGTAAATACCTGGGGGAGCATGGTAAATGCTACCATATTCTAAAAGTTTTTCTTCTTCACCTACTTTCATCATGATTTGCTCATTAATAATAATGCCAATTTCGTTTTTGGTACTTGCATAAGTGGGTAATTTTTCGTGTGCGGGAATTTCTAAAACGGCTATTTGAAACCATGAACAAATGCCGAAATTACCAGAAAAACCTGTAGCTTTATCTATGGTAGACCGTAGTTTGAGAATAGGTTCATCAATATTTTTATCTATTTGAGATGATCCTATTAGGTACTTTATTTCCACTCCTAGCACGGTTTCTTGAGAAAGAATTGTAGAACCATGAGGAACATTAGAACCTGCGATATAGACCTGCTGAAATGGCTCTAAAATTGCTTTTTTTTCATTAACATTGATTTCCACTGAACCCGAAAAAAGCATACCCATTTGGCTTTCTGGATGTTGATGAGGTTCAAAAATTGCTCCTGGTGAGATATTAGCTAGTTGAATAACTATTTCTTGACAACGAAAAAGTGTCAACTCTAAATCTGGGCGCGGCTTGATAGTTTGAGGAACTGGGAAAAATGTTGACATTTTCTAATTATGTAAATTGATATAAATGGGAAGAGAATCAGACACCAGAAAGTTCTCATTGGAAAAGTTGAGGATTTTTGATCCCAATAACTCCCTGCTGTCTATTTTGTTGACGACCATATACGAGCCAAGCTGTTTGGACAGAGCCAATAACTTCATCAACTACTAATACATCAGGATTTTCTTCAGCAAATTGTAAAGCTGCAATACCGCTATCATACTTACCCGCCAGCAAGTTCTGACCCACCACAGGTTTCGCCGTTTCATGGATAAAAGTTGAGTAGCGTTCTGTATTGACATAAGCCCGTGTAGCAGGCATTAATCCCAGACTGCGGGGATGTTCTACATCACGACGAGTTAGGAGTCCCATAGCACGGGTTGGACATAAGAAGCTATCAATCACGAATACTTCCCGAAAGTATTTTTCTGTTAATTCATAAACTTTAGGATGAGCAGAGTTTTGGATAATGAAGTCAACTTTACCATCATGTAGTAACTCCAGTGCGTCTAACAGATCATTGAACAGTTCTATTTTGGCATTAGCCACTTCTTGAAACTCAATATAAGATTGAGTCGCTAATTCATGGCAAGTTCCAACAGGTCCAAGAGTTGCAAAAATTAGTTGTTTATTCATTGCTTATACACCTACTTTTTCATAGCCATCAGAAGTTGTTGTTTTTATTCCCTGGATAGAGTATTGATCGGGATCAATAACTCCACAATTTGTAATCATCATTGCCTGAATCAATGCTTTAGCTTTCAGCATGATTTCTTCAAACTCCATCTGGGGATCAGAAAGTGCTACAATACCACCACCAACACCAATGGAAGTTTGTTCGGCCGTCATCACAGCAGTACGAATAACAATATTCAAATCGGCTGAACCATTTAATCCTAAAAAGCCAATAGACCCAGAGTAAACTCCCCGCGCTTCTTGCTCTAATTTATCAATAATTTCCAGGGTTCTAATCTTAGGTGCGCCCGTCATAGAACCCCCAGGAAAGGCGTTACGAATGCAGTCTACAGCACTCATATTAGCGCGTAATTGACCACGAATTGTTGTCACCAATTGATGTACTGTAGCGTAGGTTTCCACAGCCATTAATTTGGGAACATGAACAGTACCCACAGCACAAACCCGTCCCAGATCATTTCTCAGTAAATCCACAATCATCAGATTTTCCGCTCGATCTTTTTCGCTATTTTGCAAGTGATCGCGTAGAATAAAATCTTCTTCAGGTGTTTTTCCTCGTGGTAGAGTTCCCTTGATGGGTTTTGTTTCCACCCAACCTTGGCGATCAATTTGCAGAAATCGCTCTGGAGATGAACAGGCAATTCCCACATCACCAAAGCGCAAAAATGCCGCATAAGGAGCAGGATTGATCTGACGTAATGAACGATAGAATTCCAGAGGATCTGCTGTTGTGTCTGTGTGAATCTGGTTTGTTAAACAAACTTGATAAGTTTCTCCTTCATGAATTTCTTGCAAACATTTTTTAATATCATCAAGATAAGTATTTTCAGATCTGCTTAATCGAAAAATAACAGGTGTTTCTTTCTTCTTAGGAACAACAGGCGACAGCGGGGGAAGATGATCAATTTGGTATTTGATCGTTTCAAACCAATCTTCTGCGGAGGCTGTTTGTCCCTGCTGAATTAGACAAAGCAGATAAATAGTTTGCTCTTGGTGATCAATTGCAATCATCCGATCTGCTAACAAAAATATGGCATCAGGTAAGGTAGAAGAGTGATTCAATTTCCCTCCACATTGTGCCTTTAATTCATAGCCAAAATAACCCACGAACCCACAATTGAAATCAAAAGGTAAATCATCAGATGGGCAATGTCGCCGTTCAATTTCCCGCTGGAGATAATCAAAAATCCCCTCTGTTTTGAAACTGACAGTATCGGACTGTGTAATTGTCAGTTCCTGCCCTTGCGTCCGATAATGGATTAGGAGACTGTTTTCACCACTGTTATCTCCCATGAAAGAAAAGCGAGAAAGACCAGGTTCAACCCGACTGCTATCTAACCAAAATGCACTGGCTGATTTACTAAACAAATGTACAAACATCTGTTCTGTATCGGGACACAGTTCGGCTTCGCTCACTGTAAACAAATTCAATTTGCGCGTACAAAGTTCAAATTCCTGTTGCTGTTTTTTGTTAGTAGAATTTGTGGGTAAAGTCTCATTCCCGTTATTTCCTGTCCAATAATGTTTTTTCGGACTTTTATCTCGTTCCTGGGCAAATTTTTGGGTAATCTCTTTAAAATTCTCAAACAAAGTATGTCCATACTCAGTACAGATGGACTCTGGATGAAACTGCACACCCCACATTGGTAAAGAGCGATGGCGCATTCCCATGATCAGGTTGTCCTCTGTCCACGCTGTTTTTTCTAAACAGTCCGGTAGGTCATCTGCAACCAGCAAAGAATGGTAGCGCACCACAGAAAAAGGAGAAGGTATTCCCGCAAACAAATCAGTAGCAGTATGATAAACCTCACTGAGCCGACCATGTCGAACTTCAGGCGCGTGAATAACTTTTCCTCCATAGCTAAATCCTAGTCCCTGATGTCCCAAGCAAACGCCTAGAAGTGGTACTTGGGCATTTTCAATCATTTGACGACAAATACCAAAATCTTTTGATTTTTCTGGACGACCAGGACCTGGTGAAATCACGATGTTATCAAATTCCCACTGTTTGAGTTCATCCCATATAACTTGATCGTTACAAATCACAGTGGGATACTCTCCATTGACTTCTGCAATCAATTGGTAAAGGTTAAAAGTATAAGAATCGTAGTTGTCAATAATCAGGGTTTTCATGTTTAAATCCTCTTAATTAACTCGTCAAAAGGGCTAAAGTCCAACTACATATAAAAGTTTGATAGGTTTCCAGCAATTTTTATCCATAAACTCTATCTTTTAAGATTTCAACATAATTTTGCAGCATTGATTGAATATCTTTGTAACTAAAATATGTCTGATCGTATTCTACATGAATGCTGACATTTCCTGATAATGATTCCATGGAAATAGCATAATTTAAAGGAAAGTTAAACTTGTCATAAATCATTTTTCTCTGTACCTTTAAGCTAGTATGCTTGTCCACAGTTTTGGTATTATGGAAATTTACAAAATTAAACGTAGCCAAAAATAATTCCGTTGTTTTTTGATCTGACAAAATTTCCAGCAGTGGATATCTCACAAAAGGTTCGATATCAATTAGGGTTTGCTGGACATTTTTAATTTGCACACTTTTATCTTCTGTAATTGTTTGACAAAATGGCACAATATTCCAGAATAAACCCAAAGCTCCGAAGGGATCAGATAATCTTTCTATCCTACCATTAGAAATAACTCCTACAGAAACCTGATTTTCTTTCATGACAATACTAATGAGATCCAGGTATGTACTCAAGAAAATTGCTTTTGGTGAAACTTTTAATTTTCGACAACATTCACGTAAATCAAGAATTATTTCTGCGTTAAAGTTGTCTTCTATGGCTTTCTGGCTATCGGAAGCAGACTTTACTTGAAATACGGTTGTCTTTAACGGCTGCAATGGTTTATATTTGTAATTTTGCAAATGAAGTTTCCAGAAATTTGATGCCTCTGTTGAGCTAATGATTTCTTTCTCTAAAGCGACAAATTCCTGATGTACATTATTTGCAGAAATCACGGTTATTTCTTCTCCTTGCTTGAGAGCAGAATATAATTCCTCTAGTTGATTTACAAATTCAATACCACTCCAACCATCTGTAATTGCATGGTGCATTGACATAAAGAACTCAAATCTATTTTCAGCTTTGCGAACAAGCCATAATCTAAAAAGTGCTTCATTGCAATTCTCAACGTTGAATAAATTTTGCCTATCTTGCTTTATGATTGCATTAATGTAATTTTCCTGTTCGTCTGATTTGATGTTACTAATATCTTGTTCATTGATGGAAAATTTCAGATTTTTTCTAACCACTTGACATAATGGTTTTCCGTTCTGAAAAATAAACACCGTTCTCAGAGTTGGATGTTTTTCTACTAGAATTTGTAGAGCTTTCTTGAAGACATTTATAGAAAGATTTTCATCATATATATCTAATAATTCCTGTCCATGATAAACCCCCATTTTTTGATGATCATTCGCGTAATGATGCAACATAAACTCCTGCATTTTGGCAAGAGGATATGCGAATTGTGTATCATCAGGTAATAACTCAGAGATATCTTGAGTCAGTTCTAATAAATGTAGGGGGACAGGAACATTATTTTCCTGATGCTGATAATTATTTATTGGTTGAGAAAAGCCGTAAATTTCCTGGTTTGCAGATACATCAATAGATAAACAATGAGTAATTAGAAAACGCAAATTTGCTGCAAAATCTTCAGCGAGATTTTCAATAGTGTCTCGGTGGTGAAAATTTTCGCTGTAAGTCCAATCTAGTTTTAACTGACCATCTACTACGAGTCCATTAATATCTAGTAAATGACTGCAATTCTCTTGCTGGCTATGTTCCGCTCCCACTGATTCAGAAGCTAGTTTAAAGAAGGAATTTTCTTGTCTTCCCCAATCGAATTGTCCCAAATAATTGAAACTAACTTCAGCTTTTGGCATTGTTGAAAGTTGAGAGATAATATCTTTATCACCACTCAAATAACGCAGCAAACCGTAGCCAATACCTCGGTTGGGAACAGCACGCAGTTGTTCTTTGATCGACTTAATAGCATCTCCCAGATTATCTGTTGCTTTTAACTCTAAAAGTACGGGAAAGATGGTCGTAAACCAACCGACTGTCCTCGATAAGTCTACATCTTCAAAAATATCTTCTCGTCCATGACCTTCAAGATCAAGTAACACAGAATTACTACCAATCCAACTACCTAAAGTCTGCAATAAAGCAGTTAGCAAGATATCATTAATCTGGGTTTTATAAGCTTTAGGAACTTCCTGCAATAAAGCGCGGGTTTCCTCTGGTGAGAGTGAAACTGATATGATCTGATTGAATGCTACAGTATTAGCACCCAAGGCATGATCGACTGGTATACGAGTTATTTGTGTAGATGGAATACCTTGCCAATAAGTTAGTTTTTGCTTTGCACTATCAGACTGTGCGTAAGAATTTAGTTTCTCAGCCCAATATTTAAAAGAGGTCGTTTTAGGACGAAACTGAATTTTTTCACCGCGACTAATCTGTTGGTAAGCTGTTTCTAAGTCTTCTAACAAAATTCGCCAAGAAACGCCGTCTACTGCTAGGTGATGAATAATTATTAATAATCGGCTGGATTTGTTAGTACCTAGACAAAAAAACGCTACTTGTATGATTGGACCAGAAGCAATATTCAAGCTAGTTTGCAGGGAATTAGCAGTGGCTTCAATAGCTGCTTTTTGTTCCCTATCTGGGATGTCCGATAAATCTACATAAGAAAAAGGAATAGTATCATCAGGGGTAATATTAATCTGTTCCCCATTGGACGGACAACGTAAGCGCAGAGTATCATGATGTAATAATAATTGTCGCAGCACTTCCGGGAATAAAGTCCAGTCAACTACCCCAGATAATTCCAGCAGCAATGACTGATTAAAGTGGTGAGGTTCGGGGAAATTTTGCTCTTTGAACCAGTGTTGAATAGGTGTCAGCGGTAATAATCCTGTTACCAAACCTTGTTCTGCTTTCACCGTCTGAGTGATGTTAGTTACTGCCGCCAATTCAGCAATCGTCTGGTTTTGAAATATCTGTTTAGCCGTTAATTGTAATCCAGCTTGTTTAGCTTTAAAAATAATCTGAATACTGAGAATAGAATCTCCACCCAACTCAAAGAAATTGTCATGGATACCAACTTGTTTAAGATGCAGAACTTCACACCATATTTTTGCTAGTATTTCTTCAGACTCCGTGCGCGGTGCTGCTAGATCCGTTTCTATTTTATGGCTTGTTGTATCAGGTTTAGGTAAACCACGCCGATCTACCTTACCATTAGGGGTAAGAGGCAGAGCATCCAAAACCACAAAAGCAGAAGGTATCATGTAATCTGGTAACTTCTGTTTCAGGAAAGAACGCAATTGCGACTGGGGTAAAGACGTTTCATTCAACGTCCCTACTATGTATGCAACTAAGCGTTTAGAACCTGGAATATCATCAGAATCAATCACTACCGCTTCTGATATTTGGGGGTGTGTAATCAGTAAAGTTTCAATTTCCCCCAGTTCAATGCGAAAACCGCGTATTTTCACCTGATTATCAATGCGACCCAAAAACTCAATATTCCCGTCGGGTAAATAACGAGCTAAATCCCCTGTTTTGTAAATACGTTCTAATGGATTAAAAGGATGAGGAATAAATTTTGCATCTGTTAAATCTGGACGGTGGAGATAACCTCTAGCTAAACCCATACCACCAATATGCAACTCCCCTGGTACACCCATAGGAACTGGTTGTAAATAGCTATCAAGAATATAAATCTGCACATTATCAAAAGCATTGCCAATTACTTGTTTTGGCTGTGTATCCTCTGTTGCTAACTTTGATAAGTCGTATACTGTTGACAATACCGTTGCTTCTGTTGGCCCGTAGCCGTTCATTAATAGCGGTGGTGCTTTTAAATTCTGAATACTTGACCTCTCCTCCATGCACTTTTGCCACAACTTTAATTTTTCTGGTAGCCATTGTTCTCCCCCAGTTGATAACAATCTTACTGATGGTGGTAGGGTTTCATTGGTTGTTGCTAATTCAGCCGTTAACTGCTGCCAGTAGGCTGTTCCCACCATTAATACTGTTAATTTCCATTCCCAGCACTTCTGTACAAATGTGGAGACAGCACCCAACATTTCGGCAGTCCGTAGCACTAAAGTTCCACCACATATTAAACAGGGATAGATTTCTTCTACGGCTGCGTCAAAACTAATAGATGCAGCTTGAAGAACTCTGTCTTTATTGTTCATCCCATACTTATCTCTTACGGTTTGGGTTAAATTCACTAAAGACCGATGTTCAATCATTACTCCTTTCGGCTTTCCTGTGGAGCCGGAAGTATAAATTACATAGGCTAAATTATTGGCTTTAACTTGAGTTTGTGGGTTTTTGTCGCTTTGAGTGCTGATTAATTCCCAATCGGTATCTAAACAAATTACTTGTACCGCAGAATCTAGAGACGTTCCATGGAACGTCTCTACAATAGTTAATAGCACTTTTGCCTGAGAATCATCCAACATATAAGCTAAACGTTCTGCTGGATAAGCTGGATCTAAAGGAACATAAGCACCACCAGCTTTGAGAATCCCTAATAATCCTACTACCATTAACAGCGATCGCTCTACACATATTCCTACTAAAACCTCTGGATTCACACCCAGTTTTTGCAGATAATTTGCCAGTTGATTTGCCTGTTGATTTAATTCCTGATAAGTTAGTTTTTCCCCTTCAATCTCTACTGCTACAGAGTCGGGGGTTTTGATTACCTGTTCTTCAAATAATTGATGGATACATTTATCTAATGGATAATCTTTTTTAGTATTATTCCAATCAACTAATAATTGATATTGCTCAATTTCTGTTAACAATGGTAATTGGGAAATAGGTTGCTGTGGATTGGCGACAATTCCTGTTACTAAAGTGTGGAAATTTCCTGCCATGCGAGCAATTGTTGAATCATCAAACAAGTCGCTATTATATTCCCATTCGGCTATCAATCCAGAAGATGTATTCTCAATTGAGAGAGCTAAATCGAACTTCGCTATTCCCGTTTCCACAGGAAATGAACTTATACTTAACCCTGGCAAATCTAAACTTGATATAGGAACATTCTGGAGATCAAACATCACCTGAAACAGAGGTAAGTGACTCAAAGAACGCTCAGTTTGCAAAGCATCAACCAATTTCTCAAAGGGCAGGTCTTGATGACTGTATGCTTGCAGAGATACTTCCCGCACCCTCATTAGTAACTGCTCAAAACTGGGGTTGTCTGACAAATCAGTTCGCAGCACTAAAGTATTCACAAAAAGACCAATTATCCCTTCTATTTCCGGACGATTACGACCAGCAATGGGTGTACCAATTACAATATCCTTTTCCCCTGTGTAACGATAAAGCAAGGTAACAAAAGCCGCAAAAAACGTCATAAATGGGGTAACTCCCGCACCCTTGCTAAGTAGGTTCATGGACTCACCTAGGGACTGAGGAAGTGTAAATTGTTGATGTTTTCCCCGGTTTGTTTGAATAGCAGGTCTGGGTCTATCGGTAGGAAGTTCTAATAAGGTGGGAGCGCCTTGAAGTTGTTGCTGCCAATAGGATAGCTGCTCTGTAATTCTCCCTTGTTCCCACCACTGTCGCTGCCAAACGGCAAAGTCTGCATACTGTATGGGTAATTCAGGCAGTTCAACAACTTTTTGAGGGGTTTTGTCATTACAGAATGCAGTGTAGAGTGTTGCTAATTCTTGGACAAATACCCCTGTTGACCAACCATCAAAAATAATATGGTGCGCTGTGAGGATAAAAATGTACTCTGTTGAGGTAAGCTGTAAGAGAGTGGCACGTATTAAAGGTTCTCTTTCTAGATCATAGGATCGCACTGCCTCATTTAGAACTAATCGCTGCATTTCCACTTCTCGTTCCTCTGTTGGCAGATACAGCAAATCTACGATTTCTAGTGGCAAAAAAAGAGTTTCAGCAATAACCTGAATAGGTTGATCTTCTTGTGTGACAAAGTTTGTCCGTAACGCTTCATGTCGACGGATGATTTCGTTCAGGCTCGATTGTAGCGCAGTTACATTAAGTTTCCCGCTAAACCGCCAAAGGATAGGGATGTTATAAAACGCACTATTGGGATCTAATTTGTCTAAAAACCACAATCTCGCTTGTGCAAAGGAGAGCGGGAGGTTTTCTGTCCTACCAACTGGTTTAATTTTCCCCCAGTTCAATGCGAAAACCGCGTATTTTCACCTGATTGTCAATGCGACCCAGAAACTCAATGTTACCGTTAGGTAAATAGCGAGCTAAGTCTCCTGTTTTGTAAATACGTTCTGATTGCTTAAAGGGATGAGCAATAAATTTTGCATCTGTTAGATCTGGATGGTGGAGATAGCCTCTAGCTAAACCCATACCACCAATATGCAATTCCCCTGGTACACCAATAGGAACGGGCTGGAGGAAGCTATCAAGAATATAAGTCTGGACATTATCAAAAGGAGTGCCAATGATTTGCTGTCCCTGTGTATTCTCTAGGCGCAACTCCGATAAATTGTATACCGTTGATAATACGGTTGCTTCTGTTGGTCCATAGCCGTTCATTAACATCGGTGGCGCTTTTAAATTCTGAACGCGCGATCTATATTCCATGCTCTTTTGCCACAGGTTCAATTTTTCTGGCAGCCATTGTTCTCCACCATTAGCTAACAACCTTACTGATGGTGGTAGGGTTTCATTGGTTGTTGCTAATTCTGCCGTTAGCTGGTGCCAGTATGCTGTTCCCATCATTAATACTGTTAATTCCCATTCCCAGCACTTCTGGATAAATGTGGAGACAGTACCCAACATTTCAGCAGTCCGTAGCACTAAGGTTGCACCAGAGACTAGACAGGGATAGATTTCTTCTGCGGCTGCGTCAAAACTGATCGATGCAGCTTGCAGAACTCTGTCTCTATTGCTCATCTCATATTTGTCTTTTACCGTTTGGGCAAAGTTCGCTAAAGACCGATGTTCAATCATTACTCCTTTCGGCTTTCCTGTGGAGCCAGAGGTATAAATTACATAGGCTAAATTATTGGCTTTAACTTGAGTTTGTGGGTTTTTATCGCTTTGAGTGCTGATTAATTCCCAATTGGTATCTAAACAAATTACTTGTAAGTCAGTATTCGGTATTGAGTTCACTAACTGCTGTTGAGTTAGTAGCACTTTTGCCTGAGAATCATCTAACATATAAGCTAAACGCTCGGCTGGATAAGCTGGATCTAAAGGAACATAAGCACCACCAGCTTTGAGAATCCCTAATAATCCTACTACCATTAACAGCGATCGCTCTACACAAATTCCTACTAAAACCTCTGGATTTACACCCAGTTTTTGCAGATAATTTGCTAGTTGATTTGCCCGTTGATTTAATTCCTGATAAGTTAGTTTTTCCCCTTCCAACTCTACCGCTATAGCGTCAGGTGTTTTGATTACCTGTTCTTCAAATAATTGATGGATACATTTATCTAATGGATATTCTTTTTTAGTATTATTCCAATCAACTAATAATTGATATTGCTCAACTTCTGTTAACAATGGTAATTGGGAAATAGGTTGCTGTGGATTAATTAAAATACTTTCTAGCAAGGTTTGATAATTTCCTGCTATTCGTTCTACAGTGGAAATATTAAACAGATCAGTGTTGTATTGCCAGCAAAAATTAAACTCACTACCAGTTTTAATAATCGCCAAATCTATATCAAATGCTGATCCTCGTTGATGTCCTTCTATTAAGAATGGCGACATCACTAAAGATGATTTTTGGCTATTATCATACCAGCGATGCTCTTGCCAAGTTAAAGAAACTTGAAACAGAGGAGGACGACTAGAATCTCTTTCATGAATAAGCTGTTTTACTAATAGGGGAAAGGGATAATCTTCATGCTTCTTACCCTCAGAAACTCTGCGACGTATTTGAGCAAGAAAATCTCTGAAGGTGGGATTTTCCCCTAGATTTGCACGTAATACTATGGGGTCTGTAAAGTAGCCAATAATACTTTCAAATTCCTTTTTACCTGACCGACCTGCAACTGGACAACCTACTAGGATGTCTTCTTGTCCTGATAAGCGGTAAAATAGGATAAAAAATGCAGCCAGGAAAATTCTATACAGGCTGGTTTTTTCTAATTCTGACAACTTTCTCAGCCTGGAAAGCAATTCTTCATCTAACTTGATGATGTGTGTGCTACCAGAGTAGGTTTGCACATTTGGTCTAAGTTTATCTAAGGGCAAATCTAAAACTGGCAACTCACCTGTTAATTGTTTATGCCAGTATGCTGAAAGTTGTTCACCTTGAGAACTTGACAACATCTCGGTCTGCCAACTTACATAATCTGTGTATGATAGCTTTGGAAGAGAGAGACTATTATCTGTTTGAGAATTATAAATATCTGAATTTTCAATAATTTGTAAGTCAGCTTGAGACGATGTTTTTACTTCTGTAGCATACAGAATTTGCAGTTCATTTAATAATATGTCAAAAGACCACATATCTCCAGCAATGTGGTGCATGGCCAGTAATTGGATATGTTCTGCTGATGATCTTGTAAATAGATGTACCCGCAATACTGGACCTGTTTCCAAGTTGTAAGGACGCTCGGTTTCTACCAGAATTTTTTTTTCTAAGTAGTCTAATTCCCAAGTAGAAGCATCTGTTATTTTAATATCTATCTCTTGGTATGGGTGAATTACTTGAATAGGTTGATCTTCATACTGTGCATAAGTAGTTCGTAGGATAGGATGACGTTCTACAATCTGAAGCCACGCTCTGTGCCATGCCTCCAAATCTAACTCTGAGTTTATCCGTACTGTTGTATAGATATTGTATGCGATGCTCTGGGGTGCTATCTGGTCAAGAAACCACATCACTTGTTGACCGTAGGAGAGGGGAAATGATTTCGTTTCCTCTGTAAGTTGTGGCTGCTTTTCCAAAGAAGAATTGCTTTGCATTGCTAATTTATAACTTTGTTATCTGTGAGTTTAATTGTAGTCGTTAGGGGCGTACAGAAAATAGCACAACCATAATAACAGAAATTCGTACTATGATTCTTCGATTTCTAAGAGGATGTTTGAAAAGTTTTAGGTTGTGATTTTAGGCACTTACAGATCCCCCCTAACCCCCCTTGTTAAGGGGGGAACTAGAGTCAAAGTCCCCCTTTTTAAGGGGGATTTAGGGGGATCTAAAAATATTTGATACACCATGAGGGACTTTTCAAACACCCTCTAACGGGTAAATGGGTATCCTGGTATCTACGTTCCCTGTTCCCTTTGAATGTACATCTATTGATAATTTTTAGGAATACCAACTTGTGATAAACCAGCAATTACTTTCAAGTTTTGACAACGAATTAATTCACTAAAATTTAAACCAGAACGCCCTTCTATTGTTCCTACTACTTCAATAGCTGTTAACAAATGTTGGGCGGCTTCAGTTTCTGAATAACCTCGTCTTTGGGCGATTCTAATAGCGACTGTATCAGCAGTTAATTCTGACTCCTGGGATTTATTCGTGCGCCAAATCCGGATAGCCGCTACAGCACTTAATCCCCCGGCTATTACCACACCTACCACATCCGCCTGGACTGCCTCCAGTATTCCGCCTACAAGCCCTGCTAACACCACACCTTGATAAATATTAGGTTGTAACCATTTCACCCCTATTAACCAGCTTACCTTCTGTAATAGGAGTAAATCTCGTTGGGGTTTTGTCAACCGTCTCCATAAGTCGAAATTAATATATATTGGTCTTGCTTGACTCAATGGCAGGGGAAAAGCCGCATCTATTACCTGTTTTCGTTCTGGTTTACTGACGATTTTAGTCATCATCCGCCCAGAAGCAGGCATGACATCCAACAACCGACGAATTTCAATATTTGGTTCCATAATATCCATTGTTAGTCATAATTATGTATATTCAATGACTACTAAGATTACACTCTATTACAGTTTATATTTATATGGACGCTTTTGATCCCAATCCGCCAGAATGGACTAATCAAGCCGTACACGCCTATCAATTCCATTGTCCCAAATGCCATGCTGGTAGTCGAGAAGCCGTTAATGTGTGGTTAAATAGAAGGTCTCCTGTCAGTACCCCAGATCGTCGTCGTAAGTGGCAAGAATTTTACCATTGTCATTGCGGTTATGTCTGGTGGGCTTGGAGTAATGATAGACCACCGACGGATTTATCTAAGGAAAATCAAAATAATTAACTGCTTTGAGGCAGAGCCTCTATGGTGGCATTCCCAGTCGGAGACTGGGAACGAGAGATTGTATTTATTCTAAATCTGGTTCAACACCAAGCGATCGAAGTTGGGCAATTAATCTTTCGGTTTTTTGCCTTTCTTGTTCTAACTTTTGCCTTTCTTGTTCTAACTTTTGTCTTTCTTGTTCAGCTTTTTGTCTTTCTTGTTCAGCTTTCTGTCTTTCCTCCTCTGTGCTGGTTAATATCCAATTACCGTCTTTGTCGTACCAACGTAACCAAGGCATTTCGACGGTTTTATAACTTCCTTGCCACACTCCTAAACCTAATTCTATTTCGGGAATCCAAAACCGAAAATCTGATAATTCTACTTCAGCATAACGAGCGCCAGTTAACTGAAACATTCTAAATTCAGATTTATAACGATCAAAGATGGCGTAGTAGGGAACTCTTAAAATTTGTTCGTAAACTTCCCATTTACCAGGAGGTTTTTCGACATCTCTTAATGTTTGCCCTAAGTCTTCTTTTTCTGTTCCAGGTGAGAGTAATTCAACTATAATATGAGGGTTTACTCCTTCTTGCCAAACTACATAACTTAACCGTAAATCTCTTTTATCATAAAGAGAGGGAACACCTAATACTGCAAACCAATCTGGACGTTTATACCATGAAGGATGACGCAAATCATAATAAAGATTCAGATCACTTCCTGTAAATATTTGGTCCCTAGGATAGTCAGGTGGACGGAATGTTTCTGCTAATAATTGTGGTTGGAATAAATGAAATTGATCTGGCAAACCAGGTTGATCTTGATCTTCGCTAGGAAGATCATACATTGTCGGTAATGTTTCTTTAGGGGAAAGTGGCGGATCTGTTTGATACATTCTTAACAATCCTAAAGATAGAATTTCTATTTCTATTATGTCGCAAGATGATTCAGTTTAGAAATGCAATATTCGCATATTATAAATAAAGTGCAGAAAGTGGGTTTCATACTTACCTATTATTCCCCGTTCTTTTCCTGTGCTAAAGTCAAAACCTGCACATAAAGCCGATCTGAAATTCTCATTTCCTGTGCTTGCATTTCATTTAAAACATCCTTAACACTATCCAACAACCCTCGACGCTTCGCTAACAGCAAAATCCCCACAGTCCCAATTAAAGGTAACTTTCGAGCCATAGCCACCTTCCTGGCAGCCCTTTCATCAATTAACAACTGAGAAGCACCAATTTCTTCCGCTAAAGCAATAGCTTCTGACTCTCCTAAATCTAACTTAAACGACTGTTGTAACTCCCTAACCAATTGCTGATTATCTACCGTTACAATCTCCAACCAAGACAAATTCTGAACAAGTTTTGCTGCTGGATGCTCACCTACCTGCAATTCATCAAATACACCCTGGGGAATCACAACTTTACCAAAAAGTTTTGGCAACAAATCAAGATGATCCACTTTTGCTAACTCGCTAATTGGCGTAGTATCAGAAACAATAATTATTTAAGAAATCTGCTGATTTAAAATTAACTCTGCCTGTTCCACTTCTTGACGTAATTCTTCCAAGTTTTGAGAATCATCAAAAAGAGAAATACCCCATTTTTTCATCATTTCTATTACTTCTAAACGAGAAACACCAAGAATTTTTCCCGCCCTACCACTGCTAATTTCTCCTACTTCTAATAATGTCATTACATAACCTTCTTTAGCTTTTTGTAAAGCTTTTTCCTGAACCTCAGCCGAAAGCTGAATACTTTCTAATTGCTCATCTAAAATTGTTAAAGCCATTACCAAAATCTCCTAATTCTACATTTTTATTTTAATCTTTAAGCTACTTACTTTAATAATGTTTATTTAGGATAAATAGGTGGATCTGTTTGATACACTATTGATAATCTTATATATAAAATTTATATTTCTAAAATGTAGCAATAATTCAGAAGTTACAGTTTTATTTTAGCATTACATTAAGACACTTGAGGCAGAGCCTCTAAAATAGCATTCCCAGTCTGGAGACTGGGAACGAGTTATACAGATGATCAAGCTTCACAAAACCATTCTGTGAGGTTGGCTATCATGAGGTTAGCTCCTGTGAGGTTTGCTTCTTCAAGGTAAGCTTCTCTAAGGTTAGCTCCTGTGAGGTTAGCTTCTGCGAGGTTAGCTTCTGCGAGGTTGGCTTCTGCGAGGTTGGCTCCTGCGAGGTTGGCTCCTGTGAGGTCGGCTTCTCTGAGGTCGGCTTTTGTAAGGTAAGCTTTTGTGAGGTCGGCTTCTGTAAGGTTGGCTTCTGTGAGGTTAGCTCTTTCGAGTTCGGCTCTTATGAGGTTAGCTCCTTCGAGGTTCGCTTCCGTGAGATTAGCTCCTTGGAGTTTGGCTTGTTGAAGATTAGCTTTCCTGATATTAACATTACTTAAATCAAGTCTTTTATTTTCTGGATCTGGGTGTTCGCGTCGTCCAATTACAGTCAGACACTCTTGAATATCAAGCCGAAGTTTTGGTAGTTCTTCTGTCTCTTTGTTATTTTGAGTATTTAGAAATTCATCTATAAACGATTTTTTATTCTGTGATTTATCTTCTTTTTTAACAGGTGCATTCTCACGCACAAAAGCTGTCAGAACTTCCATAATTGTCCATTGATCTTTTTCTGAATCTTTGGCAATTCTCTCTAGTGTATAAATTGCGCCTAATCTAACTTCAATTTTTTCACTCGCAAGTTGTTCTATGGCTTTAGCAAAACGTTCTGTAATTTGCTTTTCATTCGCAGTCTCAGCATTTTTATTTGCTGCGTCTGCATTTCTATTTGCAGCCTCTGCATTTTTATTTGCCGCGTCTGCATTTCTATTTGTAGCCTTTGCAGTCTTTTCCATAGCCTCTGCACGTCTACCTGCAAAGTAAACATTAACAATTACTGCCCCTCCACTAATGAATAAACCTAATACTTTAAGACTTTCAACAATATATTCATATTTGTTTCTCAATAATTCTGTTCTGTCAGTAATTAAAATCATTGAGATAAAATAAACTGTAACAGCAACAGCTATCAAAAACAAAAATATAGTTACAGCGATCGCCCAATTTTTAATAAAATCGTTTTTATCATCTGTGAACATAATACAATTTCTACTCCCTGTGTAAAATGGCTTTATTAAGTAAGCAATGCAAGATACAGACATTTTAGCACATCAAAAAGCAAATACACTAGAACAAGAAAAAATTTTATTGTTAAAATAACCTTAAATAACGGCAGAAAAATTAAAATTTATTCTTCCTCGTTCCTAGTCTCTGACTAGGAATGCTATCAAGAGGCTCTGCCTCAATATCTCACAAATCAATCAATTCCACCTCTAATAAACTCGGCAATTCCATATAATTCCGGTAACTAGAATAACGCCAATGAGCCGGATCATCAACATACCCACGTCGCACCGGATTATTATGAATATATTCTAATTTTTGGATAAACATTTCTTCATTAGCAATTGCTTGGGGATGAAAACCTTCTTGCCACAGTTGATAATCTTGTTTGATCTTGTGTTTTAATTTATGAAATTCTAATTGATTAAGTATATATTCAGCATTATTTTTCTGGAGTAAATCAATAATGGAACGAGCCGTAAATGATTTAAAATTCCCTATTTCTTTAGATAAGTTTGCAGCCGCAGCGATGAGATGAAGATGATTTTCCATAATGACATAACCATATAATGTCAAACGCTGCTGACGTTGGAGAAAGTTGAGGGAATCTATGATAATTTGGACAAGTTCAATATTGCCAAATAATGGCATCCAATTTACTAATGTGCAGGTGAGGAAATGCGGTTGAGTTCCTAATACATGATAGCGGCTGCGTCCCATTGTTTCATTTAATTTGGTAGATGTGGTGATTTTATTTTAATATGAGAGGCAGTTTTTTAATAATAATGAGGGAATATGGGAGGCAGAGCCTCTAGAGGGCATTCCCAGTCAGAGACTGGGAACGAGGGAGGAACTACACATTTAACGGTTTTTTTGGGATGACTGGCGTTGGTACAGGTGCAATAGTTTCCTTACCTGTAATTAATCTCGCGCCACGATTGCGGGTAAAATAACTCCACAACCATTGAATCATCACCACTAACTTATTATCAAATTCAATCAAGAAGTAGATATGAATAAATAACCAGACAAACCACGCCAAGAAACCTCTGAGTTTGATAAATCCTAAATCAACAACTGCGGCGTGTTGCCCAATCATTGCTAAACTACCTCTATCCACATATTTGAATGGACGTAATGTTTCACCTTTCAACCGTTTTTGAATGAGTTTAGCCACATATTCGCCTTCCTGCATGGCGACTGGCGCAACTCCCGGTAAAGGTTTATCATTTTGATGGGCGAAATTTGCTAAGTCACCAACTACGAAGATGTTGGGAAATCCTTTAATACTTAGGTCTGGTTCAACCATAACACGACCTGCCCGATCGCTCTCAACTCCCGTCTTCTCTGTCAAAACTTTCCCCATTGGTGAGGCTTTCACACCCGCAGCCCACAACACGGTTTTTGCAGCAATTTCTTTAACATCATCACCTTGCTTAATCGTCACAATATCATTTTCAATATGTGTAACTAAGGTTTTGGTTTGCACATCCACACCCAAAGCTTTTAAAGATGCTTCCGCTGTGTGAGATAATTCCGGTGCAAAAGGTGGAAGAATCCGATCTAAACCTTCTAACAATAAAACTCTGGTTTCTGCGGTGTCAATGTTGCGGAAATCTTCTGTCAGGGTTTTAGTTGCCAATTCAGCGATCGCTCCCGCCAATTCTACCCCAGTTGGACCACCACCAACAATTACAAAAGTTAACAAAGCTTGGCGTTTTACCGGATCACTTTCGCTTTCAGCCGCTTCAAATGCGGAAAATATCCGCCGACGCATCTCAATTGCATCTTCTACAGTCTTTAAACCCGGTGCAAACTCTTCCCAGTTATCCTTCCCAAAATAGGAATGCTTCGCCCCTGTAGCCACAATTAAGGTATCGTAGGGGACGGATTCCGCACCTACCATCACATTTTGGGCGGTAGTGTCAATATCATTCACTTCACCCAACAGCACCTTTGTATTCTTGCTTTTGCTGAGAACAGCACGCAAAGGAGAGGAAATATCCGCTGGGGACAAAGAACCTGTAGCGACTTGGTACAGCAGTGGTTGAAAGAGATGAAAATTGCGTTTATCAATCAGCGTGATTTGTACATTAGCTTTAGCCATAGACTTAGCGGCATACAATCCACCAAAACCACCACCAATAATCACGACTTGATGAACCGGTTTCTTGTCAGCTAGATCAACCATAAAAAATATTTCCTTCCATTACAGGGCTGTAACTATTCTTAACAAATTTGTATCAAAATTATCACAATTATTTCTGTTTATCTTGAACTTCTGAAAAAAAAATAAAAGTAGGGGATTGAAAGGAGTCAGGAGTCAGGAGTCAGGAGTCAGGAGGAAGAAGGAAGAAGGAAGGAGGAAGTTGGGTAATTGTAATTTTTATTCCCTGTTCCCTGTTCCCTATTCCCTGTTCCCCAATTTGCGATACAATCGTAAGTCTGCCAATTTCATGACAGCCTTTATAAACAGGAGATGCTTCTATGGCGCGTATGTATTATGATGAAGATGCTAATTTAGACCTTTTAAAAGGTAAAACCGTTGCTATTATTGGTTATGGTTCTCAAGGTCATGCTCACGCGCTGAATCTTAAAGATAGCGGTGTTAACGTCATTGTGGGATTATATCCCGGCAGTAAGTCCACAGCTAAAGCCGAAGCTGCTGGCTTGACTGTAAAAAATGTTGCTGATGCTGCGAAAGCTGCTGATTTCATCATGATTTTATTACCTGATGAAGTCCAAAAAACAATTTACAAAAACGAAATTGAACCCAATTTAGAAGCTGGAAACGTTTTAGCTTTTGCACATGGTTTTAATATCCATTTTGCACAGGTTGTACCTCCTGCTGATGTTGATGTCGTCATGGTTGCACCTAAAGGCCCTGGACATTTGGTGCGTCGTACCTACGAACAAGGACAAGGTGTACCTGCGTTATTTGCAGTTTATCAAGATGCCACTGGTCATGCCCGCGATCGCGCTATGGCTTATGCTAGAGGTATTGGTGGTACACGCGCCGGTATTTTGGAAACTACTTTCCGTGAAGAAACCGAAACCGATTTGTTTGGGGAACAAGCAGTATTGTGTGGTGGTTTGAGTGCTTTAATCAAAGCCGGTTTTGAAACCTTAGTAGAAGCAGGTTATCAACCAGAACTCGCTTATTTTGAATGTCTGCACGAAGTCAAATTAATTGTTGATTTAGTGGTAGAAGGTGGATTAGCCACCATGCGCGATAGTATTTCTAATACTGCCGAATATGGTGATTATACTCGCGGTCCTCGCGTTGTTACCGCCGATACTAAAGCGGAAATGAAGAAGATTCTCAGCGAAATTCAATCTGGACAATTTGCACGGGAATTTGTTTTAGAAAACCAAGCTGGTAAACCTGGTTTTACTGCTATGCGTCGTCAAGAAGCTGAACATCCTATTGAGGCTGTTGGTAAGGATTTACGCGCTATGTTTAGCTGGTTGAAGAAAGCGTAGTCCAATTTTGGATTTTAGATTTTGGATTTGAGAGACGGAAATTTCGTGTCTCTCAAATTTAATTTTTGCAAAAATTAAAATATTGTATCTATAACAGGCAATGCCCATCTTATTTTAGTTTTTATAGGCATACAAAATCACATCTTCACTAATCATGTAGAAAGCTAAAAAATCGGTTATTTCATTTGCATAAAATCTCTGAGTAATGAAATGATAGAGTTATAATTGAGTTACCAAATTATTACAGTTGCTGAGAAATATTATTGGTGTGGGCTGTTATTGAAATAGGATGAAATTAGTAATGCAACATGATCAAGGATTTTGGTGCGTTACGCTATCATGATTCTACAGCCAATGGAATAATCTCTGGAGTGTAGAAAATGGAATCTCTAATTTCAACTTTCACCCAAAATTTAGATTTTTCCGAATCGGAAATAACAGCAATACTTTCCACACCGTTAAATGAGGTACTAAATTCACCGGCTCTGAAACAAGAATTAGACAGTTTAGATATTAGCTTACTCAAAAAAACCTTACCTACAGCCGGTGCAGTATTGGCTGAACATTTACCACTTTTTTATGATTGGCTAAAAAACGAGTTAGGAGTTGAGCGTGTTCCTGACAGTCCAGATCATACAACAAAATGGGTGGTTGGTTTTCTCAATAATCAAGAAAGTATCAATCACTTAGTTGAATTACATCGTCCCGTACCCCACGCAGCTTTAGAACAAGCTGTTCCCCGGTTGGTGGGTTTATTTGATGGTGTGGAAGATGTGAAAGTGCGTCAAGAATGGGAAAAAGCAGTTGCCGCACTTTGTTTAGTTTTAGTAGTAGATGCCCGTGAACAGGAAAAACTGGCTAATTAATTGGAATTTATGGTCCGAATCAGGATTATTAAGATTAAATGATTAATAGGATTTAGTATGCAGATATTTGCAAACTTTCTGTTTTTCAGATTATTTCTCTGTCTGAATCAGGATGCTCAGGATTGAAGGATTAACAGGATTCAATATGCAGATATTTGCAAACTTTCTGTTTTTCAGATCATTTCTCTGTCTGAATCAGGATGCTCAGGATTGAAGGATTAACAGGATTCAATATGCAGATATTTGCAAACTTTCTGTTTTTCAGATTATTTCAAGAATAACAATCCTGTAAATCTCTAAATCCTGTAAATCCTGATTCTGACATTTTGTAAATCCTGATTTTGACTTAAAGTGCTGGACGATGTTGAATCCAAGGGTTAGCGGCTTCTAATTGCGCTGCTAAACTAATTAAGGTAGACTCAGCCGCAGGTTTACCAATTAACTGTACACTGAGGGGTAAACCATGACTATCGAAACCGACAGGAAGGGCGATCGCAGGTAATCCGGTAGCATTTGCAACAGGACAAGGCGCGACCCAATGGGCAATTTTGGCAAATGTCTCTTCTGGACTCAAATCTGCCCATTCACCGACGCGAATGGGAGAATGGAGATAAACTGGTAATACCAATACATCTACAGTATCAAAAAATGCGATAATTTGCCGGGAGACAATTTGCATTTGGGAAAGTGCTTGCAGATATTCAGCTACAGAACCATTTTTTGCTAATAACCATTGGTTTAAAGGCTGTAAGGCTGGCGAAGGAATTCCTGCTGCTGCTATTCCAGCTTGCCAAACTACTATAAATGGTTCGATTAAACTACTAAAATCTGGGTATTTTTCCTCAACTTGATGTCCAAATTGTGCTAATAACCCGACGGTTTTTAATACTCCTTGTTTACAGTTAGCGTCAGCTTCTCCAAAGGGCAGAATACTGGTACTAAAGGCAATTTTCAGACTATCTAATTTGACTTGAGTTGCAGAGAGAAATGATGGTTGCGGATTTGGTAGCCAATAAGGATCACCTGTGACATAGCCAGAGATCACATCTAACATAGCCGCTGCATCAGCCACTGTGCGGGCAAGGGGACCATCCACCGCAATGCCCCCCAAGCGATCGCCTACAGGGGCTTTAGAGACTCTGCCTCTGGCTGGTTTGATGCCAACAACACCACAGCAAGCCGCCGGACCACGCACTGAACCACCACCATCTGAACCTTGGGCAATTGCACTTAATCCCGCTGCTACTGATGATGCTGCACCACCACTAGAACCACCAGGAGTATATTCTAAATTCCAAGGGTTTCTCGCTGGGGGAAATCCCGCAGGTTCACTGTAAGGATAAGAACCTAATTCCGAAGTTGCGGTTTTACCAAGAATAATAAAACCAGCTTGTTTAATTCTGGTAACTACACCATCATCATGATTAGCAATATTATTTAACAGTGCCGAATTTCCGTAAGTACAAGTAACACCCGCAACCGCACTTAAGTCTTTAATGGAAATTGGTACACCAAAAAATGGCGGTAATTCTGAAGTCGTTGTCAGTAATTCTGTTTTGTTTTTAGCATCAGCAATGGCTAAATCTGCCGTGACTGTAAAATAACTTCCCAGTTGGGGATTTAAGCGTTCGATTCTTTCTAAATATACTTCCACCAACTCTAGCGGTGACACTTCCCGCAGACGGATTAATTGCGCTAACTCTAAAGCTGGGGTAAAAGCTAAATCATTGTTATTCATATATAAATATGCCAATCTAAATAGTTACTTTAGCAGGATTTTTGAGAATTATCGCCATTAGATTTACTGCAAGACTCGGAAAAGCTGACAGAAAAATACCCCCTTTTTCCCAACTTCTAAAAAGGTCTAATTCGTACTTTTATACTTTACAACAACTCTGAACTTACAGAGTCATAATTTAATAGGGCGAACGATGGGGATCGAACCCACGAATGGTGGTACCACAAACCACTGCCTTAACCACTTGGCTACGCTCGCCATTCACTCTGTGAGTATAGCATTACCTCCAGAAAATAATCAAGCTTTTTTTAGCAGAAATTAGATAATTTTCTTGGTAGTGTTTAAAAGACTAATAAATATACCAGTTCAGGCTAGAATATGAAACCTTTGACTATTCTTATATGTGTAGGAGCAGCGAGCGTTACGGTCTTGGGAGCAATTATGGCGAAAACTAACCCCAATCAGGGTGAATATGAACAATATGCCGTTCAAAAGCTGACAACATATTTAGAAGCTGATGTCTGTCACAAAACACCAAGTTTCTTGGAAAAATTAATCAAAGTTAATTGTCAAGAGTTGCTTCAATCCGCCACACCACACATCAAAGAACTGATTACCACCACAACTAACCGACAAGACTATATAATCTTTAGTATTTACCGCACGGAAATCAAACTTGATTCTTGGATACCAGGATATAAATTTGAAACAGTGGGAGCATTGAATCAATTTTATACTTACAATGCTGAAGAAAAATAAATTAGCATCTTTCTCCTGTGTTTCTCAGTCCCCCAGTCCCCAATCCCCAAATATGCAAATTAATAAAATTACAGCTTATCTTTTAGTGTCTCATGGGAGTCGTGATCCTCGTCCAGATATTGCTATGCAGCAATTAGCGGGAATGTTAAGTGAGATATTACCCCAAGGTGAAAATTTCGTAGGTGTTGCTACTCTAGAGGCAAATATCCAACCTTTACACCTGCAAATTCAAGATTTTGCTCATCGTGTTCAGGCTTTTGGTTGTCAAAGGGTGCAAATTATCCCCCTATTTTTGTTACCGGGATTTCATGTCATGACTGATATTCCCGCAGAAATCGCCCTTGCAGAACAGGCTATAACTGAAGGAATGACAATAGAATTGCGTCCTTATATTGGTAGTTATCCTGGTTTAGCCAAGTTTTTTGCGGGGATGATGACTACGATTAAAGCAGATGTATCTATTATTTTGGCTCATGGTAGCCGACGGGCTGGTTCTCATACCCCTGTGGAAAATATAGCAGCTACTGTGGACGCAGTTACAGCTTATTGGTCTGTCCCTCCCAGTTTAGAAGTCAGAGTACAGGAATTGATAGCCGCTGGTTATGGACGAATTGCGATTTTCCCCTATTTTTTATTTACAGGTGGGATAACTGATGCGATCGCACTGGCAGTAGAAACGCTAAAATTACAATTTCCATCAGTAAGTTTTCAACTCGCACAACCATTAGGAACAAGTCGAGAATTTGCGAATTTAATCGAGAATTTCATCAAAGAAGAGGACAAAGTTTTTGGGTAAAGTTTATTTAGTCGGTGCAGGTCCTGGAGATCCTGGACTCATGACTCTCAAAGGAAAAGGCTTATTAACCTGTGCAGATGTGGTTATTTATGATGCTTTGGTAAGTCCAGAAGTGCTGGAAATGATCAATCCTGAAGCAGAACAAATCAATGCGGGTAAACGCATGGGTAGACATTCACTGTTACAGGAAGTCACTACCCAATTACTGATTGAGAAAGCGGAGAATAATGCCATAGTTGTTCGGCTTAAAGGTGGTGATCCTTTTATTTTCGGTCGTGGTGGGGAAGAAATGGCAGAATTGGTAGCCGCAGGTATTCCTGTAGAAGTTGTGCCAGGGATTACATCAGGAATCGCCGCAGCGGCCTATGCTGGTATACCCTTAACCCATCGGCTTTATAGTTCTTCTGTCACCTTTGTAACTGGACATGAATCCGCCGGTAAGTATAAACCCCAGGTAAATTGGCAAGCCATAGCGCACGGTTCGGAAACTATAGTAATTTATATGGGTATTCACAATTTACCCTACATTATTGAACAGTTTACTCTAGCTGGATTGAGTTTAGATACACCCATTGCCTTAATCCGCTGGGGAACTCGGCCAGAACAGGAAGAATTAATTGGTGAATTGGGGACAATTGTAGAACAAGTGGAAGCAAAGGGATTTCTTGCACCGGCAATAGCTGTAATTGGTGCAGTCGTGAAATTACACGATATATTATCTGATTCTGTACAGGAGAAAAAATAGAGGAAAAGTTTGGTTAGGGTTAGAGGTTGTTTGATAGCGAAGCGTGGCGTTAGCCATAAAGTATCAGATGAAACCCATAATCTCCAAAAACCTAACCCCCCTGCCCCCCTTCCCTACCAGGGAATGGGGTTTTCAAAGCCTCTCCCCGCGTCGGGGAGAGGTTTGGAGAGGGGTCAATTTATACATTCAAAACTTTTCAAACATCCTCTTACACATCCTTTTTATTTGTCCTTTGTGTTGATATTCTGTTGTTGAATAATTTCGCTAATTTCTGCCAAACTTAAATTTAAAACCTGTGCGATTTGTTCTGTGGTTAAACCTAATCCTATCAAACCAGGAACTGCGTCTAACTTGGCTTTGCGTTCACCTTCTTCTTTTGCTTCTTGATAAAATCGGGTTTGTTTTAACTCACTTAATCCAAACATGGCTTCTATTTCCTCCCTATTCATTCTTGGAAACTTGTAAATTAAAATTGTCTCGATGATTTGTAATACTTGTTGCTGTTGCAGTTGAGAATCTATCTCTTGTTTAGTTCTGGTGATTAATTCTCTAGCTTGGGTAATGGAATTATCTGGGTTAGCGATGATTAGTTTTATTGTAGCAATACCAATGGGTAAAGATGTTGTTTCTGCTAATTCATCGAGATAAATAACTCTAACTCGTTGACTCGTAAAAAATTCCTGATAATGCTGAATATCTTGTGTATCTATGCTGCGCGTTGGATAGATAACTACAGCATTCCAGTTATTTTTGGGTTTGTTTTGGCGGATGTAAAGAAAGATTTCGCTAAAAAGTCTATGGTAGAGATCCGTATCTAGTTGAAATTGTACTTCTAAAAAGTAGATGGGGTTATCTGTATTTTGGTCAGGTAAGAAAACTCCATCTATTCTCAAGGCTGTTTGTTTGACTTCAACTGATGAAAATTGATAAAGTTCTGCTAGTTGGGGAGAGTTACCAATGAGTTCAAAAAATATACTAGGTATTTCTTGAAACAATCGGTAAAATATGCTGTCTGTTTTCATTTTAAAAAGGTTTATTACATTTTATTAATGCAGCCTACAGGATTAGCGATCGCTTCATGTTCGAGATGTAGGTACTAAGTCATAAAAACTCATGAAATAGGTTATCAAAGGGTTCTGTATTTTTCCAGCGATAGGTGTTAAAGTCTCGATAATCAACTGATAAAATTTGTCCATGACCTAATTCTTCTGCCAGGATAACGAGAGAAGCATCGGCTAAATCCATAGGTAAATCTTTATATTTTTCCATTAGTTCTTCAATACGCTGGCAGTGATGTTGTTTCAGATCAAAGATTTGTAGTTTTCCTGTAGAAATTTTATTAATAAAGATTTTTGGAGCATCTACTCCTACTCTTTTTTGTAATAGATAGCAAGTTTCTGTGACGACACACCAAGTTGTAATAAATTGCTGATTAGCTAAATCTTGAAATCGTTTTTTTGCAACTATATGAACTGCATCTTTTTTATTAGCAAGAGCTAACCAAAAGCCTGTATCAACTATGATCATATTTTTGATTAATTTCACGATCTAAGTAGTTTTTATAGTTTTTTGAGAGGTCTGTTTCAGCTTCTATGCAACCGATAAAGTCTGACCAGTCTGGCAAGGAATTTTCTGAAGATTCTTGTTGATTCAGAAGATAGCGTTTTTTCAGGACTTTTACGAGTTCGACTATGATTTGTTGTGCATCGGGAGGAAGAGATGCAATATCTTGTTGAATTGTATTTAAGTTCATAATTTGATTTTGGTGTTTCCCTGATTATAGTTTAGCAACAAATGTTTTTACTAAACCACCTGAGTTCGATATAAATAATCATCCTGAAAACTAATTATATCAGGCTTTTCTCAATTAGCAATGATTGTTGATAATAAATAAACAAGAGAAAACAATCCAAAATTGAATATTTTGGACTCATAATTTAATTGCATGAAAATAATTAAATTAATAAAGCTGGTAGAGAAGTTACTTCATGTTTATCTAATTTTAAATAAGGTTTTTTATCTTGCCAAGTATAAGCAATTAAACCAGTGGTCGGTGAGCGAAGCCGAACCGCAATAATATTAACCATAAAATTAGAAATACTGCGATGACGAGAATGAACAACTTGGGAAATATTTTGATAGCCTGCGTGGCGTAGCCATAGTTGGTCGTTGACAGTTTCGATTAAAGCTCTTTTTCTTAACATAAATTTTTCCCACAATTCAACTAATTTATTCTTCATATTCTTCTTAAAAGGAGTAATTAATTTCACATCATTTTCCAATAGTTTCTGAAATAAACTTTTAGAAATATATCCTTTATCTCCAAAAAGTCTTCCCCATAAATTTTGTGCCAAAGTAGGAACTGGTTTCCGGTCATCAACATTTCCGGGAGTAACTTGAAAAGCTAATAATTCGCCTTGTTCATTAATAATTAAATGAAGTTTAAATCCAAAGTACCAATCCACAGAACTCTTGCCCCAGCCCGATAAGCCACGGAAAACTTTATTTCTTTTTGCTCTTTTATTATGACAAATAGGAATACCCATGCTGTCAATAAAAGAGATGCCACTACATTGACCTTTTCGACTATTAAGATAACAAATTAAAGGCAGTAAAGCATCAGGCATTAATTCAACAAAGCGATTATAACTCACTAAAGATGGAAAATATCTGTGGTAGTTTGTTAAAATGCTTTTTTGATAATAGTCCTGAAAATTACGATAACTTGATTGGTGAAAATGAACAATAATAGTCATGACTTCACTTAAACATAAGCGACTTTTTCTTTTTCTTTTTTGTGACTGGCTCGAAATTAGTTCTGAGTTCAATTTTGCTTCAAAATCCCAACAGAAATCATCTATTGCACAAAATAATTGTTCTAATTCCATTGTCCATTTTCCTTGCTCAAACAACTACTTTATTCTTAAATCTTTGGTGCAATCTTGAAAATGATTAATAATGTTATTTAATGGTTTTTAAGAAAAATTTACAATTTATATTATTTATTCCCAATCAATTGTCAACAACCGAAAATTATTGACAACCGCTAAAAATTTATTTAATCCTGAAACTCTTTCCAGTCAACACTTGTAAGTTATTCTCTTACGTCGAACTCAGGTAGGTTCAGCATAACAGCTTCGCCATCAGGGGCGCGAACGGATATTGAAAAAACACCAACGATATGGAGCAACGCCCCAAAAAGTTATTAGAGCCGGTGTAAGATGTTATCGCCCTTTCAGTTAATTTATAGTTTTCAGTTCTTTTTTAGATATTATATCGTTAATGTTGGGTTTCGTTCCTCAACCCAACCTACAAGATCAGCGATCGCACTCAGGTTTTATTTGGAACTTCAATTAGTCAAAAATCGTAGGTTGGGTTAAGCGATCGCGCAACCCAACATTTTAATTTTAATCTTCACCATTTCTACCATACTCTTGTACGAAAAAAATCTGTCCGACTGCTTTTATATTTTGCTTCATAACCCGCAACAAACGATTCTCTAAGGTGCGACTATCCTCATCCAAAAAATCAATTATCGCCTTGACTTTCCCAGTATAATCACGATCGTGTTTAAAAATAATCATGCCAGCATGATTTGGTGCAGTGCGATGTAGATCGATAAAATCTTGGCGATTTTCCGTAATCAAAATGCGACCTGTCGCTGTGGCATACTGCAAAACAACATCGTCAGGAATCCCTTGATTTGCTTGACCTGCTTCGTAGGAAGTTAATACATCGTGTCCCTCCGATCTGAGTAAGTTTACCATTGCGATCGGAAAATTTTCATGTTTTGTAAAATTGTAATGCCATTAAACTAAATCATCTTGGGCAATTTCTTGATCGATTTGTTCGGGATTTTGTTCGTAGTAATGCCAAGCTGCACTTAAATCTTCCGCAGTCAATCCAGGATAATTTGCCAATAATTCTTCATCCGGCGCACCTTGTTGACGATATGATACCAAAGTCCATAGGGGAATTCGTGTATTTCTAATTCGCGCTTGTCCCCCGCAAACTCCAGGTGTAATCTGAATTGGATGTTGCAACATTTGCACGTAATTCAATGCTTGGTCAACTAATTCCTCTGGTAAAGCTGCAATTACTTCGAGCAGTTGAGTCCTCTTATTCATGACAACAAAATCTCTCTCGCTTATTTCATCCTAACTTGAAAATAAGCGATACCACAAAGTGGTTGCCAAGGGCATCGCCAATACTAAAACCGACTAATATTATTATATCAATGTTGGGTTTCGTTCCTCAACCCAACCTACAAGATCTGCGATCGCACTTCAATAATAATGGTGCGTTACGTCGCGTATTTAATTTATTTGTATATTTTATAATCTTTTCGCGCTCCTAACGCACCCTACAAACTGTAATCTTTACAGGTTACAATCCACAAGTCTCGACGCAAGAGAAGACACATCCCCACCCGCCTCACCCGCCCTCCTACCCCTAGACAACATCAAAGGAAGGTGGCCGGAGGGCGCTTTTTTGTCAAAAGTAATATCCTTGTAGAATTGCCAGTATCCTCCTTTCCTCCATCCTACCTTGTCTCCGAACAGATAAAAGATTTCAAGATCAAATTCTCCCGTTCCGCCTAAACCCTGATAAATGCGTTTTTGAACAGAAAACCCAAATCTACCATCACTGTATTTTACCCACAACTGGTCAATGGTGCGGAGGTCTGCACAGGGAAAATTATCAATATCTTCTTTCCTTAACCAACCTTCCCTTCCCCGTTTTGCAACCGCTAACATTACCCTTGCTGTTTCTTCATCTGCTTCTTTCCATTTTCCAGCTTTGAGTAAATCATGCAGTTTACTATAATCCATTCCTACATCTGATTTTAATTGTACCTCTGGGCTTACTGGTTGAGGTATGGATGACGCTTTTGGAGCTATTGTTGTATTCTGGCGGTTTGATAAATATTCAATCACCTGTGCCGCACTCCAGCGCTTGCTTTTCTCCCTTAACAAGCAATTAGTAACTACAGGGGCTAACCGTTCTGGAATCCTGGTTGGTAGCTTGACATCACCCTGATAAATCTTCAGCATTAAGTCCATTTCACTTTGATAGTTAAAGGGTAAACGACCTCCATCCACCAGCGCCGCTCCCAAAATCCCTAATGACCACATATCCCACGCCGTTGATACCACGCTTTCATTCCCAAACGCCTCTGGTGGCATAAAAGCGATTGAGCCAGCGATATTACCAGTGCGAGATTGAGATTTGTCACTCATCTGCCGCGACAACCCGAAATCGCTTAACTTCCACTGCTCTTGGCAACGCAAAATATTACCAGGCTTGACATCCCGATGAATAAGCCGTTTTTCTCGGTGTAAGTAATCCAATCCCCGTGCAACCTGCAAAAGAATGTCCACTACTTCCGCCTCACTGGGTTGCTTGTCCCGCAGTTCATCTTGGAGAGTCCCTTGGGCTAATTCCATTACCAGATAGAGATAATCCTCCCCTTGCCACCGCCATAGACCGACATGAAATCCAGTAACAACATGGGAATGGGATAGATTCACTGCTGTACCTAATTCGTCCCGTTGTTGCCCTTGTTGTCTTGTATATTCCGCTTCCCGTTTTTCCTTGGATAACCCAGCAAAATTTTCAATATCCAAGGGGGCGATAATTTTAATGGCTACATTCCGCAGAATTTTACCTAAAAAGACATCCTGACCTTTAAACACGCCACCAAACCCGCCTACCCCCAGTAGATTTTGAAGTTGGTAGCGGTCTTCGACCATTTGTCCTTCCATTTTGATAAAGGTGCGCTGTAAGCTCATGGTGATATTCCTGTAGATTAATTTTTAAGAAAATATACTGGAGACATCCTAACATAGGTTACACTCCACAAGTCTTGGTGCGAGAGAGCGGAAAAATCACCATTTTATATTGTTATGTTGGTTCAATAATTTTCATCCCTGCTCGAAATTCCCGCAGCGCTTGAGCATGATTTTCTATATTAATACAACCCATCAATAAATCCACATCTAAACTCGGTAAAAGTTGCGATTTACTAACGGACTCATAACCATCATTTCCTAAACTATAAAATAATAATTCATCATTTATCCAAAACCAAACTTCAGGAATTTGTAACCGTTTGTATGCTTCCAGTTTATCAATTCCACCACTACTAACAACCACCTCAATCACTAAATCAGGGCGTTTTCTATTCGCTCCCAATTCATAAGATTCATCACCTTCTTTTTTGACCTTTTCTAATTCATTTTCTAGGGTAACAGAACCAGTAGGAGTAAAATCTAATTCCAAAAATTCTAAATAAATTTCTACTAAAGAAGCAATACGTTCTTTGATAATTTGATATTTCTTACCTGGGTTTTTCCGAATCTCCAAGACTCCATCTAAAAAAGATAACCTTACCCCTGGGCGCTCAATTAGCTGTTCAACAGCTTTAAATTCTCTCCAGGTTAAGTCACTAATTAAAATAGGTTCTGCTTCTCGTTCAATGAGTGTAGTTATCATAATTTAAACCCAAATTTAGAGATTGAATTCTGCTCAACGGGAGATAATATAAAAACAGAGTCTCAGAGGGTGTTTGAAAAGTTATGGTTGATGTATCAAATATTTTTTACCCTACCCTAACCCTCCCCTTGTAAAGGGGAGGGAACTGGATTTTTATTGTTTCCCCCCTTTACAAGGGGAAAGGGGGGTAGCAATGTGATGAAAATTACGGAATACCACTTTTCAATCATCCTCTCATGAAAAACATCATGCAAGCATACAAACTCAAAGGAAAAATTGATCAATCTGGTAACTTGCTGATTACCGAACCCGTGAATTTACCCCCCGGAAATGTGGAAATAATAGTCTGGTAAACTACGAATACCCTTTAATATTGAATAGAATTTTCTTGAAGCGGAACAGGTATGGTTTCTTGACTTTCTTGGCCGTTTGCTAGTCGTTCCATTATTAAAACAACTTCCGGTTCTGGAACATTCAACGAATATCCATTTAATTCCAGAAAGATAGCCATTACTACGAAAGCTACCCGTTTATTACCGTCTATAAAAGCATGATTTTTAGCAAATCCATAACCATAAGCCGCTGCTAAATCAAATATACTGGGTGTAGGTTCACCATAAGCAAGTAAATTCTTTGGTCTATCTAAACTAGCTACAAACAAACTGTTATCTCGCACACCTGCAAGACCACCATGCTGTATTAATTGGTCTTCATGTATAGCTGTAACAATTATTTCATCTAACCAGAAAATTCCATTCATTTCCCTAACTCATGAAGTGCATTTCTGTATTTTGTGCTGACTTTTTTGTAGGCTTCCATTGCTTTTTCAAAATCAGGATTACAAGAAGTTATCATAACACCGGCTGGGGTTTCAGTGACAAATACGCTGTCTCCTTCTTGAACTTTAAGTTTTTCCAGGGCTTCTTTAGGTAATGTTAAGCCCAAGGAATTTCCAACTTTACGAATTTTTAAGGTGTACATAAGTTAATAGCTTCTTTATCAGAGTAATACTATTGTAATAACATATTTTATGAACCACCCCATATTAGTTCGTTGAAGATGTGGTTTTTTACTTTAAGTAAGTAGACGAAAATAAATCAAAGTATATTAAGTAATGTAAAAAATCTGGAGATGATTTCGTAGTGAGGGCTTCAGCCCTCAAATGAGGAATAAATTCCTCACTACAAACTTTGAATTATTCAAGCCGTTCTACTTAGTCAGTTACTTAGTGATAGATGAAGATTACACTGGATAAATGTAATCCTCAATATTTCCCGATTGTAAGCTGTTACGCAGCTAAATTTGATAACCTTTTATTGATAGATATTGGCAGCCATGATGAAGTTCATTAACCTGACTTGTGAATTTTCACACAATATGTTGAAAAATTATTTTCAGTAAATCCCCTTGGGAAAAAGGTTTTTCTAAATAACCATTAGCTTTCACAAACTTAGCTTTTGCTCTATCTCTTAATCCCATTCTTTCAGTCATCAAAATCACAGGAGTATTTTTATAATGCGTGTGCTTCCGTAATAAAGAACAGATTTCATAGCCATTTAAATTAGGCATTTCTACACTTAGTAAAATGATATCTGGCTGCGCTCGCAGAATTTCCATTAAAGCTTGGGAAGAATCCATGAATTTCAGCACAGAAAATATTTGCTCATCTAAAAAATTTTCCACAGCATTTAATATGCTATAATCATCGTCCACACCCAAAATACTGTATTTCTTTCTAGCAGTAACTTGAGGGTTAATCGGCTGATTTATATGTGGTTTAGAATCAACTTGCTCAGAATTATTTTTGGGTAATTGTTCCTGATATGTGCTATGTGAATCTGACTGATAATAATTTTCAAAATTCAAATTTTTCTGAACATCAACCTTAACCCCTGATTGAGATTGTTCCACTAAAGTTCTTAAATTCAAATGACAAAATTTAGGGAGATTATCTAAAAAAGTATGAGGAACAAATTCATAACTGCCATATTCTAACTTCAGTAATGGTTGTAAAACCTCCAGCGCCAATTTTTCAATCAGCAAAGCAGCCTGGACGTGACTAATATATTTTTGATTAACTAACCAACAAATTGCTAAATAATCCGGATTGGGGATTGATTGATTCTCAATATCTTTTTCAAAAATCATCCGTACCTGTTCGTTGATACCCAGAGGAAGAGTAGAAATTTGCTGACTTAATTGCTGTAAATTTCGGTAAAGAGGTTCAAACATTTCCTCAGAGTAACCAGCGTAAATTAACTTACCCTGATCCATATATATTGACCATGCACCCGACTCGCTAAAGACTTGTAAACAACCAGTAAAAGAATTATTAGTAATCTTCTTTAATAGAGTAATTGGTTGTAGCTTTTGGAAAAATCTATATCTACTAATCGGAATTGTATTCATACTCTGAGATTGATCATTAAAATTTTCTCTCATGATCATTTAATTACTGGATTTTACAAAGGTTTTAAATTCTAATTCTTGAATTCTTACTTTTAGGTTACTATAGATTTTTTAGAGAAATAAAAAAGTATGTTAAACATAATATGAAAAAATGAAGTCTAGAGGTTTGACCCGAACACCTCTAATTTTTAAGCCCAATGTTTCTTAAATCACCCAATACCTAATCGTGTCTGCAATTAATAATATCCAAGTTACCGAAAATAGCGATCGCCTAGATCGTTACCTATCCCAAGAGTTATCAGATTTATCCCGTTCTCGCATCCAGCAGTTAATAGAACAGGGTCATGTCCAAATTAATAATCTAATCTGCACATCTAAGAAGATTAACCTAAAAACAGGCGATCTCATTACCCTCGAAATTCCCGTCGTTCAACCTTTAGCAATAATCGCCGAGAATATTCCCCTAGACATCCTCTATGAAGACGACGAGTTAATTATTATCAATAAACCCGCCGGTTTGGTTGTTCACCCCGCACCAGGCCATCCTGACGGAACTTTAGTTAATGCTATCTTGGCACACTGTCCCAATTTACCGGGAATTGGTGGCATTCAGCGTCCGGGAATTGTCCATCGTTTGGACAAGGATACAACGGGAGCGATTGCGATCGCTAAAACAGACCTGGCTTATCAACATCTACAAGCACAACTACAAGCAAAAACCGCCAGAAGAGAATATTTAGGTTTAATTTACGGTGTCCCCAAAACAGAAACCGGAAGTATAGACTTACCCATTGGTCGCAATCCCCAGGACCGCAAAAGAATGGCCATTGTTTCTATAGAAGATGGTGGACGTAATGCTGTCACCCATTGGCGAGTAAAAGAACGCTTTGGAAATTACACATTAATTCACTTTCAACTAGAAACAGGCCGGACCCATCAAATTCGCGTCCACAGTGCCAAAATGGGTCATCCTCTCGTTGGCGACCCCATTTATAGTTCTGGTCATTCCCTCGGCGTAAATTTGCCAGGACAAGCATTACACGCTTGGAAACTCCAGCTACAACATCCCGTTTCTGGAAATTTGGTGGAAGTGACAGCACCCCTTCCCCGCAGCTTTGCAACTTTACTGGAAGTGTTGCGCCGTCGTAGTGGTCTTTATTAAGAATTTCTGCAAAAATAGCCATTTATTCTCAATTTGTGAATATAGCTTTTTTAGTATTTATATCCCCCCTGGGGGGAAAAAGTAGCAGGTTTTCCAAATATTTAAGAATGTAAATTTAACAATTCTTAACAAAACTTAGCTAAAACTTATACAACAAAAAACTGCTGTAATCCATTTATGATAGTGAGTTTCTGGAAAATTAAAACAATCTTTAACTGCTGAATATTGCGATTGTTGTCAAAAAATGTAAAGTCGTGTAACAAAAATATTGACTTTTTATCAGTTGTAATCCTTGTGTATAAAGGATTTGAGCTAGTTTGTAGGCGACGATCTTATTTATTCATAATTTGTAACAAATAATGGCTCTATGGCATTGTATAAACATAAACTGTAGGGGTTAAACAACAGGAGAAAGTTGAAAAAAGCAGGCAATTCATCAAGTTTGCCGGTTTCTCAAAAAATTCCCCTTGACTCTCATAATTTCTGGTTTTTAAACTGTAAACTGGTAGATGAGAAGACAAAATGAGAGACGCTTTGATTTGACTCCGTTGCGAACAGATCCAAATTAGTTTTAATTTAGACATCTCTCAACTAAGTAATTTAGGAGATTAGAGTCCATGACATTAGATGTATTTTCCAAAGTTGTTTCCCAAGCTGACGCTAGAGGCGAATTCCTCAGCACCGAACAACTAGATGCTTTAACCGCAGTTGTAGCTTCCGGTAACAAGCGTCTAGATGCTGTTAACCGGATCACAAGCAACGCTTCTGCTATCGTTACCAACGCGGCTCGTTCTTTGTTTGAAGAACAACCCAACTTGATCGCTCCTGGTGGAAACGCTTACACCAACCGTCGTATGGCTGCTTGTCTCCGCGACATGGAAATCATTTTACGCTATGTAACCTACGCAGCGATCGCTGGTGATGCTAGTGTTCTTGATGACCGTTGCTTAAATGGTTTGCGCGAAACATACCAAGCTTTGGGTACTCCTGGTTCTTCCGTAGCAGTTGGTGTTGGTAAAATGAAAGAAGCAGCGATCGGTATCGTTAACGATCCTAACGGTATCACCAAAGGTGATTGCAGTTCTTTGGTTTCTGAAATTGCAAGCTACTTCGACCGCGCTGCGGCTGCTGTTGCCTAACAATTCATTACAAATTAGCTCCAATCTTAATTGAGCTTTTCCCAGTAAAACAAGCAAGAAACTATCTAGGAGATTTTCACCAATGAAAACACCAATTACCGAAGCAATCGCATCTGCTGATACCCAAGGACGCTTTTTAAGCAACACCGAATTACAAGCAGTTAATGGTCGTCTAGTTCGTGCTGCTGCCAGCATGGAAGCTGCTCGTGGTTTAACCGCTAACGCTCAAAAATTGATTGATGGCGCTACCAGCGCTGTATACAGCAAATTCCCTTACACAACCTCCACACCAGGCAATCAATTTGCCGCTGATAGCCGTGGTAAAGCTAAATGCGCTCGTGACGTTGGTCACTACCTCCGCATCATCACCTACAGCCTAGTTGCTGGTGGAACAGGTCCTTTGGATGAGTTCTTGATTGCTGGTTTGACTGAAATCAACGGCGCGTTTGATTTGTCTCCTAGCTGGTACGTAGAAGCATTGAAATCAATCAAAGCTAGTCATGGTTTGAGCGGTCAAGCTGCTAACGAAGCTAATACCTACATTGACTACGCAATCAACGCTCTTAGCTAGATAGCGTCATGCCCGGAGAGGGATACAATTGTTAGATGGAGTTACCCCTCAAGGGGTTTGCCAGTTATTCATGGGGAGTCACTGCGTAAGTTGGAAAATATTCTGACTAGAAATTAAGTGGCGTTAAAATCTCCAAGATCACTCTGGTTCACCTAGCAATTGGATCTGGCTCCGGGCATAGTTTTATCTACAAATAAAATAGGGCAAGAGGCAAGAGGCAAGAGGCAAGAGGCAAGAGGCAAGAGGCAAGAGGCAAGAGGCAACTGACCACTGACCACTGACCACTGACCACTGACCACTGACCACTGACCACTGACCACTGACCACTGACCACTGACAATTGACAACTGACCAAGCTTTATTCAGCCAAAATTCGGCACAATAAAGGGGAAAAAACATGGCAATTACAACAGCAGCTTCCAGACTGGGAACAGAGGCTTTTAGCGACGCACGCAGAGTTGAACTGCGCCCTAACCCCAGCCGCGAAGAAGTCGAAGCGGTAATTCGTGCTGTTTATCGGCACGTTTTGGGAAATGACTATATATTGGCATCAAATCGCCTGATTAGTGCAGAATCACTTTTACGCGATGGTAATTTAAGCGTGCGCGAGTTTGTTCGCAGCGTTGCTAAATCAGAACTCTACAAAGCTAAATTCTTCTACAACAGTTTCCAAACTCGGTTAATTGAACTCAACTATAAACATTTGTTGGGTCGCGCACCATACAATGAGTCCGAAGTAACTTATCACTTAGACTTATATATTAACCAAGGTTACGACGCGGAAATTGACTCCTACATTGATTCTCAAGAATATCAAAACAGCTTTGGGGAAAGTGTTGTTCCCTACTATCGCGGTTTTGATTTTCAAGCAGGACAAAGTGCCGCTGGTTTTACGCGGATGTTCCGTTTATATCGTGGTTATGCCAACAGCGATACTGCTCAAGTAGAAGGTTCTAAATCTCGTTTAGCGCGGGAATTAGCTAGTAATAAATCTTCCTCAGTTGTTGGCCCATCTGGTAGTAACGATAATTGGGGTTTCCGTGTATCTGCGGATAACGCTCCTAAGCAAAATCTCGGTAATGCCGTAGGACAATCGAATCGCACTTACCGTGTTGAAGTTACAGGCATTCGCAATCCTGGATACCCCAGTGTGCGCCGTAGCAGCACAGTATTTATTGTCCCTTACGAGCGCCTTCTAGACAAAATGCAGCAAATTCAGAGAGTTGGCGGCAAAATTGTCAGCGTAATTTCCACGTAAGATCCGGTGCTATTCACAAAAATATCGCGGGTCGTGTGGAAGCCACTTGGCTTCAGACAGTGGAGGAAACACGCCACGAGTGGTTTTAACCACCGTGAAAATGATAAAATTAAACTGTGAGTAGGAATAATCATCTACGTATTGAAGTGTTTTGTAAGGAGCAACCCCTGATTTACCTCGTACCTGCACTGCAACTCTGGGTAAACAAGTAATGGGAAAACATGGAGCGTACCGAACTGGCTTGTGATGAACTCGGAAAGCATTAATTGAATCCTAAGTAAGCGCAATTGCAATACTTCTCGTGCTAGTAGTTGTTTTGAGCGTCTAGGGGGATATTTGACTATCCCTTTTAAGTTAAATCTTAGAGAATCTGCGTGTCTTCAGACCGCAGAGTGTCAACGACAAAACTCATCATAGGAGATATAGAAGTAATGTTCGGTCAAACCACACTTGGTGCTAGTAGTGTTTCTTCATCTGCCAGCCGCGTATTTCGTTACGAAGTTGTCGGCTTAAAGCAAAATCAAGAAACCGACAAAAATAAATTCGACATTCGCCGCAGTGGTAGCGTATTTATTACCGTACCCTACGGACGCATGACTGAAGAAATGCAGCGGATTAGCCGTTTAGGTGGCAGAATCGTCAAAATTGAAGCTTTGACAGTAGCAGAATAAGTATAACTTCCTGGCAATGATAGAAACCAGTGGAGAAGAATATTCTGCCCAGAATGCACCAAATCTGACACCAGAGATAGCTATTGCTAACCTGCAATCATCAGATTTAAGTCTCCGCTATTATGCTGCTTGGTGGTTGGGTAAGTTCCGAGTCCGTCAGCCAGAAGCCATAGACGCGCTCATTGCTGCGCTAGAGGATGAATCTGACAGAACCGAACTGGGTGGTTATCCCTTACGGCGTAATGCTGCCAGGGCGCTTGGTAAATTAGGCAATTTAAAAGCCGTACCAGGTTTGATTAGGTGTTTAGAATGTGCTGATTTTTATGTCCGCGAAGCAGCAGCCCAATCTTTAGCTATGCTTGGAGATAAAACCGCATTACCAGCCCTGATAAAACTGCTAGATGGGGGAGTTGAGGCTGCTGTACAAGTACCTGGTTTTCCCCACCTTACCCAGCCCTATACAGCAGTATTAGAAGCCTTGGGAGCGATGGGTGCAACTGAGGCTACTTCCCTTGTGCAGCCTTTTCTCAAGCATTCTGTGCCTCGATTACAATGCTCCGCCGCTAGAGCCATGTACCAACTGACACAAGACTCTATTTATGGTGAGTTATTAGTGAAAACTTTGGCAACGGCTGATTTGAAAATGCGTCGCGTTGTGTTGGGGGATTTGGGAGCAATTGGGTATTTGGCCGCAGCAGAAGCGATCGCCCAAACGCAAGTGGAAAATAGCTTTAAACTTATCGCTTTGAAAGGATTATTAGAGTATCAACTGCCACAACAGTCTGATACTTTTGGTATATCTGAACAAGCTATCCGAGTCATGAATCTCATGGATTCACTCTTGTAGTCAGTAGTCAGTTGTTAATTGTCAGTTGTAAAACTACTGACCACTGACCACTGACCACTGACCACTGACCACTGACAACGGAAAAATGGATGAACTAATTCGGGCTATTACCGTAGCAGACACACCTTCCCAGATGGTGACAGCAGTTAAAAATCTGGCAGCAGCCAAAGATCCATCGGCAATTCCGACTTTAATTGCTGTCTTTGGTTATAACAATCCAGAAGCAGCCATAGTGGCAGCAGCAGCATTGACGCAGTTGGGAGAAATAGCAGTGCCACAATTGCTAGACCAAATTGATGATTATAACTATGGCGCACGGGCTTATTCGATTCGCACTCTCGCAGCGATCGCAGATCCCCGGGCTTTAGATATTCTCATCTCCACAACACTCACTGATTTTGCCCCCAGTGTTCGCCGTGCCGCTGCTAAGGGACTAGGAAATCTACATTGGCAGAAGCTAGACATTTCCGCCAGTCAAATAGCCATCAACCGCGCCCTAGAGACACTTCTCTTTATCTGTGAAGATACAGACTGGTCAATTCGTTATGCTGCTATTGTTGGATTACAAGCTTTAGCAAAAGTAGCTCTAGTCCAATCGCCTATTCTTGCTAAATTTCAATTAATGCTGACTAACGATACTGAAAAAGCAGTTCGCGCTCGCGTTCAGTTGGCCTGTAGCCAGTAAACTGATTTATATACCATATAACAAGGTAAAAGTAAAGATGTCAATACCACTACTAGAATACGCGCCCAAATCGCAAAACCAGCGAGTAGAAGGTTATGAAGTTCCCAATGAAGACACCCCAACTATTTATCGCTTAGATCGGGCTACCTCAGATCAAGATATTGATAGCATCATCTGGGCTGCATACCGCCAAATTTTCAGCGAACACCTGATTTTAGCCAGCTATAAGCAAACCGCTTTAGAATCACAACTGCGAAATCGGGCAATTACCCTGCGTGATTTTATCCGGGGTTTAGGTAAATCAGAGGTTTACCGCACCCAAGTAGCAGATACCAACTCCAACTATCGCTTAGTTGACATCACCTTAAAACGGTTCTTAGGCCGGGCTGCTTACAACAAAGCCGAAGAAATCGCTTGGTCAATTGTCATTGCGACCAAAGGTTTACACGGTTTTATAGATGCTTTATTAGAATCAGACGAGTATTTAGATAACTTTGGTGATGATGTTGTCCCCTACCAACGTCGTCGTTTTGGTTCACGCCCCTTTAACCTGGCTAACCCCCGTTATGGTTCTGACTGGCGCGATACCCAAAACATTCGCGAAATGGCTGGCCGTTCCTACTATAGCATCCGCACATCAGGACAACTAACTACAGCAGATATCCGTCGAGCCATTCCTGCCAACTTCTTCATTATGGCTGGGTCTATTATTACCAACGAATGCAACTACCAACGGAGTTTGGCCACTGCCCAATCTTTTGTTAGTAGCAGCGAAATCCCTGATACAAGCAGAGATCATCAAGAACAACCCACAATTAAACCTGTAGCAGTTTCTTTACCTTATCGTTATATTCCTGCTAACGCCAAAAATTAGTTATTGGTGATTGGTGATTGGTGATTGGTAATTGGTAATTGGTAATTGGTAAAAATAACCAACAACTGACAACTGTACGGGCGAAGCATTTGGAGAACTATTTTTGGCAATGACCGATAATTTATCTTCCAAATGCTTCGCCCCTACTAACAACCAACAACTGACAAACATGACAATACCTTTACTAGAATACAAACCCAGTTCCCAAAACCAGCGCGTTTCTGGTTATGAAGTTCCTAACGAAGATACACCCACAATTTACCGCATCGAAGACTACGCCTTTGGTGGAGAAGTAGAAGAATTAATTTGGGCTGCTTATCGGCAACTTTTTAGCGAACACGTCATTCTCAAATTTTATCGCCAAGTTCATTTAGAATCCCAAGTAAAAAACAAAGCAATTACCGTCCGCGATTTTATCCGGGGTTTAGCTAAATCTGAAGCTTTCCAAAGTTTGGTAATTCAGAGTAATTCTAATTACAGATTAGTAGAAATTGGGCTGAAACGGTTATTAGGTCGCGCACCTTACAACAACAAAGAAGAAATCGCTTGGTCAATTGTGATTGCTACCAAAGGTTGGGGTGGTTTTGTTGACGCTTTGCTCGATTCTGAAGAATATCAAAGCAACTTTGGGGAAAATATCGTTCCCTACCAAAGACGACGTTATAAGGATAGACCCTTTAATTTGGTAACACCACGATACAGCGATTACTGGCGCGACCAACTTGAAGAAGCTCGTTATAAATGGGGTGACATTAAAAACTTTTTGGATATGGCAAATTCCATTAAAATTAAAACAGTGACTTACACACCAGTTAGCACTGCCAATATCCAAATTCCTAACACTACCAAGGAAACGACATCAAAAGGTATCCCTGTTTCTATCAGTCCTAGTGTTAGTTTTCCCCTGCGCTAGATAGTTTTTTAATTAGCTGGGTAATCTCGGTTACAAAAGTGATAAAGTTTGTATTTTTTTAAGGATTTTAATTTTAGTTAGTTTGCTAAGTATTAGAGCATTTTGAAATGCCAAATTTACCAAAAGGCAGGTTCTTTAAAATGGCAATTCCTTTACTTGAATACAAACCTACAACTCAAAACCAAAGAGTTAGCAGCTTTGGTACGGCAGATATTAACGAGGACAATCCTTATATCTACCGGATTGAAAATGCTAACTCTGCCGGCGAAATTGAACAACTAATTTGGGCTGCTTATCGCCAAGTTTTCAACGAACAGGAGATTCTCAAATTTAACCGCCAAATTACCTTAGAAACTCAACTCAAAAATCGGTCAATTACGGTTAAAGACTTCATTCGTGGTTTGGTGAAATCAGAGCGATTTTATCAGCTAGTTGTGACACCAAATAACAACTATCGGTTGGTAGAAATGTTCCTGAAAAGGATCTTAGGTCGTTCTCCCTACAATGAGCAAGAAAAAATTGCCTGGTCAATTCAAATTGCTACTTTAGGTTGGGGAAAATTTGTGGATGTTTTGATTGATAGTAGTGAGTATGAACAAGCCTTTGGCGAATATACCGTACCCTATCAACGCAAACGGATGACCACAGACCGCCCAATCAGTTTTACTCCCCGCTATGGTGCTGATTATCGTGACCGGGCAGGTATTGTCCAAAAATGGCCGTATATTCGTCAATGGCGTGGAGGTTTCTACCCAGGCTCTGGGCAAAATGTTGATTTGGGGGCATTGTCTGCTGTATTACTGGTAATAACCGCAGGCATTACTTTCTTGTTGATTCTCAATTGGTTAGGAATTAGTGATATCTACTAACCTTTTGAGGGGAAAATAAGTAAGTAACCCCGCCTCAGAATGAATTCTGATAGCTTGCGTGGCGTAGCCATGTCTAATAGCAAAGGTCGTGTTTAGACGACTGAAAAAGAGTTTATAGTCCGTTAAAACCGACTTTAGTTATTAGCCCTGATAGCGAAGCGTGGCGTAAGCCATACTTCAGTTCTGGGCGGGGTATGTCTAAAACGAAATCTTTCTTTGTTTAATTTGATCATAAAAGGAGAAAATTAATATGGCATTGCCATTACTTCAATACAATCCAAGTAGTCAAAATCACCGGGTGGCCAGCTTTGGCGTTGCTGACCAAAATGAAGATACACCTTATATCTATCGGATTGAAGATGTTAGTTCTTACACTGACATGACAAACATCATTTGGGCTGCTTATCGCCAAGTTTTTAGCGAACATGAAATTCTCAAGTTTAACCGTCAAGTTACTTTAGAATCCCAACTTAAAAACGGTTCTTTGTCAGTTCGTGACTTTATCCGGGGTTTAGCTAAATCTGAAGCTTTCTATCGTTTAGTTGTCTCTGTTAACAACAACTACCGTTTAGTAGACATCACCCTCAAACGCTTATTGGGTCGTTGTGCTTACAATAAAAAAGAAGAAATTGCTTGGTCAATTGTTATTTGTAACAAGGGCTTTGGCGGCTTTGTTGATGTTTTATTAGACAGCGCAGAATACACCCAAAACTTTGGTGATAATACCGTACCTTACCAACGCAAGCGGTTTGTAGATCGTCCTTTTAACTTGGTAACTCCTCGTTACGGTGCCGACTTCCAAGAAACAGCCGGTACAGTCAAAACCGACTGGCGCTTTACCTTGGAAAACTTCTACACTGCTAAGGCAAAAGCAAAGCGTTTAAAAGAAGGCGATCCTGCTAAATTTGCAGATATGGCTGCTTCTGTATCTGGTAAAGGTAACTATGCTCAAAAGTTATCTTCTTTTGACATTGATTACCTCAATGCTGTTCCTTACCGTGGTAAACGCTAGTACTGCAGAGCGGAATTAAAAATTAATAATTAAAAATTAAAAAGGCGGATATTACCAGCTTTTTAGTTATTTTTAATAGTTAGTTAACTTCCGCTGTTGTGTACTAAGTCTACCAAAAAAATTTCAATTTATAGGGTGCGTTAGGAAGATAATTCTTGACGCACTCTCAATTTTTTGTGCTGTTGCTCATGGTTTTTGTAAATAGGAGTTTTTCGCCTATTCTATGAAGATGTACCTTAAGTAAAATCTTCTATAACTCAATTAACTTGAAGTCCCAAATTTTTAAAACTGCGATCGCTATTTCTGGATCTATACCATCATAGGCTTCCCATTCAGAGTGTGGATCTTTAGGATGCCCTTCACCTACGTAACCTGCAATTTTAATGATGGGAATATTCACTAAGTAATCACGTTCCATACCTTTAGGGAGAGCTAATTTAATTCTGCGACCCACAAACTTAGATGCACTAGATTCAGCTACAGATTCCCGAACTAAACAAATATCACCAGCAGTCCCCCAAGTAGTTTGGTAAATGTGGAGAAACGATATATAACTTTCTGGTTTGATGGATCTTTTGAGAACTTGCATTATCTAATCCTTATCCTTGTTTTCGACAATTTTATGTAAACTCTACCTGCTATATTCCAATTTCCTGCTTTTGACAGAATAAAACAAGGGGTTTGCACCCCTTGAGAGAGTTTAAAAAGTGAACCGTATTAGTGATCTACGCAGGTGTAAACTGCAAAGATACACCGTTCATACAGTAACGGAGACCAGTTGGTTTGGGTCCATCATTAAAAACATGGCCTAAATGTCCACCACAATTACTACAATGGACTTCAGTTCGGGTCATGAAAAATGTTCTATCTGTAGTAGTAGCGATCGCCCCCTCTATGGGTTTAAAAAAGCTTGGCCAGCCAGTACCACTATTAAACTTAGTATCAGCAGTAAACAAAGCTTGTCCACACCCAGCGCAGACATAAGTACCAGGTTCATATTGCTTATCGAGAGAACTGGTATGGGAGGGTTCTGTACCATGTTTCCGCAATACCCGAAACTGTTCTGGTGTGAGGATACTCTTCCATTCTTCCTCTGTTTTTGTCACTGCAAACTCTGGATTAGAAAGTGCCATAGATTCTGAACTCCAATTGATATAACGGGAAAAAAAGGCTGTACCGATTAAAACTGTACTGATTTGCAAAAAATGGCGTTTGTTCATTATTCTATTATTTGCTATTTTTTGCTTCCATGACCAAGAAACTCCCATAAATTTCTAAATCCTCCATGAAAAATTGATGAAAATCACCTAAAAACGTCTTGCTTGGTGAAAAAGAATATGTAATACTTCCTAAATAAATTTAAACCCTACTTAATATCTCTATGAGATTATCAGTATCGACAACTCAAGGATTGTATCAGCAATTTTGTATCGCCACCTGATACCTGGCTACTCATAGCTGAATGCGGACTACAAATTAAAAATTACCACGATGAGTTTCTCCAAACAGGTTTTTATTAATATTTGATAATTAAATGTCCAAATTGTACCTGTTCCATCAAAAATAATCAGTTACTCTGGAGTTGATCTTTACAACTACAAAACTAATGTGCCAACTGTTAGGAATGAATTGCAACGTACCCACAGACATTTGCTTTTCCTTTGAAGGTTTTTCTGCCAGAGGAGGAAAAACAGATGAACATAGCGACGGTTGGGGAATTGCTTTTTTTGAAGGTAAAGGATGTCGGATTTTTTTAGACGCTGAAGCTTCTATAGCATCACCAATTGCCGATTTTATCCGTCAGTATCCCATTCATTCTACTCATGTTATCGCCCATATCCGCAAAGCCACTCAAGGTAAAATAGCCTTAGAAAACTGTCATCCTTTCCGTCGGGAACTTTGGGGAAGATATTGGGTATTTGCTCATAATGGTAATTTACCAGATTTTAACCCAGAAAATCATGGGACTTTTCAACCTGTGGGCGCTACCGACAGCGAAAAAGCATTTTGCTTAATTCTCAATACTTTGCGATCGCATTTTCCTCAAGAACAACCACCGCTAAAGGAACTTTATCAGACATTACATGAAATTACCAAAGAAATAGCAGCCTTTGGATCTTTTAACTACATATTATCAGATGGTGAGCATTTTTTCACCTATTGCTCAACTAAACTTTGCTACATTATTAGACAAGCGCCTTTTGCTGCGGCTCATTTAATTGATGAAGAGATGACTGTAGATTTTAGTGAATTGACTACATCTAAAGATCGCGTGGCTGTGATTGTGACTACACCCCTAACTGATAACGAAGTTTGGACACAAATACAACCCGGAGAATTACTCATATTTCAGGATGGTTTACCCCTAAAATTTGCCTAATTCTTGACAACTATTTTATTAATAAGACAAAGCAAAATTCTGGAGATATTCATTTCTAGAACTTGTTAGTAAATGCTTATTTAATATTGTAAATATCTGCTCCTTTTTGATAGGTTTATTAATAAAATCAGTTACCCCAAATACCTTAGAGGTTGTTTGAAAAGTATTATATGAAACCCATAATCTCCAAAAACCTAACCCCCCTTCCCTACAAGGGAAGGGGGTTTTTAAAGCCTCTCCCCTACCAGGGGAGAGGTTTGGAGAGGGGTCTGTTTACACATTAAAAACTTTTAAAACATCCTCTTAGCCCGAACTCGATCAAAAGCTCCATCACTACTAGTTAATATAATAATTGGCACTTGGGAAAAAACAGAAGTCCGTCGTAATTGTTCTTACAGCAGATTTCGCTCTCATGAGGTACAAACTTGAATTATGAAACTCTTGTAGTGCGGGCATCTTGCCCGCTGGATATGTACCTCATAACACCGGAAAGTGCTGTAAATCACGGTTTCAAAAATCCTGCATCGCTACAAAAACTTTGTCTACACCGTGACCCAAGAATATATTACAATCAATCAAGAATTGCTATACTTAGCGTCTTCCCCGTTGAATTTTATCAAAAATCGCACCATCTGCAAAGAATTTCTTCTGGACACCACTCCAACCGCCAAGATCAGCTACAGTGTAGAGTCGGGCAATATAGGGGAATTTATTTTTTACTTCTTTAGATACAGTTGAGTCAACTGGACGAAAACCAACTTTAGCAAATTCACGTTGTGCTTCTGGAGTGAAAAGGAACTTGACAAAAGCTTCAGAAACCTCACGATTTCCATGCTTATCAACATTTTTATCCACAACTGCAACGGGTGCATCTATAGAGATATTTACTGGAGGAACTATGTAAGAAGTATCTGTTTTGCCTTGCTGTGCAGCTAAAATGACTTCGTTTTCATAGTTTATTAATACATCACCCTGACCTTTTTTGTAAAAAGCATCACTTGCTTCTCGTGCATCCTTGGGTAATACAACTACATTTTTAAACACATCTGTTATAAACTTCAACGCCTGGGTATCATTTCCGCCATTCTTAACTACTGAACCCCATAAAGCGAGAAAATTCCATTTAGCCCCACCAGATGTCTTGGGATTTGCAGTAATAATTTTAACATCAGGCTTTGTTAAATCAGTCCAATTTTTGATATTTTTGGGATTACCAGCGCGAGTTTCCAGGATAACTACTCTTTTCCATTTTGCCACAAAATCGGGAATAATTTTTGAGTAAGCCGCTTTGGTGACTGCGTAAGTAACTAAGGTAAGTTCAACTTTTTTACCACTTTGACTCATTAGTTGCGTCTTTTGGGCTGTACCTGCAAATACAGGCAAAATAGTGCTTATATTTAAACCTGTTGCTAAGAATAAAGCCGGAAAAAACGGCTTTGTTATGGGAACAAATTTTGCGGTGTTGGCAGAATTATCTGTCATGGGATGTCCTAAAATTGGTTTGAATCTAATCTACGGTAACTCTGTAAAGATAACGTATTTAACCTCTAGAGAAAGAGCGTACCAGATGTCATAAATAAAATCAATAGTTTTTGCACTTAAAAACAACTATTTTCCCATCGGGTATTGTATGTATTAAATATTGCGAATATATTTTTTCAGCTTTTAATGCCTATAAAGTTTATATGGCAAATCTTTTAACAGATTAAACTCTATATTTATTTTCAAATATTTATTTAAGTAAAGTATTAAAAGCTGAGACTTAGTTAAGTAATTTCCCGTCGTAGCTCCATAAAGATAATTAAAAATTGATACTTGTCATTGAAAGGCATTGTAATTTTTCTTGAAACTGGTAAAATCACCATATTCCCTATCGTCAATATGCAGTTTTTACTAGTTTTGATAACCGGATACCTGCAATAATGGTATTTTCATTAATTAACCGTAGTCTCACAGAAGGACAAAAGATGAATTTGTGGCAACAATTACGAAAACGACTACAACTGAGGTTTAGTCCAAATTCGCTCAAAGGCTTTGTATCACTTTTCTTAGTAGGGACAGTATTGAGTGTATCTCTTGCTGCTTGCTCTGGGACAAACACTGGTAATTTACCTAGTGCAACTACTGATACGGGTAAAAAACAGAATGTAGAATTAACCCTTGTATCCTTTGCTGTCACCAAAGCTGCTCACGCCGCTATTATTCCCAAATTTGTGGAAAAATGGCAAAAGGAACATAACCAAACTGTAGTATTTAAACAAAGCTATGGTGGTTCTGGTTCGCAAACTCGTGCGGTGGTTGATGGTTTAGAAGCAGATATTGTTCATCTAGCCCTGGCTTTAGATACGCAAAAAATTGAAAAAGCGGGATTAATTCAACCTGGGTGGGAGAAAGAATTTCCTAATAATGGTATTGTTTCTAAGTCTGTTGCAGCTTTAGTAACTCGTGAAGGCAACCCCAAAGGGATTAAGAATTGGGCTGATTTAGCCAAAGATAATGTTAAACTAATTACCGCAGATCCCAAAACTTCTGGGGTAGCGCGGTGGAATTTTCTCGCCCTTTGGAATTCAGTCATTAAAACTGGTGGAGATGAAATTAAAGCTATTGATTTTGTGACCAAAGTTTATAAAAATGTCCCTGTATTAACCAAAGATGCTCGTGAAGCTACAGACGCATTTTTTAAACAAGGTCAAGGTGATGCTTTGATTAACTATGAAAATGAAATTGTTTTGGCAAAAGACAAGGGTGAAAAAACAAATTACATTCTTCCTGATATAAATATCTCCATTGATAATCCTATTGCTGTTGTGGATAAAAATGTTGATAAACATGGTAATCGTGAAGTAGCAGAAGCTTTTGTTAAATATTTGTTTACCCCCGAAGCACAACGGGAATTTGCTAAAGTAGGATTTCGTCCTGTAGATGAAACAGTAGCTAAGAGTAAAGAATTTGCTGACAAATATCCCCAAATAAAAACTTTAGGTACAGTTCAAGAATTAGGTGGTTGGGATGCTGTTCAGAAAAAGTTCTTTAATGATGGGGCAATTTTTGACCAAATTCAAGCTAAAAATAAACAGTAATTGGTAATTGGTAATTGGTGATTGGTAATTGACAACTAACAACTGTACGGGCGAAGCATTTGGAGAACTATTTTTGGCAATGACCGATAATTTATCTTCCAAATGCTTCGCCCCTACTAACAACTAACAACTGACAACTAACAAAATTATGACTGAATCTGCGGCTGTACAAACTAATATTAAACCTCCCATTTGGAAGGTATTTGTAGATAATTTGATTCATCTTCCTTGGACTTGGCGGATTACTTTGGGATATCTAACTGTGATGTTATTTATTCCCATTGTGGCCATGTTTCTCAAAGCTGGTACGGTAGCTCCTGCGAAGTTTTGGGAAATTGCCACCAGCGAGTTAGCATTAGCAACTTATAATGTTACCTTTGTTACTTCATTATTTGCAGCTTTGCTGAATGGTGTGTTTGGAACTTTGATTGCTTGGGTATTAGTGCGTTACGATTTTCCTTTAAAACGGATTATTGATGCCACTGTAGATTTACCCTTTGCTTTGCCAACATCTGTCGCAGGTTTAACACTGGCAACAGTTTACAGTGAGAATGGTTGGTTGGGTTCATTGTTAGCACCAATGGGGATTAAGGTATCTTTTACTCGCTTGGGGGTAGGAGTGGCAATGATATTTATATCTTTACCCTTTATAGTGAGAACTGTGCAACCTGTTCTGCAAGAAATGGAATCGGAAATTGAAGAAGCTGCTTGGAGTTTAGGTGCTTCTGAATGGCAAACTTTTTGGAAAGTGATTTTACCGCCTTTATTTCCGACAATTTTAACTGGTGTAGCTTTGGGTTTTTCCCGCGCTGTGGGGGAGTATGGTTCAACAGTAATTATTTCTTCTAATACACCCTATAAAGATTTGATTGCACCTGTGTTAATTTTCCAGCGGTTGGAACAATATGACTATGCTGGTGCAACTGTAATTGGTGTGGTTTTATTAGGAATTTCTTTGGTAATGTTATTAGCAATTAATTTCTTACAAGCTTGGGCAAGAAGATATGACAATAGATAAAGTTAAAAGACCAAAAAAACAGAGTTGGGTACCGGCAGTTTTAATTGGGATTGCGATCGCTTACCTATTTCTGGTTCAATATATTCCAGCTATTAATGTTTTTTTTGAAGCTTTCAAAAAGGGAACTGGACCATTTTTATCTAACCTGACAAAACCGGAATTTCTCCACGCAGCTTGGTTAACTTTATTACTAGCTGCGATTTCTATCCCTGTAAATGCAGTATTTGGATTATGCGCGGCTTGGGCGATCGCTCGACATAAATTCCCTGGACGCGCTATAGTTCTTAGTATCATTGATTTGCCCTTTTCCATCTCCCCAGTCGTCGCCGGGTTAATGATAGTCTTATTGTACGGGAGACAGGGCTGGTTTGGTCCTTGGCTACAAGCCCATGATATTAAAATTGTCTTTGCTTTTCCAGGGATGCTTATGGCTACCGCTTTTGTGAGTATGCCTTTTGTGGCCAGAGAAGTAATTCCTGTCTTAGAAGAATTTGGCAAAGATCAGGAAGAAGCTGCCAGAACATTAGGTGCAAACGATTGGCAAACTTTTTGGCGGGTAACTTTACCGAGTATTCGTTGGGGGTTACTCTACGGTTTAATCTTGACAAATGCCAGAGCCATGGGTGAATTTGGTGCAGTTTCTGTGGTATCTGGTAACATTGCCAATACAACCCAGACTTTACCATTATTTGTGGAAGATGCTTACAAACAATATGAAACAGAAGCTGCTTTTTCTGCTGCTGTATTGTTAGCATTTCTGGCAGTTATCACCTTGATTCTGAAGGAAATCATAGAACGAAAAACCGAAATTAAAGAAGTTGAATAATGGCTAATAGGTAATTTCCAGACAACTATTAAATTACATCTTAGAGGTGGTTATGAGTAGTGAAAATACCCTGATAAACAAGCGAATTCGCGTCAGAATTCCGCAAGATCATCATCAAGAACCTGTAATTTCTCGCCTAGTTTCTGAATATGGCTTAACTGTGAATATCAAAGCCGCAATTCTCGGACAGGATGCTGTAGGTGATGGTTGGTTTGATTTAGATTTACAAGGAACAAATGGACAAATTCACAATGGGTTAACCTATTTACAAGAATTGAAATTGCAAGTTTGGGATGAAAATAGCATTAGTGATTGGTGAAAAAATTGTAGCTTAGGTTAAGAGGTTGTTTGAAAAGTATTAGATGAAACCGATAATCTCCAGAAACCTAACCCCCCTTCCCCCCTTCCCTACAAGGGAATGGGGGTTTCAAAGCCTCTCCCCGCGTCGGGGAGAGGTTTGGAGAGGGGTTTATTTATACATTAAAAACTTTTCAAACATCCTCTAAGCAACAGAGCCACAGGAGATGGAGGAGAATTATCGCTCAGTTGTATCAATATCCCCCCTAACTCCCGTTTTTAAGGGGGATTTAGGGGGATCTCAAGATTTTGGATACATGACCAAAGACTTTTCAAGCATCCTCTTAGACAAAACAATCTTAGTTATGTCCGCAATTTCTCAGATTCCTCACCTTTTTAAGCAATGGGAGATATCCATCTGTAAAAATAATCATCAATAAACTGCTTTTTTTTCAGACATAAATATCGAAATTATGTCCTAATTCTTAAATCAAACCACTTGATTTTCTCAAATTAATTAGTAAAAATATAAATAAGTCTAACATCTTGTAGGCTCTCTTGGTGACAACTTAACCTTATCCAATGTCCAGAGTCCGCTAACGCGGACTTTTTTATTTATCTTGATATTCTCTACATTTTTATCTCAGGTTTTAACTTTTCAATTTTTTGAGTAAAGTATAATTCTTGATATTTAAGTTGTTGAGCTATTTCTAATCCTTTCTGAAATGCTGTTAATGCTTGTGTAGATTCTCGGCGTTCTAAATATAAGTCACCAATTTGGTCATAAGCTGACATTAAACCATAAGAATTGTTAGCTAATGTTTGTGTTTCTATGAGAATTTGGCTAGTTTGTAAAGCTGCATCTATTTGTTTTTGTGAACGATAAAAAGTAATTAATTTCTCTAATGCTTCTCCAGCTTTAGCGTATTGTTCTAATTGCCATGCACCAGTATAAGCTGCTTGATAATTATCAAAAGCCTGTTGTTTTAAATTGGGATCTTTTTGAGCTAGAGATTCATAATTTGCAGCTATCGCTAATTTCAAAGCTGGAATTTGACTCAAATTTTGTTCACGAGTATAAACTTGGACTAATTTATTTAATATATCTATTGCTGCTTGTGGTTGTTTTCCTTGGGAATAGATATAAGCTAACTGTTGTAAATATCCTAATTCATTAGTTTTATCACCCTGATTAATTGCTAAATTTAACAGTTTTTGGTAAGTATTAGCAGCTTGGGGATAATCAAACCAACTTAAATGTAATTCTCCAATATTTTTTAAAGTCTCCATTTCTCCAGATGAATCTTGTTGTTGTTTTACTAAGATCAAAATTTGTTCATAAGCCAATATTCCCAATTTAGGAAACCGGATTTTTTGATAAGCTTTCCCCAGGGATTGCCATAATTGTAAATCGGTACTTTTTTGTTTTCCTATCTCGCTTTGAATTACTTGTAATCGCTGACTAATATATCGCACCTGTTCCCGTTCATTTTGATTCCAAGCGATTTCTCCCACTCTTGATAACGCTTCCACCTCAGACAATGTGCCTAAAAAGCGTCTCAATCGTAGTTCACGATTCCAAATCTCAAAGGCTTTCTTTTTATCTTCTCCTTGTAGTGTCACCTGTGCCTCTTGATTTAATCCATCTAAATCCGTCTTTAATTTTTCCAATTCTGTTAATGTTAATTCCCGTTTATGTGGTAAATTTGGCAATATTGGGTCAGTTATAGTTATTTCTAAGGGACTAGGAGGAAACTTATCCAAATCTTCAATTTTTTTTTCTTTGGCTAATGTGTTAGAAATACACAAATGCCAGACAATGATAGTAGTAATGATGAAAATAAACCGCTGTCTCATGGTTAATTTACCTTTCTCACATTAATTAAACGCAGCATTGTAGATCAATAGAGGGCATAATTTAGGTTATAAGCAAATATCAAGTTTTACAAGTATTCTGATGCCAAATTGTCGGCTTTTTTCTTTCTTCCTCTTAAATCCTTCTTCTTGAATATGAGTAAAATAATTCCCGCCATAAGTGTCAAAAACTTTAGTTTTTACTACAATAAGCAAAAAATTCTGGAAAATCTGTCAATGGATATTCCCCAAAATAAAATTATTGCCATTATGGGACCTAGTGGTTGCGGGAAATCTACTTTTTTGAAGTCTCTCAACCGCATGAGTGACTTAGAGGGAGAAGTCCAAACCCAAGGAAAAATCGAATTTTTTGGGCAAAATATTTATGAACGACGGATTAATCTCAATCGTCTCCGTCGTCAAATTAGTACAATTTACTCCAAACCCAATCTTTTTCCCATGAGCAGTTATGATAACGTTGCTTACGGTGTAAAATTAATTGGCTGGCGACCAAAATCAGAATTAGATGAAATTGTCGAGTTAGCTCTTAAATCTGCGGATATTTGGGAAGAAGTCAAAAATAAGCTCTATAAACCAGCTTTGGAACTCTCTTGTGGACAACAACAAAGGTTGTGCATTGCTCGCGCTTTAGCCGTTAAACCTCAAGTTATTCTGATGGATGAGCTTTGTTGTGGACTTGATCCCATTACCACCACAAAAATTGAAGAACTAATTGAGTGTTTGCGTTCTGAACTGACAATTATATTTATCTCTCAAAACATCCAGCAAGTCTCTCGTCTCGCAGATTTTACAGCTTTATTTCAATACAATCAAAATCATGTTGGACAATTACGAGAATTTGCATCAACTAAAAAAGTTTTAGCTCAAGCCACAGATTATCGTATCCGCGATTACGCTGGTAGTTATTCTCGATAATTATAGCCTCTTCTCCCTTCTCCCTGTTCCCTGTTCCCTACTTTAAAAATGAACGCAACAGGAAAAAACTAGCAATAGATTTAGCATCTACAGATTCTCCTGCCAAAATGGCTTTTTCCAATTCTTCAGGAGTTAATAATACTGTTTCTATGTCTTCATCTTCATCCTGTTCTGGTGGTGTTTCCAGCTTTTCTAAATCTCTAGCAATAAAAGCATAGATAATTTCATCGGAATAACCAGGAGCAAGAAAAAACTCTCCTAACTTATCCCACTGACGAGCATGATAACCAGTTTCTTCTTCAATTTCCCGTTTAACTGTTTCTAAAGGATCTTCATTGGGTTCTACAGTTCCCGCTGGAAATTCTAACAGTCTTCCCTGGACTGCAAACCGATATTGACGCACAAGTACAAGCTTACCTTCTGCGGTTATGGGTATAGCCAAAGCACCGCCGGGATGACGAATACATTCCCATTCCCCTTCAGATTTGTTGGGTAAACGCAAACGATTAACTTCAAAGTTAAATTTGCGTCCTTTATAAAATAAGTGTTGCTTCAGCAACTGTGGTAATTCTCTACCTAATGGCATAGTAAAATTCTACCGTCTGTGAATACAGAGAACGTATACGGGGGTTTTTTGTGGTTATCAGTTCTTTTTGGGTGGCAAAAATGGTAATTTTTTCACCCGCTACAATAAATGTATATCATTCGTGTCTATCTCTAGCAGTAAATCTCGAATTACTCTTTGAGATATAGGATCTATCCAATCTGGAGCAATTTCGACTAAAGGAACTAAAACAAAAGCTCGTTCAGTCATGCGGGGATGGGGAATTTGCAGGTTTGGCTGATGTAAAATTAAGTCATCATATAATAACAAATCTAAATCTAGGGTGCGTGGCCCCCAATGCTCCTGACGCTCACGCCCAAACTTTTGTTCAATTGTTAGTAGTTGTTCTAATAAAGTCTGTGGTGACATTTGCACAAGTAAGATCGCGCAACCATTTAAGTAATCAGGCTGAGTTGGTCCTATGGCTTTAGTTCGATACCAACTCGATTTGGCTTCTATAGTTATGCCGGATGTTTGAGCTAAAGCTTCTAAAGCTCCTGCTAAAATGCCTTGGGAATTGCCAATGTTACTACCGAGAGCGATCGCAGTTCTAGCCGCATTGTTTAGCATTCTATCGGACTCCTAGTTAATTGTTGAACTGAAGGGAGCAGGGAGACACAGGGAGGAAAATTCATGATGATTCTGTGATTTTCGGAGTTCTCTTATGCAAAAATTGCATGATTTAATTGTCATAAATGATATTAATATCAATAATATAGCTTTGTAGAAAACATATATTACCACTGAATTAAGTTAATGATTTATGAGGTATTATATGGGTTATTATATTAACGCAGAAATGTTGCGCTCAAACTAAACAGGAGAAACTGCCATTGCCATTAGGTAATCATCAACAAAATGACGAGTCCACAAATGAAAACTTACTACCGAAAATGCAGGTGAAGGCAAAGCAGTTAATCACCCAGATGACAACTCTATCATCGGGAATCTTGGGCAAAATTGCCAGCAGCGATAAACCCTTTTATCGTCGTTTTTGGTTTTGGGCTGGGTTAGGTGTTGGTAGTGGGATCATTGCTTTCCATTACACAATCTTAGAAATAGATAAAAATTTACCAGATCAGTCTGCACTCAGAGCATTGGTACGAGAGCAAACTCTGACAATTAAAGCTGGTGATGGTAGTGTTCTACAACAGCAGGGAGAAGCTACCAGAGAAGTGCTGAAAATAGAGCAAATACCAGATACTTTAAAAAAAGCTTTTATTGCTTCAGAAGACAGAAGATTTAATCAACACAATGGATTTGATCCCCAAGGAATTGCCAGAGCAGTTATCAATAATTTGCGATCGCAAAATATAGGAGAAGGTGGTAGTACCATCACCCAACAAGTAGCGCGAATTCTCTTCCTTAAACCAGAAAAAACCTTTTGGCGTAAACTCAAAGAAGTCCGGTTATCCCAAAAAATAGAGCGACAATTGACTAAAGATCAGATTCTCGAACGTTATTTAAATCTCGTTTATTTAGGCTCTGGAGCTTACGGTGTCGGAGATGCGGCTTGGGTATACTTTAGTAAATCCGTAGATCAACTGACTTTATCAGAAATGGCCACCCTGGCTGGTTTAGCTCCCGCACCTAACGTCTATGGCCCCGATAAAAACCCCAAAATAGCTACAGAACGACGAAATTTGGTGTTACAGCGGATGCTAGAAGATGGCATAATTACACCGGAACAAAAACAAGCAGCTATACAAGAAGCATTAATAGTTAACAGCAGTTTACCCAAACGGTTACAAGTTAATTTTCCCTACTTTACTAGCTATGTTCAGAAAGAATTGCCCAAGTACCTGGGCGCTGATGTCTTAGCTAGTGGTGGTTTAGTAGTAGAAACAACCTTAAACCCCATTTCCCAACAAGCAGCAGAAGCCGCAGTTGCTAAAATATTAAAAAATGAAGGTCAGTGGCAAAACTTTAAACAAGCGGCCATGGTTGCCATAGATCCTCGGAGTGGGGAAATTCAGGCCATGGTAGGTGGTAAAGACTTTAGCAAAAACCAGTTTAATCGTGTAACTCAAGCCCAACGACAACCAGGATCGACTTTTAAGGGTTTCGTCTATGCTACAGCGATCGCTACTGGTAAAAGTCCCTACGATAGTTATTTAGATGAACCTTTATCAATAGATGGTTATGAGCCAAAAAATTCCCATAACAAATTCTCTGGTTGGTTAAATATCAGAGACGCTCTCACCAAATCTATCAATACAATTGCGGTAAAAGTCTTAATAGAAATAGGTTTTGAACCCACCATTAAACTTGCCCATGACATGGGCATTAAGTCAGAACTCAAACCTAACTATTCCTTGGCTCTTGGTTCTAATGAAGTCAACTTATTAGAATTGACCAACGCCTATGGTACATTTAGCAATCAAGGCAATTATATAGAAGCTCATGGCATTCGGCGCATTCTCAACCGCGAAGGAGATGTCATTTGGTCAGCCAAATATGAATCTAAGCAAGTTTTAGATCCTGATACTAGCGCCATCATGACTTGGATGTTAAGAAATGTTGTCACCGATGGCACTGGTGCTGCGGCTCAATTAGATGATAGACAAGTTGCCGGCAAAACAGGCACTACCGATGAATCCCGTGATTTATGGTTTATTGGTTATATTCCTCAGTTAGTGGCTGGGGTGTGGTTAGGGAATGATGATAACACCCCTACCTATGGTAATAGTGGTAGTGCAGCTTATGCTTGGCATGAGTTTATGGAAAAAGCCGTAGAGGGAATGCCGGTAGAAAAATTTCCACCCCGACCTAATTTAGAAAATCGCAAAGGTACTATCAAAGCCCAACCTCTCAAACCGAAAAAAATTCTCCATAAATCGGTTGATGATTATGATCAAAAATCAGATGAGGACAATACCGACAATTCTTATTCATCAACCAGACGCAGACGCAGAAGAACCAATAATCAGTCGGAAGATTCGGCAAATTCATCAGAACGTAGACCAAGACGGAAACGACGCTATAGTCAACAAAATAATGATCCACTGGCTTCCTCTAGCAGAAGACGAAGCAATCGCAGGGAAGAATCTAATAGCGACTCTACTCCTAAATCATCTCGTTCACGACGCAGGAGCAGCAAAGAATCAGGTCAGGTAAAGTCATCTTCCCCTGTAGAGAATAATTCTGAAGGATCTTCATCATCACAACCTTCCTGGAGGGAAAGACTCAAGCCCAATTCTTCACCATAATAATTGCTGTTATGTCTTTAAATACAGTAAAGATTTTTCCTAGGGTAGATGTAGGGGATTCGCTGAGTTTATACTTTATGAAGAACTGTAACCTACATTAGCCGAATATAATCATGAGTTATTTATTGCTCCAAGTCCCAGTGCTAGACACTGGAAATCACTTTCCCTTAGCGTTTACTTTGGTGTATGTGGTGGGTTTTATCGCTGCTGTCACCATCGGTTCAATTGCTTGGTACAACTCCAAACGTCCCCCCGGTTGGGAAAATAAAGATCGTCCCAACATTATCCCCAAGGTTGAAAAAGAGTAGGTAATAGGCAATAGGCAATAGGCAAGAAATATTCTCCCCTGCCTCCTGCCTCCTGCCTCCCTAATTCTGTACTTGACAATCCTGAGTTTTTCTTAAGCGCACCATGAAAAAACCATCCATATCCTGTTGATGAGGCCAGACTTTTAACCAACCAGGAGCAGTATCATTAAATAAATCAAAAGAGTGAGGTTCAATTTGCCAATGGGGATTTGCGGCTAAAAACTCCGTAATTATCTGTTCATTCTCCGCTGGATGCAGCGTACAAGTTGCGTAAACTAAAACACCACCAGCCTTGACAAAACCTGCATTATGTGATAAGAGTTCTTTTTGGAGTTGGGAAAGTTTTTGCACAGAATCTGGTGTTTGTCGCCAACGCGCATCAGCGTGACGGTGCATAGTTCCCAAACCGGAGCAAGGAGCATCAACTAATACACAGTCAGCAGAATCGTAGAATTGCGGTAAGTTGCGACTATCTCCTGCACAAATTTCGATAGATTGTAAATTTAGACGGTGGGCATTTTCTTTTAATTTGCGTAACCGGGAAGCAGTTTGATCACAAGCCCAAATTTTGCCTTTATCTCCCATTAATTCGGCAATATGGGTAGTTTTTCCCCCTGGTGCCGCACAAACATCAATCACTACATTCCCCGGCAGAGGGTCAAGCAAATGACCAACTAATTGAGCGCTACTATCTTGGACAGTCCACCAACCTTCATTAAAACCAGGTAGATTTTGAATTGCTCCGTTATGACCAATTAATCGTAAAGCTTGGGGTAAATGGGGAATGGGTTTGACTAAAACACCAGCAGATTCAAAAGCTGATTGTACCTCTTCTAAAGAACTGCGAAGAATATTTACCCGTAAATCAATTGTCGGGGTTTGATTCATCCAATTAGCGAGTTTTTCTGTTTCTTCAAAACCCAATTCTTTTAACCAAACTTCAATAATCCAATTAGGGAAACTGTGGAAAATACCTAATCTTTCGACCGGATTTTCCGGTAAATTTAGCGGTTCTGAGGATTTTTCTGCAAGTCGGAGATATTGACGTAATAAACCATTGACAAAACCAGTTAAACCAGGAAAACCATTTTCCTTTGCTAATTCAACAGTAGTATTTACAGCCGCAGAAGCGGGAATTCTTTCTTGATAACGCAGTTGGTAAAAACCCAAATGTAAAATGGTGCGGAGGTCTTTTGGCTGTTGCTGAATTTTCTTAGTAGCAAGTTGCTCAATGATAGCATCAAGGGTGCGTTGTCTTCTCACACTCCCATAAACTAATTCTGTCATTAACCGCCGATTATTGTCGGGTAACTTAAACTTTTGTAGCACTCTATCTAAAGCAACATCAGCATAAGCTCCTTTATGAACTTCTTTGAGAGCAATAAAAGCCACTTGACGGGGGTTGGTCATGAAATTAACTTAAATTAAGTAAGTTGCAGGTTAGCTAAAAGGTTACAGGAATCAATACCTTGTCCATCTTTTGTAGGTTGGGTTAAGCGACAGCGCAACCCAACGCATTTGTTGGGTTTCCTTACGTCAACCCAACCTACAAATCAAGACTTTTTTCGATTTGGACAAGGTATTGAGGAATATAAGATATTTTTATCACAATTACCAAACAAGATTGAAAGTATAAAAACGATAATAGAACTTTATGTGGAAATTGGTTGTAAGTTGAATAAAATATACTCAGATAGAGATAGTTTACCACTTTCTTTAAACCTCTAAGAGGATGTTTGAAAAGTGGTATTCCGTAATTTTCATCACATTGCTACCCCCCTTTCCCCTTGTAAAGGGGGGAAACAATAAAAATCCAGTTCCCTCCCCTTTACAAGGGGAGGGTTAGGGTGGGGTAAAAAATATTTAATACATCAACCATAACTTTTCAAACACCCTCTAATGTCTGATGTTGGATTGAGTGACAGCAAAATCATTTTGATTTTGGTCATATTGCTTACAGATAAAAAATAGTAATCATCTAAAATCATTGAGTTCACTATTAATCAAAAAATTAGAATATTTGATCACCAAATATTAATTACATATTTAATTTATCGAATCTTTATTATTCCTAGATATCATTCCCTACTGTTTTCTCTATTATTTAATGGAAAGTCTTATAGATGTTTTAGTTTTATGCTCGGAATTACTTCATGAAATCTTCATCTTTTTTGACTGTAAATGACCAAGGAATTGCCCTGGCTGAAGTAGTTAAATATCTACAAATATCGGGTAAACTGGGGAATTTTATTGGTGATGTCTTGCGTCAGCACGTAATTGTACAAGAAATTAATACCAGAACAGATATTGAAATTAGTTCGGCATTAATTGAACAGACAATTATTGATTTTCGCTTAAAAAATCAACTAACTGATCCCCAAAAATTTCAAGAATGGCTAATAAGTAATAGTACAGATTATACAACTTTTCATACATCTATTACCTTTAGCTTTCAATTAGAGAAACTCAAAGCATTAGTCACAGAATCAAAATTACCAGAATACTTTATTGAAAGGAAGATTTACTTAGATAGAGTCATCCTTTCACGGATTCTAGTTGATAGTCGGGAATTAGCCGAAGAACTACAAACTCAAATTGAAGAAGGAAGTAGTTTTGAACAACTAGCAAAAGAGTATTCATTAGCAGATGAACGAGTATTCAATGGCATGATGGGACCAATTAGTCGGGGAACTATACCAGATGTATTACGTGCGGCTGTAGACGCAACCACCCCAGGAAAATTGATCAATCCCATAGACATAGAAGGACATTTTGCCTTATTTAGATTAGAACAAATTCTCCCAGCATCTTTAGAAGATCCTCAATTACAACAATCACTAAAAAATGAGCTATTTGAGAAATGGCTAGGGGATAAAATTCAGGATCTTACAGTCAGAATTCAAGTAGATTAAAACATTTCAATAATCAATTTTAACTAATAAATGTGTTAAACAATTTACCCTGGAATGAACCGCCGCTATCCTGGCTAAATGCTGAAGAAAAAAGCGAATTAAAACAGCAAGCGGAAATTCGTAATTACAAACTTGGCGAAAAAATTTGGTCACAAAAATTAGGTGGTGATGCCTTTGACGAGGGAAGTTATCAGTTCTTCATTGTCACTGGTAAAGTCCGGTTACGAGAAGAAGAAGAAAATAAAACTGTAGCTACTTTACAAACAGGAGATTGGTTTGGTAACTGTCAACAAATATTTGCTGATTGTAAAGCTATCGCTACCAGCAAGGAAGTAGTAGTAGTGTGTTGGAATTCGGCTGTATGGAAAAAGTTTGTCAATTCTCAAATTGATGAATTTTGGACAAATTCACTAGAGGTAGAGGAAACAGAAGCCATTTTACCAGTTGCTAATTCTCCCATTTCTCTACCTCCTTCCGCACCTTCTCCACCGATAATTTCCAATTATCCCTTTGTGGGAAGTGGGAATACAGGTGCAGCTTGTTTAACAATGGTGGCACAACATTTACAAAATCCTGTGCAATTGGAATGGGTACAACGCCAACTGCGGGGACAAAAACCCAAAAACCTGATAGAAGCTGCGGAAAAAGTAGGGTTAGTTTTGCGGAAATTGCAGGTTAGTTGGAGTGATTTACGCCAATTAACTTTTCCTGCTTTGTTGTTGTGGAATCAAAGTAATCAGGAAGGTAAAAATAACCAATTAAATTGGGTAGTAGCCTATGGAATCAAAGGCAATTATTTAATTATTGCTAATCCCCAAAATCCTGATTATAGTTGTGAACAATTACCGCAATCTGTAGTAGAAAATTGTTGGAATGGGACATTATGGCAAGCTGAATTAATTTCCCAACAAGAGAAATTTAATTTAGCTTGGTTTACTCCCGCAGTTTGGAAATATCGGGGTTTGTTAGGTGAGGTTTTAATAGCTTCATTTACCTTGCAATTATTGGGATTAGCGTCACCATTAATTACTCAAGTCATCATTGATAAAGTGATGGTACAGGAGAGTTTAGCCACCTTAGATGTGATGGCGATCGCTCTCTTGCTAGTGGCGACATTTGAATCTATTCTGGGTATGCTGCGGCTATTCATATTTACCCACACAGCCCGGCGTTTAGATTTGAGTTTATCAGCCCAACTTTTTCGCCATTTAATGCGTTTACCCTTGGCTTATTTTGAGTCGCGGAGAGTGGGCGATACAGTCGCTAGAGTCCAGGAATTAGAACAAATTCGCCAATTTCTCACAGGTACAGCCTTAACCGTCATTCTTGACAGTATCTTTGCTGTAGTTTACCTGGGATTGATGTTTTATTACAACATTCCCCTGACATTTGTAGCCTTAGCCGTATTACCATTATTTGCGACGTTAACCATCATCACGACACCAATTTTGCGAAATTGGCTAAATGAAACTTTTAACCGCAGTGCTGACAGTCAATCATTTTTAGTCGAGACAATTACCGGCATTCATTCAGTTAAAGCCCATGCAGCCGAACCAATAGCAAGAGAACGCTGGGAAGGTTTATTTGCCCGCTTTATTCGTACCAGTTTTAAAGCCTCAACTACATCCAATATTAGTAGTAATATTGGTGACTTTCTGACTAACTTTTCCACCTTAATCATCCTGTGGGTTGGGGCAAAATTAGTAATTGATCATCAACTAACAATTGGTCAATTAATCGCCTTCCAAATGTTATCAGGAAGAGTGACCAGCCCACTATTACGGCTAGTGCAGTTATGGCAAAATCTCCAACAAGTTCTATTATCAGTAGATAGAATTGGTGATATTCTCAACGCTGCCCCAGAAACAGAAGCAGGAACAGGATTAGTATTACCACCCCTCAAAGGAGAAGTTAATTTTGATCAAGTTTTCTTTCGCTATAATGCCAACACCGAACCAGTATTAAAAGGAATTTCTTTTAATGTTGAACCCGGACAATTTGTAGGCATTGTTGGCAGAAGTGGTTCAGGAAAAAGTACCCTTTCCAAAATTATTCAACGACTTTATCAAATTGAATCAGGACGGATTCTAATTGATGGATTTGATATCAAAAGTGCTGACTTAGCATCCTTACGACAACAAATCGGTGTAGTTCTCCAAGAAGACTTTTTATTTAATGGTTCAATCTTAGAAAACATCACATTAGGAAATCCAGATATTACCTCCGAACAAGTTGTCGAAGCAGCCAGATTAGCAGTAGCCCATGACTTCATTAGTCAACTACCTTACGGTTATGAAAACAACGTAGGAGAAAGAGGAACAGCATTATCTGGAGGACAAAGACAACGCATAGCATTAGCCAGATTATTTCTAGCGTCTGCACCAATTCTCATATTAGATGAAGCCACCAGTGCCTTAGATAGTGAAACCGAACAACAAGTATTACAAAACCTCAAAAATGTTTCCTCTAACCGCACAGTATTCTTAATTGCCCACCGTTTTGCCCCCCTCAAACGAGCCGATTTAATATTAGTCATGGAAAAAGGAGTAATAGCCGAACGAGGAACACATTTAGAACTCTTAAAACAAAAAGGTTTGTACTGGTCACTTTATCAAAGACAACAAGCGAATATTTAAAGGAAACTCTTGATTATTCTTTGCGTCTTTGCGCCTTTGCGTGAGAAAAAGAATTTAATCTAACACACTCAAACCCAAAGCCACAGCCCCCCACAAAGGTGCATCATCACCCAACAATGCCCGCACAACCTCAAAATTCACCTCTGGGAGTGCGGTTTCCCTAGCTACTTTCCGCACCACAGTCCAGAAATTATCCCCAGCTTTGGTCACACCACCACCTAAAACAAACCGTTGGGGATTCATCAAATTGGCTACATTACCAATACCGACTCCCAACGCCCAAGCACCCCGATATAATACCTCTTGTGCTATTTCATCTCCGTTGGCTGCTGCGGTACTAATGACTTTGCCTGTAAGTAAGTTGAGATCATTACCTGTCAAATACCTAAGTACGTCTCCCCTGACTTTGCCGTTAGCACTGGGTGGTTCTTTCTCCAGCATTTCCCGGGCATTTTGCGCCATGTAGGGACCCGAAGCTAAACGTTCTACACATCCCCGTTTTCCACATAAGCATAAGGGACCTCTAGGATCTACTACCATGTGTCCAATTTCTCCCGCCATGCCTAATGCACCCCGCCAAAGCTTGCCGTCAAGTATCCACCCTCCACCGACACCAGTGCTAATGGTAATATAAAATAGGCTATCATATCCTTGTCCAGCCCCAAAGCGATGTTCACCAACAGCAGCAACGTTAGCATCATTATCTATACTGACAGGTGTACAATAATCTTCTTCGAGTATTTGTTTGAGGGGAACATTTTCCCAGCCAGGAACGTGATGAGATAAGCGGACTAAACCTGTGGTTGCATCTACTGGACCACCGAAGCTGACACCAATGGCATCCGGTTTCCTTCCTTTTAGCACGGAATCAATGAGCGATCGCATAATTTCTAAATCAGTCAAAGCATCACCATTTGCGGGTGAAAACCGTGATTCATGGTACAACCACTCCTTCGCACCACCCTTTACTGTTGCTGCTGCCAATTTTGTGCCACCAAAATCCAGAGCTAAAATTAATGTCATATAATTAAAAATAGGGAATTGACAAAACAACCATTCACCATTATTACTTAATCACAATTTTGTTGTAGTTCACTATGAAACCATCTTTACTGTCTGCATAAAAATATTTCTGTATTAATTATTCTTGTAACTTATGTATAATCTTATTTATTACATTTGTAAATCCAATGATACTTATGATCGGTTTTTGTTAGATTATGAATATTATTAATTTTTATGAAGGATAAATTAATGTAAAGATATATTTTTGTAGAATTTATTTGAGAAAATAGTTGCTTTAGCAATTGAGTTGGGTTAGAGTCAAAATACGTGATTAGATAAAAAGAAAGTTTCTAGCCTTTATATTTTTTTCACAATCAATTGAGAATATTTCGCAATATGGATAAATTTAGCTATAATTTAAAAGCTAGTGAATGTATGTCATTAAGTATACAGACAAAGGATCGAATTTTCTATTTAGAGAATTCCACAAAAAAGATGATCCAATTTTGTAGGATGGGCATCTTGCCCGTCCTTGTGTTGTTAGCGGGCAAGATGCCCGCACCACAAGAGATTTTGGGATATTTTTTTAATTGGAAGTCTCTTAGATCATTTAGGGAAAAGTTTAAATCTCAGAATTCAGCGATTAAGACTAAGGATGAAGAATACTAATCAAAAAAGCGATAAATTAGCTCCAGATATTCTCGAAAATCTCCCTGTTAAATGTAAAAAAAATGATATTTTGAATTCTTAACATTTTGGGAAAGAGCATTTATTTAACCGGAAAGACTGGGAAAAATCAGAATTTGATAAAGTGTCTACCTAGATTTTTGTTAACAATTGTTCATAAAATATATATTTGAGTAAGTGTCAATGAATAATTTTTTTTGCGCTGATCATTCACGAGAAATACAAGAAGATGTTATTGGTAGTGCTACCAACCACCAAACCTATATATTAGTAGAATGTCCTACCCCTTGGGTTTCTGAAGCCTTTAATTCTAAATGGGTTCCAGATAATTTACGGATTTTGGTTGCAGATGTCAAACGTGCTAAATTATCAATTCATTTTCTATTAATTGCTAATGATGAAACACACAGGGAAGAACAAACAACTTTATTAATTTATCAGCAAGAAAAGGGATTAAGTAACGGATACCAAAAACAAGAATTTAAATTACCAAATATTGAACAAGTAGCAGGAGTAGTCAGGAAATGGTTAACTGGAGTCAGTGTTGATGATGAAATAGCATCCAATCCCACAAGAGATATATTAGTTTGTACCCATGGTAGCCATGATCAATGTTGTGCAAAATATGGCAATCCTTTTTACTTTCATGCTCAAAATACCATCTTTGATTTACAGTTAAATCATCTCAGAATTTGGAGATCAAGTCACTTTGGTGGACATAGATTTGCACCCACAGCCATAGATTTTCCCCAAGGCAGATATTACGGAGTTCTGGATCAAGATACCTTTAAATCAATTCTTACCCAAACTGGAAATATAGAATGTTTAAATAAAGTTTATCGCGGTTGGGGAATCTTACCAAATCCCTTGCAAATTTTGGAAAGAGAACTCATGCTGCGTTTAGGTTGGGATTGGTTTAACTATAAAGTCACAGGGAAAATTCTGGAGAAAAGCCTAGATAATCAGACAATTTTAGGTGAGTTAAGTTTTGAACAACCTTCTGGAACTCTCTATACTTACCAGGCCAAACTTGTAAAAGATGATATAAAAACACAAACCCTCAAAGGTTCTTGTGATGCTTCAAGAGAGGTAGTATGTGTGAAATATGCTGTATCTAATCTTTGGCTTGTAGCTAAAAAAGTAGCAACTTATAGCTAATATGTAAGAGTCAGTCGTCAGTGGTCAGTAGGGGCGAAGCATTTGGAAGATAAATTATCGGTTATTGCCAAAAATAGTTCTCCAAATGCTTCGCCCGTACAGTGGTCAGTTGTCAAAAAGAAGAGAGAAGAAAGAAGAAAGAAGAAGTTTTAATTGTGTCACCGCAACTTCTCAATACCCAGTGCAAGATATAAGATAAATTCTATGGAGTAGAAAAATCAAAAAATGTCTAACAACCGTTCTGGAATCTTTATTGGTGGTTTGATGTTAGGAGCAGCTATTGGCACTTTAGCAGGTTTATTAGTTGCTCCCCGCACAGGACGGGAAACCCGTAAACTTGTCAAAAAATCTGCCAATGCTATCCCCGAATTAGCAGAAGATATCACGACCAGCGTGCAAATTCAGGCAGATCGTCTTTCTAATAGCACCCTGCAAAACTGGGATGAAACTGTAGACAGACTGCGGGATGCGATCGCAGTTGGTATAGACGCTACCCAGCGCGAAAGCCAAAATTTAAACAAAAAAAATACTGTTGATGTCAGCAGCGCCACAACAGATACTCATCCTTTGACCGAAAAACTAGAACGTTCATAAGTGGCATAACCGTGATTGATCCTTTGTTTTGGCTGGGACTATCCATCCTCTTAGTTGCTGCCAGTCTAACAGCCGTTTTGGTGGCAGCCATACCCGCTTTGCAGGAACTAGCCCATGCTGCTCGCAGTGCCGAAAAATTCTTTGATACCCTTTCACGGGAGTTGCCACCCACTCTCAACGCTATCCGCAACACCACCTTAGAAATAACCGAATTAACCGATGATGTTAGTGAAGGTGTTAAAAGTGCCGGTCAAGTTGTCAAACAATTTGATCAAAGTCTAGATACCGCCAAAAAACAAGCAGAAAATCTACAAATTAGCACCCGTAGTGTCTTCGTCGGCTTTAAAGCAGCTTGGACAAGCTTCGCTCGCAAAAAAAAACCAGGAGAAATGCGAAAACGCTGATCAATAGACATCTCCGAGAATTAAATGTACGTGACTTGAAACCCTTGTAGAGACGTTCCATGGAACGTCTCTACGATCTTTTTCGGAGATGTCTAATGAGAACGGGATTAAACACTGCCAAAACTGATGAACAGCGGGTGGTCACCAATTCCTAATTTCTCCATCAGATTTTGCTGAGATATCTAATATTAGAGTAAGGTAAAGAAGTGTAAAGAAGTATCACTTTTACATTAATCTTTGAAAAGCACTTTTTACATTCTCCCCTAGATAATAGTATAATAACGTTCATGCACCTGTGTTTTTGGCGACGAATTTTAGTATCAATTGCCGTATTTGGCTTTATTGGCTCAATTTGGGCAATTAATTCTCCATCTGCCCTAGCTTATGAAAATCCCGATTTGCTACCCAGCTTTGTCACCCCAGTAGTAGATTTAGCAAAAACTCTCCCTGACCCCCAAGAAGAAAAGCTAGTTAAAGAATTAGAGCAGTTTGAAACTGATACTGGTTGGAAATTGCGCGTTTTAACTCAATACGACCGCACCCCAGGGAGAGCAGTAATCAAATATTGGGGTTTAGATGATAAAAGCATTCTCCTAGTAGCAGATGCTCGTGGTGGTAACATCCTCAGCTTTAGTGTTGGTGATGCCGTTTATGAATTCTTACCCCGCACCTTCTGGATTGAACTACAAACCCGCTTTGGTAACTTATACTTTGTCCGTGAAGAAGGAGAAGATCAAGCCATTCTCCAGGCTCTAAATTCAGTGAAAGGTTGCTTACTCAAAGGCGGTTGTAACGTCGTTCCTGGACTCCCTAGAGAACAATGGATACTCACCCTTGTTACCTCTGCTGTTGGGGGGATTATTTGTGGTTTTGCTGCCCAACCGCGCGGCGACAAAAAGATACTTGGTTGGCAATGGGCGTTAATTTTCTCACCTTTATGGGGAATATTATTTATTGCCTTCGGTATTGCTCCAGTTATTACCCGGACAAGCGATTGGTTGCCTCTCGTCCGCAATATTTCCGCTTTTGCCATTGGTGCTTTAGTAGCTTATTTATCCCCCGTGTTTAGTCGGACTTCCTCTAACGCTGAATCCTGAAAAGTTATAGGATACTGACTGGTAACTGGCAACTAGAAATAAATTCTGCCCAATTACTAATTGCCAATTACCAATCAACAAAGACTACGCACGGAAACTGGTAAGCTAAAAACTAATACATTAAATAACAATGGAATGGCACGTAACTGACGCTCAAAGTTTGGCAATTATTGATACTGAAATTGGTGATCATATTTTTTCACCAGCAGAGTATGAAATCGTTCGTCGCGTAGTTTATGCTACAGCAGATTTAGAGTATAAATCCTTAATCCGGTTTTCAGAACAAGCATTACAAGCTGGAGCAGCAGCCCTGGTAGCACGTACTACCATTGTCGTAGATGCACCAATGGTACAAGCAGCCATAGCCCATGATATTCAAAATACATTTGCTAATCCAGTGTATTGCAGTATGGAAGCACTAACACGACCCCAAAAAGAAAAAACCCATGCTGCTTGGGGTATTGAAACCCTAGCTCGGCGTTATCCAGAGGGGATATTTGTGGTTGGTCAAGCACAAACAGCATTAACTGCACTAGTTGAATTAATTGAATCTGAAGAAATTAGACCCGCTTTAATAATTGCGACTCCAGCAGGTTTTATAAATTTAGAAACGGCAAAAGAACGGTTGCAAGAATCTCTAGTTCCTTATATCACTATTGAAGGTCGCAAGGGTAACGCTGTCGTAGCTGCTGCCATTGTTGACGGCTTAGTGGATTTAGCTTGGCAAGCCTATGGACAAGATAGAACTGGAGGGAGATAACGGAGTAAAGAATAGGAAACAGTCTTCTTGTCAGACCTAGGGATCACAGTCAATAGTGTTTGATTGTGTTCTATCCAACTTACTGCGATTCCTAGGTCGCGCTTCGCTATCCCCTACACTGGAACGATACAGCCTAACAGGTCACAACTGCACAGAAGGTTTTCCCTGCAAATGCTGCCAGTGATAGCTCAAAAATCCAATTTTTATCCACTCCTGTGCTACTTTTAGCATTAGGAAGTAAACTCAATGTTCCGCCCTCGTTCAGATAAGAACGCAACTTTTCAGTAGCCATTGCTTTAGTAGCACCAGCAGCTAAACCAAAAGCTGTGGGATCTTTAAGAATTAATGCCAAAGGATTTTTAGCATTACTATCATCTTCAAGAAAACTCTGAATTGCTGAAGATAAAGCTTCGGTAAATGTGACTTTTCCGCCTAAAGCCATTTGTTTGTTAATTAAAGTATGAGTAGCCACAAACTTTAATTGAGGAACTTTTAACTCTTGTTTGATGCCAGCAACGGTATTTTTCCCATAAGCTAAAGTGGAAACATTGCTTCCTGCGGTATCAAAAAGTTTAGCTTCATCCCCTGCATCATTCCAAATAGCAGTTTTACTACCAAAGGAGAAACCACCTGTTTCAGGATGTACTTCATTCGTGTAAATGCGGAAACTCTTACCACCTTCTAAGATAGTTCCTGGTGGGAAGGTTAAAAATTGCTTAGAACTACCCGCAGAAGTTATTTTCCACCCAGAGATATTAGCAGGACTATTACCTAAGTTGCTAATCTCTATATATTCATCGGCTTGAGTGCGTTTAACTGCACCTTTATAAACTAATTTGGAAATAGTTACATTTGTCGTGGCAGTGATGGTAAATTCTTCCGAGTCAGTTACTAAAGGTTCGGGAGTTGGTACAGGCGCGGGAGTTGGTACAGGCGCAGGAGTTGGTACAGGAGTTACATCAACTGGTGACACAGGCGCGGGAGTTGGTTGAGGTGCAGGAGTTGGTACAGGAGTTACATCAACTGGTGACACAGGCGCGGGAGTTGGTTGAGGTGCAGGGGTTGGTACAGGAGTTACATCAACTGGTGACACAGGCGCGGGAGTTGGTTGAGGTGCAGGGGTTTTAATAAATTCAGCCGTAGCGATTAGCCCTTGTCCACTACTATGAGTAAGGATAACTTGATTAAGTGGCGAATCCGGTTGTAAATCAACAATAGAGTTACCATTATCTTGATAAATGGTTTTTACTCCTGCAAATAGAGGGTGATTTTGATTAACGGGACAATTTCCGCTAATTCCATTATATGAACCCCCATATTTTAGACCAAATGCAGCGAGAAAAGTATTCCAATTGTTGGCTTCAGTTTGTAAGCCTCCTTGACCTGTACCAGCGCAGAGATATACTTTGCCACCATTCTTCACATAATCAATTAAGACTTGATTATTAACAGGATCGCCACCGACAAAAACAGCATCATATTGAGAAAGGGTTGCTAAATCAATGGGGATATTCATTCCTTTAGTCCAAGTATGACCTGCTTTGGTCATTGTTTGCTCTAAAGAAGATTGAGTTAAACCGAAATTATTGGAAAGTACATGAAATTTACCTTTTTCATCACCAACAAAGTATTGGGCAACATTAGTCACAAATGTGGCTGTATCAGGGGCTTTTTGGAAACCTTGATTGCTTAGTGTCCATTCATCTGCATTAACAACAATTTGCCCATTTAAAGGTTTTGGCACTGGTTGGCGCACGGCTGGGTAATATGCAATACCCAAAACTGCCCCACTATTGGGTATATGTTCCCAATTGCTGGTTAAGGTTTTTCTTGTAAATAGTTGATTGTTCATGCCAATACCTACCAGAGTACCGTCAGGCATAGCAGTAATCGCCAAAACTGCACCACTATTAGGTATATGTTCCCAATTACTGGTTAAGTAATTTTTTCTTGTAAATAGTTGATTGTTCATGCCAATACCTACCAGAGTACCGTCAGGCATAGCAGTAATCGCCAAAACTGCACCACTATTAGGTATATGTTCCCAATTACTGGTTAAGTAATTTTTTCTTGTAAATAGTTGATTGTTCATGCCAATACCTACCAGAGTACCGTCAGGCATAGCAGTAATCGCCAAAACTGCACCACTATTGGGTATATGTTCCCAATTACTGGTTAAGTAATTTTTTCTTGTAAATAGTTGATTGTTCATGCCAATACCCACCAGAGTACCATCAGGCATAAAGGTAATCGCCAAAACTGCACCACTATTAGGTATATGTTCCCAATTACTGGTTAAGTAATTTTTTCTTGTAAATAGTTGATTGTTCATGCCAATACCGACGAGATTAGCGTTAGCATTCAGTTTTAAAGGTTTTGGCACTGGTTGGCGCACGGCTGGGTAATATGCAATACCCAAAACTGCCCCACTATTGGGTATATGTTCCCAATTGCTGGTTAAGGTTTTTCTTGTAAATAGTTGATTGTTCATGCCAATACCTACCAGAGTACCGTCAGGCATAGCAGTAATCGCCAAAACTGCACCACTATTGGGTATATGTTCCCAATTGCTGGTTAAGGTTTTTCTTGTAAATAGTTGATTGTTCATGCCAATACCTACCAGAGTACCGTCAGGCATAGCAGTAATCGCCAAAACTGCACCACTATTAGGTATATGTTCCCAATTACTGGTTAAGTAATTTTTTCTTGTAAATAGTTGATTGTTCATGCCAATACCTACCAGAGTACCGTCAGGCATAGCAGTAATCGCCAAAACTGCACCACTATTAGGTATATGTTCCCAATTACTGGTTAAGTAATTTTTTCTTGTCCATAGTTGATTATCCATGCCAATACCCACCAGAGTACCATCAGGCATAAAGGTAATCGCCAAAACCGAGCCACTATTGGGTATTTTTTCCCAATTACTGGTTAAGGTCTTTCTTGTCCATAGTTGATTATCCATGCCAATACCGACGAGATTAGCGTTAGCATTCAGTGGATTTTGACTTTGTAAATCACTCATAATTTAAGGATATTTTGGAGAATTAGTTCATTAAATAGCATAAAACAAGCCAGAAAAGAATACCTTAGCCAAATTACGAGGGTGAGATGATAATGCTTTAACCATGAACTCCCGTTTCTCGCTCTTGCTTGGCAAAAACAATCAGCCCTAAAAATTCCTTAAAGGTTTCCGACAAGGATTTTTTAAATGTATTGACGGTAGGATAAGGGTTTTAGATTCTAAACTACCTTTTCCTCGAAACGCTTATGTATGCTTATTTTTGCCGTTTTTGCCAAAAATTATCAAGGCTCTTATTTTGGCTAAGGTATTGAGAAAAGTCAGAAGTTTCCCGGTGAACTTATCTGACTTTTCCAACTTGTGCTTATCCCCTGAGATTAAACTCTATTCCCTATCCCTATGTCTTCGGTGAACGGCGGCGGGGTTTTCTTTCCTGGTTTGCACGTAAGCGGACACTAACTTCATTAAAAAAGTCTTTGCGGACATAAGGATAATCGCTTACCCATAGATCACGACTAGGAATATATATATCGCTGAATTCTTCAATTGTGCTTAAATCAGAACTATTTGACATAACCACCATTTCAGCTATTTGACCACGAGAAATGACTTTGTGGGCGTTGCGTAATGGGGCTTCAAACTCCACACTAAATCCTGTGTCGTCGCCTATTTCTAAGTTAATCCGCTTTTCACGGTTTTCGATGATGACTAACTCACCTTTGCCGTTAACGGTTTCCTGTTTGCCCATTAACTTATCTGTAATCCACCAGTCTAGCACTCGTCCCCGGAAAAAGCCACTGTATTTATAACGGCGGCATTTTCCATTGCGGATACTTGCTTGAAATACGGGATACCAAAGCCAAAAGAAAGCACCAAATACTCCAAAAAAGAAGATTAACCCAAATTCCAATCTAAACAAGAATTGTGCAAGCAATAGCACAGCTAAGGTAACTACAGAAATTAGTATCCGCTGCACAAAATTGCTTAACTTTCCCCAATAGTATTTATATTGTGGTCCAGAGGCAACCAGGGGAATGATTTGTTCAAATTTTTGGCGAGTTAGGGGAACGAGCATATTTTTGGCTTTTGGCTTGGAGATGGAAAAATCGCAATTTTCAAGGTAAGGATTCAGAATAGAGAATATGGAAGTCAAGATAATAATGGCTTTTGGAGTCAACTTTGATGAGGTTGAGAAAATTTCACTTCTCTCTATATTTATTATTATTCTGACTCCTGACTCCTGACTCCTGACTCCTTGCTTTTAAAGTATTTTTTCTAATCCATATACTAATGACTTTAGCTGATTAACTTTGCGGATGGCTAATATTACTCCTGGCATATAACAGGCGCGATCGCTGGTATCATGACGTAAGGTGTAAATTTGCCCTGCTGCACCGAAAATCACTTCTTGGTGGGCAATGAGTCCCGGTAAGCGGATACTATGAATTCTAATCCCTTCGTCTGCTAAACTGCCTCTAGCTCCGGCTATTTTCTCCGTTTCTTCCACAATAGCAGTGTTAAAGGTTTTACCCAATTCGCCTAATAATTGGGCTGTTTGAATGGCTGTACCGCTGGGAGCATCTGCTTTTTGGTTATGATGGAGTTCGATAATTTCTACATGATCAAAATACTGGGAAGCTCTGACAGCGGCTTCTTGGAGGAGTACCATACCAATGGAAAAGTTAGGAATAATCAAACAACCGGTACTGGCTTTTTCCGCAAAATCAGCTAATTCTTCCAGTTGTGCGGGACTTAAACCTGTAGTTCCCACCACTGGACGAATTCCATAGGCGATCGCACTGCGAATATTATTATAAACTGCATCAGGATGGGTAAAATCAACTAATACCCCCGGTTGCATCTGTCTTTCCCCAGCCACATACCCCAACATTGGCTCTAATTGATTGGTAATTGGTACTTCCAGGGGTTCACTTAAACCCGCTAGTTCCCCCGCGTCTTTACCTTGATGTTCGGGAGTTGTGTCAATTGCACCCATTAAAATCAAATCAGACGCTTGGGCTACTGCTTTAATTACCTCACGTCCCATTTTACCAGCAGCACCGTTAATGATAACGGGAATAGAACCTTGATTGCTCATAGATTTAACAATTATTTTTAATTGAACAGAGAAATTGTCTCACAAATGCAAGTTTTATAAAATTGATTTGTTTTCGACTACGCAACCATCAATAGTAATTGATCTTGTCAAAAAAGTTAAGTAGCAATATAATTAAATTATTACAGCGGTTTCCGCTCTTATGAGGTACAAAGTTGAATCATGGAACTCTTGTAGTGCGGGCATCTTGCCCGCTAGATATGTACCTCATAACACCGGGAAGTGCTGTATAGATATGATTAAAATTACAGAAGCATTGCATTTTTTATCATAGGAACACTTGTATTATTTTATTTATGTCAACTTATAAATTTCTCCCCTATTAATTAAAACTTTTCCCGTCAATAAATCCTTGACAGTTGCTAATAAAATCCGTCGAGAATCTACCTCAAACAACACCGATATTCTATCAATTCCTGCTTCACCTAGTGGGTTAAGTTTTGCCACACAAACCTGTTGATTTTGATTATCTAGGGAACGGTAACTTTCTTGATGTTGGAGAGTGCTAGAAGTCATTCTTCCCGAAGCATCAAACGCAATTTCTGTTTGTGACATATCACCTAATTCACCAATATCTAAACGAATCTCTTTTTGTCCATTATTTGCAACTTGCAGATTTAACCATTCTTGACGTTGACAAGGATATTTTTCACCTTTGGTAAATAAGCGATGATAAATATAACTTTTGCTATAATTTTCCCATAAACGAATCGCGTAACTATGACGGAGAAAATCATCTATTTCGGTAATCTGCGTTATTGCTAATGCACCATGACACACAGCATCAAAAGGTTTATCTAATTTTACTTTATTTTTACCAAAATAGGAAATAATTAATTGTTGAACTGCGGGAATTAAACAACTCCCTCCTACTAACAAAACCTGTTCAATATCATTCTTAGAAATACCCTTTCGCAAAGCAGAAGCTAAAACTTCATCTAAAGCATCTCGTAACTGTTGTAAAAACTGTCTATATTCTAAAATTTCTTCTAACTTTTCACGAGTAATTTTTAATTCATAAGACATAAAAGATTCATCATCAAACCAACTTTCAGCCACAGATTGATTTTTTGATAATTGAATTTTTAATCTTTCCGCAATTTCTAATAAATTTTGATAACCAATTTTTCCAACTTGTTCCGGGGTTAAATTTTGAGAATGCAAATAATCATCAACTATCCAAACATCAATATCTTCCCCACCTACATAGGCTTCCGACTTAGCTAAAACCTCAGCGCGTAAACTGTTATTTTCATGAGAATTAGTCATAGTTTTAACCAAACTCAAATCGAGAGTTCCCCCACCAAAATCTACTACCAAAATTAACTTACCAGGGCGTTTTACAGCATATCCTAAAGCTGCTGCTGTAGATTCATCTATAACTGATACTTGAGAAACATTTAATTTTGTCCCCAAATCTCGAAACCAATCTAAATAACGTTCAAAAGCACCAACAGGAACAGTAAAAATTAAATGACTAGGTTGGATATTTTGCCTTTTTATTTCCGTCCAAATAGTTTGGATAAACAACTCAGAAACAGAAATAGCATTATAATTTATCCCATCAATTTGGATTGCTGGTGGTTGATAATCTCCAGCTAAATCGCGTTTAAACTTTTTAAATAATCTTTCAGGAGGATAACTTTGAGAAAGTCCTAATCTTTGACTTCTCACACCTTCACCTAATATGATATTATTACCTGATTTAATAAACATTAAACTAGGAATAACGGGATATTCTAATCTTTCACCTTGAGAATTTACACCCAAAAACAAACGGGATAAATTAGGAAAACGTAAACTTTTAGGTAATTGAGTATCAGCTTCTAAAATACTAATTACAGTATTACTTGTACCAAAATCAATTGCGATAGTTGTCATAATTTAAGTAGGTTGGGTTAAGCGAAGCGCAACCCAACAAAAATGATAGATAATTGATATCTTGATGTTGGGTGAAGACAGAATAAATATATTATCTAAAAAATTGTAAGCAGTAAATGTTGGGTTTCGTTCCTCAACCCAACCTACAAATTCATGAGTTTAAGTATTATCAAATCCTCCGGGTAGAGTGCGACTAATTTTAGCAGGATAGAGAACCTTATCACCATCCTGATAACCAATAAAACGAATATATACTAATTCCCCTTCTTGAATATCATCACTATCAGCTTGATGTAATTGGGGATTATAATTAACCTGTTTCCAAGTTTCACCAATAGCAGTATAACCCCAATTGGTAATTAAACTATCTAAAGATGTGAATAGGGAAATTAGGTTTTTAGCGGGTAATTCAGGTTTAGCTAAAGCCATTTTTTTAACTGTGGGATAATTGCTGAGTAGAGTTTGTAATTGGGTAAAAGTTTCTTGTTGAAAATCAGTTTGTAATTGTTGAGATTGTTGTTTTAATTCCTCCCTGAGTCGTTGACATTGAATTTCTAAATCTTTAATCTTCTGTTCTGTGTCTGGAGAAGTAACAGGTTGATTACTAATAGATGTATTTTGATTATTTGCTGGGAATAATATCCGCAGAATAATATAAACGATGATTACGAGAATTACAGCAAAAGCAACTTGATTAATTTGTTCTAGCATATTATTTGTTTATGTAGCTGGTGTTTAGATCCCCGACTTCTTTTCTCGTTCCCAGTCTCCAGACTGGGAATGCAATCCTAGAGGTTCTACCTCTATTTTATCAGAAGAGGCAGAGCCTCTATACTGCATTCCTTGTCAGAGACAAGGAACGAGGAATTATTGTTGTTGTAAAGATTGATTTTCGGAAGCTGTAATTAACTCATCATCTTGATAATATTCCGGTAACAATTCTTGAGATTCTATTTCTCCCAAAGATTTTTCTAACCCCTTTGTTGTTTCCACACAACTAGAACCAGTGACATTTAAAACCCGTTCCACAATTTTACCATCCTTCCCAATGCGATATTCAACTTTTTGATATTCAGCCATGATGATTTTTACTTTTTAATAATGTTAATAAATCAGAAATTAAACCCATCTACCAACAATAACCCGCACCGTACCATCTGCTAAAACCTCCTCTTCCTCCACATTAAAACCCTCAGTTTGAATTGTTTCCATCAAAGTTTTATGGGCGTATTTTTGACTGATATTATTAATAAACTCCTGCTGATTAATTTTCGCACCCCAAAAATCAGCCACTAATTCATAACCTTCTCCATTTTTACGAAAACCCAAATCATAACCATTAGATTGCTTAATCACATATTCAGCATTAGTTTTATCACCCCTATAACCCCGAACCTGAGTATTTTGTTCAACCTGATAACCTAACTCTTGCAAAACCTGAAGCAAAACTTCACCCTGCTTAATTTGCACCTTGATAGTTGTAAAATGAGACATAAAAAATCAACTCCTACGAAAAATCTCTCCAAAACCTCTTCCCTCCGCGTCCTCCGCGCCTCTGCGGTTCGTTTTCTTTTATTATTTAATCCACCTCCAAAGGACCCAAACCTTGCTGCTGAGAATAAACCTTCAACTCCTCAATTAACAGCGTATCAATAGAAGCCGTTCTTGCGCCAGCTTCCGCCGCCCAGCGTTTTAAACTAGTAATTTGTTCCTTAGCAATAGCAGCCAAAGGAACAGTTTCCGACACCGCAGCTAAAATATCTTCAGTGTTAAAATCCCTCCTATTACCATCAATTAAACTACCAAAAGCGCGGTGCATACCATCAATAATTACCTGTTGAATTTCTGCACCGCTAAAATTTTCGCTATGACTTGCAAGTTTCTGTAAATCAAAATCTCGCAGTCGGGAAGGACGGATTTTTTGCAAATGGACTTTAAAAATATCATGGCGTTCTTTTTCCGTGGGTAAATTTAAAAAGAAAATTTCATCAAATCGCCCTTTTCTTAATAACTCGGCTGGTAATATTTGCACATTATTAGCAGTAGCCACCATAAACACCGGACTGGTTTTTTCTTGCATCCAGGTAATGAGTGTACCAAATACCCGGCGCGATGTGCCAGAGTCACCATCTGTACCACTATTAATATTACCAAATGCCTTATCTATTTCATCCATCCATAATACACAGGGTGATATTGCTTCTGCTAATTGTATCATTTGGCGAATGCGACTTTCACTTTCTCCGACTATACCCCCAAATAATCTCCCCACGTCTAAACGTAACAATGGTAAACGCCATTCATGGGCGATAGTTTTGGCTGATAATGATTTTCCTGTTCCTTGGATTCCTACTAATAAAACGCCTTTGGGGTTGGGTATTCCATAACGTCGTGCTTCTTCGGTAAAAGCATCTTGACGCATTCGCACCCACTGTTTGAGATTTTCCAAGCCACCGACGTTTTTTAATGATTCATTGGCCGTGTAAAATTCTAAGATTCCGGTTTGGCGAACTGCTTGTTTTTTCTCTTCTAATACTCTATCAATATCTGTTTCGTTGACTTGTCCTTTTGCTGCTAAAGCTGCGGCTAAAACTCTTCTAATTCTGGCGCGACTTAATCCTTGACAGGCTTTGATTAATTGTTCTTTTCCCAGTCCATTTAAATTCAGTTTTTCGGGGACTATTAATTGCTGAATTAAATAATCTATTTCTTGGATGTTGGGTAAGGGAAAATCAATAACTGTAATTTCTTCTTGTAATTCTGGGGGAATGGTTAAAGTATGACTAGTGAGGATGAGGGTTTGGCGTGTGCGTTTGAGTTGACGGGTGAGGTTTTTGATAGCCCGAATTACGGGAGCATTTTTTTCTGTTTCGGGGTTTTTGAGGATGAAATGAATGTCTCGCAATACAAATATTGTGGTTGTATTTTCTGGGGTTTTGGCAATTCTTGATAATGCTCCCATGACTGAACCTTTATCAGTTCCGTTGTCATCCCAACCGGTGACGATATCCCATAATAATAGTTGTCGTGGTGTCTGGGATATTTGGGTAAGTTGTTGCAGGACTTGTTCTATTGGTTCTTCTTCCACTCCGACTATATATAGTAGGGGATAGCGGGCGCGAAGCATGAGGTCTATTTGTTGGAGTAGTTGTTGATGGGGGTTATTCATTATGTATAAATAAGGGAGTTAGTTGTTAGTTTATTGGGGTTTTTATTTCGCGCAAAGTCGCCAAGGAGCAAAGACGCAAAGAAGAAAATTTTTTGTCTGATAGCGTAGCGTGGCGTAAGCCATATCAGGATATCCAGGATTTGAGGATGTACAGGATGTGATTGTTTGATTATTCGTTAGTTGTTATTAGTATAGAGGAAATTGAATATTTATGAAGTGAGATGGAAGATTATTGTCAGAATCAGGATGTCCAGGATTTAAGGATGTACAGGATGTGATTGTTTGATTATTCGTTAGTTGTTGATGATTAGGATAGAGAAAAGTAAATATTTATGAAGTGAGATAAAAGAATAAATATATGAATCTCATCTATCAATCATCAAATTACAATCCTGTAAATCCTATAATCCTGGATATCCTGATTCTGACAAGAAAAGAGCAAGAGGGAAAAAGCGCATAGTGCTACTAAGTCCTCGCCGCACCACTACATACAACCCGAAAACCGAGACCGTTGAGGTCGGTACCGAGGTAGTTGCTGCTGCGATAAGCAGAACGGCAATAATCAGGAATGCTGCTCCACGAACCACCACGCAGCATTTTCCAGTTAATATTCTCTTCAATATCTAGCCATTCGCTTCCATTTGTTGGCGCACCTTCATAGTTACCATGCCAATTATCTTGACACCACTCACGTATATTGCCGTGCATATCATATAATCCAAAATTGTTAGCTACTCCAAAGCTGCCTACTTCTCTTGTTTCTTCTCTATAAACTCCTTTAGTTCCTTGTCCATAAGTATAATTACCATCATAGTTAGCTAAATCCGTTGTCATCGTCTCTCCAAAGTGAAATGGTGTAGTAGTTCCCGCTCTACAAGCATATTCCCATTCGGCTTCACTGGGCAGTCTGTAGGTCTTTCCGATTTTTTGGCTTAACTTTTTACAGAAAGCCACGGTATTAATCCAACTAACTTGTTCAACTGGGCGATTACTACCTTCGAAATAAGAAGGGTTATTTCCCATAATAGCTTGATATTGTGCCTGTGTTACTGGATATTTTCCCATAAAGAAACTAGGAACTGTAACTTGATGCTGGGGACTTTCATTATCACTTCTTCCCGCTTCATTTTCTGGTGAACCCATCATAAAAGTACCACCAGGAATTGCAGCCATGTCCAATGTCACACCATTACCCAAATCTTCTATAAAATATTTGGCTATACGTTGCTGTCGTTGAATAATTTTTCCAAATTTGTTAGTTGTTACTACTTCAATCTTTTCTAGTTTTAACCCTTGGAGATTAGAAATTAATGCTTGTTTAACTTTTGTTTCTGTTCTGTCACTTAATATTAAATAAGCCGTATTTTGAATATCCCAAGATTCATCATTTAAACCTGCAATCACCAAATCTAAACCCTGTTCTCCATAATTCACAGCTTGCTCAAGTGCAGCAATTCTTAACTGTGCATCTGGATTTTGTAACCGCAATTTTACCCCTTCAATTCCACCTAAAACCGCAGCACCTTCTAGTAATGGACTATTACCACCAAGCACAGCATCGTATTCTCGCGGTTGTTGTGGATGATTCATGATTCGTTAATGGTTGGTTTCATGTATGCTGTATGTAAAATAGCATATTATTGTCTGATAGCGAAGCGTGGCGTAAGCCATATCAGGATGACCAGGATTTGAGGATGTACAGGATGTGATTGTTTGATTATTCGTTAGTTGTTGATGATTAGGATAGAGAAAGGTTAATTTTCATGAAGTGAGATAAAAGAATAAATATATGAATCTCATCTATCAACCATCAAATTACAATCCTGTAAATCCTTTAATCCTGGTTATCCTGATTCAGACAAAATATTAAGTAAATAGTCATCAACCATCAAATTACAATCCTGTCAATCCTTTAATCCTGGATATCCTGATTCAGACAAAAAAATTTTTCTCGCTATGCGAGAGGGATAAGAAAAGAAAAGAGCAAGAGGGCAAAAGCGCATAGTGCTATTAAGTCCTCGCCGCACCACTACATACAACCCGAAAACCAATATTGTCGTCGTAGTCGTCGAGATTGTTGTTGTAGCGACAAGCAGAACGGCAATTTCCAGGATCGTCGTTCCACGAACCACCGCGCAGCAGCTTAAAATTGGTATTTTCTTCAGTATCTAGCCATGCGCTTCCATCTGTCGGCGCACCTTTATAGCTATTATGCCAACTGTCTTGACACCACTCCCAGACATTGCCGTGCATATCGTATAAGCCAAAATTATTCGCTACTCCAAAGCTGCCTACTTCTGTTGTTTCTTTTCGGTAAATTCCTTTAATCCCACCGTGATAAGTGTAGTTACCATCATAGTTAGCTAAATCCGTTGTAATCGTCTCTCCAAAGTGAAACGGTGTGGTAGTTCCCGCTCGACAGGCATATTCCCATTCGGCTTCACTTGGCAATCTGTAGGTTTTTCCGATTTTTTGGCTTAACTTTTCACAGAAAGCCACCGCATTAGTCCAACTAACTCTTTCAACAGGGCGATTATCACCTTTGAAATCAGAAGGGTTGGTTCCCATAATAGCTTGATATTGTGCCTGTGTTACTGGATATTTTCCCATGAAGAAACTAGGAACTGTAACTTGATGCTGGGGACTTTCATTATCACTTCTTCCCGCTTCATTTTCTGGTGAACCCATCATAAAAGTACCACCAGGAATTGCAGCCATGTCCAATGTCACACCATTACCCAAATCTTCTATAAAATATTTGGCTATACGTTGCTGTCGTTGAATAATTTTTCCAAATTTGTTAGTTGTTACTACTTCAATCTTTTCTAGTTTTAACCCTTGGAGATTAGAAATTAATGCTTGTTTAACTTTTGTTTCTGTTCTGTCACTTAATATTAAATAAGCCGTATTTTGAATATCCCAAGATTCATCATTTAAACCTGCAATCACCAAATCTAAACCCTGTTCTCCATAATTCACAGCTTGCTCAAGTGCAGCAATTCTTAACTGTGCATCTGGATTTTGTAACCGCAATTTTACCCCTTCAATTCCACCTAAAACCGCAGCACCTTCTAGTAATGGACTATTACCACCAAGCACAGCATCGTATTCTCGCGGTTGTTGTGGATGATTCATGATTCGTTAATGGTTGGTTTCATGTATGCTGTATGTAAAATAGCATATTTGAGTAATTTTGTTATTTGTTTACATAATTTTAATATTGTCAGAATCAGGATGTCCAGGATTTAAGGATGTACAGGATGTGATTGTTCGATTATTGGTTAGTTGTTGATGATTAGTATGGAGAAAGGTTAATTTTCATGAAATTACCGTAATAATCAATACATCATTTACCTCTAGTAATCATCAAATAACCATCCTGTAAATCCTCTAATCCTGGTTATCCTGATTCAGACAAAATATTAAGTAAATAGTCATCAACCATCAAATAACCATCCTGTAAATCCTCTAATCCTGGGTATCCTGATATGGCTTACGCCACGCTACGCTATCAGACAAATAGAAACTTGACGAAATTGAAAATATAGCCTAATATGGAAATATAGGATGCAGCAGACATGATTTAGGCGTTGAAAGATAGTCTAAACATGACATCCCGTTACCTTTATGGTCGAGGAATTCCGGTAAAGACGTTCTGAATACCAAAAATTGATTTTTGGCGAAGACTCCTCAAGGAGTCTTTGTTATTTAAGGACTGGGTAATTTTTTATTATTTAATAAGTTTTTAGCTATCACAAAAAAGCGAACTTTTTTGATTTTACCTATACCATCATATTTAGGGTAGGAGCTTTCTACGTGCAACCTCAGCTTTTTACTTTCCCGAAATACTGTAAAAACAACAAAATAATCAACTTCAATACCATTAGAATCTACAATTTTAACGGTTGCAAAGTTTCCATATCCAGCATGACATACTAATGTTGTTTTTTCACCCAGTGACTTGATAATACTGGGTAAATGCTTTGACAAGTTGTATCTTTCAAAATTGAATGGTCTAGACTCTCTTGGAGCATTATACATCAATAAATTTGATTCTTCGCTGCTCAGTTCATCCGATTCTTTCGTAAAACAATGTGAGCTATATGTGACGATAAATCTGTATGTGAATGGGTTATTTTCATCTGTATCATCAGTATATTCAACCCAGTGAACATCAAGATGTGATAAGTCGTAAACTTGACCATTAAATGTGAAATTTCTCCAGTGTTTAACCTCCGTCTTGACTGTATTGAAATTTTTACCCATGAGTTAATATAAGCTGCTATGATTTATACAATAATCTTGTAATCTTAATAGTATAAAAATCACAATGTCAAATATTTAAAGTTTACAGGATGTGATTGTTTGATTATTGGTTAGTTGTTGATGATTAGTATAGAGAAAAGTAAATAAATATTTATGAGGTGAGATATAATAATCAATACATAAACGACAGCCATTAACCATCAAATAATCATCCTGTTAATCCTATAATCCTGGTTATCCTGATTCTGACAAAATATTAAGTAAATAGTCATCAACCATCAAATAACAATCCTGTTAATCCTATAATCCTGGATATCCTGATATGGCTTACGCCACGCTACGCTATCAGACAAAATATTAAGTAAATAGTCATCAACCATCAAATAATCATCCTGTTAATCCTATAATCCTGGTTATCCTGATTCTGACAAAATATTAAGTAAATAGTCATCAACCATCAAATAATCATCCTGTTAATCCTATAATCCTGGTTATCCTGATTCTGACAAAATATTATACTTTCTGAAAACCGGCTTCTCTCATATTAAGATCAGTGTTATAGCGGAGATTAAAAATATATATATACTAAAAGTAATATATTAACTAAGTATGTTTACTAGTTGCGTTAATCTCAATCTATGTTATATGATATGAGGTTTATTTGAAATGGAGATAAAAACACAAGCAACGAAAATAAGTGCTAGAGTGAATAAATCATCTCAATTCAGCTTTATATCGTCTGTGATAGTTCAATACATAGATTTAACGAACTTGACTATGAGTGGATTTAAGTTAGGCTAAAAACGTCTCAATTTTATCAAGTACGATTCCGACAGATCGGGGAAACCAAAATGTAAATTTTAGTACCTGTGTTTGCTATAAGTACCTGAAAAATTGAATAGTTTGATACTGCTTAAAGAATCGTTATCCACTAACCTAAACAAGTTAACTAATTAACGAACTCATAAACCGCTAAAAATTGTGAATACTATTCTACAATGCCAGTTTATGAGAAAATCTAAAGAAAATATAAAATAAACTCAACTGACTGTGGTGTCTGGAGGGACAAGTGTTTTTAAGACTAGCAAACGAACATAGACAATTTGTTCAAGATTTGGTAATGAATTTGCAAGCCTTAGCGGTTGTACTAGAACGGCATGGTTATCCTGCTTCTTGCTATACTTGCGGTAATCAGATGAGCAGTGCATCCTTTATGGTCAGCTTAGGAGACAACCATCTAATTCGCTTTTTAGTATCCGACTATGGAATTACTTGGACAGAAATGCGTGATGATCGGGAATTAATGAAATTAGAAGGCGCAGAAGCGATTAACCAGTTACAAGAACTAGCTACCCTTGTCAAAGAGGCAATACAAACCTCTAAAAATACTGGGTATTCATCTCCCAAAGGCAAACGGATCTTACAGAATACTGTGGGAAGTGGGAAAACCCACCGATAGTAATTACAGATTGTAGGGGCAATTCCTTCAGGAAGCCAGGTACATGAATTGCCCATGTAGTAACGTAATTAAGCTTCACATAGACTTGGTGATCATGGAACTTGCTGTTGATGTGATAAATTTTGGTGTATTAATATTAAATTCTAAAAAATCGTTATCTTTGAGAATTTGATAGAGATTCACATCTTTCTCTAGTAAACAAGCATGACCGCTATTTGGGAGGAGAAATGTCCGATTATTTGGTAATATCTCCGCTAATCTGGCGATTTCACTGACGGAAGGCAATAAAAGATCGCTACCACTTCCAATGAGTAAAATTTCTTGTGTTAGCCGTTGTAAATCGTTTTTATCAACGTGGAAATCTCGCAGCAATGATAAACGCCAGTTTACCGTTGCTGAGGGCAGGGAACGCATAGCTGTAAGCAGTCTATAGCGATCGCTTTGAGAAATCCGTGCTAATGATGCCAGAAACGGTAATAACCCTAATGCACCCAGATTAAATAGGGATGATGGCACAAACTGAGTCATCTGGGATATCCAATTAAACCAGAATTGCTGGTGCAAAGATGAAGCGGGATTAATTAAAATAATCCGTTTAAATAACTGCGGTGATTGAATTGCGACTTGCATTGCTAAACAACCACCAAAAGATTCACCACATAGGTATATTGGGCGTTGACAGCTTGTTTCCAATTCAGCGTGAATTAAGTCCAAAACATTCCTTGCTAAAACGTCCCAAGTCGCAAGATAGTTTTTGGGTATAGCCAAGCAACGAATATCTAAACAAGAGGCTAATTCAGAGATTTGGGTTTGCAATAATTCACCACTCCCATCCATTCCTGGTAAATAGATGAATAACGGGGAATTTGATTGTACTGGTTTTGGAGTTAAAAAACAAGGTTGAGGATCAACTGCTGGCATTTTGCTGATTTTTATTCGTCTACTCTATCTTTAACTTTACCCTTTCCGTTATCCAGATAGGGATTGTGACGAAATTTTTATCCTTTTTGCTTTGTCTAAAATCAACCTTTCCACATAAAAAATAACCCACTCTGAAACCATGATTACAGAATTTATGGCGATTTGTATTCATCATATATAAGTATGTGAAAGCGTTAAATCCTCCTCACTGGCAATAGTATCAGATTGGTGCTGTATTCAACTATTAGCAGTCAGCCAAAAGCAGGAATAACAAAGAAAAGGAAATATTTATTTCCTGGAAGTTACAGCTTACACCCAGGAAATTATGGTTAATTTTCTGTATTTTCACCTTTAAAGCTGTTAGCTTAACGCTTAATGCTTAACAGTTTTGTCAACTATTACTGGGAGAATCTGATATGGGAATTATATCCACACAATTATTTATATCGCTAGAGTTTCAGTTAGTGTATTCCCTGTAACTACCAATGCAAGAAACAGGTTTTACCATGATTATTAATTAGTAAATACTTTCGCTGATTTGGCCAGAAATCAGGTGAATTTATAGAAGTAATTAAACAATTCTTCAGTCCATAAACTTGTTATCATCCAGAAGGAGTTTGGAAAAAACAGTAGCAATGTTATATAATTGCGTAGTTTTGTCTAGATAATCTAGATTATTAATAGAGAAAACTGATTAATAATAATTTGCTTTTATTGTCCATGAATCTTGTGAATAAAACAGAAAAGACTTTTGCACTGACCACACCACTATACTATGTCAATGATGTCCCCCATATTGGCAGTGCTTATACAACTATAGCAGCGGATGTAGTAGCCAGATTTAATCGCTTGCAGGGGCATCAGGTGCTACTAATTACAGGTACAGATGAACATGGTCAAAAAATTCAGCGTTCAGCAGCGAGTTTAGGAAAACCACCACAGGATTTTTGTGATGAAATTGTCCCCAGTTTTGTCAGATTGTGGGATTTACTCGATATTCAATATGACCGCTTTAGTCGAACTACAGCACCCCGTCACGAAGCCATAGTTAAAGAGTTCTTCCAGCGGGTTTGGGAAAATGGCGATATTTACCAAGGAGAACAAAAGGGTTGGTACTGCGTTTCCTGTGAAGAGTTTAAGGAAGAACGGGATTTACTCGCAGATAAACACTGTCCCATTCATACTAACAAACAAGTAGAGTGGCGAGATGAGCAGAACTATTTCTTCCGCTTGTCTAAATATCAAACTCAGTTGGAGGAATTTTATCAATCTCACCCAGATTTTATCCAACCTGTCAGCAGACGAAATGAAGTTTTCAATTTTGTCACCCAAGGTTTACAGGATTTTTCGATTTCGCGGGTAAATCTTGATTGGGGTTTTCCCGTACCTGTGGATTCTCAACATACATTATATGTATGGTTTGATGCTTTGCTAGGTTATGTTACAGCATTGTTAGAACCAGATGCAGAACCAACCTTAGCTAATGCTTTACAAACATGGTGGCCGATTAATCTGCACTTGATTGGTAAAGATATCTTACGCTTTCATGCTGTGTACTGGCCAGCAATGTTGATGTCAGCGGGATTACCTTTACCAGACAGGGTATTTGGACATGGTTTTTTAACTAAAGATGGTCAAAAAATGGGCAAGACTTTAGGTAATACTCTTGATCCTATCGCTTTGGTGGAAAATTATGGTAGTGATGCCGTTCGTTATTACTTCCTTAAGGAAATCGAATTTGGGAAGGATGGCGATTTTAATGAAATTAGGTTCATTAATGTTTTGAATGCAGATTTAGCAAATGATTTAGGTAATTTGTTAAATCGGACTTTAAACATGGTGAAGAAATACTGCGCTAGTCAAGTACCGTCCATTAGCCATTCAGACATTCCATCGGAAAATCCTTTGAAAGCGATAGGGTTACAGTTGGGAGAAAAGGTGAAACAAGCATACACAGCATTAGCTTTTAATGAAGCCTGTCACTATGTTTTATCTCTGGTGCAAGCCAGTAATAAGTTTATTGATGATCAAGCCCCTTGGTCATTATATAAACAAGGTAAACAGGAGGAAGTGGAAGCGGTGCTATATGCGGTTCTGGAATCTGTAAGATTAGCAGCTTATCTTCTATCCCCAATTATTCCTAATATCAGCAGTGATATTTATCAGCAATTAGGCTGGGGGATCAATTTTAATGAACAAAAAGAAAGTGCAATTTTAGCTCCTTTTTGTACCCACTCAACCTGGGGAATATTATCCGAACAACAAATATTGGGAACACCAAAACCAGTTTTTAAACGGATAGAAACATCAAAATAAAAGATTAATTTTGGGAACTGCGAATTTCTTAAAAAACCAAAGAATTCGGGGCTATTAATTACATCTTAATAGTAGATCAAGGAAGTAAATAATCAAAACAGTTTTACTGATGATTGAAGATTCCTGATGTATTAGCCCCGGAGACTTATCATTAGCAACTCTAATAAGCAGATAGTTAGAAATTTCTATCATCACAGGGATAACAACACAAGGTATGACAATAATGTTGAACAATTTTGAAAACGACTCAATATTTACGCCAGAACAAGTTTTGGAAAATCGGGGTCGGGTGGCTATCTTTATTGATGGCTCAAACTTATTTTATGCGGCGCTTCAACTGGGAATCGAAATTGATTATACTAAGTTATTGTGCCGTTTAACTGGTGGATCAAGGCTGTTACGCGCTTTTTTCTACACAGGTGTAGATCGGACAAATGAGAAGCAACAGGGCTTTTTGTTGTGGATGCGTCGCAATGGTTATCGAGTTATTGCTAAGGATTTGGTGCAATTACCAGATGGCTCTAAAAAAGCTAACTTAGATGTAGAAATAGCTGTTGATATGATGGCTTTGTGCGATTCCTATGATACCGCAGTTTTAGTCAGCGGTGACGGTGATTTGGCTTATGCTGTCAATTCTGTGAGCTATCGTGGTGTGAGGGTAGAGGTGGTGAGTTTGCGTTCTATGACTAGTGATAGTTTAATTAATGTGAGCGATCGCTATATTGATTTAGAAGCTATCAAAGAAGATATCCAAAAAACTCCCCGCCAAAGTTATCCATATCGGCCATTGTCTAGTATGGGCTTTTTAGACGATCATCGAGATAATAGTAGACATTTAGAAGTTCCAGAATAATGCAATATGCACAAGGTAGGGAGAATAGAAGACAAGATGCAAAACATCAAAGGGGATCTAAAAATCATTCTCCCCACTTCTATTCATTTTTTGGGTTGCGATTACCAACTAATTTGTTTTATCTGCCTTTGATCTTGTGTTTAGGTTTATGCTTGTCTGCTTGCGGTAATCCATCACCAACTCAATCAAAAACTGATAATCCATCTCCAAAGGAGGATGACACTAAGTTAACTTTTTTCGGTGTGGCTTTAGAACAGTTTGATGAGGTAGGGAGACCAATTTGGAAAGTTAAAGCCAAAGAAGCAAAATACACTACAGATAAGCAAATTGGTGAGGCAGAAAGTCCTCAAGGAGAACTTTACCAAGATGGAAAAGTTGTCTACCAAATTAAAGCAGATAAGGCTGATATTAAGCAAGATGGTAAGCAACTTTTTCTTAAAGGTAAAATTGTAGCTACCGATCCCCGCAATGGAATTGTTTTCCAAGGTAATGAGTTAGAATGGCGACCTCAAGAAGATTTATTGATTGTTCGCAATCAGTTAAATGGTAGTCATAAACAATTACAAGCTGTAGCTCAAGAAGCAAAGATCAAAACTCGTGAACAACGGGTAGAATTTTCAGGGGGAGTATTCGCAAAATCCACAGATCCACAGTTGCAAATGCGAACTGATCATTTAATGTGGCATATTAAGGAGGAGAAATTATTTAGCGATCGCCCAATCCAAATAGAAAGATATAAGGATAACAAAATCACTGGACGTGGTAACGGTAATGCCGCAGAAATTAATTTAAAAACTCAAATTGCCATTCTCCAACCACAGGCAAAATTAGAGTTATTAGATCCATTGATACAAATTATTAGTAACTCAATTACCTGGAATATTAAGAAAGAAAATATCACCACAAATTCTCCCATTCGGATATTCCAATCTGCTGAAAATGTCACTGTCACTGCTAATCAGGGACAAATGAAAATACCAGAAAATAAGGTATATCTCACTGGTAATGTGAATGCAGTTGGGCAACGTCGTCAGTCTTTAAAATCAAATCAACTTACTTGGTATTTAGATAAAAAATTGTTAGAAGCGCAGGGAAATATCGTTTATCGTCAAATTGAACCAAAATTAACTTTCCAAGGGGAAACAGCCGTCGGTAATTTAGAAACAGAAAATATTGTTGTCAAAGGTGGTAATTCTGGACGCAGAGTGGTAACAGAAATCATCCCCCAGGAAGGAAGGTAGGGGGAGTAGGGGGAGTAGGGGGAGTAGGGGGAGTAGGGGGAGTAGGGGGAGTAGGGGGAGTAGGGGGAGTAGGGGAGTAGGGGGAGTAGGAGGAGTAGGGGGAGTAGGGGAGAAATTATCTTCTTCTTCTCCCTTCTTCCTGACAACGAACAACGAACAACTGACAACTGTACGGGCGAAGCATTTGGAGAACTATTTTTGGCAATGACCGATAATTTATCTTCTAAATGCTTCGCCCCTACTAACAACTGACAACTGTACGGGCGAAGCATTTGGAGAACTATTTTTGGCAATGACCGATAATTTATCTTCCAAATGCTTCGCCCCTACTGACAACTGACAACTGACAACTAGCTTTTATACAAAACTTCATTGCGATTGGCTGCACCAAATTTCGGTAAAGAATTATCTAAATGAGGTGTGAGGGTAGCCGGAATATCAGTAGATACTTCTAATTCTTTTTCTAAATGTTGGAGAAGTTTATCTTGTTCAGTCCGAAAAGCTGATACATTTCCCCCACGATTGATAATTGTAAACCACACCAAACCGCGATCGCGTGTGGGGACAACTCCAGCTAAAGCACTAACATCATTGAGAGTACCGGTTTTCATCACAGTCGCTTTTGGCATATGTCGAGAATGTATTGTCCCTCGGTGGTCTAGTCCAGAGGTGGGAAATAAATCAGCCAAAGTCAACTGATAGGAACTAGCTTCCCGTTGCAATGCCATGAACATAGCACAAACACCTCTGGGAGAAATTCGATTTTCTTTCCCTAAACCAGAACCATTAATCAAGAGAATTTCTGACTGGGGGAATCTAGCAAGTTGGGATGCTGTGGTGCTAACTACATCTGCCCCTCCCACAGAATCCGCTAACATTTCCGCAATATCGTTATTACTGAAAACGTTCATTTCCTTAATGATTTTTTGCAAAGGTAAGGAAAGATGACGTACCAGTAAAGTTTGCCCAACTTTAGGTTGAGGGTCTACTTTAATATTACCAGCAATAATCACTTGGGGTTTAGGTGTTCCTTTCGGCATAATTGAGTATTGGAAAACCACAGAACGCGACCAAGTTTGGTGATTTAGTGCTTGTTTGAGTAATTGACCGGCAAGCAGGGGATGACGTTGGAAATTCATGGCAAAAGCCCCAGTAATTACCAGATTTCCCTTAACTTGCTTAATACCTATTTTATTCAGAGTATTTCCCAGAGCGATCGCTTCCTCCCCCACAAACATCGGGTCACCACTACCAGTAATCACCAAATCACCCTGCACCACCCCATTTACTAACGGTCCAGTGCTACTAACTAAAGTCTCAAATTGGTGATTGGGTCCCCAAGCTTTAAAAGCTACCAACGAAGTAGCAACTTTAGTTAAGGAAGCAGCGGATAAAGGTACAGTCCCTTGATGATTAGCCATTAGCATTGGTCCCGACTGCAACCAAATCCCCTGAGAGGACATGAGAGTTTGGTCAATTAATTTTGATGTGATTAAACCCTTGAGATATTCTTGGACTGTAATAGCACCTGCTGGGCTGGGATCAGGGACAAGAATCAAGTTAGAGCTACCTTGCCAAGCCAAGACACTCAAGGCTTCTAAGGGTTGAATTGGCACCTTAGCCATTTCTAGCCATAGAGAAAACAAACCTGATCCTAATAATTCCAGCATATTTAAATTCCTGTATTGGTTAATTGGTAAGAGTTTTCTTTAATTTCGTAAGCGTAAGCTATATTGTGAGACTATTTTTAACTTTTAATTCCCTCTTTTCTTAGCAACTTATACCAATATACGAGCCTGATTATATTTATCAGTATTGAGTCATAATAAAGTAATAATTCACCGAGTCAACAGAGTTAAGTTTCTCCCAAAATTATTACTTATGCAATACCTTGTCCATTTTTCGTAGGTTGGGTTAAGCGACAGCGCAACCCAACGGATCTGTTTGATTTAATGCTGATTGCTCTGCAACCCTAACGCGAACAACCCAACAAACCAAAAAAATGGCACAGGTATTCCCATAGTGCAAGTTTCATGTATTAGGAATAAAATATTTTGGCTAATTAATAACTTGGTATAGGTTACTTCCTTTCTGGATGTGCCAATTCCTCTGGAGTGGGAACACCCACCTGATTAATTACCCCAATCATTTGATATAAACGCCCTAAATCTCGTTGATTAAAATTTAAAACTAACCGAGGCAAATTAGATGTTTCATCTTGTTCTTCCTGTGGTAATGCTTGGCTTTTCACAATTTTACCTGTCAGCAAAATATCACGGAACTGAGTATTAAGTAATTCTACTTGAGCATCGGATAAATCTTCTTGCAACCGGATCACCAACTTGTCACCAACATAACGACTAGAATGATAAACTCGGTAAAATCCAGTAATAGCATTACAGGCAACTTCAAGATTATCTGTAATAGTGTACAAACTCGGATCATCTGGACTAACAAGCCCTGTTTTTACCAATTTCTCATCAATATATTGACTCCAAGAACGCCAATAATCACCCCCTGGTTGATCAATTAACACCAAAGGAACTGGACCAAATTTACCTGTTTGGCTCAATGTCATACATTCAAAAGCCTCATCTTGAGTGCCAAAACCACCAGGAAATAAAGCCACAGCATCACTTTCTTTCAGAAGAAATAACTTGCGAGTAAAGAAGTATTTAAAATTAATTAGTTTAGCATCACCTTCAATAATTGGGTTAGCTTGTTGCTCAAAAGGTAACTGAATATTTAAACCAAAGGAATTTTCCCTCCCAGCGCCTTCTTGACCAGCTTGCATAATCCCACCACCACCACCTGTCATAATCATAAATCCTAGTGCAGAAACAGCCCGACTAAATTGCAGAGCCATTTGATATGCTGGTGTATCTGGTGCTAGACGCGCTGAACCAAAAATAGTAATTTTCCGCACATGACGGTAGTTATAAAATAACTGGAAACCACATTCCATATCTGCTAAGGCAGCAGATAATATTTTCCAATCAAGACGTTCAATGTCACTATCAGCAAGACGCAAAATTGTGGTGAGTGATTGCTGAATAAATTGCCGATGTTTTAGTGTCGGTAAACGGTCTATTAATTCCGCAATATCCGCTTGAAGAGAATCTAATGAAGAAAAGGACGCTTCAGAGGTCATACTTACTGCCGCAATAATGGCATTATATTTTAACCAAAGTTGCTAATACAGTAAAGGGTAGGTCAACTAACAATAATTAAAAATCCCTAAAGGGCTGATGTAATATGCTTTTTGACGTTTGCCTCACCGTACTAGCAACTTACGTTATTTTACATGATACTTCCTATATTGACCGTAATTATTACAATACAGGCTTCTCAGTAACTAAGCTTTACTTGACTAACAATCACAACGGAAATGTCCGAAAGTGTTACTGAAACCAGGCTTTTTCTATTATTTAAGAAATATAGGCAAAGCAACATTTTCGTCCCTTGACACTCCCCGCGATAAATCGACGGGGATTCTTGGTTCAACGAGACCACTTAAACTAGGTTCCTTGCGTTACCTAGCGAGCGAGGTGGGACTCTCCCCAAGCGTTAACTTTGGGTATGCCCTACCCTAGTTGCATTGCTGCAAGTCCTGTTTAGTTTGAAACAAATAGTTCAAAAATCTGAGTCGTCACGCTCGGTATAAATCTTTTACCTACTGCTAGGAGGAAAACGTGAACAATGCAGTAGAACCGCATAGATTTAATTGTCAAGGTTCAGGTGTCTTTCAACGACAAGGTTTTTTAAGTGGTTGATTACCTTTCCACTATCATTAGTATAGTGTATTGGTACACTAATTAATTGAAAGCCGTCGGAGAACGACGGGGCTTTAAACCCAATTTTTCGGTAAATGAATAACTCAAGGAGAGTTTGTTGTCTATTGGGCTTCAAAGATACTTTTCCAAAGTGGTAGCTAAAGTGGTTTTAGGTACAGCACCGACAACCATATCTACCTTGTCTCCATCTTTGAAAATCATTAATGTAGGAATACTGCGAATACCGTACTGACTAGCAATATTCGGATTTTCATCAGTATTGACTTTCACAACCTTAATTTGTCCTTCGTACTGCTCGGCAATTTCTTCGACAACAGGAGCTACCATACGACATGGACCACACCAAGGGGCCCAAAAATCAACTAATACGGGAACTTCACTTTCGAGGACATCTACCTTAAAACTTGCTTCTGTAACGTTTGTCGCTGCTGACATACCTAAAAACCTTTACATGAGATATTTCTGAGCTTGGTGAAAATTCTACCATAGCAAAAACATCCTCTTAGAGATAAAGGATATACATTTGCAAAAAAACTAGAAAACTAATGCCGACCATAAGGAACCGCCCGAACATTAGTCCGGGCGGAGTGTGGTGTGAGGAGTGAACGGAAACATTTGTCTCCGCCACCTCTATTGTAGGCTAGATATGTGATTTTTCCAGTCATTCTCAAAGTTGTTGTTAGTAGGGGCGAAGCATTTGGAAGATAAATTATCGGTCATTGCCAAAAATAGTTCTCCAAATGCTTCGCCCGTACAGTTGTTAGTTGTTAGTAGGGGCGAAGCATTTGGAAGATAAATTATCGGTCATTGCCAAAAATAGTTCTCCAAATGCTTCGCCCGTACAGTTGTTAGTTGTTAGTAGGGGCGAAGCATTTGGAAGATAAATTATCGGTCATTGCCAAAAATAGTTCTCCAAATGCTTCGCCCGTACAGTTGTCAGTTGTTAGTAGGGGCGAAGCATTTGGAAGATAAATTATCGGTCATTGCCAAAAATAGTTCTCCAAATGCTTCGCCCGTACAGTTGTCCGTTGTCCGTTGTGATGACCCACTGACCACTGACCACTCGACCACTGACCACTGACACGAATGAGTTATTTACCCATACCTAACTGTTGGGCTTTTTGGTAAACCTTACCTTCGGTCAGTAGAGAAGGAGCAATGACAACTTCAACTTGCTGCATTTCCTTAATGTTTTTAGCGCCTAAAGTTCCCATACTGGTCTTTAAAGCTCCTAAAAGATTATGAGTACCATCATCCAAGCCGGCTGGACCTGTGAGTATTTGTTCTAGAGTTCCAGTTGTACCTACGCGAATCCGAGTCCCTCGCGGTAATATCGGGCTGGGAGTTGCCATACCCCAGTGATAACCACGCCCAGGGGCTTGGGCGGCTCTGGCAAATGGAGAGCCAATCATCACAGCGTCAGCACCACAGGCGATACATTTACAGATGTCTCCTCCGGTGATTAAACCACCGTCAGCGATGATAGGGATATATTTCCCAGTTTCCCGATAATAATCGTCTCTAGCGGCCGTACAATCAGCGATCGCTGTAGCTTGGGGTACGCCTACACCCAGCACTCCACGGGAAGTACAAGCAGCACCAGGTCCAATACCCACTAAAACCGCGGCTGCACCAGCTTTCATCAACTCCAAGGTGACTTCATAGGTAACGCAATTTCCTAATGCCACAGGGATGGGCATAGAACGGCAAAATTCCGCCAAATCAAGGGGAGTGATAGATTCTGGCGATAGGTGATTAGTAGAAACTACTGTAGCTTGGATAAAAAATAAATCTGCTCCAGCTTTAGCTACAATTTCACCATATTTGCTTGCCCCGGCTGGAGTTGTGCTAACTGCCGCAATACCGCCTTGTTGTTTAATTTCCTGAATACGTTTTTCAATTAATTCCGGCTTTATTGGTTCAGCATACAATTCTTGCATCAGACTGACAAATTCTTCTTTGCCGACGGAGGCAATCCGATCTAAAATCGGTTCGGGGTCAGCATAGCGAGTTTGGATACCCTCTAAATTAATTACTCCCAATGCCCCCAATTGGGACAAGCGAACAGCCGTTTTTACATCAACGACACCATCCATTGCACTGGCAATAATGGGGATTTCTCGCTCAATATTGCCAATTTTCCACTTGGTATCAGTTAAACTCGGATCGAGAGTTCTGTTACCAGGGACTAAAGCAATTTCATCAATTCCATAGGCTCGACGCGCCACTTTTCCCCGCCCAAGTTGAATTTCCACGCTTTAACTTCTCTCAAAACTGTTTAAGCTAGGGTATCAAATTGTGGTGATATTGGGAATTGGGAACAATTGAAAATTTTTAATTTTTCATTCGGTTCTGATGTTCTAGGGTTTATTTTTATTAGCATAATTAGCACCTGTATAACCTGTGGCTACCCAAATAACTGCCCTAGCACCATCCCTAAGAGATTTTTCAATCGGTTCTGGTGAATTTGCTGAAGGAACTGATAGGGGTTTAAAATTCATGCCTCGACTACCTAAAACAATTTCACCAACGATGCAAGCACGACGCATATGAAAGTCAGATGTAATTAAATAAACACTTTTGATGCCACGAGATTGCAATTCATCCACTATGGTAGTAAAATTAGTAACCGTGTCTACAGCTTCATAGTCCAAGTTTAAACGTCGGGGCTCAATTCCTGCATTAGCAAATATTTTTTTAGTATGCTGAGGTGGACTGCCCCCAGAAATCCAAATGGGTATATTGGGATATTGGTGGGCTAACTTGGCTGTAAACTTTTCTCTTTCTAGTAAGCGAGTAGAACCGCCTAAAACTAATATTGCTTGTGGTTGTACAAATTGGTTTTGTACTGCCTTGCACCCCCACCAGATGAATAAGGGGAGGAGACAGGCCATAACCCTCACAGATTTCCCTGTCAAAAGTAGCTTATTCAAGGCTCTATAGGTATGTCTATTCGGACTAGAGTTTTCTTTAAAAATCAGCACAATAACGCACAGGGATGATGGTTAGTATAAGTTTTTGCGAACTATATCTAGAAAAAAGTTGGTAACGTTGCAATCATAGTAACTGAATCTACGTCGCTGTAATTTCTGCCATATCCTAAACTATCTGAGAAAATTAATCAAAGGTGTCTCACCACTCATTGACAACATAATTTTTAGGTTTACTATAAGACCTAACACGCCTAAGAATTTTAATTAGTGTAACTGCTTGCTATATGTGACATTGATTTATTTGTTTTCACAAACATAATTTTCAATTCTTAATGAATACAATTAGGAAAGAATACATAAATCTTTATATTTACCTTCAAAGTGATCGCTTTTGCTAGTAATATTAAGTAGCTAGTACCGCAGGGCGGAAGTCAAAAGTCAAAACTAATATACAGTAGGCTTTTTGGCGGTTGAATATGGTTGCTTTATTTACGCCGTTATGTACTAGCAAAACGCCACCTCGTCAAACGATTATTGATGGAGAGGTGGAAGCAGCGAAACTTTAGAACAAGAAACAAAGGCTTGGTATATTCAACGCAATCATTCACAAAAATCTGTAGATTGGTAGTTTACAACCGCGGATGCCCGTATCCGTCTCAAGCGTCTTTATCCACAAATAGAAAACTGACAGACCACTAGCTGAGGTTTCGCGCAAAGAGGCAAAGGAGCAAAGACGCAAAGCAAGAAAACTCTCGTTCCCAGTCTCTGACTGGGAATGTCATCTTAGATGCTCTACCTCCAGGTATAATAGGTCCAGAAGTGTTGAATGATTTTTAAAACATCCTCTTATAGAAATTCGTGCTAGAGATGCTTCTATGATTACACCTTTTTTTCAAAAGCTAAATTCACCTTTAACAAAAAAGCAAATTAACGTTTTACAAATTAATTTGGGAAAGCGTTGTAATTTAGCTTGTAACCATTGCCATGTAGAAGCTAGTCCTAAAAGGACTGAAGAACTAACACTGGAAACCTGTCAACAGTTAATTGATTTAATTGGGAAATTTCCCGAAATCAAAATTGTTGATTTGACTGGTGGCGCACCAGAAATGAATTATGGTTTTAAGCCATTGGTAGAAGCTGCTATAAAGGCAGGTAAACAGGTAATTGTGAGATCAAACTTAACAATCTATTTTGTGGAGGGATTTGAATATTTACCAGATTTTTTTGCTCAACATCAAGTTAGAATTGTGGCTTCTCTTCCCTGTTATTTAGCAGATAATGTGGATAAAATGCGGGGAAATGGTGTTTTTGATCAATCCATTAAAGCTTTGCAATGGTTGAATAAAATTGGTTATGGTCAAAACCCAAATTTAGTTTTAGATTTGGTGTACAATCCTCCATTACCAAATAGTGAAAATTTTTCTTTAACTCCCGAACAGGAAAATTTAGAAAAGGCTTATAAAACCTTTTTGGCAGAAAATTTTGATATTCGATTTAATCATCTTTTCACCATTACTAATATACCTGTAGGGAGAACCAAGTTTTATTTAGAAAGAAAACAGCTTTATTTTAGCTATTTACATTTTTTAGAGTCTCACTTTAACCCCAACACAATTGATGGTTTAATGTGTCGTGAGCAACTTTCTGTTGATTACTTAGGGAATATTTATGATTGTGACTTTAATCAAATGATGAATTTACCTGCAAAAACTAGCAATGGTGAAAAGTTGACGGTGAGCGAATTATTAGAAATTGGTAGTTTAGATATAATTAATGAAATCCAAACTGCTGAATATTGCTATGGTTGTACTGCAGGGTGTGGTTCTAGTTGTGGTGGTGCTATAGTATAAATTCACAAAAGTTAAGAATATCTATATGTCATGAAAAAATTACTTTGTAAAGAAATTTGCAGTAGTTGAACTTCTAATTTTTAGATGCAGTAAGATGAAATAAGAGTTAAGTCTCCTCACACCACATTTTTTGTTAAGCCGTGAATTTATTTTTTCACGGTTTTTATTTTTTTATGGCTAAGTTAAAATCAAAAATCTCAAAAATGGTATAATTTGGGTTGATAATTAGGGCTTGCTGAAAAAGTGGAGAAAGGCAAGAAAAAAGATAACTAAGTAATTAGGCAACAGTAAATATAAGTTTTTGTTGTTTGAATTTTTGCAAAATATAACTTTTGCTAATAAAATCAGAGAAAAAAGACGTTATTTGCAAAAATTGCCATAAAAATCCCCGAAAAAACCTTGATAGCAAGGTAGAAAGATTCATAACTAAAAAAGTAATAGCAATCTTCTGTCAGAGAGGTATGAGGAAGTTTAGCCATGACTCTTCCCAATCTAAATCTTCGTTTACCTTGCCCGAATTTGCCCTCAATACAGTTACGAATCCCTTCATCATCAGCGGCTTGTTTCTTTGTTTCTGGACTGACATTTTTGGGTGGTCTTCCTAACGGTGGACCACTAATTCTAATTCCTCTTTCTTTACACCCCACATTCCGCACCCTCAACTGTCACATATCAAAAAAGCCTAGTAAGTAGTACATAATAACTAAGGATAATTCCTAGATGAAGTTTTTACCCATTTTAACTCTTTTTCTTGCACCTTTTCATCTTCTATCCCCCTCAAGTCATTGATTTGTCACGGTTCTATGTTTATTCAGCAAGCTCTACTATAGTGGCTTTTAGTTAAGTATGACACAAAAAATGCAGGTGCAATTCATGGATTACGCCTGCATTTTTTCGTTAAATTCCAAATCAAAAAGCCTTCGCTTAGTGAGTTTTTTGATGATTAGTCAAAACCTAGTAGATCAAAAATTTCGCGATCCTTGAGGGGTTGAGCATACAAGGGTGTCGCATCTTCAAGCATCCCTTTCGCCAGCTTGAGATATTCTTGCTGTACTTCCAGAACCTCAGGATCAGGCTCCATTTCAAACACAGTACATTTTTTCAAACGACTGCGGCGAATTGCGTCAACGGTGCGGAAATGGGCAAGGGTTTTCAAGCCAACGCGATCGTTAAACTTGTCAATTTGATCAGTTCCTTCGCTACGGTTAGCGATGATGCCACCGAGGCGAACGCGATAGTTTTTCGCCTTCGATTGGATGGCGGCGACAATGCGATTCATGGCGAAGATCGAGTCAAAATCGTTAGCAGTAACGATCAAGCAGTAATGAGCATGTTGCAAAGGAGCCGCAAAGCCACCACAAACCACGTCGCCAAGTACATCGAAAATCACAACATCGGTGTCTTCGAGCAAGTGATGTTCTTTGAGCAGCTTCACGGTTTGACCTGTGACATAGCCACCACAGCCAGTACCTGCGGGAGGTCCACCAGCTTCAATACACATTACGCCGTTATAACCTTCAAACATGAAGTCATCGGTTTGCAACTCTTCGGAATGGAAGTCAACGGTTTCGAGAACATCGATGACCGTGGGAACCATTCTTTTGGTGAGTGTAAAGGTGCTGTCATGCTTAGGATCGCAACCAATTTGCAATACCCGTTTACCGAGGTGCGAGAATGCTGCGGATAGATTGGAGGATGTTGTCGATTTACCGATACCGCCTTTGCCATAAACGGCGATAACTAAAGCACCTTCAATTACCATTGATGGATCTTGGAATACCTGAACGCTACCTTCTGATTCTTCGCATTTGGTAACTGATGGTGGATGTGATGTTAAAACTGTCAAAATAGACTCCTAATATAAATAATTTTTTTGCTCCCCCTCTCCCATAGGGAGAGGGGGCTGGAGGTTTTACTTGCCGATCGCTGCTTTTGCTTCGTAGAGAGTTTCTGAAGTAATCGAGGTGATCCCGCGATCGCTGGCAAATTTCTCGGTATTGCGCTTGATTTTGCCGCGGACAAAGAAGGGGATTTTCTTTAGCTCGGCTTCACCGTCCGCACTCCAAGAGACTCCTTCAAGGGCTTCCGCTAGGGGCGTGAGAATAACTTGATCGGAATTATTGGAGAGAGTATTGGTGAGATTACTGATAGAGGCGATCGCCTGTTCGGGAGATCTGGACTCTAGGGCGCGTGATTCTTGCGATGGGGCAGTATGCAGATGGCTCATGTGACCTTCGGCAAACTCGAAATCTTCTTTGAACATGCCAATTAAATGTTCTTCCAGACCCATCATCAAGGGATGTACCCAGCTATCAAAAATCACATTCGCACCTTCCCAACCCATTTGGGGTGAGTAACGCGCAGGCACATCTTGAACGTGAATCGGTGCAGAAATTACCGCGCAAGGGATACCCAAGCGTTTGGCAATATGTCGTTCCATCTGAGTGCCAAGCACTAGTTCTGGAGCGGCTTCGGCAACCTTGGCTTCGACAGCTAAATAGTCATCACTAATCACGGCTTCGAGTCCATGTTTCTTGGCAACTTCGCGGACTTCCCGCGCAAATTCACGGCTATAGGTTCCAATCCCGACAAGGGTAAAGCCTAATTCTTCCGTAGCAATTCTGGCGGCGGCGAGAGCGTGGGTGGCATCACCAAAGATGAAAACGCGCTTACCTGTTAAATAGGTAGAGTCAACTGATCGCGAATACCAAGGAAGTCGAGAAGCATTAGGATTAGCGGCAGTAGAAATACGCGCTGCATCCCAGTTTCCCAACGTGTCAGACTGCGATCGCGCTAGAGCGTCACTCACATCAATATCGGCAACCTTGCCAATTTCAGCAATAAAATCACGGGTTGCACCGACACCAATGGGAACGGTCTTGATCACAGGCTGTCCGAAACTACGGGTGAGCCAAGTACAAGTTGTCAGGGCAATTTCGGGATAGAGGCAAATATTAAAATCCGCATCAGGAATCCGCTTCAATTCATCGGGAGTCGATCCCATCGGGGCGATCACATTCACATCTACGCCGATCTCAGCAAGTAACTTCACGACTTCGCGAATATCGTCACGACAACGAAATCCTAGCGCTGTGGGACCAATGATGTTCGCTTGAGGACGAATCTGGGGATCGCGTTTAGGTCTTGGTGTATTCGGTGGCGGAACCACAGGTAATAGTAGCGTGCGGACTAGGTGATACAGCGTTTCGCTTGCGCCCCAATTTTCCTTTTTGGAATAAGCGGGTAATTCCAAACTCACGACTGGGATCGGCAATCCCATACTTTTTGCTAATGAGCCTGGTTGATCTTGAATCAGTTCGGCTGTACAGCTTTCACCAACGAGCATCACTTGTGGCTTAAAGCGATCGTAGGCATCTTTAACAGAAGTCTTAACCATTTCGGCAGTATCACCGCCAAGATCGCGAGCCTGAAAAGTTGTATAGGTGACAGGCGGACGGCGATCGCGTCTTTCGATCATCGTAAATAGTAAGTCAGCATAGGTGTCGCCCTGGGGCGCATGAAGCACATAATGCACTCCTTCCATAGCTGTCGCGATTCGCATAGCCCCGACATGGGGAGGACCTTCGTAAGTCCAGAGAGTTAGTTCCATAGGTTATACTGAACACGGTTTAATTATTTGATTCTATAGGGTTTAGTAGTGCTAAACCCCTGCACATCTAGGGTTTTTGTGATTCTCTAAAAGTCCATATTTTAGCCGTGGTTAGTATATGTCAATATAAAAAAATCAATAAGAATGTAGAGTGCTTCGCGCTCTATTTCTTAGACTGTTAATCTTCTACGTCTCTCAAGCGGACGCGCAAACAACTCGGCTAAATCGGCGGCTTGGTCGTAACCGTGAATCGGTGAAAATACCAACTCGATTGACCATTTTGTCGCCATCCCTTCAGCTTCGAGAGGATTGGCTAAGCCAAGCCCACAGACTGTGATATCGGGTTTCGCCTCACGACAGCGATCAAGTTGCTTTTCCACATCCTGACCTTCTGATAAAGCTGTCCCAACTGGCAACAGGTTAATTTCGCTGTCCATCAATAGGCGATCGATATAAGGTGTGCCAACTTCGACTAGCTCCATGCCACATTCTCTCGATAAGAAACGGGCTAAAGGTATTTCTAATTGTGAGTCGGGAAATAGGAAAGCCTTGCGACCTGTCAGGGTTTGACGATAGCGGTCTAAGGCAACTTTGCCACGACTAGCGGCGGGGGCGATGGCCTGTTCAAATTTATCGGGATCAACATTGAAAGCATCGGCGGCGGTTTTTAACCAAGCAGTCGTCCCTTCGATCCCAAAAGGATAGGGCGATGGTAATAATGTCCCACCACGCGAAATCAGCGATCGCACGGTATCGCTTAAAAATGGTTGGGCTAATAATAATTTCGTACCTTTACCGATCGGTGGCAAATCAGCAGCACGGCGCGGCGGGAAGAAATAAACGGAACCCATCCCCATTTTGTCAAATAGCCTTTGGAACTGGTCTTCTACTACATCTGCGAGGCTACCAACCACCATCAGGCTTGGTTCATCGCTGTGGGGCAGTACGGGAACCATCGATCCCAAACAGGCATCTTCGCCTTGGGTAAAGGTGGTTTCGATGCCACTACCTGAATAATTAAGAATCCGAACTTTAGGAAAAAATCTCTGGTTGAGTCGTTCCGCAGCTTTGGCAAGATCGAGCTTAATTACTTCAGAGGGACATGATCCCACTAAAAATAATGTGCCAATGTCAGGGCGGCGCTCTAGTAACTGATCAACAACACGGTCTAATTCGTCATTAGCATCCGCGAGTCCTGCCAAATCCCGTTCACCGAGAATGGCTGTACCAAATCTTGGCTCCGCAAAAATCATTACGCCAGCCGCAGATTGGATCAAATGGGCGCAGGTACGCGATCCCACCACCAGAAAAAAAGCATCCTGCATTTTGCGGTGCAGCCAGACAATACCTGTCAAGCCACAAAATACCTCTCTCTGTCCTCGTTCTTTGAGTACGGGGATATCAGCGATAGATTTGGGACTATATGTTTGAATAGGAACTTCCGTGCAAGGCTCTAGAGCCATGTTTTGCTCTCCTTTGGGGCTTAAATCCCTAATGTTTCGTTTTTATGATCGCCCTAAGTTTTGCAGGGCTGAGTCATGTCATGGTTGCGGAAATGGGCGATAGCGAACGCATTGCGTCCCGGAGGGAACTAGCGCGACCTAGGAATCCCATGGTGATCGATAAGTTAGTTGTCTTTACTATATTGACTAAAACCTAGAGATGGGGCAAAAAGTTGCAAAGGTTTACAGGAATTATCCATTGGATTCATACAAGCGACTCTGATTCCTAACTGATTCCTGACGCATTGCTCAAACTTTGGGGAAAAATAAAGCCGTCATTGGCGAATCTTTATCCAGAATTGACTCAACCAAACTGTTCGATAATTCCCCCACCTAAGACCTTTTCTCCGTCGTACCAAACCGCAGCTTGTCCAGGTGTGATACTGAATTGCGGTTCATCAAATACTAACCGCACACGGGAATCTGCTAAAGGAATTACCGTCACAGGTACGGGTTGGGAACGATAACGGATTTGGACTTCAGCACGAATGGGGGCGACGGGTTCAGCTATGGAAACCCAATTTATCCGATTTATCGTACATTCTGACTGAGTGCCTTTGGTGCGATCGCCTACAATTACCCTGTTATTAGCTGCATCTAATTCGATCACATACAAGGGTTCGGCGGCGGCGATACCTAAGCCTTTTCGCTGACCAATAGTGTAATGATGGACACCATCATGTTGTCCCAAAACTTTACCAGTTTCATCAACAATATCACCGGGTTTGGGGGCTAAATATTTATCTAAAAATGCCCGCATAGAACCATTGCTTTCTACCAAGCATAAATCTTGACTTTCTGGTTTATCGGCGGTTTTTAAGTTGTATTCAGTGGCAATTCTCCGAGTATCAGTTTTATTCAGTTCACCCAGAGGAAAAATTGTTGCCCCTAATAAGTCTTGGGATAAGTCATAGAGGAAATAAGATTGATCTTTGTTGCGGTCTACGGCTCGTAACAGTTGGTAACGGTTAGTAGTGTCATCGTAGCGGATTTGGGCATAATGACCTGTGGCGATTTTCGTTGATGCCAATTTTTCCCGAGCATATTCCACCATTGGACCGAATTTCACCGTTTTGTTACATTGGGAACAAGGCAAAGGTGTAATTCCCACACTATAACCTGTTACCAAAAAATCAATAATTTCTGTTTGAAAGACATCCCGAATATCAACAACTTCATGGGGTATACCCAATTGTTCACAAATATCAGCCGCGTCGATCATTCCTTCAGAGCAACATTGCCCTTTGCCTTTCATCAGCCAAAGAGTTAAACCAATTACATCATAGCCCTGATTATGCAGCATAGCGGCGGCTACGGAACTATCAACGCCACCGGAAAGACCAACGACAACTTTTTTCATATTTTTCAAAGTCTTTGGGGCTTAATTGTTGCCACAAAGAGATTTTTATTTGACCACAAGGTGCGAGACTGTCCAATTATAGCACACATACTCATAAAGCCTGAAGAGGATGGCAAAACTAAAGTCTCCACATTGTCCAGATTAATGAGAAAATAAAAACTTGCAATTATCTTTACCTTGTATTGTTGACTGACCAAAGGAATTTGAAAAAATGTGGCAAAGAATTACGTTCATCTTATTATTGGTTTTGAGCTTCAGCTTGAGTAGTGTTGGTGTGGCTCATGCGGCTGGACTTAATAGGTTTGTAGATAGTGCTGACGGTTATCAATTTGATTATCCTAATGGTTGGTTACAAGTTAAAGTTGGTGATGGGCCTGATGTGGTGTTTCATGATTTAATTGAAGTATCAGAAAATGTGTCTGTGGTAATTAGTCCTGTTCCCTCTGGTAAAACTTTAGCGGAATTGGGAACACCAACAGAAGTCGGTTATAAATTAGGAAAGGCGGCTCTTGCTCCCGTCGGTTCTGATCGGACTGCTGAGTTAATCAATGCGGCTGAAAGGGAAGTAAATGGGAAAATTTACTACTTTCTAGAATATGCAGTTAAATTTCCTAATGGACAGGAAAGACATAATATTTCTAGTGTGGCTATCAGTCGTGGTAAGCTGTTTACGTTTAATGCTTCTGTTCCTGAGAAACGCTGGAAGAAACTGCAACGAATTATTGATGAAGTTGTGAGTTCTTTCACTGTTTATTAATAATTAGAAATGGTGGTAATTGAGAATTAACTATGATCAATTACCCAAAAAATTACTTATACAGCAATTTATGAAAATTCCGCAATTTGTCCTTGCTTCTGCTTCTGTTGCGCGTCGTCGGTTATTGCAAACTGTGGGAATTGAACCAATGGTTTGTGCGAGTGATTTCGATGAGTCACAAATACAACTGACTGAACCTGGGGAATTGGTGAAAACGCTGGCTAGGTGTAAAGCGGAAACTGTGGTTTCCGAATTTCCGTCAGCTTTGGTGATGGGTTGTGATTCGGTTTTGGCTATGGGTGGGGGGATTTATGGTAAACCAGAAAATGCTGAGGAAGCGATCGCTCGGTGGCAATTAATGCAAGGTAATTTTGGTGACTTGTACACTGGTCATGTTTTGATTGATACCACTAAAAATCAAACTGTGGTTAAATGTCAAGTTACTAGGGTGTATTTTGCAGAAATGAGCGATCGCGCTATTCAAGCTTATGTAGCCACAGGTGAACCTCTTCAATGCGCTGGGGCTTTTGCTTTAGAAGGATTTGGGAGTTTATTTGTGGAGAAAATCGAGGGTTGTCACAGTAATGTCATTGGTTTGAGTTTACCCTTATTGCGGCAGATGATCGAGGAATTGGGATATGAAGTTATAGATTTTTGGGGATAAGTGTCAATCTTCAGATTCATATTCAGAAATAATACTTTGGATATCATCTGGGGCAATATCAGCTTGTTCAGATTTTGCATAAATGGTTAGCAAAATAATAGCTGTTGCAGTTTTGACATAGTAAATGAGACGATAACCACCACTTTTACCTTTTTGAGTGTCGCTATTTTTGACGCGCAATTTGAAAACTTCATAACCGATTTTAGGAATGCAATCACCGAGTCTTTCTCCTTGTTGTAGTTGTTCTATAACTGGTTGAATATCATTGTGAATCTTTAGATATTTCTTGGCTAGTTTACGTAAATTTCGCTGAAATCTTAGTGTTACTTCTACTTGAATAAATGGGATATCAGACATTTTCAATTCCTTCCCAAAGTTGAGAAACAGGAATTGTGTGTCCAGTCATTGCTTCGTGCCAAGACTGACGAAAATCTTGAATTATTTCTTCTTTAGATGAAATTTGTTCATGATCTTCGTTAATTTCTACTGCTTCTGGAATAAGAATAATAACTTCTACACGGCTATTTTGAATAATATTTAATGGTTTATCTAAGGACAAACTTCCTTGTTGATTAACGGTTGCCATGACTTTAATTGCTTTCATAATTCCTCCAAGTTATTGGGTTTAGATTTAATGGTGCTTTCTTGTTATTTTTCGTTAGCTTCTGCAAAAGTATTATTTGAGTCAGTATTTATATATTAACATATTACAATTCAGTATCCCAGATAATCAATCATATTACAGGATACAATTCCACTTTTTGTCACATAAGTTTATTTTCATGATCAGCCCATACTATAACTTTTTGTTTATATTTCTAGGCAGAAAAAAATGGTACAAATAATTGTAAACTAACAAATAAATTGTATTTCCTAAATAATATGTCTTCGACTCCTTCCTTGCGTGAACAACAACATCCCCTAATTCGTCAACTAGCTGATTGTATTGAAGCAGTTTGGCATAAACACCTAGACTTATCACCATACCATTTACCAGCGGAATTGGGATATGTAGAAGGTAAATTAGAAGGGGAAAAACTGATTATTGAAAATCGTTGTTATCAAAGTCCCCAGTTTCGCAAAATACACTTGGAACTAGCAAGAGTAGGGAATATGTTAGATATTCTGCACTGTGTGATGTTTCCCCGTCCAGAATATGATATTCCCATGTTTGGTTGTGATTTAGTCGGAGGTAGAGGTCAAATTAGTGCAGCAATTGCCGATCTTTCGCCGGTAAACTTAGAGCGGATTTTACCAGATGGTTATAATTCGCAACTTAGTAAATTAACCACATCCAACTTTTCTCAACCTCGTGATTTACCAGAATGGGGAAATATTTTTTCCGATTTTTGTCTGTTTATTCGTCCTAGTTCCCCCCAAGAAGAAACAATGTTTCTTTCTCACGTAGAATCATTTTTAGATATCCATTGTACACAAGCCATCGCGTCTAGTCCAGTTGCACCGGAAAAAGTAGCTCAAATTATTGCTGGACAACATAATTATTGTACCAAACAACAACAAAATGATAAAACCCGTAGAGTTCTAGAAAAAGCTTTTGGTGTAGATTGGGCAGAAAATTATATGACTACAGTTTTATTTGATTTGCCAGAATTACCAGAAATGTCGGCAATTAAAAATTGCTATTAATCTATCTGTAAAATGCGTTACGTTTTCCCTCAACTGATAAATGTAGAATTTATATGAAGTCATCACCACGGATACTTCTGGGAGGGAAAATTAACGTTAATCACTCAAGTTTCTAGTTATTCGGTTTCGGCTGATAATTAGTAATTATTAATTATTAATTGTTAAAATTCTCACCTATTTGCTCAAAAGTTTTATTTTCTTTTGTAAACTTTAACTTCTAAAATTTCGCACATCTTCTTAAAAATGAAGTGTGGAATCTCAACTACTAATGATTTATAAAATCTACCAATTGTATCCCAGGTTGCTTTGAGATAGAAATTTTCATGTAAAGATAATACACCTGAATAATCACAGAGTGTAGTTTATCCAAAGTTAATCATACCCAACAATAGTTATAAAATTGCCAAAACAAAAACCTAAAAAGGTGTAAATATTGTATAAAGTTTGCTGTGGATTTTAATTACAGCTAATTTACTTTTTTAGTTTCATCACCACAATTCAGATAAATAGGTTAAATATCATGTCAAGGGTGAATGAAAAATCAAAATCCCCAGAAAAGGCACTTGAGCAGCCAAAAATTTGGTTGAGTATTGCCGTAGCTTTACCAGTAGCTATAGCTGCCGGTTTCTTAGCTACAGCGAGAATGGAACAATTAAAAAAACTGACTTCTACTGTATCTGTTGCCCCAGTTCCCAATAGTATTACTGCCATAGGACGCTTAGAACCAAGAGGAGAAGTAGTTAAACTTTCTGCTCCAGCGGGTTTATCAGGTAGTTCACGGGTACAACAACTTTTAGTCAGAGAAGGGCAACGAGTACAGCAAGGACAGATTGTGGCCATTTTAGACAGCCGCGATACCAGTATGGCAGTAGTAGAAGAAGCCAAAGCTAAATTGCAAGAATCCCGTGCGAATTTAGCCCAAGTTAGTGCTGGTCCACCAAGAGATGCTCAAGCTCAAAGATTCATTATTTCTCGGTTGCAAGCCCAACTAGCTGGAGAAAAAGAGGCTCAACAGGCAACAATTAGCCGAATTGCTGCCCAGTTAAGTGGTGATAAAGTTGCCCAACAAGCCACAGTTAACCGTTTGGAAGCGGAACTACTGGGACAAAGAAATTCTTTAAAAGCCAATATGGAGCGGATTAGAGCCGAACAACGAAATGCTCAAGTAGATTATGGGCGCTATGATTTTTTATACAAACAAGGTGCTATTTCTCAGCAAGAACGCGATCGCCGTCGCTTAAGTGCGTTAACTACAAATCAACAGTTAATTGAAAGTGAAGCTAGTTTAAAACGGGCAATAGATACTATTCAACAGCAAGTTTCCGAAGCTAGAGCTAATCAAATTAAAACCCTAGCGACCTTACAACAGCAGTTAATTGAAGCCACAGCCAACCGTAACAAAACTGTCTCCACTTTACAAAGACAAATAGACGAAGAAAGAGAAAGATTGAGCAGAATATTAGTAGTTAGTCCGCTAAATGTCCAAGTTGCTCAAGCACAAGTTACTAATGCCATTGCTTTAATGAGAAAAGCTCAAGTAGAACTTCAGCAAAGCTATGTTAAAGCTCCTAGTTCTGGTGAAATATTAAAAATTCACACTAAATCAGGGGAAATCATGGGAGCAAATGGAATTGCGGAAATCGGACAAACAGATCAGATGTTTGTAGTTGCAGAAGTTCCTGAAGATAGTATTAATAAAGTCCGTTTGGGTCAAACTGCTACTATCTCTAGTGACAACGGTGCATTTAATGGTCAATTAAAAGGCAGAATTACATCAATTGGTAGAAAAATTGGCAAGAAAGATGTCCTCAATAATGATCCAGCGGCAGATATTGATGCCAGAGTTGTCGAAGTGAAAATTGCCCTATCTCCAGAATTTACCAAGCAAGTTTCCGGTTTAACAAATGCTAAAGTCACCGTAGAAATTAATGAGAATTAACTTCCTATTTCTACGCCAAATATTCATGTTCAACTACTTAATTAGTATCGAGATCAAAAAAAATAAAAAATGGCAGTAAAAATACCTTTATCTTGGCTGCAACTGACAAGAGAAAAAACTCGCCTAGCAGTGGCTTTGTCAGGTATTGCCTTTGCTGATATTTTAATGTTCATGCAGCTAGGTTTTCGGGATGCACTCTATTACAGTAACGTGAGAATGCACAGCAGTTTAGCCGGAGAAGTGGTTTTAATTAACAGTCAATCTAATGCTGTTTTGGCAATGAAAACCTTTTCCCAACGCCGTTTATATAAGGCATTAGACTTACCTACAGTTCAGTCAGTACATCCTATATATTTAGACTATACAAGCTGGAGAAATCCTGTTACAGGTCGCCCTCGCAGTATCTTAATTTTCGGCATAAATCCAGAAGTTAATCTTTTTGATTTACCTGGAGTAGACGAAAATTTAAATAAACTCAAACTTCCTGATGTTGTTTTATATGACCGTTCTTCCAGAGTAGAATATGGTCCGATTGCTGATAGTTTTAATTCAGGAAAAGTTGTTTCAGCAGAAGTACGCAGAAGAAAAGTTCAGGTCGGTGGATTATTTACATTAGGGGCATCTTTTGGTGCAGATGGAAATTTAATTACGAGTGATGTTAACTTTTTACGGATTTTTAATAACCGTCAACGGGGATTAATTGATATTGGCATTATTAAGTTAAAGCCTGGTGCAGATCCCATCCTAGTAGCTCAAGAATTGCGAAGTTATCTACCTACAGATATCAATGTTTTAACTAAGGAAGAATTTATTGAATTTGAAAGAAATTATTGGGCAAGTAGTACAGCTATTGGCTTTATTTTTACCTTAGGAACAATTATGGGTTTTATTGTAGGAACTGTAATTGTTTATCAAATTTTGTATACAGAAGTCAATGACCATTTATCTGAATATGCTACGCTCAAAGCTATAGGTTACACTCAAAATTATTTACTAACTGTAATTCTTCAAGAGGCTTTTTTATTAGCTGTTGTTGGTTATTTACCTGGATTTGGCTGCGCTCTTGTTCTTTATAATGTTGCTAGAGATGCTACACTTTTGCCTATATTTATGAGTTATAATCGCGCCATTATGGTAATCATGTTAACTATTTTAATGTGCTTTATTTCGGGAATGATTGCTATTCGGAAATTAAGTTCTGCTGATCCAGCCGATATTTTTTAGATTGGTCATTGGTCATTGGTCATTGGTCATTGGTCATTGGGAAGAAATATTCCCCAACTTCCCCAACTTCCCCAACTTCCCCAACTTCCCCAACTTCCCCAACTTCCCCAACTTCCCCAACTTCCCCAACTTCCCCAACTTCCCCAACTTCCCCAACTTCTGACTCCTACACTCCCCTATTATGATCAACAAAGAACCTGTAATATCTATTAAAAATATCAATCACTACTACGGTAAAGGATCGCTGAAAAAACAGATTCTATTTGATATTAGTTTGGAAATATATGCTGGAGAAATCGTGATTATGACTGGACCATCTGGTTCAGGGAAAACAACTTTATTAAGTTTGATTGGTGGGTTAAGATCGGTACAAGAGGGAAGTTTAAAATTTTTAGGTGATGAATTGTGTGGTGCTAGTCAAAACAAACTGGTACAGATGAGACGGAAGATTGGTTATATTTTCCAAGCTCATAATTTATTGGGTTTTTTAACTGCTCGGCAAAATGTGCAAATGGCTGTGGAATTAAATAATAATATTTCCCAATCAACAGCTATTTCCCAATCAGAAGATATGCTGGCATCTGTAGGTTTACAAGAACGGGTTAACTACTATCCAGATAATTTATCTGGTGGACAAAAACAAAGAATAGCGATCGCTCGCGCTTTAGTTAATCATCCTCCTTTAGTATTAGCAGATGAACCAACAGCCGCATTAGATAAACAATCAGGACGTGATGTAGTCGAAATCATGCAGCGTTTGGCTAAAGATCAGGGAACTGCTATCTTATTAGTAACCCACGATAACCGGATTTTAGATATCGCTGATCGCATTGTCGAAATGGAAGATGGTCTTCTGACCCGTGATGCTCAAAATGTTGCTTCTAATCACAACTCCTAATTTTGATGATCCGTCTTCTTCAATACAAGTGATGTATTCCAAACCAAAATTTTTTTCCAGTTTGAATTTCTCGGTATTTATTGGTAATTTCAAGTTGTGATTATTTCTGAATAGCGTCTGCATGATGTGAATTTGCTGTCCTACTGTTTTTTGTCAGAGGGGTTTGACGGCTAGTTCTAAATGTCACATTCACGCCTTCATTTGATTGTTCTAGTACCAGCAACGCGGTAGGTTTAGCCTTTTGATCCCAGTGCATATAAACAATCCTACCTTGAATAGTCGGTTGCCAGGTATCATCATCTTCCTTGGGTCTAAGGTATGTTTCTATACAATTCATAATTTCACTAATTGTAGAAGAAGTAGCTTGAGTTGGCAACTTCATTAATCGAATTTGGGCTCTAAACAGCACCCGTTTCACAATGTTGGGTGCTACACCAGTTTCATACTCAATATCGAAAGTTTCATCTATTTCCTTACCAGTATTACTAGCAATTCCTATAGATCCTTGGTTAGTTTGAGCAGGACGTAGGACTTGAGATATCTTATCTTTAACCTTAATTTTAATTTGATTAACTAGGGCAAAATAGAATACGTCCTCTGACATCCGCATTCGCAGATAATCTAAGTTAAAGTCCCGTGAGTGAAGTAAATCTGGATTAGTTTCCATTTTGCGAATAGTTTCTAAAGCTAACTTCAGCTTTTTCTCTAATTCTCGTGTGCGGAATTTTTCAAAAGTTAGTTTTTTCTCCCCCTTTTGCACTAAAATTTTGCCATAAATAATTACAGCAACCAGAGCTAAAACCAGTCCTCCACTAGCACACAATAGCAATGGTATAGCTGGGAATTCATTGCTAGAAACTTCTGTATTCGTTTTTGTTGTTTTCAATCTAGACGATTGAGCCAGAAAAATTGTACTAACCATAATTCACAATTTGAACCTTTTAACTCCTGATGTTTAGAATACCCAAATCTTATTTAGTAGTTGGCTGTGGTATAAGTATTTTTTACATTGTCTTGATCATGTCATATGTACAAACCTATTAGTCACTTGGATCAGCATTTTATCAATATACAGCCATTGTCTGATATAACATCTACGCATTCATATCATATTTGCCTGTTAGCAACAGATATGGATGGGACACTAACTAAAGATGGCAGATTTACATCTCAACTGCTAAATACTTTAGAGAGTCTATCAGCAGCCAAAATTCCGGTCTTGATTGTGACTGGACGTTCGGCTGGGTGGGTAAGTGCTATTAGTAGTTTAATGCCCATTGTCGGTGCGATTGCCGAAAATGGTGGTTTATTTTATCCATCAGGTAATTCTGATCCAGTTACACTCACGCATATTCCTGATTTGGCTAACCATCGTCAAGATTTAGCTAGAACCTTTGTGAACTTACAAACTTATTTTCCACAAATCCGAGCATCTGCTGATAATTTATTTCGAGTCACAGACTGGACATTTGATCTTACCTCACTAACGACTGATCAACTAAAAAATATAAGTGATCTTTGTAAACAGATGGGTTGGGGATTTACTTACAGCAATATTCAGTGCCATATTAAACCCCAAGGACAAAATAAAGCTGCTGGTTTATTAAAAGTCTTAGATCAATATTTTCCCACATACTTGCCAGAACAGGTTATCACTGTTGGTGACAGTCCCAATGATGAAAGTTTATTTAACCAGCGTTATTTTCCTATGTCCGTAGGTGTGGCAAATATCCAGGAGTATACAAATCAGTTACAGCATCAACCTACATATATAACTACAGCAGCCGAAGGAGATGGTTTTTGCGAGTTGTGTAGTTATATTTTGCAAAATTGCCAGCGTTAGCAGGAGGTAGGGACGCAGGGACTAGGCCCAGTTAGGAGTCACCGAGTCAGAAGAAAATTACCTGTTCCCTATTCCCTGCGATAAAGTGACTTGCATAGCTTTTTTATTGATCTTCTATCACCTAAAATTAATGTCATCGTTTCCTAATGGTTATGCAGTCTAGCTGGAGGAGAAAGCTATATACATCCGTGTTTTTGGCAATTCCCATAGTAATTTTATATATAAAATTACTATATTCAATATCAGGAATCCATAAGCTAAGACTATACCATTTTTATATTTTCTTTGTTATTTTGTATTCAACTGAACAGTTATTCAACACAAAGCCAGTTTTAATAAAAATTAGTTCAACTACTTTACCGTTCTTCAAGTTCAGTCCAAATTGCCACATTGTCCAATTTCTATCAATCTCATCTACATAGGATTTACAATAATGCTAAAAACAAATAGTGAACCGATGATTCTCTCCAGTTTTGTCAACCCTATCGAAGAAAACCATTCAGTTAAAAATAAGTTTGATTTATTGCAAAAAATCCGTCAACGTCTAGACGACATTGAAATTGATAATCGTCGAGTTGCCAAATTGATTGCTAAAGTAATTCCTGCCCAATGTCCCTTCGAGCGTGATATCGTGGTTTTTGGACGAACAATTGCTCATATTCCACCTATGTGCAAACTAAACCCACTGTATGATCAGTTTGTCGGCTTGCGTTTTCGCGCATTATGTTATTTAGTAGATAAGTGTGGAGAAGACATCCAATCTTATTGTTAAATACAACTCATGGAAATTAAAGTCGTACATCAACCAAATCTTGAACATCTCAACGAGTTAGATGTATTCAACTGGCCAATTTGGGAAAAGGAAATATCCCAATTTTCCTGGGCTTACGATGATCAAGAAACTTGCTACTTTTTAGAAGGTAATGTTGTTGTCACTCCTGATGGAGGACAAGCGGTACAAATGGGTAAGGGAGACTTAGTAACTTTTCCCGCTGGGATGTCTTGTACATGGGAAATTACCAGCGACGTAAAAAAACATTATTGCTTTGATTAGTATTTCTGCAATCTCAATAACTAATATCTGAGGATGTGAATTGGATGTTATTTAGAGATTGGCTATGAAACTATTGATCCTAAAATATCATCTACAACTAAGTTAATTTCGGGGAATGCTTGAATTGACATTTTTTCTCCTCGACTTAGTTTTTGAATGTCGCTATAACCATTTTCGCTAGGGTAGCGATAAACAATAATCACTTGTTCATAAATATCAACTAACCAAACTTCAGTAATACCACTACTAGCATAGAGAGGAATTTTTACGTCTCTATCATATTCTAGACTGCTATCTGCAACTTCAATTAATAAGAAGATATCTTGGGGTTGAGGGTGTCCAGATTCATAAAAATCTGCACGGGGTTGTAGTAATGCAATATCTGGTTCAGGTTCAGATAAGTTGTTTAAGATAATCGGATTTTGTACCCTAACAATCACTTTCATTCCCAGAATATTGCTAAATAAGCGATTAATTCTGTCAACACAAGCTGCGTGTCTTCTACCAATTGGTGACATTTCTATAATTTCTCCATTAATTAGTTCTACCTTATCATTTTCTGAAAAAATACCGACTTCGCTCATTTGATGGTATTGAGAAACATTGAGACGAAAGGTGTTAAGGCGTGGTTTTGCTAATTGTAGAGTCATAATTAACTTCCTGTATTTACCTTTAGTTTTAATATAGCAATCTTGAGTGATTAAGATCCCCGACTTCTCAACTTAATTTATTATTTAGTGACAAGATAAAAAAAGAAGTCGGGGATCTAGGTTTACAAATAATCAAAAAAGACTTCGGGAACTAATCTTAATTCACCAGATTTGAATCGAGAAATATCTATCCACAATGCGCGATGTTGACGTTCTGGTGTTTCCGCAAAAGTTAAACTTTCAATTTGATAAAACTGGGAATCAGCAAAGTCGCATTCATAAAGTTGAATGATTTCATGTCCTTGTCTACCGTCAAAAGTAAATAAGTTCTCAATACAACTTAGATAGCGAATATTTGTTAATTCGGCTTGAATTTCTTCTTGAAATTCTCTAGCTAAGGCTATGCGGCTAGTTTCGCCAAATTCTACGCCACCACCTAAAGCCCGGTAGAATATTGATTGTTTCTTAGGATCGAATCCTTCAGAAACAAATATTCTATTACCATCTCGAATTAGGGCTAAAACAATTACCCGAATTTGACCTTCTTTATTCATGATGACAATTAATTATCGTAAATTGAAGAGGGACGACTTTCGCTATCTTCTGTAGGCCAATCTGAATTTTCGCCACCAATGTATAGTTCTTCAATTGTGACGTATTCTTCAGTTAGTTGGGTGAGGGCGTTGATCAGAATGTCTAATGCGATCGCATCACTTGTACCTAAATCAAACCAACAACGTCCCCATTCTCCTTCATATTCAAATTCACCCATGTTGTGCATCAAAGCCATTAAGCTTTTATCATAGCCTCTTGCATCATAGTCCATGTAGCTGATATCAAGTCCTGTATCTTGGATTTGCAGATTTTCCGCATTAAATCCCCCCAATTTACCTAGATAAAACCAGGAATTGAATACTTCTTCTACATATTGTTTTTCCCGTTGGGAGGGAACATTGCTAAACTTCAACCAAATCCAAGCATCAAAAGGATTAAACTCGCGGAATTGAATTTCCATTTTTGTAATGGGTAAAACTAGAATTTTGTAACAACTGACCACTGACTACTGACCACTGACAGCCTGATTGCGTTCATATTCAATTTGTTTAACTAAGTTAGCAGGAAGTTGAGACTTTTTGGCTAATGCTTTATCAAAATGAATTATTGCTTCCTTGATTAAATCCTGACTTTTTTCTTTTTTTCCTTTTTCATGGAGAATTTGGGCTTTGAGATAGTAAATTTCTGGGTTGTCAGCAGTTGTTTTTAAGGCGCGGTTGACATAATCTAAAGCCTGGGAATGTTGTTTTAAATCTCGATATGCTAAAGCAATACCTCTATCTACTAAATAACCAGGTGCTGCATTTTTTTCCAATCGGTTAATTGCATCATCTGGACTAGTAAAAGGTAAATTCACAGCTAACATTAAATCCATATAGCCGCGAATTAAGTTTAACTCTGGATCATTAGCAGAAATCTCTTCGGCTCTGTCAAGATATGTATAGACTTTCCGCAACCGACTAAAAGCGAGGGGCGCACCATTTACAGTTCCTTCCCGCTTTAAAATTACCGCCCCCTCTAAAAAATGACCAACCGCAGTGTATAAATTACCACGTAATGGGTCACTAGCGATGAGATTTTGTCCAGTTTCCAGGGTTTTTCGGCTGTATTTTGCTAAACTAGTCTGATCTTGATTTTGATATGCTAAAGAAGCCTGAAGGGCGTAAATTAAAGGTTCATTGGGTTCGCTAGAGACGGCTTTTTGTAAAGCATCTTTGGCTGCTGGGTAATTTCCTTGCTGAAAAATAGCATTAAAAACAGCTTCCGTGCGATCGCCAATTTTATGAGGTTCACGAGAGCGAAATGGATCACCCGCAAAGGATGGATTTACTAAAATATTTAAAAGGATGGAAGTAGTTACAGTCACCTTTAAAAATGGAGCAAATCGCCAGAATATCCTAAATTGAGGCATTAAAACCTGTTTAAACATGATAACCCTCAGAATAATTACAGTTGAAATTGTTGTGTCTATTACCTAAAATGCAAAAATAGTGAATATAAATTACGTCTATTTCCATCAAAATTTTTCATAACTTGGTAATCTTCACAAATGCTCTATCTCAGAAATCTAACTTATCACCCCACAGCCTGCCCAAAAGCAATTCTTCAAGCTATAAATTTAGAATTACCACCCCAGAAACTGGGTTTAATTATTGGTCCTAGCGGTTCGGGTAAAAGCACCTTATTAGAAATTTTATCTGGATTGGCTGATCCCACTGCTGGTGGAGTTTTCTGGAGAGAACAGGGACTCATAGCCGAACAACTACAACAATTAGCCGGTTTAGTATTTCAATTTCCAGAAAGACACTTTTGCGGGGCGACAATTTTAGAAGAATTGCGCTTAGGACATCCTGAACTGGGAGCGGACAGGGTTAAACAAGCATTAACAGAGGTTGGATTAGATCATTTATCTTTATCTGCGTCACCTCATGCTTTAAGTGGTGGACAACAGCGACGTTTAGCTTTAGCGGTGCAGTTAATTCGTAAACCAAATTTATTATTATTAGATGAACCTACAGCGGGTTTAGATTGGTCAATGCGTCGCCAATTGGTGAATTTATTAGCCGAACTCAAAAAAGATTGGACATTGTTAGTTGTAACACACGACGCTGGTGATATGTTACCAATAGCTGATTATTGTTGGACTTTAGATCATGGGGTCTTAACATCAGGAGTCAGCACTTCGGCTTCGCTCAGTGACCAGTCAGGAGTCAGAAGTCAGGGAGAAGAGGTAAAATCTGCTTAATTCTAAATTAATCTTCAGAGTAATTGAACGCAGATGAACGCAGATGAACACAGATAAGGAGGGATGAATTCATGGATTTGATGATGTTATGTAGCTTCACATAAAATTAGGTATGAAATTCCCAAATTGAACCTTTAAAACTCTTTCCTTGGCGTGATTGCGCCTTTGCGTGAGACTAAAATTCATACCCTTAATCAGTAACGCCAAAATAACTTAAAAAAATTAATTTTAACCAATGAATTTAGAATCTTTACCTATAACTAGTTTGCCAGAAATGGGGGAAATATGGCAAAAAACTCTGAATTGGCAACCAACAAATTGGGAAGAAAACCAATTTCAACAGCTTTATCAATTAATCTTGGCAGGAAATCGCCAATTTAACTTAACTCGCATTACTGAACCTGAAGAATTTTGGGAAAAACATCTTTGGGATTCTTTGCGAGGAATTGCACCTAAACAATTATTTATTCCCGGTATTGAAAAGGGTAAGCGGATAATTGATATTGGTACGGGTGCAGGTTTTCCTGGTATCCCAATTTCTCTAGTTTTTCCTAATTCTCAAGTTACGCTTTTAGATTCTACAGGGAAGAAAATTAGTTTTATTGAGACAATTTTATCAGCACTTGCTCTGAATAATGCCAAAACTTTACTGGGGAGAGCCGAAGAAATTGGTCAGCAAATTCAACACAGACAACAGTATGATCTAGCTGTAATTAGGGCTGTGGGTAATGTTTCTGCTTGTGCTGAATATGCGTTACCTTTAGTAAAAAAAGGCGGTTTAGCGGTAATTTATCGCGGTACTTGGACTCAAGCCGAAAATGAAAGTTTAGAAATTGCTGTTACCCAATTAGGTGGGGTAATTGAACTAATTGAAGAATTTTCTACTCCCTTGAGTAATAGTATTCGTCATTGTCTTTATTTACGAAAAGTAGCAAACACACCAATTAGTTTTCCCCGTGCGGTTGGTATACCCAGTCAAAAACCAATTTAATCAACTGATTTCTCGATTTTAGATTAGATTGGTGATTAGATATCTAACAGCGCGAGAGCGTCAACATCGTTATAAATGGCTGAACCAAAGGTTCAACAGTAGCTAACCGCTGATAGCGAAAACAAACCTAAAATCCCAAAATCCAAGTGTTAAATTTGTCTCAAAATGGGTGTTCTGTATGGGTTGCTTCTGCAACAGAAGAACTGCTGACACCAACTGCTGTTGCTCTTGGCAAATTTGATGGTGTTCATCTTGGTCATCAAAGAGTGATTCAGCCAGTATTGCAGTCAGCACGGGGTGAGGAGAATTCAGTCCGCCCATACTCAACCGTTGTTACATTTGATCCCCATCCCCAGGAGTTTTTTACAGGACTTCCCCGTGATTTGTTAACACCACTGGATGAAAAAGTTGCACAATTGCGATCGCTTGGGGTGGAACAATTGGTATTATTACCTTTTGATAGAGAACTATCTGCCCTTTCCCCTGAAGAATTTGTCGATAAAATCCTCGTTCAACAACTACAATGTCAACAGATTAGCGTTGGACAAGACTTTTGTTTTGGCAAAAAGCGCATGGGTACTGCTCAAGATTTGCAAATACTCGCGGCGAAATATAATATACCCGTGACCATAGTTCCTATAAAAACTGATATAGAAAACTTTTCCGCAGCAGATGATACTCGCATTAGTACCTCATTAATCCGGGAAAGTTTGGAAGTCGGTGATATTCAAAAAGCAAATCGTCTTTTGGGAAGACCTTACAGCCTTACAGGTATAGTAGTAACAGGTCAAAAATTAGGGAGAACTATCGGCTTTCCTACCGCCAATATTCAACTACCAAAAGATAAATTTTTACCTCGTCATGGTGTTTATGCTGTGGAGGTTATTATTCATAACGAAACTCCAGACAACTCTCCCACTCAACATTTTGGAGTCATGAATATTGGCAATCGTCCCACAGTTAATGGTATAGATACTAGCGTAGAAGTACATTTATTAAATTGGTCTGGTGATTTGTATGGAAAAAATTTGCTGGTACAGCTAATAAAATTTCTGCGCCCCGAACAGAAATTTTCTTCCTTAGAAGCGCTGAAAAATCAAATTCAACTTGATTGTACAGCAGCTCAAGAAATTTTTAATTCCTAATGCTGGAGAAATTTCCAAAAACAAAAAACCACCTATGTAATATGAAATATCATGGGAGGTTATGCCTCCCAAAAAGTATTTCTATTATGGTATATTTATTGTATAATCATCAAAAAATCACATTTACCTATGCAAAAAATAATCATCGAAAACTTCGGTCCAATTGAATATGCAGAAATTGAAGTCAAGAAAATATTAGTTTTGATTGGTGAACAAGCTAGTGGTAAAAGCACTATTGCTAAATTGATTTATTTTTTCAAATCACTAAAAGATGATTTATTTACTCAAATCTATCAAGATACAAATCATAGCCAGCTTGAGCCTATGTCTGATATTATTAATCCTATAAGAAAAAAATTTGAGAGTTTCTTTGGTTCTACAAAGAATTTACCTGATTTTAAAATAGAATTTTATTATAGTTTCGAGAAAAATAAAGTCCTCAGATTAAGTATTGATGAAAACAAAAGACTAAAAACTCATTTGGGTGATCTATTAGATAGTAGTTTTAAAGCTTCTATAAGTAGTCTTAAACGACTTTTACAAGAACCTTTAAATTCAAATAGTATTAGTGAGCAATTGCAATTATTTTCTACAGCAGAGAAAATTAGATATATTGAACAACTTTATAGATTGCTAAATGAATTGTTTGAAAGTCAGCAAACAGATTCATTGTTTATTATTGCGGGAAGAAACGTAACAGTAAGTTATTCTGATTTATTTGAAAAATATTTAATTCAATCTAGTTTAGGAGAAAACAGAAGAAAAACGTTACAACGACAAACCATAGATGAAACTTTGATGTTAAAATTTATGGAAAAAATTGTGCGAATTAAAGAGACTTTTAGAAAGATTGGAGATTTTAGTTTTGAAGGACTAATTGATAATTATGCAAGAAATGAAGTGAAAGGAAAATTATATGATATCAAAAATAGAATAGATAAAATCCTCAAAGGTGAATACCAAATTGATCACAGGGGAGAAATAATTGTATTAAATATGGAACAAGAATATGTTTATCTTTCCAATGCTTCATCAGGACAGCAAGAATCTATTAGGATATTACAAGATATTTTTATTAATATCCTTGATGATGCAAAAGTATTAAGAATAATAGAAGAACCAGAAGCACATTTATTCCCTGTTGCTCAAAAGCAACTAATTGAATTATTGACTTTAATGGTAAATCAAAATGATGATAACCAACTAATTATCACCACCCATAGTCCCTATGTTCTCACAGTTTTTAATAATTTACTCTTCGCAAATAGAGTAGTTGAAAAAAATCCGTCAACAGAATCAGAAGTAGCACAAATAATTCCCCAAGATTCCTGGTTAAGTGCTAAAGATTTTTCTGCTTATTCTTTAGGAAATCAATCTGTTGGTGAAGATACTAATTACTGCGAACCTATTTTTAATCAAGAAAAAGGTACTATTCAACAAAATTATTTAGATACAGTTTCGGAAATTTTGGGTGGTGATTTTCAAGCTTTGTACAGTATTCACGCTAAAACTTTCAAAAGAAAATGAGCAAATTTGAGGATATTAAAGAACTTCTATCAACTGCTTTTGATAATTTTTCCGATGTTCTGGAAATTGAAATGAGATCAGAGTTTTCAGTGATAGAAGTGCAGGAGTACGGACGACAATCTTTTATTATTGTCAGTATTTGTTTTGATGATAATACATTTACGATTAATTTAAATGGTAATGAGACTGTGATAACCGATTTTGATAGCACTAAATTATTTAGTATAAGTAATGCTAAAATGGTTGGTTTTATTCCTATTGATGGAGACAAAGGACTTTTAAGATTTAGTAATTCTCGTCGTTGCGATTTTGTATTTTTTGATGAAAATGATTTTTGTTTTGTAGAGTTCAAATTAAATGCAACAAGTGAAGAAGAAAGAGCTATACGTAAAAATAGGAAAGAGTCCATTGACCAATTAAAAACCACTATCAGTTGGTTTCATCTTAAATTAGAAAAAAACTACGCGGGTTTAAATTTAGAAGCTTATGTTTGTACTCCTAAATTTTATTATCCAAGATTTAATTCAAGCTGGGGAGAACTTGCAGAGGATTTTTTAAACAACTATGGTTTTAAACTTTTTGAGATCGATTATAAAATCTGTGATTAAATAATATATTTAGAAGTAAAACCAGTTCCAAAAAGCTGTTTTTTGATTTTTTCTTCTCGCGTTAGTGGTTTAGCAACTCCAGAAATCTTTAATTCTTATGCTGGATTAAGCTTGTTACGTGGGAATACTGTAGAAAAGGCTAAACTATTAAACAAGTTTTTAGTCAAAACTCAGAAGTAAACCTTCTCCATTCCCCCCCAGGTACTGCATGAGAGAAAAAATTGACGCTTTAACACAAAATTTGGCTCGTACCATTGTTGGTAAACATGAAGCCATCCGCTTAGTCATAGTAGCTTTACTTGGTGGTGGTCATGCTTTATTAGAAGATGTTCCCGGTGTCGGGAAAACCCTCTTAGCCAAATCTCTAGCTCGTTCTGTAGATGGTAAATTTCAACGGTTACAATGTACCCCTGACTTACTCCCCACAGATATCACCGGCACAAATATTTGGAATCCTAAAACTGGGGAATTTACATTTCTACAAGGCCCTGTATTTGCTAACGTCCTCCTAGCGGATGAGATTAACCGGGCTACACCTCGTACCCAGTCGGCTTTGCTGGAAGTGATGGAAGAACATCAGGTAACAGTTGATGGTGTTTCTCGTCTAGTTCCCCAGCCATTCTTTGTAATTGCTACCCAAAACCCCATTGAGTACCAAGGGACGTTTCCCCTCCCAGAAGCTCAAATGGACCGGTTTATGCTGTCTTTAAGTTTAGGCTATCCTTCTGAATCAGAAGAAATGCAAATGCTCCAAAATCTGCAAGCAGGTTTAAAAGTTGCTGATTTACAGCCTTGTATTACTTTAGAAGAAGTCCAAGCATTACGCCAAGCTTGTTCTCAAGTCAAGGTAGAAGCATCTTTGCAACAATACATTTTGGAATTGGTGCGAACTACTAGACAGGATGAAGAAATCACTCTTGGTGTGAGTCCTCGTGGTACTGTGGCGTTACAAAAAGCTTCCCAAGCACTGGCTTTTATTTTAGGTAGAGAATATGCTCTTCCCGATGATGTCAAGTTTCTCGCACCGCACGTTCTTTGTCATCGTCTGATTCCTAGAGGGGGAAGAAATGCCAAAACTATAGTTGAACGGTTATTGCGATCTGTGCCTATCCCTTAATATAAAATATCATGGGAGGTAGATCCTCCCAAAAAGCGGATTTTTTCGGGTTTTTTATGCCAATTTTGGAAAAGAACATCTTATTTCTGATTATTAAAACTTATACCTTGTCTGATAAAAAACAACAAAAACTTATAGTTGCATCTTGATTGAAGAACTAAGAAGTCCTGATTTTGCCTTTTGCCACTTTTTCAGCAAACCCTAAGAGGTTGTTTGAAAAGTATTATATGAAACCCATAATCTCCAAAAACCTAACCCCCCTTCCCCCCTTCCCTACAAGGGAATGGGGTTTTTAAAGCCTCTCCCCTGGTAGGGGAGAGGTTTGGAGAGGGGTCTGTTTCCACATTAAAAACTTTTAAAACATCCTCTAAGTAACAAATTGGTTTATGCTGTAAATAGTGAAAGTTTAAGAAATATTAAGTTCTCCTCCTCGTATAATCATGCAATGTATTGTTAATCGCCGCGATCAGTTTTCAGCAGTTGGTCGGTATTGGTTCCCAGAACTGAGTCAAATTGAGAATTTAGAAAAATTTGGTGCTTACTCAAAATTTCCCGGACACGGACACAACTATGTCTTGTTCATTTCCATGATTGGGGAATTAGATGAGTATGGTATGGTGCTGAACCTGTCTGATGTCAAGCACGTCATTAAAGGGGAAGTTACCAGTCAACTAGATTTTTCCTATCTGAATGATGTGTGGACAGAATTTCAACAAACTCTCCCCACAACGGAAAATATTGCGCGAGTGATTTGGGAACGTTTAGCACCCCATTTACCTTTGGTGCGCGTCCAGTTATTTGAACATCCTCAACTTTGGGCTGATTATCAGGGAGAGGGAGAAAAAGCTAATTTGACTATCAGGACTCATTTTAGCGCTGCTCACCGTCTAGCTCCTAACCTCAGTGTTGATAAATATGGTAGATGTACTCAGACTCACGGTCATAATTATCATCTAGAGGTGACTGTGGAAGGGGAAATAGACTCCCGTACTGGCATGATTGTGGATGTAGCTGCTTTAAATCGAGTGGTGGAAGATTATGTGGTGAGAATATTTGATCACTCTTGTGTGAATGAAGATATTCCTTATTTTGCCGATATTGTACCCACTACAGAGAATATTTCCCGTTACATTCATGGTCTTTTAGAATCACCCATTGATGAATTAGGGGTGAAGCTATCCAACATTAAACTGTTTGAAAGTCATCAACTTTGGGCAGATTATTCGGGTAAAGATAGGTCAGGTTATCTGAGTATTAGCACTCATTTTAGCTCTGCTCATAGATTGGCACACCCTGATTTGAGTTTGGCAAAAAACACGGAAATTTATGGTAAATGCGCCCGTGTAAATGGACATGGACATAATTATCAATTGGAAGTAACTATAAAAGGGGAAATTGATTCCTCTACGGGTATGGTTATTGATTTGGGGGCTTTAAATCAGATAATTACAGATTATGTGATTGAGCCATTTGATCATACTTTCTTAAATAAGGATGTTGCTTTCTTTAATCAAGTTGTGCCAACTGCGGAAAATATTGCTCTTTATATTAGTAATACTTTGCGATCGCCTATTCAAGAATTAGGTGCAACTCTTTACAAAGTTAAACTGGTTGAAAGTCCTAATAACGCTTGCGAAATCTATGCGGCTGATTCAGAATCAACATCTGTCAATGCAGCAGTAAGTCAACCCGTATTGGCAATAGTTTAAACCTATCCAGCATCCAGATCCCCGACTTCTTTGAGAAGTCGGGGATCTATTTGATCTATTGTATAAGGAATAGATTTATGGATCTTACAAACTAAAACGGGAAAATAAATTATCGGTTAAACAAATGCCGACGACTGGCTAAACTGCGTAAATAGCGATAAATTAACCAAGCTAAAAGTCCTAACCCAAAATTGAATAATAGTTCTTGGACTATAAACCAGAAAATTTTCGGATCAAACCAAAGTTCCCACCGCAAAGGACTAATTTTTCGGGCTAGAATCAATAATCCAAATAGAGAATTTCCGCCTAGTGATAGGATTAACAATACTAAACCCCTTTGCCAAGTGCGAGCGGAGAATGTATGTCCAGAAATTAACACTAAAGGATGTTTTCTCTGGAGTTTTCGCAGTAGTTGTTCCCACCGCCAAAACATCCATAATAGTAAAGGAAATAACCCATAAATGAGTAAATTTGTGGGCTGCGAAAACCTCACAGAAATAGATAAAATATTGACTAAAGCATGAAAGCAAACAGAATTTAACCAAGCGATAAAAATTAAATCCCGATCTCGATTCAACCTTCTCCTAGCAGAAATATATATCCCTAAAGCGTACCCCCAAGGAGCAGAAAACATCGCATGAACTGGAGTACCAATAATGCGGTCTAGAATTGAAGATGTGCCGTGAGATAAATAAATCCAGGTTTCTTCCGCTGTGAAACCTAAAGCCACGGCTATGGTAAATAAAAAAACTGTAGTAGCTCGGAGATGATACTGACGTTGTAAATAGCAAATGGGCAGAATAACTGCTACTAATTTACAACCTTCTTCAATGGGAGCGATCGCTAATATTTGCCGAAAAACGACACCAGAAAAATGACGCTGGATCTGTTGCCAGTCTAAAACCCGGTTAGCTACATTTTCCATAGCCCATTCCCAGCCCAGAGCAGCAAAACCAGAGATAGCGCCAATAATGAACAAAATCAATAAATTTAACCACGGTGGGGCAGCAGGAGTTCTGCGGTAGTAAAACCACAAAAACAGCAGGGGGGGGATAACTGCCCACAGCACTAAATATAAATTAGCCACTCACCTGAGCAATGATAGTACGGTGACGAGGACTATTGCTAGTAATAGTAGGAGATTGGAAACCTGCCCCAATTAGGGCTTGTTCAATGTCCAAACTAAAATATTCATCTAAATAAGGTTCGGTACTTTTGAGCAGCGTCAAAATATAAGTTGGCATTTTTTTGTAATTTTCCGATTTAGGATTCATGTCCGTAGATTCAGCTTGATCATGTACCCAGTTGATTTGGGCAAGACGACGTTGTTTAGTCCGATAGTTAGCTACAGATAGAAGGTAAGGAGATAAGTCTAAACCAGTAATTTTGGCTTGGGGATATACTGCCTGTAAGAGGATGTTTGAAAAGTTTTGAATGTATAAATTGACCCCTCTCCAAACCTCTCCCCGACGCGGGGAGAGGCTTTGAAAACCCCATTCCCTGGTAGGGAAGGGGGGCAGGGGGGTTAGGTTTTTGGAAATTATGGGTTTCATCTGATACTTTTCAAACAACCTCTAAGGCGAAGGTACTTAATACCACTGGACATCCTAAGTCTAATATATCTTGCGCTTGGTGAGAAATCTGTGCAATTCATTTTTGTCTTTGACACTCTTTTTAACTTATGACATATTTACCAGATTTGAGGCTATATTTATGTGAATCTGGCATTTTCTCAATTTATGCTAATTTTGAATTCTCAGGGTTTGGGCTGTAAGATAAACTTTTGTCCATTCACCTAGAACTTGATGGGTTTTCAGTTGTAGTTCTTGGGCTATGACTTCTATGGAGTTACCTGCTTTGCGGAGGTTGAGGATTTGTTGTCCTATGGGAGTGATTTTTTCTGGAAGTTGTTGCCATTGGGTTTCTGTTAGCCCTAAATTATGTTCTTCTAGGGAAATGGACAACCAGTTATCAATTAGTTCTGGTTGGCCTTTAATGGCAAAGACTCGCACGGCATGATAACTGAGTTTTTCTCGCAGCCGATATACTTCTTTAATGGGTTTGTTGAGTTGTTTGGCAATTTCTTCTTGGGATTTGCCTTGCAGATATAAGCGCAACCAATCTACTGCTTGTTGTCCAATATTTTCTAATAAGTATTGTTCAAATTCTTGCTGTACAAGTTGACGGTTAGCTTGTTGTTCTTCTAGGTGTTGGGTTTCTTGATATTGAGCGATCGCTTGATTATCAACTAAGCTAATCGGATTGTCGTTATTTTCTGTGAGAATTTCCTCAGAAACAAGTTTCACTAATTCGCTAGTAGGTACTTGTGTTAAGCCTCCTCGCTGAATTCGCCGCAGGTAGTTAACAAAGCGGTACATTAATATCGGTTGATTCCGAACTGGACGCAAACAATATTCTTCTATGCTGGCAAATAGTAACGTATCCCGCAATCTTTTGTCCGTTGTGATTGCGGTAATGTGAGTCATTTGTTGTTGGATATATGAGTCACTTTGCATCAGTTCTTGGAGGACTTCTTGCAGCACATCAATAACGCTTCGTTGGCGATCGCGGCTGAGAGATATCCACGTCTGAATTTTGTTTCTTACCGCCACTACACTACTCAAGCGGCTAATGAGTTGACGATAAGCCTTTTCTCTGCTCATACCTAAATAGCGTTTGTGCAGAATTCGCCACCGATATTCCATTGCTTGTTTAGCAATTTCTAGTTCTTTGGGGTTAAGTAGATCAAACCGTGCTAAATCCACTCCCAAAAGCCAATTAAGAATACTTTGTCTAGTAACCTGACTTTGTTCTGGACATTCTGTAATTAGTCGCTGTTGCCAATATTGAGCTAAATTTACCCCATTTTGTGTCATAGCAACATTGCGCTCCTTGAAATTAGATTTAGCGATTTAGTAGCAGGTAATAACTCCTAGTTGATTCGTTCAATAGACCGTAATACAGCGGTTTCCGCTCTTATGAGGTACAAAGTTGAATCATGAAACTCTTGTAGTGCGGGCATCTTGCCCGCTAGATATGTACCTCATAACACCGGGAAGTGCTGTATCAAATTAAGATGAAGCTACATTGAATAATATTTCAAGAATAATTAACCGCAGATAAACGCAGATTAAGACGGATGAATTAATGGATTTGATGTAAAGATTCAGACGTTATGGGATTACGAACATAATAATATTGTGGACTATTGATGCAAGTTGCTATTTAGGGAAAGAGGGAATAGGGGTTTATTACCTATTACCCATTACCTATTACCTACAGCACTTCCCGGTGTTATGAGGTACATATCTAGCGGGCAAGATGCCCGCACTACAAGAGTTTCATGATTCAACTTTGTACCTCATAAGAGCGGAAACCGCTGTATTACCCATTACCCATTACCCACCTAATAGATGGAATTAAATCCTAGCAGCACCGATAATGGGATTTTCCACAGATTCTCGATACTGTTGAACGTCTGCTGTATAAGCAATTGGCAATACAGCTTCTACGTTTTCATGGGGACGGGCAATAATTACCCAAGATTCGAGAGTACCACCATGAACTTTTTCTACAGCATCCACACCGGCTGCCATAGCGGCTTTAACTTCGGAAACATCACCACGAATATTGACGGTAAAGCGAGCGCTCCCAACTCTGATATAACCAACGAGGGTAACTCGACCGGCTTTTACCATTGCGTCTGCTGCTGCGAGAACGGCGGGAAAACCCTTAGTTTCTAATGATCCAACTGCCTGTGATGACATTTTTAATCTCCTGTTTTGAATATAAAGTTATCGGTTGCTACAAGTTAATTTTTATGAAGAAATGCTTCAATTTTTCATAGCGAACTTACTTAGAAAATACGGAAAGGTTCAGATTTGGAGGTGAAGTGGATAGGTAAGATGGTTTCCACATTTTCCGGGGGGTTGGGAATAATGTAGTGGGTAATAACCTCACCGCCATAAACTTCTTCACCAGCAACAATTCCAGCGGCTACGGCTGTTTGCACTTCCGCAACGTGGCCTCTGACAGCAACTATCATGCGACCACTTTCCGCGATACCGTAATAAACAATCGTGACACTAGCAGCTTTGACCATTGCGTCTGCTGATGCTAAAACCGCAGGAAAACCTAATGTTTCAATTGCGCCAACTGCCATTGGCATGGCTTAAATCTCCTACTATCGGGATAAGTGATTCCTATTTTACGTGGATTGTGTCCCTATTTTAATTTTTGCGGAAATTTTCTTTTTTAATTGGTGACTGGGTATTAGCTAAGGTGATCCGCACTGATGTAAACTGGAATTTATGTTTCCAAGTTTTCTTCCTGCCGCAGTTGGGCAACTCACAGAACCAACATCCATCGCTTTGGCTCAAAATATCCAAAGTCAGGCGATTATTACTCATGCCGCCAATGAACCCATTAATACCACTTATGTCCAACAAGGTCATGGTGGTACACCGATTTTATTAATTCATGGTTTTGATAGTTCGGTGCTGGAATACCGCCGACTTTTGCCTTTACTAGCTGAAAAAAATGCAGTTTGGGCTGTGGATTTATTGGGATTTGGTTTTACAGATAGATTACCGGGGATTGCTTACAGTTCGGTCACGATTAAAAACCATCTTTACTCATTTTGGCAAACCCTGATTAACCAACCTGTGATTTTGGTGGGTGCGTCTATGGGTGGGGCTGCGGCTATAGATTTTACCCTCACTTACCCAGAGGTGGTAAAACAATTGGTATTAATAGATAGTGCGGGTTTGAAAGGTAATTCCCCATTAAGTAAATATATATTTCCACCTTTGGATTATTGGGCGACGGAATTTTTGCGAAATCCCAAAGTGCGTAAAAGCATTTGTCGAACTGCATATAAAAACCCCAATCTTATCTCCGAGGATGCTTTGTGCTGTGGAGAATTACACTTACAAATGCCCAATTGGACTCAGGCTTTAATTGCTTTTACCAAAAGTGGCGGTTATCGGGCTTTTAAATTTCCACAACTGGCCAAAATTGAGCAACCAACTTTAATTTTGTGGGGCGATAGTGATAAAATTTTGGGAACTGGGGACGCTCCGAAATTTGCCAAAGCAATTCCCCAAAGTCAGCTAATTTGGATTAAAGATTGTGGTCATATTCCTCACTTGGAACAATCACAAATTGTCGCTGAACATATATTAGAGTTTTAGCAACAAGATCCCCGACTTCTTCAAGAAGTCGGGGATCTAAATTCTTAACTTCAATCATACAACCAAGTATTTTTGGAAAAATCCTCACTGTCTTGATTGGGTTTTTCTTGAAGTCGTTCTATTGACCTATGAGATTTTTTGTATTGAATAGATTTGGAAATTTGACTACCTTGTTGACTAAGTTGTGAATGAGGTTGTTGACTAGGTTGTTTTAAACCCTTGATTTCTTCTAGTAACTGAGAGTTGGAATCTGCTAGTTGTAAAGCGGTTTGTTTTGTTTCGTAAAGTTCATTTGTCAAACGTTCTACCAATGCTTCTTTTTCTGAAAAAGCTGTTTGTAAATCACTAATTTGCTTGATTAAAGTAGATTCTTTTTGTTTTAATGTAGAAATTGCTTCTTGCAATTCTTTAATATTGGCTTCTAGTTCTAACTGATTATTATCCGTTTGTACTTGGGTTTCTAATACTGCTTCAGCCGAAATTTCAATTACAGGTTCACCTTGTAGAGGTGTAAATTTTGTGGTTTCTTCTTGTATTAAGTTAGAAAGATTTTTTTTAGGCATTACTTTATCAACTCCAATTACGCCGTCATTATTTAAGTATACGTCTGGAAGTGACAATAAAATCTTATATTCCCAATTTCTTTGCAAAATCAGATTTCAAGAATTATTGACCGCAGATAAACGCAGATAAACGCAGATAAATACGGATGAATTATTGATATTAGTGCAGATAATAGATAAAATTAAGATGTTTAATTACCTATCCTTTTTCTGTTTTGGCTACTATATCTTGTCCTCGTTGTCATCAAATTATTGATAGTCAAGCAATTACTTGTCCTCAGTGTCGGCTATTGCTGAAAGCTTATGGACATCCTGGTATTCCTTTGCACCGCGCTCAAGGAAATGATCATCTATGCGACAGTTGTAGCTATCACTTTGATCATACCTGTAACTTTCCTCAATATCCCTATGCTCAGGATTGTACTCTCTATCAAAATATAGAAGAAAGTGAATTAGAATTGCAAAAGCAAAATTCTAATTATAACTTGAGTACAAGGGTTAATAATTGGATAAACCGCCATCAAACTTTGTTATTAATACTAGGGTTGTTATTAGTTTGTTTGTTAATAACTTTGTTTAATTTTTGATCTGACAGAATCACGAAAACTGCCCTTAAACTGTCTTTACTTCTAAGTTTTCTGGCATAATTTCCCCAGTTGATGAAATCTCTTCCTCAAATACTTCTAAATCAAACCAAAAAGTAGTACCAATACCAACTTCACTTACCAAATTAACTTGACTATGATGTCTGTCCATAATGTTTCTGACAATTGATAAACCTAAACCCGTTCCTTCTAGAGTATGAACTCTATTTTCTACACGAAAGAATCGGTCAAAAATTGCCTGTTGATCTTCTGGTGCGATACCAATTCCTGTATCACTAATTTCAATTCTCACTTTACCAGAATGATGCTGAGAATGAGAATTAGCATCTAGTTGATAAGCACGGATAACTACCTTACCACCAGCTAGACTGAATTTAAGAGAATTACCAATTAAATTCCCAAAAACTTGCAGTAACAAGTCATAATTTCCTAGAACAAAAGGTAAATCAGGAGTCAGTTCCTGGCACAGTTCAATCCCTTTGTCTTTAGCATTAAGCTGATAAGTCCGTAATGTCTGTTCTATTGCTTGTGGTAAATCTACCTTATCAAAAGTGTAATTCCGACCAGATTCAAGTTTTGATAAATCTAAAACATCATTAACCAAGCGGGTGAGTCTATCAGTTTCATTATTAACTGTTTGCAAAAATTCCTTGCGTTCATCAATACCTAAATCTTCGCCATAATCATGTAAAGTTTCAATATAGGTTTTGATGTTAAATAAAGGAGTCCTTAATTCATGGGAAATATTGCTGATAAACTGGCTTTTAGCTTCATTTAGTTCCACCTCCCGGCTAATGTCTTGGACAGTGATAGCTATACCTTTAATACTTTCCCGTTGGAGGTTAAGAACTGTGGTTAAAACAATGCGAATTGTGCGTTGAGTAGGTTGTTTTAGGAGGATACGAAATTCAGCACTTTCACATTCACCTGCTGCCATTTCATATAAAGTCCGGGATATTTCCATTTGGACAGTATGGGGTAAGTGATGGAGTATATTACTACCAACAACATCCACACTTTCCCAATTAAAAATCCGTTTAGCAGTGGGATTAACTAATATTACTTGCATATTATTATCAATCAAAACTGCACCATCAGCAATAGTGGAAACTAAGGTTTCTAATTTAGCTTTTTCGGCGGTTAATTCCTCAATATTTTGTTCTTCATAACGTTCTAGCCGTTCTGCCATTTCATTAAAGCTGAAAATTAGTTCTCCTAGTTCACCACCGAGGGGGATATCTATGCGCTGTTTAAAATTTCCAGCCGCAATTTGTTTAACACCTACTAGCAATTCTTTAATAGGTTTAGTAATAGTTAAAGCATTAATTACTCCTGCTAAAATCACCATGACCCAAATTGTGATAAAAACGGCAATGGTAACATCACGGGTGAAATTAGTGGATATGACTGCGGTTTTATTAGGGTCAATACCAACTGCTAACACACCTAAATATTTGTTATCTACTATTAAAGGCACAAATACATCTGTAACTGCACCATCGGGGGTGTTATGCTGCCTAACCATTGGTTGATCTTGATTGTCAGAATAATCTTCTGGTAGTTGGATATGGCGCTTAATAGTGAGGGAGTTTTCTACCTCTGGTTCCCAAAAAGGAAGACCAAAAAACATTTGCCCAGTTTCATCAGCGTATAACATATAACGCACGCTAGAAGTGGCACTGAAAAAACGTTGAGAAAATTGGGCAACTTCAGTTAAATTGTGATCAGCAATTAGGGGGGCTACATTTGCCGCCAGGAGTAATCCTAAATCACGACCAAAGCGGGTATCATTGAGACGTGCATCTTGCTGAATTGTGTTTACAGCCCAGAAGGTCAAACCACTCATGACCAAAGAAACCATGAGGGTGGCAACGGCTAGGAGTTTGGTCTGAAGGGTAAACTCTGACCACCAATTGGCGAGTGCTTTTGATGCACCAGAGGCGAATTCATCTCGGAAATTTGTAAAAAGAGCCAGCATCTTAAAATACGGTTGTTAGTAGTTCGTTGTTTTCTATCCCAAAAACTAAAAATTGCCAGTTAATTTTCCAAACGTGCTAGGAATTGGCAGGAGGGACAGGGGACAGAGGAAAGAATATAGTTGATCTTTTACCTCTTCTTTTCTAATTTAACTATGTTTTTGGAGTAATCGTAAAAACTTAGTTGCAAGAAAGGTAATGTGATGGGACTATTACAATGTAAAATACGTAATCATCTAGAATCCAAAATTGAGAATATTTCAACTTTCTAGGGTTAACAAACATTCTCACTCAGTCAATTATCCCCAAAATACTGATAACGTAATTAAATTTTTCCTATTCTATCTATGAATTCTCCGGAAACACCACGTAAATCACCCACCCAAGCAATAGGGGCAAAAATTTTCCACTATTGTAATTTCATCAGCTTATTTATTATGATCACCAGTGGATTGCAAATTTATAATGCTAATCCTGTTTTTGGCGGCCGTGGTGGATTATATATTTTCCCCCTGTTTACTTTAGGTGGTTGGTTGGCTGGAGGTAGACATTGGCATTTTGCAGCCATGTGGCTATTTTCTCTGAATCTTTTCTGCTATGGAATTTATATTTTCATTACCCAACGCTGGAAAAATAGATTTGTTAGCGAAAAAGATATCAAGGCATTACAAAAAAGTCAGAATCACCAACGGTTAAATTATGCTTGGCATCGAATTATTTATACAGCAATCATTCCTATTTTATTACTGGCAATATTTACAGGCATAGGAATGTACAAACCTGCTCAATTTTATTGGATAGTTGATATTTTTGGCAGTTGGCAAGCATTAAGAATTGTCCACTTTGCCGCTGTACCAACAGTGGTAATATTTGTCTGGCTTCACTGGAAGTTAGGGCAGAAGGTAGGGGGAAATCCCCTGACAAAATCTATATTTTTGTAAAAAATAGCAGAATTTAGGCATCAAAATGAATAATCATGAATTTACCCGAAGAAGGTTTTTACAACTTTCTGGTTTATCGAGTATGAGTTTATTACTTGGTGGTTGTGGTACACCTATATTTGCAGATTTAGTAGGGAAACTTTCTGAACCTCTCAATCAGAAATTTGAAGAATTGATATTTCAGCCTCAAAAGCCAGTTCCAGAATTTTTACCTAATCAAATTGAACCAAATAAGTTAATAATTAATAGTTTTAAATCTACACCAGTTATTGATCTAGCAAAATATCGTTTAATTGTAGATGGTGAAGTAAATCATCCGCTGAGTTTGAGTATGGCAGATATTCAAGCCTTACCCCTTACTTCTATGATTATTCGTCATGTTTGTGTAGAAGGCTGGGCGGCAATTGTGCAATGGGGTGGCATTCGTTTGCGGGAAATTATCGCCCTTTCTCAACCTAAATCCTCGGTTAAATATGCCTATTTTAAATCAGCAGATGGTTATTATGAAAGTTGGGATATAGCTTCAGCTTTACACCCACAAACCCTATTAGCTTATCAAAAAAATGGTGCAGCTTTGCCTGTGGAAAATGGTGCGCCTTTGCGGTTAGCTTCACCCATTAAACTTGGCTATAAACAAAGTAAATGGGTGACACGAGTTACTCTCACCAGTGAGTTATCAACTGTTAAAGGTTATTGGGAGGATTTGGGTTATGAATGGTTTGCAGGATTGTAAATAAAGTAGGAGTCAGGAGTCAGGAGTCAGGAGTCAGGAGTCAGGAGTTCAGGAGTCAGGAGTCAGGAGTCAGGAGTTCAGGAGTCAGGAGTCAGGAGTCAGGAATCAGGAGAAAGAAAATTATCTAATTACCACTGACAACTGACAACTGACAACTGACCACTGTACGGGCGAAGCATTTGGAGAACTATTTTTGGCAATGACCGATAATTTATCTTCCAAATGCGACCACTGTACGGGCGAAGCATTTGGAGAACTATTTTTGGCAATGACGGATAATTTATCTTCCAAATGCGACCACTGTACGGGCGAAGCATTTGGAGAACTATTTTTGGCAATGACGGATAATTTATCTTCCAAATGCGACCACTGTACGGGCGAAGCATTTGGAGAACTATTTTTGGCAATGACCGATAATTTATCTTCCAAATGCGACCACTGTACGGGCGAAGCATTTGGAGAACTATTTTTGGCAATGACGGATAATTTATCTTCCAAATGCGACCACTGTACGGGCGAAGCATTTGGAGAACTATTTTTGGCAATGACGGATAATTTATCTTCCAAATGCGACCACTGTACGGGCGAAGCATTTGGAGAACTATTTTTGGCAATGACGGATAATTTATCTTCCAAATGCTTCGCCCCTACTGACAACTGACCTTATTTTTTCACTAAAATATAGGCATTTGTATATTCAGGTAATTTTTGAATATATTGCTCAAAAGCTCTTTCACTGGTGAAAGTTCCTGCTAAAAAATCAAGTTGATAAAGATTAGGTAAAAATGCTCCACCTGTATCGGCAATTATGCCCATTTTTAAACGTTTCTGTCCACTCTGATTATCTTCAATGACAATTATTCTTCCTAAACCAATATTGAGAACATCCCCAGCAAATGTTACTCCTGGTTTAATGGATATTTTGGCATCTATTTTATATCCATAGCCTTTAATTGCATCAACTTCTTTAAAATACCAATAACGTGTTTGTGCAGTTGCTTTTAAGCCCCGAATATAGGACATTCCATTATTTCTATCTACGTTTAAAAACTCTTTAGTTCCATCTGTAAAATTAACTAATACTGTTCCCTGCATGAGTGCTGCTTCTAAACCACTGCGAGTTAAATAAGCAATTGGTTTAACTTTACCAAATTCTTTACCTCCAGGTTCATAAATACCTGATAAAACATCTTGTTTGGTATATTGAGTGTAAAATTTTTCTTGGCTTACTTCTTCGTTAATAGCGTAGATTGGCGTATTATATGTAGAAGTTTTTTGTCGAGAACCGGGATGAATAAAAGCTGCATATTTAGTAATTCTTAATTGTTTCTGCTGCGGATTTTCTGGGTTATGGGCAGACCATTTAATTACGCGAAAATTGGCGTTAATAAAGTTAGGATTTTGTAACCGAGTTGTTCGCTTATTAGAAATGTCTTCTTCTAAGACGACAATCATAAAATCTAATGTTTTCAGAATATCTTTAACGGTAACTCCTTGAGTTACTAAGATGCCTGTGCGTTGAATATCGGGATCTTCTTGAGAGTATTTCTGAAAATATTGTCTAGTATTTGTGAGTACGGTTAACAAATCAGCTTGATTAAAATTTATGGGATTATTTGGTAATTTCCCTATTTTTAATACTTGATTAGAATTAACACTATATTGATATTTTCGCCATTCATTGATGACTGAATAAAATACAGATTTATCATTATTTTTGACATTTATATTAGATATTTTTTGTGGAGATATATCATGAGTAAATCCTTTAATTGGAGAATTTACTATTTGGGATAATGATAAATCTTTAACAATCTGTTGTTGTTGAATTGGCTGTTTATTAAGAAAAATCACTACTAATAAGCTAGTAATAAATACTGTGACTTTTAATTTTTGATTAAAGAGGATACGCATAATTCATGAAAATAAACAATGATTACCCCCCATTTTAGCATTCTCAGAATTATTGACAATGGGAAATCTGCCCAATTAAGATGATTAATCATTCATTTCTTTTAAGGTAGCTAATGCTGAAGGTGATAAACGACTAAGATACCGGAATATCCAATATTTAACTATAGTGTCTAAAATTACAGGAAATGTGGCAATAAACATAAATATATAATTTCTACTCGCGGGTAAACCTAAGTGTTCTGCAAATCCTTCCAGAATTATTTCCCAGCCATGTGGTGAGTGAAAGCCTACAAATACATCTGTAGATAAGATAATTAAAAAGGCTTTAGCACTATCGCTTAAACCATAAACAATTTGATCTACAAAGTGTTGAAGAGAAATAATATCTTTGGCACTAAAAACAATTACTAATGCAAAGGTAATTAATGCTATAATGTCTGCAAATATATTACTAATAGCGTTAGCACTTTTATCTCGAAATTTTGCTGCTAGTTCTATGGCTTTTTCTTTTATCTTGGATTCTACATTTTCTGGGGAATTTTTCCATTCTGAATCCAGAAGACTTTTAAACTTTAATTCTGCCCTAAATATTTTTAATTCATGAAAAGCTTCTTTCTCCATTTCCTGATTGAGAAAAATCAGGTGAGAGTTTTCAGTTCTCATCTTCTCTACTAAGGGAAGGATAAATATCCGCTTAGATAGTTGATGAGTGAGAAGGGGAACAATAATTAGCAGTAATAAGAATTTGACAGCTATAGTTGTCCGCTGTCTGGATATTTGATATTTTTTAATAAATTCTTGATCTGTATTCGGAGATATATCACTAAAAATTTTTTTGAAAGTTCTACCGATTGATCTAGGAAATATGCCAGTTTTTAAGAATGTAAATGGTTGTGATGGTTTTTTCACGATTAGATAAATCTAGTTTGAGATGAGATGTAGTCATCATAGCAATTCTTCCCTGATTGGAATCAACCTGATCATCCTACCTAGGAAGTTACAATTTGAGTTTGTTATTACAGCACTTTCCGGTGTTATGAGGTACATATCCAGCGGGCAAGATGCCCGCACTACAAGAGTTTCATAATTCAAGTTTGTACCTCATTAGAGCGAAATATGCTGTAAATAACACTATTAGATGTTTTATACTCTCCAGTTTGCAAATGCAAGCTGGAGTTATACAGCATTGAATTTAATTACCTGATATTTTCGGATAGTGCTTACTCACTATCTCCAATATCACGTTTAGGTGGACGCTTGTAGGTAAAAGTAAAACTCTCTCCACTAGCTATGACCTTTCGCATTTCCTCATACATAGGATAACTACCAACACCGCTTAAATTAGCCCAACCTCGCGCCCTGGTTAAAGCCACAAATAACTGGTTGCGGAAATTCACATCATTTTCATTCCGCGCTACATTATCAAAACCCACCACATAAACCATATCCGCTTCATGTCCTTTAGCGCGAGTAATCCGTGATACCGTCACACCACCTTCGTGCCAAAATTTATCAGGATCATGATTGGGATATTGGGGAACTAAATCATTTAACTTTAAAGCTGTAGGGATATAAACATCAATGTCATATTCCATTAAAAAGCCAGCTATCTGGGTTTCTAATTCCATTGCTTCATAGGTAGATCCTAAAATTACTACTAAAATATCTCGGCTGGGGTTAAGTCCGTCATGGACAATATTGTGCATAATTTTCTCAGCCAAAGCCTTCATTTCTTCCTGACGAGAACCATAAGTTTCAAATTCTAATACAGGTTTTCCCCAGATTTCTGATATGGGATTTGGTGAGTTTTCTGGCGGACGGCGCAATGTAATTTGTCTACCAGAAATAAATTTACTATCGCCGACAACTTCATAACCAATTTCCTTCCATGCTTTTTGATTTGTGAGTCCTGTCAGCATTCCTTCTGGACGTAACAAACCCATACCAATAGCGTGAGCAGATGTGAGAATTTGACCTGGTGTACGATAGCAACGGCGCATAATTTCTGATTTTTTAATGCCACCTTTATAGCTACCAGTTACCGCCTTATTAAGATTAGTATCTATCCCAAATAATTCTGGTGCGGTAGGAATTTTTAAACTATCTAAACTTTGAGCTTCGTCATAAGCCCAAATCAAGCGTTTTTGTTCTGGGTGTTCAGAATCAGCAGGTCGTAAAGATTGATAAGCTAACCAATAAATAGCTTGTTTGTCCTGATATTTTAAATCATCTTCGGCTACTAAATCTTGACCTTCATCAATTAAGATGGCATCAAACATTGGTTCAATAGTAATTTCTTCCAATAGCCGTTTACTTAAATCTATTAAACCTCGATTTGGCTGTCTTTCATTGGTGTTTTGTACAGTTCCTGGTCTTTTACCATGATGTTCACAAATAATGCGATATAAACCTGGTTGTTCCTTTGCTCCCCAAGCATGAAACACTTGTAATTTAGAGTTTGTTTTTGGGTCATAGTGCATTTCACCACAACTAAAACGCTTTATCCATTGGTCGAGTAAACCAATCATTAAATCATATAAAGAACGGGTAAAAAATACTAAAGCAATATCCCAATCTGGATGTTTCAGGTGCATATGTGCGGCTTTTTGACATAGTAAAACAGTTTTTCCTGAGCCGGCAATACCGCGAATGCGCTGAGGACCGGGGGGAATTTCTTTACCAATATGTTCTTGTTGTAAATCAATCTCATAGAGTTTTTCTCGTAAACTATCAATGACATTAGAACGGGTTTTCCCAGTGGTATTGACTTGATTTCGGGGAGGTTTCCGCAATACAGGTGTACCGCCTATCACTGATAATAATAATTCCCAATTTTTAGCTTCTAAATCTGCTCCAGGAATGACAATATTAGCTTGTTGAATTTGTTCAATTAAAGCAACTTTTCCTAATTGGTCTTGAAATATAATTGGCGGAATATCTGGTAATTGGTCAAAGCCTTTTTGCTGCCATTGTTCTGTGGTAATTTGCGGTAATGCAACTATGGCTCTACCATTAACTTTTCGCCAAAGTGCTGTTTCTCTATCACTATATGATATTAATGTTCGCAGTTGATGTTCTGCTTGTTGGTAGGGATTTATTTCTGTGGTGTCAGTATTTTGCAACTGCCATTGTTGACCATTAATAGCGGCAATTTGGTCAATATTTATAGATTTGACTTCAATTACAACTACACCAAATTCTCTATCAACTATTAAGATATCCGGCTCTTTTCTAATTTCTCCAGCTTTGGAAAAAATGGGATAACGCCAATACCCAATGCAGTTTCTATCAGCAAAGGTACTACGGAAAGCGTCCCAAACCTTCTGTTCTCCGTCTTGATTTTTGATTGCTTCGGTGGTGATAAACTTGCTACCCTGTTCTTCTATGCCAACAGCCATTTTCTTTACCCGTCTAAAATGGTTACGTATTTTAAGTTACCATTACTAATGGGCTTTAAACCAGTGAGAATATACTGATATGTAATTGTATAATCAGTATGCTATGTATGTGTATATAGTTATATGTGGTTAGTTAAGTAGTTAATTTTTAACGAACCACAGAGGCACAGAGGGCGCAGAGGTAAATAAAGAAGAGATGTGAATACTGATCTTAAGTATTGTTGAGTCGGGTTAAGTTTGTTTGTTTTTTGAAGTATAAAAGTCAACAATTACATTTTGCAAGCTCCTACTCTCTGCGACTCTGCGCCTCTGCGTGAAAAAAAAATTCATCCTTTCATTCAGCAACACCCACTTGTAATAAATCTAATCCTTGGGCAAAAATCTCATCAATTGGTAACATTTGCCCGGCTTCAGTCATGAATTTATGGTCTTTTGTAGCGCGAATAATTGCGCCATTTTCTAACAAATATTCATAAACTTCTTGCTGTCCCCGATTATGCCATTGGGCAATTGATTGAGTATAAAGCATTCCATTACTATCAATAGTATAAACTTTACATTCAATCTGTTTTTCAACAATTTCCCCAATCTCTAAAAAACCATATTCAACGGTTAAAATTTCTGTGTCATAACTTAAACAGTATTCGGCAAACTTCAACATATCCCCAAATAAATGTTCAGAAACTTGGGGTATTACACCATTTTTTGCCGAACCATCAATAAAATTTTGCTTTTGTTTCTCCATTTCTGATACTTTCTTTTTACCCATAGCCCGACGGAGTAAATCAGCCTGTCCTAAGCTATAACCAGCCATATCTTGAGCAATTTTCATAATTTGCTCTTGATAAACCATGATTCCGTAGGTTTCATTTAAGATTGGTTCTAAAATTTGAGTATCATATTCAATTTCTTCTCGTCCATGTTTACGATTAATAAATTTAGGAATTAATCCTGCATCTAATGGTCCTGGGCGATAAAGTGCTAGAATGGAAGAAATATCTTCAATGTTTGAAGGTTTTAAATCTCGGACTATCTGTTTCATTCCTGAAGATTCTAATTGAAATATCCCTTCTAAATCACCTGCTTCTAATAATGAATAAGCTTTAGCAACGTCTTTTGGTAAGTTAGTATGATCACCTTTAGCTAATATTTTTTGTGCTTTTCTTTCCTGTCCGGTAATTTCATCAGGATCAATTCGATATCCTTTACTTTGTTCAATTAAATCAATGGTTTTTTGAATTAGGGTTAAGTTCCGCAAACCCAAAAAGTCCATTTTTAATAATCCCAATGATTCCAAATCTTCCATGAAATATTGAGTAATTACAGAACCATCATTATTTCGTTGTAGAGGAACAAGTTCATCTAATGGTTCTGCGGAAATAACGACACCAGCAGCATGAACCCCGAAGGTTTTGTTAGTTCCTTCAATTCGCATGGCCATGTCAATCCAGCGCCGTACAGTGGGATCATTATCATATTTGGCTTTAAATTCTGGTTCGGGAGTTTCATCGGAAATCATCACTTTCAGTTTTGTGGGTTTACCCCGAACTACAGGAATCATTTTCGCCATTTTGTCAGAATCCCCATAGGGAATGTCTAACACTCTAGCGACATCTTTTAACACTGCTTTTGATGTCAGACGGTTAAAAGTGATGATTTGGGCAACTCTATCAACACCATATTTATTAGTTACATAATCAATGACTTGATCTCGTTTATCAATGCAGAAATCTGTATCAATATCCGGCATTGATTTGCGTTCAGGATTGAGAAATCTTTCAAATAATAAGCCATGATGTACGGGGTCAATATTCGTAATTTTCATGGCATAAGCTACTAAAGAACCTGCCGCAGAACCCCGTCCTGGACCGACGGGAATATTATTATCTCGCGCAAATTTGATGTAGTCCCACACTACTAAAAAGTAGGTGGAAAATCCCATTTGTTGAATCATTTTTAATTCATATTCCAATCTTTCTTTATAGACTGGATCTACTTCGTTGCGAGATTTGCGTTTTAATCTTTCTAAAAGTCCGTCCCAAGCAACTTCTTCTGCATAGGTATCTGCTGTATGTCCTGAAGGTATTTGGGGTGTGGGAATTTGGGGATCACCCATGATGTGATAAGGTTCAACTTTATCAGCAATTTCTTCTGTGGTGGCGATCGCTTCGGCAATGACATCATCAGGTAAATGATCACGGAATAACTGGTGCATTTCTTCGGAGGATTTGAGGTATTCTGTGCCGCTATACCGCCATCTTTTATCATCACTAATTAGGTTTTGGGTTTGAATACAAAGTAAAGCATCGTGTGCTTCTACATCAAAACAAGAGATAAAATGGGAGTCATTTGTAGCAATAAATTTAATACCTAATTCTCTGGCAATTTTGACTATTTCTACATTCACAATCCGGTCTTCTTGCGAACCATGATCTTGAATTTCTAAATAAAAATCTTCGCCAAATACATCTTTATACCATTTAGCAACTTTTCTGGCTGCATCTGGCCGATTACTCAAAATTGCTTGGGGAATTTCTCCCCCTAAACAAGCACTGGTAACTATTAAACCTTCACGATATTGCTTGAGTAAATCTTTATTAATACAAGGACGGGCAATAATACCTTTACCTTGTATACCTTGAAGGTGAGAAATGGTCGTTAATTTAACTAAATTTTTATAACCTTGTGTATTTTTTGCTAATACGACTTGATGATATTTAGGACGACGTTCTTGTTTGTCAATATCACCATTAATAATATACATTTCGTTGCCAATTATTGGCTTTATAGTCTTACTGCGGCAGATTTTAATGAGTTCAACTGCGCCATACATGACACCATGATCTGTGAGGGCAATGGCTTTCATTCCTAATGCGATCGCTCGATCTACCAATTCTGGTAGTTGACTAGCACCATCAAGCAAGCTGTAATCACTGTGAATATGTAAAGGAACAAATGACATATTAGTATTTGGTAAAATAAGGGGATTTTAAATTAACAGTTTTTAGTTAATATCTTGTGCTGGGAAGGGAGTAATTAACCGAGTATGATATATCTGAAGTCAAGTAAGCGATCGCTTTTTTAACTATTCTTCTAGTTTCAAATTGGTCTTTTCATAATACAGGTAACTTCACCATAACCAGGATTACCAGTTAAACCTTGTAAATTATTATGCTCTATATCTTCGTCTTGACCTAGCTTACTTGTCCATTTACCATCAGGTAATTGTCTAGCAACGTGGGTTGGTGTTTTATTGGAATTAACGTATATTGCTATTTTTTGAAATCCTGGTTCTAAAGTATCATCTTCACAGACTTCATAACCAAGAGTTTGAAATGCTTGCTCAAAAGCGTTAATGGTCTCCTCTCTAGGAACATCTGGAGGCCAGTATTCTTCATTTTGAGCATCTGGCCACCACCAATTTTGATCGTCTTCTGCTGCCCAAGCAACACAATTGTAATCTGTTGTATCTGGGCTTGTAAGCTTGTATCCGTGGATGACTAGGTTAGGAAAATCTCGTTCAATAAATGTTTTTACATAGTTAACCCAGGCGTTATTACTTACCAATTGTAGCCCCTTTGCTTTCCCCATTCGAGCCATGCTTTAGTCATTTTTTCTGTATTTCCTCTGTACTCTGGAGGTACAGGATCTTCTCTGGAAATAGATTTTAATGCCCAAAACCAGCGTCCAGATTTCTTTTCAAGCTCTCTTAGCAGTAGAGGTATGACGACTTCACCCATGCCTATAATTTGTTGATAGGCAGGGTGCATACACATTTGGTTAGTTGATGATATACCACGATTTTCTTCCCGCCATTGATTGGCAAGTGTGATGAAAGTTGCTTCTATTTCTGCCTGTCTGGAGGCGGTTTGTAGTTTTTCCATATTGCTGCTACTGTACATGATTTAATTTTAGGATATATGGGGTTACTATAGATTACTAAACCTATCGCTTTATGGTGATTCCGATTTTCTATTTACTCGTACTGCATAAACAATAGCAGCTTTGACATCTTTTGTGCCAAAATGTATAGTATAAAATTTTCACACCGATAACTGTTAGCTTGTACAGTTTTTAGCTAAAACATTATATACCACAAACAAGATCCCCGACTTCTCTAAGAGGGTGTTTGAAAAGTTATGGTTGATGTATCAAATATTTTTTACCCCACCCTAACCCTCCCCTTGTAAAGGGGAGGGAACTGGATTTTTATTGTTTCCCCCCTTTACAAGGGGAAAGGGGGGTAGCAATGTGATGAAAATTACGGAATACCACTTTTCAAACATCCTCTAAGAAGTCGGGGATCTGAAACTCTCTGAAACTCTCGAAAACTATACTTCAACAATTCTAGGTTCTGAATTTTTGTGACAACACTTGTTGACAAAATAACTAGCTAAATCCAATAATTCCGAATTATCAATATCAAGATTAATATCACTTACTAACACATCTTTCACAGCCGATATTTTGTCATTTTCTCTAGAGATTCTCAAACATTCTTCTAAATCTACTGCTAAATCAAACAATGATGTATCTCCCATATAATTTCTGATTTTGATAGCCACATCATCATCACTAACTAAAAAGTCTTTAATAGAATCAAATAAAGGATTAGATATTTCATCATCTCCCCAGGTTTCTAGCCAATCACCTTCCACATCTTCGACATAAATATGAACAAAATTTAGTCCATAATTTAACCAATCTTGCTGCATATTCCGGGCTGCTGCTAACGCTTCTGTCAGGTTTTCGAGTTGAGCGCTATTATTAGTCTGTTGTTGGTTAACCATAAATGGTGTTTTCAGCGGATTAATGATGTTAGCTAGGACACAGATTTCGATTTCAATATTCGGGAATCAGGAAAAATTCATATACTTCCCTTCCGCAAGATGATCACTGTTATACAGTGCAACATTGACTAGCTGATGAATAAAATCATTGTCTTGGGGATTGTAACTGAGAAATAATCCTCTTTCTATTTCCCACAATTGCAGTGAATTTTGCCACTTTTGATACTTGGTGTTATGAAATTCTTCACTGACACTGGTAACTTGAATACAGAGTGGTTTATTTTGGTGATTGCTAACTATCAGGTCTGTTGCCATAGAAAGGTCAGCTATATAACGCCGCCAAAAATCCCCTTCTCGATGAACAACATCCTGAGCTATATATTTAATGATATCACTATCAGCCTGATTAAATTCCCCCGCCATCATTTTTTTCTTCCAAATATAAAATTTGGTGTCTGTGGCGTTTATCCATTTAGGAAATAGACAACTGTACCAATATCTTTCATTGGCGGTCATTTGCTCAAACTGGAGTTTTTGGTCTTCCTCTGAAGGTAAAGATTTAATTGCTAACCAAACCTTAGAGTCCGTAATTACTTCTAATAAAAAAGCGACAACGATGGGTTTGGATATCAGTGAACCAAGCTTGATATGTTTAATCCAACGGTTGATATCTCTTAATTTTATCGTGAGACTTGGATCTATTTCAGCGGCTTGCTCGATTAGTAAATTTAGTTTATCCTTAATTTCTCTGGCTTGCAAACTATACCCTATTGTAAAACACTAACACAGCATCTAAAGAGTGATATCCTACTAAATCGGTAAATAAGGTTGTTAAAAACATGATCATTATTTTATCTTAGGGTGTACTGAATAATTTAGCATTAACTAATTGTCGGACTAGAGTAGGACTAGTTGAGCAGATCAGTAAATAATCTTTACACTCAGCACAACTTCGTTAAAAATAGTTTTCAGTCACAATATCATTATCATTTGCATCCATCATTATGTCTCAACCAACCATAGAATCCATCTTACAGGAAAAGCGGCTATTTCCGCCTAGCAGTGAATTTTTGGAAAATGCCCAGATCAAAAGTTTAGCAGATTATCAGCGACTTTACGACAAAGCCAAAGCAGATCCTCAACAATTTTGGGCAGAATTGGCGGAAACTGAGTTACACTGGTTTCAAAAATGGGACACTGTCCTAGATTGGCAACCACCTTTTGCTAAGTGGTTTGTCAACGGTAAGATTAATATTTCTTACAATTGTCTTGACAGACATCTCACTACTTGGCGGAAAAATAAAGCGGCGTTGATTTGGGAAGGAGAACCGGGAGATTCACGGACTCTGACTTATGCCCAATTGCATCGGGAAGTGTGCCAGTTTGCAAATGTATTAAAGCAACTAGGAGCAAAAAAAGGCGATCGCATTGGGATTTATATGCCGATGATTCCCGAAGCTGCCATTGCTATGTTAGCCTGTGCGAGAATTGGCGCACCTCATAGCGTTGTTTTCGGTGGTTTTAGTGCTGAAGCTTTGCGCGATCGCTTGAATGATGCCGAAGCTAAGTTAGTAATCACAGCGGATGGTGGTTGGCGCAAGGATGCAATTGTACCCCTCAAAGAACAGGTGGATAAAGCTTTAGAGAATAATGCAGTTCCCAGCATTACAGATGTGCTAGTTGTCAAACGCACAAATCAAACAACACAGATGGCAGCAGGACGTGACCATTGGTGGCACGATTTACAACAAGGCGTTTCTGCTGATTGTCCCGCTGAACCTATGGACAGCGAAGATATGTTGTTTGTTCTCTACACTTCCGGTAGTACAGGCAAACCGAAAGGAGTAGTCCACACCACAGGCGGTTATAACTTATACAGCCATATTACTACCAAATGGATTTTTGATCTTCAAGATACTGATGTATATTGGTGTACTGCCGATGTCGTTTGGATTACGGGACATAGCTATATAGTTTATGGACCCCTTTCCAACGGGGCAACCACTCTCATGTATGAAGGTGCGCCCCGTGCTTCTAATCCTGGTTGCTTCTGGGATGTCATTGAGAAATACGGTGTTAATATTTTTTATACTGCACCAACGGCAATTCGCGCCTTTATCAAAATGGGTGAACACCATCCTAACAAACGTAATCTTTCTTCTCTGCGATTACTGGGAAGTGTGGGTGAACCCATTAACCCCGAAGCTTGGATGTGGTATCACAAAGTTATCGGTGGTGAACGTTGTCCAATTGTGGATACTTGGTGGCAAACGGAGACAGGTGGGATTATGATTACACCTCTACCTGGGGCAATTTCCACTAAACCAGGTTCAGCCACTCTCCCCTTCCCTGGTATTATTGCGGATGTGGTGGATTTAGAAGGTAATTCTGTCCCTGATAACGAAGGTGGTTATTTAGCAATTCGTCATCCTTGGCCGGGAATGATGCGGACTGTGTACGGTGATCCTGATCGTTTCCGGCGGACTTACTGGGAACATATTCCGCCCACAAATGGTAATTATACGTATTTTGCTGGTGATGGGGCGAGAAAGGATGAGGACGGCTATTTCTGGGTCATGGGGCGCGTGGATGATGTTCTGAATGTCTCTGGACACCGCTTGGGGACGATGGAAGTAGAATCTGCCCTAGTGTCTCATCCGGCGGTGGCTGAGGCTGCGGTGGTGGGTAAACCGGATGATTTGAAGGGTGAGGAAGTTGTGGCTTTTGTGACTTTGGAAGGGACTTATCAAGCCAGTGAGGAGTTGAGTAAGGAACTGAAAAAGCACGTTGTCAATGAGATTGGAGCGATCGCTCGTCCTGGTGAAATCAGGTTTACTGATGCTTTACCAAAAACCCGTTCTGGGAAGATTATGCGGCGTTTATTGCGGAATTTGGCATCAGGACAGGAAATATCGGGGGATACTTCGACTTTGGAAGATCGCAGTGTGTTGGATAAGTTACGGGAAGGGAATTAATTTAGGTTAGTTTTTCAACACTGTGTAAAATCTGTATGGGGTGGGCAAAATTGCCTACCCTATATTATGATGTGTTTACCATCTATTCACAGCGTATATTGAGAGAGATTTTTTACCAACTGTCGGACTTTTCAAACACCCTCTAATTATACATAGTTGAATTTACTACAAAAGGGAAATTTCTTCTCCCGATTTCTTACTCGAATCTAGTTTTTGCGTCATCTGTCATATTCTATGATATTGCGTGTTCCTCGCTGACTTGATTTTTTTCTCCTACCCCTACTTATTGAGCCGATACTTTCCAACTGACAACTGACAACTAAACTAATCGCCATTCACGGCTAGAAAGTGCTAAAATTAGCATTTCAGTGTTGGAAGTTGTGAAGGCGGGTATAATGTCCCCATCACTTCCTTATCAATCAGTTACAAACTCACTCACTAGGAACAGGAGAAACAGTTCTCAACATGATCAAATTGCGTTTAAAAAGATTTGGCAAAAAGCGCGAAGCAAGTTACCGGATTGTTGCTATTAACAATCTTGCCCGTCGTGACGGTCGCCCCCTAGAAGAACTAGGATTTTATAACCCCAGAACTGATGAAGTAAAATTAAACATTCCTGGTATCATTAAGCGTCTACAACAAGGCGCTCAACCTACCGATACAGTTCGTAGTATCCTCGTAAAAGCTAACGTTTTTGAACAGGTCAGTGCAACAGCCGCATCATAGTCTTGAGATGAAATCCCTAGCAACCAGTCCCAATTATGTTGGGCTGGTAGAGTTTCTTGTGCAGCCGTTTTTAGAATCTCCAGAATCTTTAAGCGTTGATTGTGAAATGTCTCAAACCCTCAAGCGGGCTTGGGTTCGCATTGCTTTTAATAGCACAGATAAAGAAAAAGTGTTTGGTCGAGGGGGACGAAATATCCAGGCAATTCGCACTGTAATTGCCGCCGCAGCCGAACTAGCTGGGCAATCAGTATACCTGGATATTTATGGCAACAGTTCCCAAGGTCGGGAAAGTGTGTCTTTTGATGAAGAACAGGAAGAGCGGATACTACCACCCAAGTCGAAAGAACGAGAGAACAATATTCCCAAACCTGTTGTTAAACCACGTTTACGCTAGTACCGCAGGGCGGAATTAAAAATTAAAAATTAAAAATTGAAAAAGCAAATTACAAAAGCTTTTTAGTGGTTTTTAATAATTAGTGATTTTTGCCGCACTCTCCTAGTTAGTTTAAATGGTTGGTAACAGATTTAATTCTGGGGAAGATGGAGAGAGGGGACAACAGCATTGTCAAATCTTGGCGAATAATTCCGTTTTTATGGCGGATTTACCAGCCAAGAATTAACAAATGTTGTCAGCCCATTTCCCAATCATACAAATACTAATTAACAGAAAATTATAGAATTTTCAATTTACATTTAATCGGAAAATATTAATTTTGTTAACAACTACTTTTTACCCAATTCAGCAATAATATGGCAGATGATTCCATAATTCAACTGCCTAGTATGTCCAGTGCGATCGCTCTAGCTGGATATGGTGAGGCAAATATCAAGTTATTATGCCAACAAACAGGAGCTAACTTAGTTCTGCGGGGACAAGAATTATTAATTTCGGGAACACCTAAACAGGTAGAATTAGTAAAGCGATTAGTGCGATCGCTAGAAAATTTGTGGAGTAAAGGTAATAATATCTCTAGTGCTGATATTCTCACAGCCCGTCAAGCCCTGGATACAAATACAGAAGACCAATTACAAGACCTACAGCGCGATATCCTCGCCAAAACTCGCCGAGGTTTTGAAATTCGCGCTAAAACCTTTCACCAGCGCCAATATATAGACGCACTCCGCAGACGGGATTTAACCTTTTGTATTGGTCCTGCGGGAACAGGAAAAACCTATCTCGCGGTAGTTATCGCCGTTCAAGCCCTACTCAGTAATCAATTTGAACGGCTGATTTTAACCCGTCCCGCAGTGGAAGCAGGGGAAAAACTCGGCTTTTTACCAGGAGACTTACAGCAAAAAGTCAATCCCTATTTACGTCCTCTTTATGATGCCATTAATGAATTCATAGACCCCGAAAAAGTCCCCAACTTAATCGAACGGGAAATCATCGAAGTCGCACCACTAGCTTATATGCGAGGACGGACATTAAATAACGCCTTTATCATCGTTGACGAAGCTCAAAATACCACACCAGCGCAAATGAAAATGGTTTTAACCCGATTGGGTTTTAACTCGCGCATGGTAATTACAGGTGATATTACCCAAACAGACCTACCACCCCATCAAAAATCCGGTTTAGATGTCGCCTTACAAATTCTCAGAAACGTGGAAGGAATTGCCATTTGCGAATTTTCTCAAAAAGATGTAGTTCGTCATCCTTTAGTACAACGAATTGTTGCTGCTTATGAGAAATACGAAACGTAGTACATTTAAATTGGTCATAAATCTGAAATGAAACACTAACAACTAAACAATCAACAAATATGACAACAACATTGAAAGAATTTTTAGAAGCTTGTGAAACCTTGGGAACTTTGCGCCTAATTGTCACCAGTAGCGCCGCTGTTTTAGAAGCTAGAGGAAAAATAGAAAAGCTATATTACGCCGAATTACCAAAAGGTAAATATGCGAATATGCACACCGAAGGCTTTGAATTTCATTTGAATATGGATATGATTCAACAAGTGAAATTTGAAACAGGTGAAGCTAAAAGAGGGAATTTTACAACCTATGCAATTCGGTTTTTAGATGCAGAAGAAAAACCTGCATTAAGCCTCTTTCTGCAATGGGGTAAACCTGGAGAATACGAACTAGGACAAGTAGAAGCTTGGCAAACTTTAAAAGAAAAGTATGGGGAAATTTGGCAACCTTTAGCCCTAGAAACCTTATAATTTTGAAATCCCTAGATTCCCGACTTCTCAAAGAAGTTGGGGATCTAAACTAAATGAATATTATTAATTGTTGAATATGGTGATAAAAATAATTATTAGCTTTTGCTTAATGCTTTTTTTGTTCTTAGGAAATAATCAAGCCCAAGCTGGAGAATTAGCAGAACATTTAGCCAAATTCCCCCAATGGGAAAAATTAACATCAGTCAAACCAGCCAAAGGAGATTTAGTTTACCCAGAATGGATGTCTGGGACTTGGAAAGTTACCAGCACATTAGTAGATTTAGCCGCACCTTTAGCACCGGATATAGTTACACCAGGCTTTGAAGGTAATCGTAGTCAATTAAATCAACCAATTAGTTTTTTAGTTAAATTCATAAAAGTTAAACCAACTAATTCGGGTTTAAAAATTTTTGCCAACTTCCAAAAGCAAGCATCAATATTAGTTGCAGATAGAGAATTTAATAGTTTAAACCTATCCAGAGCTTATTTAGGGAATGAGGCTGTTTTATCATCCAAAGTAGATCCTCAATCTCCCAATCGTCAAATTACATTTTTGCGGGGTGAACGGCAACTAATTTCTATTATCAGCGATCGCGCCACAGAAACAACAGCAGATGATCAATTCATTACTTCTGAAGTTTTCCAACAATTATTTAAAGGTAGTTCTCGTCCATATTTGAATACTGTAGAATCAACTACCGCTTATCAAAAACTTTCTCCGTCATCTCCAGCCATTACAGCAAATCAAGTAACCGCTGTCTACCTTGCACCCCAAGATCCTGATTATTTTACCGCAGGTTCTCGACCAGTGGCTTTATATCGGTATCGGCTAGAATTTTTTCCCCCAAGCTGAACTTCTAACCCGCTTGTACTCTCTACAAAAAAAAATGGAGAACTTATCTTGTAAATCTCGGAAACTACTTTGGAGTAAAGGATTCAGACTTTATCCAAAAATATTTTCTCCAACCCCTTGCCAAACCCAGAGACTACTGCTATTATAGTTAAGCGTGGGACACAAACGGGTCGATGTCCGAGTGGTTAATGGAGACGGACTGTAAATCCGTTGGTTTACGCCTACGCTGGTTCAAATCCAGCTCGGCCCATATCCTACAGAGATTAAGAATTATAAATGCTGTGCTATAAACAAATGTACAGCATTGTAAATCTTATTTTTGGTTTCTATTTCGCCCGTGTGGCTCAGTGGTAGAGCACACCCTTGGTAAGGGTGAGGTCACGAGTTCAATCCTCGTCACGGGCTTTTTAAAAGCATTTACAAACAGGTGGTTTAACGCAAGTTGAACCACTTTTGTTTTTTAGTAACTATGGCAGTAAGAAAATAATCCAAAAATATCTTGTTTTGACTTTGTTGGCAACTCCGTCAAGGCATTGAGCCGAGATATCTGTTTTTTCCTGCAAGATGACCTCAAAAGTCCTGATTTCTCCCTACCTAACACGGCTTTTTTGGCACTAATGTATCAAAGTATCAAAACCATATAGGACAAAGGTTTTCAGGCCATCTTGCAGCTTTTTACCCCACATTCCGCACCCCCCAGTGTCACAATCGGTAATTTCGGATTTTTGAAGACCTGTGAGGATAATTTTGATACAAAGTGATCTAAATTTTAGGTAGCGAACTGCTTGCAGCAGCGCTTCGCTATCGCCAATCTCAAATCCCCAAATGACCATTTTTCGTTGTGTGACAGTTTAGGGTGCGGAAGGTGGGTTTTACACCTATCTCAGTTTCACGTCAAGTTCGGCTCCCATGGAGAGTCCGAAGTGAGTGTGCAATCAACCATCAGCCCATCAGCCGATGATGATGAAATCGGATGCGGTTAACGTGGGAAAAAGAGCCTGGGCCGAGAGCACGTCGGAAGGAAAATAGGCGTTGAACTTACTGAGTGTGGCAATTTGTACACCTGGGGACGAGCCAGTGCCATCTATATCGTAGGAGAGCGCTCCATTGTTGCTGTTGTAGACAATTCTGGTATTGCTCCTTGTGGCCTCCGCAATAACATTGGCCGTGCTTGAACCAGCAATAGATTCAAATTGGTTGACAATCGAAAGCTGAGAGTAGATGACACTGCTGAGAACCAGCTTGTCAAGGTCAGGCGAGAAATCAGTGATTCTATCAATACCAGTTGTTGCAAGTGGCTGATCGAAGTAGAAGCTGTCATTGCCCATTCCACCCGTCAGTACGTCAGATCCTGCTTCACCGTAAAGCTTATCATTGCCCTCTCCACCTTTGAGCGTATCAACGTCGTCCCCACCAAAAAGCTGATCATTGCCAGCTTGGCCATTTATATCATCAGAGCCGGTCTCGCCAAATATCTTGTCATTGCCTTCTCCCCCATACATATCATCGTTCTCACTTCCACCAAACATAGAATCGTTCCCATCGCCACCCCTAAGAAGGTCATTGCCGGCTTCACCAAAGATATTGTCATTGCCAGTGCCGCCATCAATGAAGTCATTGCCAGTGCCGCCGTAGGCGATGTCGTTGCCGCCATCGCCCCAGATGCAGTCATCGCCACCGAGACCCTTAATGGTGTCAGCATCATCAGTGCCACCAAACATCTCACTAGCATTACCGATTCCATTTGGATTCAACTCACCGCGGGCATCCAAGTAATTACCGCCATTGCCTATGAACACGTCATTGACATAGCCTGCAAGTCCTACGGTCTGGCTGACTCCAAAGATATCGGTGACTGTTTTTGTTGCCGCCGACAGCGCTGCATTGCTGTTGAATTCAAGGTTGGATTCACTGTCCAGTTCATAGTCGGCATCGTTGACGGCAAAGATCTTGTGATAGAGGTGGCGAACGCCAGTGGATTCCATGACGAGATCGGCCAAAACTTTGCCTTGAATCGAGGCCAGCAAGTCAGTACCACCAAGTTTGCTCAGGTAGTAGTTTTCATCGCCTCGCTGTAGCTGCTGCATTTGATAAGAGTAGATGAAATTATGGGTCGGTCCAAGCATACCGCCGGGAACCCTGGCCTCCGCTAGTCCGCCAATCCAAAGGGAGATCTTTTGGAAATCCTGATTTCCTGAAGTTCCCTGGTAATTCGGATCTAGGGCGTTAACGCTGGTTCCAGTCCAGGCATTGCCCATGAAGTTGTTATCTAGAATCGCCGCATCGGCCGCGCTGGATAAGGCAGCCGCATAGGTGGATGCATCGGCCGCATTGTTGCTGGCTTGTAAGTTATTCCAGTAATTGAGATTCGTATTGCTTGAGTAGCTGCTTAGGATGGCATCACGGGAGTAAGCCATGATGAATCCCTTCAGGGAGTTGGGGTGTAGCAAGTGGTTGCCAAAATCTCGCCAACTCACATAGGGACGCAGATTGGCTTCCTGGGCGGCCAAACGAGCATCAATTCCGTTGTTGGTTTGATTCGTGGCGGTTGTACCAGGTGTAAGCCGGATATTGCGTAGAAAGGCTTGCATCTCCTGCCGTGCCTGGTTCAGAGAGGAAATACCGCTATCCTGACCTCTGCCGATGTTGAGGGCAGCAAGATCAAGGGGAAGGCCAACAAGTGCATTTCTTAAGGTATTGGTAACATATTCATCAGTTAGATTGCCAACCTGGTTCGACGTACCTGCCACAATCTCAGCCGCTGATTTGTCTGTATACAACTGAGGGGCTAGAAAGGCTTGCAGCAGCGGGATATCTTTCTTGCCTTCTGTCAAAGCAATTCCGGTCTCTGGGTCAATCTTAGCCATGGCCAATGTTTCACTCAACTGGGAGTGGCCAAAGCGGAAGGTCGAACTGGCAAATTCAGCAAGTATCGAAGGATTAAAACCTGCACTTACCCCAGCAAAGGCTCCTAGATCGGGGGTGATGCGACGTGCGTATTCTTGAAAGACATGGTGCTGATAAAACTGTTCAGTAACCAGCTTGGCGGCCTCGAGTTTTTCTTCACCAGACATGGTGAAGTCACGATTTAGCTTCCGGTATTCGCTAATGTTGACCTCTAATTGTTCCAGAATAGCGTTGTGTGCATTTACAAAGATTTGGTGAAGACTGGTAAGTCCAAGATTTTCATTGGCGCGGCCATCTCCACCTACTGCATGGGGATTTAGCACCGAAGGATCCTTAAGATCTCCATTTAGATTAAATTGGCTTTCACCTGCAGGCCTCGTGGCTCCTCGCCAGTTGTTGGCCAAATCAATCATGAAGGCTGATCCAGACTTGACCAGCACTGAATCCGCTGTTAGTAATGCGGTATCAAAAATGTATCCTTTTTCGCCAGAAATTTTGTTTAAGGTAACAAAGCCTAGTCTTCCTGCCCCCGGCTTGCCCACGGGAATCACCTCAACCAATGGCACACTGCTAACGTCAATATCGTGGATGACCAATCCAATTCGAAGGGCATTGTTTTTCAGGTCTGTCCAGCGGGTAATACCATTGTTGCTGCCAGTTAGCATGGCGCCAGTGAGTTCGCCATTGGCTTTGTATTCCCTGAGAAATACACCATGGCTGAATGTAGATCCATAGGTTTGGTTGAGATCAACAAATGCGGAAGTAAAATTAAAGCTTTTGCCATTTCTTGGTGAAAGCTTCAGCACTGCGTTGCTGCCAATTGAAGCTATAACCCCAGTAAATGGAGACTGTTTGTTGAAGGCATCAACAACTTGGTTAAGGGTTGAACCTGTTGGGATTGTAATGATCTGATCATTCAGAACAACGTTGCCACCGTTGGCAATCGTTGTGAACGCAACGCTGCCAACCGCTGCATTTTCATTGTCAACATCCCAAGTTTGAGTCAGGGCATATTGATCCAGTCCGAGTTCTGTCAATAAACTATCTTTGCTACCCTCCCCTAGCCTGACGCGAACTGTGTTGCCCCTTGATAAGGCCATGAAATTTGTTGTGCTGCCGGCGTTGTAGAGTTGATCCCCAGGCAATAAGGGTATTAAAACAGTGCCATCATTCCCCTTGTCAAGGAAATCAAGTCCATGAGAGTGATATTGGCCGAAGATGGTAAAAAAGTCTGAATTTGGCAGCGGATTGCTGCCTGTCAGGATTGTTTCATGACGAGTATTGTTGTTTTGACTCACCCTGCCAAGGCCAGCCCTAGTGCCGGACTGTGTCCACTCACGCGCATAGGGATTATCCAAGGTCTCAAAGGAGCTTTTGCCTGTTTGGTTTGAAATCAGATTGCTGATCAGTCTAGGCTGGGCATCGAAGATCAGGTTGCCACGAATGCTGTAGTCAGCAACGTAGGCTGCGGTGTAGTTTACGGAACCTGTGGCAAAGTTAATTGTGAATCCACCTGTATAACTGCTAAAATTGCTGGCTGTTAGATTGCGAAATAGGGTGTTTGTCGCTCCAGCATGGTAACGAATGTCAGTTGTCGAGGTTATCTGAAGGCTTGAGGTTGTTTGCGTGGGCGATTGGGGTATGTCGAAAAGTTGTTGGTCGGTACCATTGAGGCTTCGGAAACCGCTGGTGGGTTTCGCCCCCACAGCGTTGAGAGGTCCGGGTAATATTGCTATTGACGGCTTGTTGTCGTACATCTTGTAGACTTGCCATTGGTAGTCTATAAACTCAATATCGTTAAAGGTGAAGAAGTCGACGACAGAGTCGTAGACAGATTTGTAACGGTAACTTTTAACACCCATTGATTTTTCCTTTGTTTATTGCGTTTTGTTGTAACTATTGTGACTAGGGCTTGCTTAGTTTTGCAACTCCCACTAGAAAATTATTATACAGATGTTGTCACACATCGGCACAGGGAATGAGTCTAAAAGATACTCCGTCATTAATATAAAAATTCCGTGTAATCTTCTGTTAAATCGTGATTTATATAACATATTCGGTATGAATCCATGTTCATTCTTATGAGTGCAAGCCTTACGGTGGTTGCTGTTAAAGAACATCGCTGCACACAGAGCCGACCCAAAAATGTCAGTCCAGAAACCAAGAAACAAGCCGCTGATGATGAAGGGATTCGTAACTATTCGTAACTATTCGTAACTGTATTGAGGGCAAATTCGGGCAAGGTAAACGAAGATTTAGTTTGGGCAGAGTCATAAAGCAGATTAATGTTAAACAGCATTAAGAGAACTCCACAAAAAAAATGATCCAATGGTATCTTGCCCGTCCTTGTATTATTAGCGGGCAAGATGCCCGCACTACAAGAAATTTTGGGATATTTTTTAAATTGGAAGTCTCTAATACAAGTTAAATAACGAAAATTAGCTTAGTCTATTAGCTAACAGAAATCTCCGTGATATTTTGTTATAAATAATTTTGCAAGTTGATATTATATTATCAGCGCGTAAACATTCCCAGGGTGTTATCTGCCATAAACACCATTTTGAGGAAATGTATGCGCTATCAACCCTATGGGAAAAAACGTAATTTTTCCGTCATACCTGCTGTAAGATTTGTCAGCGTTACGTTTTTTTTTGGAACTTTAATGTTTTGTGGTTTCTCTACAGGTTCGTTCATGATCTCATATCTTATATCCAGCTTAAACATTATTCAAACTACCTCAATTCCTGGTACTAAAGACAAGGAAAAGTGTGAGTCAAAAAATGAAGTTTGGCGAGATAATAAATGTTGGGATTATGAGCATAATCCCTCATTTTAAATGATTTCAATGGCTACTTTTCTTTGTGGGAGAAGTTACTGCTGCTGGTTTGGCAATTTCTTGCTTATAAAAGCGAACTACCTTCAGCACATAATCAGCAGTAAAGCCTTTCTCACAGCCTGTATAGCTACCAGTCATCCACCAACAAGCAACACCACGCACAGCACTATTTTCATTGTTATTAGTGGCTAGAAATTGCTTATTTAATTCTCGGTTGGTGATACAAGAAATAACTTGACGGGCTACTTTGGGATCATTTTCAAACTGAGTTGGTGTTAATTCCTTCTTGAGACAAGTTTTCGTCCAACCTTTGAGAGTTTCTGGTTTAACTTGCCATTCGCTGTAATATCCATCATTGCGCTTTTTTGTTTGGGGTGCAGCTAGTCTGAGTGCTTCTACCATTGCTGCAACTTGGGTATCAGAAACAGGCTGTTTTGCCTGTGCTAAGGACGGTAAAAATCCTAAGCTGATAATAATACCGCTAAATATGAATGCTATAGAGTTTTTGTTCATGATTTTAAAAGTATTGAAAATATCAAAATTTAGGAATGTGAATTAAAGTACAATTTTTAATTTATGTAATCTCATGTTGGGTTACGCTGTCGCTTTACCCAACCTACAAAAAATTGTCAGTTAATAAATTCACGTTTTTTAGAGGATGTTTGAAAAGTTTTTAATGTATCAATAAACCCCTCTCCAAACCTCTCCCCGACGCGGGGAGAGGCTTTGAAACCCCCATTCCCTTGTAGGGAAGGGGGGAAGGGGGGTTAGGTTTCGGAGATTGTTGGTTTCATCTAATACTTTTCAAACAGCCTCTTAGCATACCATATTTAACAAGCAACTAAATCTTCAATAGCACTGGCTTGATTTGGTAATGCGGCTGTTAAAACCTCACTTCCTGATTGTGTAACTAATACATCATCTTCAATGCGAATTCCCCGCACATCTGAAAATTGTGCTAATCGTTCCCAATTGACTAAATATTGATATTGAGAACGAGTTTTTGGATCATTTAAAATTGCGGGAACTTGATAAAATCCTGGTTCAATTGTCACTAACATTCCTGCACGCAAGGGACGATTTAACCGTAAATAACTTAAACCAAAACGACTACTTCGGCTTCTTCCTTGATCATAGCCGGCAATGTCTCCCAAATCTTCCATATCATGAACATCTAAACCTAAAAGATGCCCAATTCCGTGGGGAAAAAATAAAGCATGAAGATCCATTTTTACTAAATCTTCTGGTTTACCTCGTAAAATTCCTAAATCTACCAAACCTTGAGCAATTACAGTTGCTGCTAACAGATGAATATCTGCATATTCTACACCAGGAGCTATATTTTGAATACAAGCATCATGGGCGGCTAAAACAATATCATAAATGTCTCTTTGGGTAGATGAAAACTTCCCAGAAACAGGCCAAGTGCGGGTAATATCCGCCGCCCAACCCGTCGCGGTTTCCGCACCTACGTCAGCTAAAAGTAAATCCCCTGGTTGTAGAAAGTGGTAATAATGATTATTGTGTAAAACTTCACCATGAACTGTCACAATACTATTGTAAGCAGTGGTCATATTCTCACCCATAATTACTGCTTCCATTGTGGCACGGACTTCGGCTTCGAGTTTAGCTGAAGGTGTTGCCGCCATTCCTGCTTTGTGGGCTGTTACACTCACTGCCGCAGCTTTACGTAATTCCACCAATGCCGCTGCGTCGTGGGTAAGCCGCAGAGAAACAATGGCTTTTGCTAGTTCTAAATCAATTCCTTCTAGGGAATTTTTCGGTAAAACCCAGCGATTTAAAAGTTGTGTTTGTTGTGTCCAAGTAGTTGCATCTTGCACGGGCAAAGTTGCTACATTTTCTAAATAATTTCCTAATTCTGCCATTGTCTTGGCTTCATCCGCGCCTATTTTGGCAGCAATTTCTTCCCGGCTGGGGGTTTCTCCATGCCACAGGGCGCTACTGGGGTGGGGGTCATCTATAAATAGTTGTAGCTTGCCACTTTCTAGGCGAATGGCGGCGTTTTGCAGGGGAATTCCGGCGAAATAGAGAAAATGGCTATTGGCGCGGTGGGGGAAGGTGTTGGCGGGGAAGTTACGAGGACTGCTACCACCAGACCAAAGAATGGCGGGAAAGTCTATGATTTCTGCTAGTTTTTGGCGACGGTGACGGAGGGTGGTTTGCATGGGAAATCTAGATTAAGGTTTCGCGCAAAGGCGCTAAGGAGCAAAGGCGCAAAGGAAGAAGGAGTTTAAGGGTGTCAATTATCTATGTTTTTCTTTTCTGCTATTCTCAATTTAGCAGAACGGGAACGGGGGTTTTGTTTTATTTCTTCTTCTGTGGCAATTATGGGTTTTTTTGTCAATATCCTCAATAATGGCGAATTTCTCAAACCATGTTTAACTGGTCTGTCTTCTAAGCTGTGAAAGCTGATTATTGCGATTCTTCCTTCAGGAATAAGGGCGTTTGGGGCTTTTTCTATGAGGGTTTCTAGGACTTTTAATTCGTCGTTGACAGCAATTCGTAAGGCTTGAAAAACACGAGTTGCGGGGTGAATTCTCCCATGTCGATATTTAGGGGGGACGGAGTATGCGATCGCATTTGCTAATTCTGTAGTAGTATTAAATGGTCGTTTTTCAACTATTCTTCTGGCTATTCTTCTGGAAAGTCTCTCTTCACCATATTTAAAGAAAATATCCGCTAATTCTTTTTCGTCCCATTCATTTATAATATCTCCAGCGGTGAGGGATTGTTGTTGGTTCATTCGCATATCTAAATTTGCGGTATTTCTAAAACTAAAACCTCGTTCTGGATTATCTAAATGATAGGAACTTACTCCTAAATCGGCTAAAATTCCATCATAACTATTTTCGATAAATTGGTAATTGGCAAAGTTGCTATGAATAAAATTAACTCTATCCCCAAACTCTGATAAATTCTCTTTTGCGGCTTTTAAAGCATCCTCATCTTGGTCAACACAAGTTACTTTTACATCTTCACCAGTTTCTAATATTAAGCGACTGTGACCACCACCACCAACGGTTAAATCTAAATAATTTCCACCAGGTTGGATATTTAAACCTGTAATCACTTCTTGACTGAGAACGGGAATATGGGAAAATGTAACTTCTTCTAAATCTAGGGGTGTTTGTAAATCTGGTTGCATTATAAAATTATTGAGAGTAAAATTAAGAAGCAAGTTTGGCGTTTATAAAACTGAAGATTTTTTCTAATTCTAATAAACCTGCTAGTTCTGGTTTTTCATCAGCATTTAGCAAATTTTCTTTATTCTTTTCTAAGAGTTCTTCTAAACGAATCTGTAACTCTTCAGTAAAGGAAAAAGGACGAAATTGATCTGAAAGATTCAGATTTATTCCATTTGGTAGCCAAGATGAGGGTTGTTTCATTAATTCTTTCATGGATATCTCCTTAATTGACAATTTTGGTTAACTAAGTTTAGATAATACTTTTGGTTTATTAAAATGTAAGTGTTTTTTGCTTTTTAATTACAGAATTAAGATCAATTCCTTTCCAATCTTTCAATAATTCAGCAATTTGTTCAGGTGTTGTAAAGTTGTCTGTAAAATATTCAAACTTACCACTATCAAGATTGAGGAAAAAACTCAAAAAACTACAATGATCTTTTGCACCAAAACCAAGTGGACAATCAACACGCCAATTATCTATACTTGTTCCATATTCATGAATAATATCACAGATTTTTTCAATTTTACTAGAATATTTATGACATAATTCTAATAATTCAAAAGCATTTTTACCGATTTCACAAAATAACTCTATTGCTTGATAAGTTAAATTGGTAGGACGATATTTAAAATCAACTAATGATTGACAAATATCTAAGGCTTTTAAAAACTTTTGTTTAGATGTTCTGTTCATTTTTGCTTATCTCCTTTAGTTATAATTATAGACCAAGGGTATTCATTTTGAGCTATTTTATGAGCATCTAATTGATTTAAACCTTGATTAATTACCAAGTCAGATTCCAAAATTTCGTGCTTTAGTAAAACCTCATCACTATCAATTTATTCTCCTAGTGTCATTCTTTCCCAACTTTGAGCCATACGTAAATCAGGGATAAATTGATTTTGTAATACTCCCTTACCAAAAGCATACTGTTTAGCTCTTTCAATATCCTCAAAATTTAATTGATACCGATTGGCTATTTTGAGAATATCATCTTCTGATTCTATAATTTTATCATAAGCTTTCATAGCCTCTTTGAGATATTTTTTCTCAAGTTTATTCAAATGTGACCATCTATCTGTAAGATAAATTTCATCATTAGGTTGATTGGGGTTAGATGCTGGAATATTAGACAATTTATTAAGGAATCGTTAGTTGAATTGACAAAATACTTCTATGAGTAATTTTTTAGCCATAGATATTAATTAGGGTAATTATAAATTAAATCTATGTTGCTACGAGGATAAAATCAGCAAAATCACCAAGACCTTGATACAATTTTAGTCTAGTCATCCAAACCGCGAAGATTTCTCCCCATTCCCACACCCCCCAGGTACATGAAAAAAAATCCAGATTCTCAATCCCTTATATATCAAGCTTCCCTATAATAATTGAAGTAGCGGCACAAAATAAAACATCAAGTCCAAAACCGACTCTGCTATTCTCTCTCCAACGTCACCCTGTAGAGATAATCTAGAAATTATCCCTATAAGCTAAATTTTGGCAGACAATAACAATCGCAGCAGGTTAATCTTAGCGGGTCAATTTACAACATCCACAACGGGAGAACAGCAAATCTATGAGTAGAATAGAAACCCGCACCGAACCAATGGTGCTAAATATGGGACCTCACCACCCATCAATGCACGGGGTTTTGCGACTAATTATGACCTTAGACGGTGAAGATGTCGTTGACTGTGAACCAGTCATAGGCTACCTACACCGGGGAATGGAGAAAATTGCCGAAAACCGTTCGACAATCATGTACGTCCCCTACGTCAGCCGTTGGGACTACGCTGCGGGGATGTTTAATGAGGCGGTGACAGTCAACGCACCAGAAAAATTAGCAGGTATCACCGTACCCAAACGCGCCAGCTATATCCGCGTGATTATGCTGGAACTAAACCGCATTGCTAACCACCTATTATGGTTTGGTCCGTTCCTTGCTGACGTGGGCGCACAAACACCCTTTTTCTACCAATTCCGGGAACGGGAAATGATTTATGATCTGTGGGAAGCCGCCACTGGCTACCGCATGGTAAATCACAACTACTTCCGCGTGGGTGGTGTTGCTGCTGATTTACCCTATGGTTGGGTAGATAAGTGTTTAGATTTCTGCGACTATTTTATCCCTAAAGTTGATGAATATGAACGTTTAGTTACCAATAACCCGATTTTCCGCCGCCGCATTGAGGGTTTGGGAACTATTACCCGTGAAGAAGCGATTAACTGGGGACTTTCTGGACCAATGTTACGCGCTTCTGGGGTGAAATGGGATTTACGGAAAGTTGACCACTACGAATGTTACGATGATTTCGATTGGGATGTTCAGTGGGAAACCGTTGGTGATTGTCTTGCTCGTTACATGGTACGGATGCGAGAAATGCGCGAATCTGTAAAAATCATTCGTCAAGCCATTGCTGGCTTACCCGGTGGTCCCTACGAAAACCTGGAAGCAAAACGGATAATGGCTGGGAAAAAATCTGAATGGGATGCTTTTGATTATCAGTTTGTTGCTAAAAAAGTTTCTCCTACTTTCAAAGTTCCCCAAGGTGAAATTTACTCCCGCGTTGAAAGTGGAAAAGGAGAATTGGGAATTTATTTAGTAGGTGATAATAATGTTTTCCCTTGGCGCTGGAAAATCCGCGCCGCAGATTTCAACAATTTGCAAATTCTTCCTCATTTACTGCGGGGAATGAAGGTTGCGGATATCGTTGTTATTCTTGGTAGTATTGACGTAATTATGGGTTCTGTTGATAGATAATCAATCTTGATACTCCAGGAATTAAATGTGTATCTTCTGGAATCCTTGTAGAGATGTTCCATGGAACGTCTCTACATTATTGACCACCTAATGTCTAATTGTTTTTAATTTTTAATTTTTAATTGTTGCAGGTTGAATCTGATTTTGGAATAAAGGACGGACAATTAAATATCCAGCCGCAAAACCAGTTAGCATAATGAATATAATAGTAATTACTAGCCATAACCCATTTAATCCTTTTGTCTGAGACTGAGGATTAGGAGAATAACGGACTTTCTTTTCTTCTATCAATACTTTTTCTGATACTGGAAAATTAACATCTTTTGTTGGTGTAACAGACTCCTGACGACCGTTTTGGGGAGGTGTAGCTTTTATTACTGCTTTTCGACGAGGGGTAGTAGGCTGTTGTCGTGGAGGTGCTGTTGTCACGGTTGGCTTATTTGTATATCTCACCTCCTGATGATTACGGGGTGTAGGTTGAGGTAGATATTCTTCTTCGTTATGAGGACACGGTGGTGCGGGAGGGCTGGGTGCTGAAGTCTCAACTAATTTTTTTAGTTCTAAGCAAGATTCAATAACTTTAGTTATTTCTTGACGCAGTTGTTGATTTTCCTGGGATAATTTTTGATTATGACTAGTAACTACATTTAGTTTAGATTGTACTGCTTGTAACTCCGCTGTCAATTCTCGGTAAACCCAAAGGGGAACAGAGGGAGGGTAGTTGTTAGGTGGTTGACTATAATTAGATCCTGTAGTTGTTTCCATGGATATTTTAGTATCAAAATACAGTAGTTAGAGTAAGGATAATCAGGAGCAGAATATAGTTATTGATGAAATTATGTCCAAAAATAAGGGAAAAATGCCCGTAACTATTTTTCTGCGTATTTCTGGGATTAAATAATTAAATCTATCAGTATAGTAACTAATTATATGTGATTAATACGACCTTTTAAAAAATTGGTTTATTTGATCAATAATGGGAAAAAGTGGCCTACTGGTCCTTGTCCTTTGCCAATATCTAGAGAATAGGTAAGAGCATTTGTAACATATTCTTTTGCGGCTTGTACTGCTGTCCAGAGGTCTTTACCTAAAGCTAGGTTAGCAGCAATAGCCGCTGATAAAGTACAACCTGTGCCATGAGTATTTTTTGTCTCTACCTGTTTCGTTCTCAAAATCTGCAATTTTTCTCCATTAAACCAAACATCAACACCCCGCAAATTTCCAGACATTCCTCCACCCTTGACTAAAACAGCCTTTACTCCCAATTCCCTGTGCATAATTGCCGCTGCTGCTTGCATATCTACTAAAGAAGTAATTTCTAACCCGCTTAAAATCTGCGCTTCATAGCGATTTGGAGTAATAATAGATGCTAAGGGAATCAGAGTATTCCGTAAAGTTTGCACGGCATCATCATCAATTAATTGCGCTCCTGTGCGTGATACCATCACAGGATCAACTACTAAATTATTAATTTTATAAGCTGCTATTTGCTGGGCTACAGCCAAGATAATTTCTTGGTTAAGTAACATTCCCGTTTTTGCAGCTTGTACGCCAATGTCCTCTACAACCGCCTGAATTTGGGCGACAACAGCATCGGATGCGATCGCATCAACCCTGCTGACTCCTACAGTATTTTGGGCTGTAATGCAGGTAATAGCACTTGTTCCGTGGACGCAGTGAAAAGCAAAAGTCCGTAAATCGGTTTGAATTCCCGCACCCCCACCACTATCAGAACCGGCAATTGTTAAAGCAACAGGGACGAAAGTTTTGTTTGTTGTCATGATAGAGTTTCAATATTAAAAATAAATATATCAATTTATTTTCACCTGACTAGCTGCTTTTGTAGCCTTTTCTCTAGCTTCGGAAATATCCCCACCTTTTGCTAAAGCTACACCCATACGACGATAAGGATGAGCCGTAGGTTTACCAAATAACTTAATATCTACATCTTTTTCGGCTAAAGCTTCAGCTACACCAGTAAAAGTAATAGAATCAGACTTTTCGGAAGCTAAAATTACCGCACTTGCTGAAAATCCTAACTGTTCAATATGGGGAATTGGTAAACCTAAAATGGCTCGGAGATGTAATTCAAATTCATTCAAATTCTGAGAAATTAATGTCACCATTCCTGTATCATGAGGTCGAGGAGACAGTTCCGAAAAAATCACCTCATCTTTAGTAATGAAAAACTCAACACCAAAAATTCCCGCACCACCTAAAGCATCAGTAACTTTTTTGGCAATTTCTTGAGATGCTAAAATTTTATCTTCAGAAATAGCTGCGGGTTGCCAAGATTCTTGATAATCTCCTCTTTCTTGACGGTGGCCAATGGGATCACAAAAAATCGTGGGTGCGTTCCATTGTTTAATTGTCAGTAAAGTAATTTCAATTTCAAAATTAATGAATTCTTCAACAATTACCTTTTGGCTATCACCACGAGAATTAGAAATAGCATAATTCCAAGCTTTTGCGACTTCGCTGCTGTCATTAACTACAGATTGACCTTTTCCAGAAGATGACATCACAGGTTTTACAACATTAGGAAAACCAATTTCTTCGGAAATGATAATTAATTCTTCTAAAGTAACTGCATAACCATATTTAGCAGTTCTAATTCCTAATTCTTGATGTGCTAATTCTCTAATTCTGTCGCGGTTCATCGTGTAGTTAGTCGCCGCTGCTGTGGGAATAACTGTAATTCCTCTTTGCTCAAATTCTTGTAATTTTTCAGTTCTAATTGCTTCAATTTCAGGAATAATAAAATCGGGCTGATGTTTATTTACGACTGCTTCTAAATCATCAGCACTCAGCATAGAGATAACTTCTGCACAATCAGCCACCTGCATCGCCGGAGCATCGGCATATCTGTCCACAGCAATGATATAATTGCCTAAACGTTGAGCAGCAATTACAAATTCTTTTCCTAGTTCACCTGAACCAAGCAGCATTAATTTTTGGGGTAGTTTTAGTGCCTTAATCATGAATTAGATAATTTTTTATAGGTAGATGGGGTATATTCTACATTATTTTGCCTGTATTTTGATAAACAACTGTTCCTAAAGCAACTCCTTCCCCTCCTGCTCATACTCCTGAACTATTAACTACACTTAACTAAAATAATGACCGAAAATATTGATAACTCCACCCATTTAACACAAAAATGGTTAGCCGAAATTCAGTCTCTGACACAACAGATGACGAAATTTCAGCGTGAACGAGATGAAGCTTGGGAAAGTTCGCAAAAATGGCGACAACTTTATAATACCGAAGCAGAGCAACGACGTGCAGATACGAAAATGCACCAGGAAGCCATAGCATCTGTAAAAGCTGAAGAACAAAAATTTTTAGGTGTCAATACTGAAATAGGTACTGACAGCACCACAGCTATTCAGCAACAAATTGCCCAATTTAATTCTATAGAAGAGTTACAAACTCAATTATTAGAAGTTATTCAAGAACGTGATTGTTTATTACAAGCTTTGAAACTAGAGCAAGAAAATCACGCTCAAACCCGCAAAGGTCTGACCACAGCCTTAGGGGATGCTATTGATAGTCTGGCACGTTCCAGGGCAGATAGGAAGGATGCAGAGGTTTGATGAAAGTTTTTCCAGAAACCATAGGATTTAGATAAAGGGAAAGCTGACGGACTTGAAAAGATAACTCTACAATTGGAGTGAGAAGGGGGAGTGATTAACAATAGCAGTTTATATACAAATCAAAGCATCTATTTAAGATATAACCTTTATAAACAGGCTAATTATCTTACTACTATTTCCATTCTGAATCCAGTAGGTTTTATATATGAATAACCAACAAAGAACTAACGGTATTTCTGCCGGTGCGGTAGCAGCTATTTCCGCAGCCGTAATAGCAGTAAGCGGTGGTGTGGCTTGGTTTTCTGGACAGACTCCAGATACTCCCACACCTACCAATTCTTCACAAACTATTAAGCAGCCAGTCAAGCAATCAACAACCCAACAAGGTAATGAACAGACTGCTAGTATATATTGGCTCAGATCCCAGGAAAATCGGCTGGATTTAGTTCCCCAACCTGTTAAAGTTGCAGCTACCCAACCCAACCAAGTTTTAGAGGCAGCATTTAAAACCTTATTAGCAGGTCCAGGTGAAGGCACAGATTCTACTACTATTCCCCAGGGGACTCAACTATTGGGACTAAAAGCCGAAAACAATGATATTCATGTGAATTTATCCGCAAACTTTACCACTGGTGGAGGTAGCACTTCCATGATGGGGCGTGTGGGACAAGTTGTATATACTGCTACTAGTTTAAACCCTAAAGCCAAAGTATATATTCAAGTCAATGGGAAACCCTTAGAGGTTTTAGGGGGTGAAGGTGTGGAATTACAACAACCACTCACCCGCGAAAGTTTTCAGAAAAATTATCCGCTTTAGTCAGTTGTTAGTAGGGGCGAAGCATTTGGAAGATAAATTATCGGTCATTGCCAAAAATAGTTCTCCAAATGCTTCGCCCGTACAGCGAAGCATTTGGAAGATAAATTATCGGTCATTGCCAAAAATAGTTCTCCAAATGCTTCGCCCGTACAGTTGTCTTAATCAGGGTTAATTCTCATTAAAGGCTGACCATATTCTACGGGTTCGCCATTTTGAACTAAAATTTCCATTACCTGTCCAGAGACTTCGGCTTCAATTTCGTTCATCAACTTCATTGCTTCAATTATACAGACACTTTGACCAGCTTTAACGCGATCGCCTACTTCCACGAACGCTGCTTCTCCTGGGGCTGGGGAGCGGTAAAATGTCCCTACCATTGGTGATGGGACTTCAACCAATTTTTGATTAATTGGTGAAGAAGAATGAGGAGGTTGTGCTAATGAATTATCAACAACTTTATTGATTACACCCCCCTCAGAGATTGAACTTGGTAACGCTGTAGATAGCAACTGGGTTACACTGGCACTCCCTACAGCACTAACCGTTCCTTGGGCATTATTGCTAAAACTGACAGCTTTTCGGACTGTTAGCTCAAATTCATTATTTTTGAGAGTAACTTCCGCAATATCTGTTTGGGCAATAGTTACTAATAGCTGACGGATTTCATTAAAGTCTAATGTCACAATTATTTTACCTCCACCTAACTGTTAAATTAAAATTCTAATTAAGGCAGGGATTTAATCCCTCTATAAAAAAGGGATTGAAATCATTAGCACCAACTTGAGATTTTGGACTTCGCTCAGTTGAACGATTTTATGCCTGACTATTCCCAGTTGGTATCAAAAAAATAGGAAAATTATTCCCTGCCTAAATACTTATCTTCCCTAGTATCAATTTTTATGCGTTCCCCTTGGGCAATAAACAAAGGAACCATGATAGTTGCACCAGTTTCGAGAATTGCGGGTTTAGTACCACCTGTGGCAGTATCACCTTTAACACCAGGATCTGTTTGCACAATTTCCAAAACTACAGAATTAGGTAGTTCTACTTCTAGAACTTGTTCGCCCCAGCGAATCACGTTAACTTCCATACCTTCCTTTAGGTACTTGACGCGATCGCCAATTTGTGCTGAAGTTAATCTACCTTCCTCATAAGTTTCCATATCCATAAAGATAAACTCATCGCCTTCTTTATAGGTATGTTGCATCGTCACTTTTTCCAAAGTCGCTTGAGGAACGCTTTCCCCAGCCCGAAAAGTTTTTTCTAACTGTTTCCCAGTTTGAACACTTTTTAATGTTGTCCGTACGAAGGCAGAACCCTTGCCTGGCTTAACGTGAAGAAAATCTATCACGCGCCAAACCGAACCATCTAATACAATTGAAACACCAGGTCGAAAGTCGTTACTAGAGATCATGAAACTTTCAAATTTTGCAAGACAATCGGCATTTATTGTACCCTTCCCGCGCCATAAGTTGTTAGTTGTTAATTGTCAGTGGTCAGTTGTCAGGAAAGAAGCAACAGGTAATAGGCAAAATTAATATTTCTTCCCCTACTTCCCCTACTTCCCACTTCCCCTGCCTCTCTGCCCCCCAGTCCCGCAATATGGGAAGATAATCAATGAATTACTTCCAGTCAACACTTTGATGCTGAAGAAAGGGAAATTTCATGTTGAACTTATTTAAGTCCTGGGTGAAGAACAGCCTAAAGGTAATATTGCTATTAACAATATTTTTAGGCACAGGTACGGCTGGGTGGACTCCCACTAGTAACGCTGGACTACCAGCGGGAAACGCAATTACCGACGGGAAGGCTCTGTTACGCTATGCACTGCCGATAGATAATCAACCTGTACGTAAACTACAAGCTAGTTTAGAAGACATTTCTAACCAACTGCGGGCAAATAAACGATGGGGTGCAGTTAATAATGACCTCAAACAGGCATTGCGGATACTCGATAAACCTTCCCAAATATTAGCAAGCGTTCCGGAAGAACGCCAACCTCAAGCCCAAGCTTGGATGACTGAATTGAAATCTGGCATCATAGAACTGCAAGAACTTGTTAAAACTAAACAAAAAGAACCCATTCTTGATGGCAGAGCTAAATTACTGAATCTTGTTAGTTTGTTAGAAGAATCAATGGTGACGAAATTCCCCTTTGAAGTTCCGGCTGAATACAGTAACTTACCCCAACTCAAGGGACGAGCTACGATTGCTTTTAAAACCAATAAAGGCGATCTTACTGTAGTTGTAGATGGCTATAGCGCCCCTGTGACTGCTGGTAACTTTGTTGATTTGGTCCAACGAGGTTTTTATAATGGTTTAGAATTCACCCGTTCGGAAGAATCTTACTTTCTCCAAACTGGAGATCCTGTAGGTAAGGAAGCCGGTTTTATTGATCCTCAAACTGGCAAATACCGGGCTGTTCCCTTAGAAATTTTAGTCGCAGGTGAAAAAGAACCAACCTATGGCACTACTCTCGAAGAAGCTGGGCGTTATTTAGATATGCCGGTTTTACCTTTTTCTTCTTTTGGTGCTTTAGTGATGGCCCGTCCAGAAAATGAAGCTAATGGTGGTTCTTCCCAGATTTTCTTCTTTTTGTTTGAACCAGAACTTACTCCAGCGGGACGGAATCTTTTAGATGGTCGTTATGCTGTTTTTGGTTATCTGACTGAAGGTAGAGAGATCTTAGATAAACTTAAAGCTGGTGACAAAATTGAATCAGCAACCGTTGTTCAAGGCATAGAAAATTTACTTCAGCCTCAAGCAAGCTAATCAGAAATTAAAATCGAAATGTAGGGACGTTTAATCAAACGTCTCTATTTTCCCAAAAAAAACGGAGAGGGGGAGATTCGAACTCCCGGAAGCTTTCACTTCACCTGATTTCAAGTCAGGCGCAATCGACCACTCTGCCACCTCTCCAAATTATTTGCCAGGATTGTGGAATACAAAAACTGACAAATAACATTATAACCTATAATTACAAAATTTGCACTACTGAAACTGAAGAATCATAAAAAACTTCTTCAGCAGCAATTTGGAAGTCTTTACCCACCCAAACCAGAGCAGCTTTTGTTACTACACCCCCCTCCAAAGAAACTAGAGAAAAATTCCGTAATTTCACACCATCTTGCTGAATAATCCGGGGGACAGTGGCAGCATTTAAGTAAATAGTTCCTTCTGGACTTCTAAATACAGCCTTCCTTTGCAGCTTTTTAGTATGGCGCAGAGTTCGGTGCATATGACCAAAAGCGACTAAAGAAACAGTTTTCTTCAGGTTGAGACTTTGAGAAATTGCTTCCGCTAAATCAGGATCACCAAAATCACCGCCAATGGGATGCCAATCTTTGCCACAAGGGTCCTCAGCGCGATCGCCTAAACCACTCGGTCCATTGTGTCCTAGAAAAATAATATGATCACAAGTAACACTTTTTACTACTTTGACGATTTTATCTGCGGACTCCTCCAAACTAGAGACACCATACCGTTCTTGACACATTTGGGCAAATCTCCATTCCGGTCCTCCCCAGGTAAAAGGACGACCACCCACCACAGTTAAATTCCAAGCCGGAAAATCCAACTTACCATAACCGACTTGGGCAGATCCCAATAAATCTAATTGTTCCTGTACCCAGTCTTCCTTGGTGCGGTCATAAGGACATTTTTTGCGTCCCCATTCAGTGGCCGAGTACCAGGCATCGTGATTGCCCATTACCGCTGCTTTGGGAAGATCCAGGGAAGCGATCGCTTTTACCACTTCCACTGACTCATTCCCGAAATCTCCGACAAACAGCACTAAGTCCACACCCAGGTGCTTGAGTGCTATGCCGTCTTCCACTTCCCATTGGTCGTGAACATCGCCAATTACAGCAATTTTGATAGGTTTTGATGGAGTTTTCTGACTGGTCATGCCACTTTAAAAAGCCGTATATCTCCAGGATTTGACACTTTCATGGCTAAAGCCACTGAGATTTTGCGGACAGATTTAGATGAAGGGTTTAGCCCAATCCAATCTCGCTGCGACCGCCAAACGCCGCCTAGACGCTCAAAACAACTGCCAATCAAGGTGTCGAAATTGCGCTTACTTTTATTGTTTTCAGTGTTTTCAGAATCCATGACTAAGCCAAGACTCGGTACGCTCCACACCCTGCCATTACTCGCTCTTTCTTGTCAATACTGCCGTTAGGACTTGAACCTAACCGTTGTTTCATAGGAGCCGGGATTTCTCCGTACTAGGATGCTTGAACACATAGATGTTTTTTGTTCTTACTCACAATTTGATTCTAACATACCACAGGGATTAAAATCCCTCGTGTCGCTTATATCTCAGGGAGCCAAGCCGCGCTCGTTTTACGCTTACCGGATGCTCTTATAAAAAACCAATACGATTAAAATCGCCGGAGTCGCTTGCCTCTCAGAGCTAAAGCCGCGCTCGTTTGCCACTTACCGCGAGGTTTTATGAAACTCTACCGGATTTGGACATAAATTGCTAGGATCAATCCCTCACTATTTTTGGTAAAAACTACTATAATTAAATTCACAAGGTAATAATTTGTAATTAAAAGCAGTTTTTAATTGTGTTTACAACTACACTTACTCAACCGAAATCAGGGACTCTCCCATTAGATTTATTTGCTGCTATTGCGGATCTGAAAACAGAACTCAACGCCGTGATCTTAGCCCACTACTATCAAGATCCCGATATTCAAGATATTGCCGACTTTATCGGTGATTCCTTACAATTAGCTAGAGCAGCAGCCAATACGAAAGCAGATGTAATTGTCTTTGCTGGTGTTCACTTCATGGCCGAAACCGCCAAAATCCTCAACCCTGATAAATTGGTGTTGTTACCAGATATCAATGCAGGTTGTTCTTTAGCAGATAGTTGTCCTCCTCAAGAATTTGCGGAGTTCAAAGACGCACACCCAAATCATTTAGTTATTTCCTATATTAATTGCTCTGCCGAAATCAAGGCCATGAGCGATATTATCTGTACCAGTTCCAATGCTGTGAAAATTGTGCAGCAAATACCCCAAGAACAGCCGATTATTTTCGCCCCAGATCGGAACTTGGGACGGTATGTGATGGAACAAACCGGACGGGAAATGCTGTTATGGCAAGGTAGCTGTATTGTCCATGAGACTTTTTCGGAAAAGAAAATAGTCCAGTTAAAAATTACACATCCTCACGCGGAAGCGATCGCCCACCCCGAATGTGAAACCAGCGTATTGCGTCACGCCAGCTTTATTGGCTCTACAGCCGCCTTACTTAGTTATTGTCAAACCAGCCCTAGCCAGGAATTCATCGTGGCTACAGAGCCGGGAATCATTCACCAGATGCAAAAATTAGCACCTGACAAACACTTTATTCCCGCACCCCCGCAAAGTGATTGTAACTGTAACGAATGTCCATTTATGCGACTAAACACTTTAGAAAAACTGTATTTAGCCATGAAAAATCGCACCCCAGAAATTACCTTACCAGAAGAACTCCGCACAGCAGCACTAGGACCAATGCAACGGATGTTAGAAATGAGTGTGTAGTTGAAGTTAAAAATTTAACTTACGATTTACCCTTTTCCGCTGCCTTCTGGGCTGCTTCACTAAACTTTTTATACAACTTAGTTCTAATCCGTGCTTCTTGATAGCGGCTGTGACTAGGTGACACCTGACTCATTAAATCAGAAGCCCGTTGCCAATTAGCAGCTAATTCCAACCACTGAGTTGAAGTTATTGCTGTTTTACCAGCCGTAGTAGCTTGGTTAGCTAGTCGCACAGAGGCTACAAATGGATCATCAGATGGAATAGAAAAACTTTGGCTAGGAGGACGATTCAACAATTGTGGTGGACTTTGGTTTGCTGTTTGGGAAGATTGAGAACCTGTGAATGGTGAGAGATCTTTCAGCGGATTACCTGACCAAGAATCTAGCAGCCAAGCTAGTAAAATTACTGAAGATAAACCAGAAACCCCGATAACTAAAGTTTTGATCGAAATTTTCCCTTGATCTGGATTCTTAAGTAAAGATTGGGGTTTCGCTAAAATAGGTTTTCTTGATTTGGTATCAGCTTCAGTTAAATCTGGAATTAACCACTTAAACAAATTTGGTTGGGATACTGTAATTTCCTGTGACCATAATAATTGGTTATCAGTATCACGGTGAATTTCCTCTAACCACAGCAATTGTTCTTCTTTAACAATGCGACTATTGATGTTAACTCGGCGAATGTGACGTGGTGCAAGCGAGTCCAAAATTTGTTGAATTTTTGGCACTAAGGTAGATTGCTCCAGTTGCTCTACCGTAGCTGCTTCGCACAAAAGTTGTAAAACACCATTCACAAAAACTGCTCTAGTTCTGACACTAGACATAACTAGCCTTTCATTCAAGACTTGAATAATTGCCGCAACGCTACCCTGATGAGCTTGCCAAGCGATATCATTTATCCGATCTACCATTTGATATTTAGTGATAGCTCTTACACCCTGACCTGTGAAATAACATAACCCAAGTTGCTAGTTATCTAATTTTAGGCAGGGAAAAAGGTAATTGGTAACTACTTTTGCCTTTTTGCCTATTCTCTCTTCCCTTTTACCTCTTGCCTTTTTCCAACTAGCAATTTAAATATACATTCAATTTGCATATATCAATGTAAATTTGACCAACTCTATATTCTATTTGCTCAAGTGCAAATTGCCACACTTGATATCCTGCTAGGGATAAATGTAATCCATCTGTAGTTAATTCAGAATGCAAGTTACCATTAATATACGTAATTTAACTTATCGTTGTTTTGTTCCTTGTGCGTATTCACTACTTTTTCTGATGACAGCGTTAACTAAGTGAATTCAGGAAGATTTCGATTTCTGTCTATTTTGCTAGTTCACAATATTTAATATTATTAAGCAATACAACGCTATTAAATCCTATTAATCGTTAAAAATATTCTCCCGTCAGGATTAATCAACACTAAAATTTGGGATTATTGAATTTACACAGCTTGCTGTATAAGCTTTACAGCTTTTTGCATATTCCTTTGTAACATCATTTTTCAATGTCTTATCCCTTGATGAGCCACTAAATTTTGAGTCTCATACTTTTGGTAGATGACAATTATGAATGGTTTGTGATGTAAGTTGTAAGGAAAATTAATAAATAATTATATCAGCATCAATTTTTGTTCATAAAAAAATAGAAGTAAAACGCTAGAAAGTCTACTGGATAAGGTTAAAATAGCATATTATTTTTTTTCCATAAATATGTTTATTTATACCTACTTATGAAAATATTTTACTATTAACACAAATAAAAAATACGTAATTTTATTGCGTGATTGTAGTAACATGACTATGTGCAGCAAAGTAAGTAAGCTGTGAAATGCTTGCTACATAAGGGTTATGCTCGTAGTTTAAAAGTTAGATTTGCAGAATTATTGAGTCTGTTTGCTATTTATAGTCTGGATTAGACATATAAAGATTTATCGAAACCAAAGTAGATCAATTCCGGGGATGTAGAATAACCTTGCAAAAAGTGCTAAGATTTATCCGAAGTCTTTAATGTTTCCTTTTATAACGTGGCTAGAGCTAGTACAGCAATCGGTGTATCTCCCATCATTAAGGAGATTGTGCAAAAACAGGCACATTCAACTCGCTTAACTTTAAAAGAAGTTATTCTCATGGGAATGTTGGCAATTGATAAGTTAGATGACCAAAATTGTCAAGAATTGGCAGATCAAGTTCATCAAATGCAGGTTAATGGTGAAATCTAAAACTGCTGGCAAGAGTCTAAAATTCAAAGTCTCAAGCCTCTAGTTCTCAAGCTAAAGTTAGTTGCAAGGGTAGTTGTGTGATTTATCAAATTTCTACTCTTGACTAAAAAAATAGCAACTTCCCATTCAATAATTCTCAATCAGTTCAAAATCTAACTTGCAGTATTGCTAAAAATTAGTAATATAGCACTTCCCGGTGTTATGAGGTACATATCTAGCGGGCAAGATGCCCGCACTACAAGAGTTTCATGATTCAACTTTGTACCTCATAAGAGCGGAAACCGCTGTAAGTTGCATTATGTTAGAAACAATAAAGGGGATCTATTTTTAGATCCCCTTTATTTGTTCAGAAGTGCATAGAAATTTAAAATAATGCTATTATCCCAGCGGGAGAACCAGAACCTCCGCTCAACCTAAGAATCCCAATGATTAAGGTAGTACCTTGGGGTGGTAACTGATCTAAATTGGTGAGATTTTCGATCACAATTAGCGATCGCTCCAGCAGCAAACGATTAATAGTAAAATTGGTATCCTGCCCAGAATCTACACCGTGAGTATCAATGCCCACTCCGGTAATTTGCTTATGTGTAATTAAAAACTCAGTTACATCATAGCTAAAACCGGGAAAGTGCATTTTGCCATATTTATCTTGGTTAAAAAACGCTTTTTGATTTAACCATTTTTCTTGCCAACCAGTATATAGTATCACTAAACTACCTGGGGGAATTTCCCCAAATTCAGTTTCCCAAGTGTGGATATCGCTAATAGTCAAGACATAATCAGCATTCACTGCCGCTTGTTCGCAAATATTGATAACTATAGCAGGTAATATTAATGATGATGCTGGATATTGGTCAATACTTGCACCGTTTGGATAGAAACTATTGGGGGCATTAATATGAGTAGCGCTATGTTCTCCCAATGCAAAGCGTCCTAAGTAATAACCATCATCTTGAATTTTTGCAACACTGGTAAATTCTACGGAAGGATCACCAGTCCATGTGGGTATATTTGTATCAATTCGATGGCTGAGATGGATAACGCGAGAGTAACTAATATTACTTAATTGTTGGGGATTTTTGCTGGTCAAAGGATTTATTCCTAAGTTTAGGATATTTTAACAAATAATCCCCCAAGCCTTTTCACTTCAAGGTGGTTGGGGGGAGTTTTAATGTTGCAGCAAAAAGTGAATTTAATCTTAGTGAACAACAAAAAAGTTAAGTTTTGAATAAGGAAGAGTTAATTTTAGGCAAACTTTCTCAAATTCAGGACTATGACAAACCAGATGCCGATAACCTCACTTGCTTCAAAATTAGCATTTAGCTGTTTGGCTTTTTCGTCTAAATATGGAAGACAGAGCCTTCTGGAATTCATTCCCATACAGAGTATGGGAACGAGAAAATCCCTGTTCCCTCTATCTCATATTTTGCTTCTTTTCAGCTTTAGGATCACGATTGGCTACAGCGGCTAATTCAGCATCCATTAAGGTTTTCCCGGTGGCAGCTAGGTAGACATCATCTAAACTAGGACGAGATTGGGCGATGCCAAAAATTGGTAAACTGGCATTATTTAAAGCCTGTTGAATCGTGATTAAAACGTCATTTTGGGGGGTGACTACTAAATTTAGGGAGTTACCTTGGGCGCTGTTGATGATGATTTCTTGGACAAAAGGTAAAGCCGCTAAAAGATTTTTTGCGGTTTCGGCTTCTTCACTGGGGGAAAATTCGCGGATTCTTAAAGTGATGCGATCGCCACCTACCTGATCTTTTAACTGAGATGGTGTACCATTAGCAATAACCAAACCTCTATCTATAATTGCCAATCTATCAGCTAAAGCGTCCACTTCTTCTAAATAATGGCTGGTAATCACAACGGTAGTTCCCGCAGCCCGCAATTGACGCAGGAAATCCCAGACTATCACCCGGCTTTCAATATCTAAGCCTACGGTGGGTTCATCTAATACTAAAACATCCGGCGCGTGGAGTAAACCCGCAGCCAAATCTAGCCGCTTACGTAAACCACCGGAATAAGTGCCGGTTTTTTTATCTGCGTATTCTTGTAAACCCAGTAAATCCAAAATAGTGTTAATTCGCTGTTTAATCAGCGCACCGGGAAGATGATAAAGTGCGGCTTGTAATTGTAGTAACTCCCGGCCAGTGAGGACTTTATCTAAAGCTACTTCCTGGGCGACATAACCTAGCTTTTGTCGGGCTAATTTGGGGTGATCTAAGACCGAAATGCCGGAAACTTCAATTTTGCCAGCATCAGGGGTTGTCAGGGTACACAAAGCCCGGAGAGTGGTTGTTTTTCCAGCCCCATTGGGTCCTAGTAAACCAAATATTTCTCCAGGTTGGACTTGAAAGGAAACATCCTGAACTGCAACTACATTACCGTAGCTTTTTTTGAGATTTTCGATGAAAACGGCAGCAGCCATAACAGCTATAATCCTTAACTATACAATTCGCAACAATCTATCTTTATATTGTACAAGTTGGGGATCTTTGATCGCCCAACTTCTTGAAGAAGTCGGGGATGTCAATGGAAGTTAGTCGGAAATACCTGCATCTCGAAGGCGTTTTTCTAACTCTTCCAAGCGTTTTAAGGCAGATTCTTTTGCAAGTCGTTCTTGATTCGCTTCTTGTTGGGCAGTTTCCTTAGCAAGTCGTTCTTGTTCCTTAGCAAGTCGTTCTTGCTGCACTAACTCAGAACCCCAAAATAGCAAATTACCATCTTGATCCCACCAACGTAACCAGTAACCTTGACGGTTTTCGCGTTTTCCTTGCCAAACACCAATAAATAATTCCATTTCAGTTAACCAGTAACGGTTATTTTCATCTGGAGATCGTAATTTATAGTGTCCATTTTCATACAAGTGATATATTTCTAATTCACCGATATCTGGTTGAAAAATGATGTAGTTAGGAACTTGTAAAACTTGTTCATAATAAAACCATTTTCCGGGGGGATAAGTGTGTTTATTAGAATATTCACTACCATCGCTATCAGATAGAAATTCCATGACCACCGCAGGAATTTGTCCCTGTTTATGGGGGGTGTAACTGCGTTGAATTTGTTCTCTAGACACTGTAATTTGCGGCACGTAAGCCCAGTCAGGGGCTTTGATGACAAATTTACCATTTACGGTGGCACAGATGCCGTAATTGGTGGTAGCAAGAGCAGTTTCTGGAAGTTTGCCAGCGAGTTCTAGGCTTTCCGTGAGTGCTGCTGCTAGACTGGGTTGATTGACATTATCCACAGGTTCATCGTCTAAAACGAAGTCTTCGGGTAAGAGTTCCCAAGTGATTTTGGTGGTAGAAACGCTTACAACCATAGGAAACACAAATAAGGGATTAAATTCTAGTATAGCTTGTGATGGATATGACAATTATAAAATTCCTCCCATAGCTGGTAAAGAATTTGGGGATATGATTCATCTTGAATATGATCATAAATTGGCTGAGTTAGCTGCAAAGTAAATTCGCTAAAGAAAATAGAGAGAGTTGTTCAGTAACTTCTTTCCCTTTTGGTTGATTTCCCTGCATTGAATTAATCAGATATTCACCAAGTTCTTTCGCAAGTAACACCGGAACTGCATTACCAATTTGTTTATATTTAGAACTTATCGAACCATGAAAAATCCAATCATCAGGAAAAGTTTGAATTTTAGCAGACTCGCGCACAGTTAAAGGACGAAGTTCTACAGGGTGACACATATCTGTAGCTTTTTGTTGAGGACTGGTTGTGATAGTTGGTGAAGGTTTATCCCAAGATAGTCTTCTGTAAAAACCAACTTTTCCCCCACCAGAATTATAAGCACCTCCCATTGCTTCTCTTTGTAATTCTTCGGGTAAATTTCGCCAATTTTGACCTGCTTCTAATAATCTTAAAAACTTGAGCCGATTTTCTGAATAACTAATAAATTCTGGTGGAATATCCACAAAATCTGTTAACGCATCTTTCAAAGTTTTCCATTTTGGTAAAAATTTACCATCTTTACTATATTTAGCCAGAGGAAATGTAGCAGTTTCACCATCTCTAGAACCAATAAAAACTACACGGGATCTATTTTGGGGAACACCATAATCTGCTGCTTCTAAAAGGTTATAAACTACGTTATATCCTAATTCCTTCATTTCTGATAAAACGACTTTTAAAGCTGCACCATTCATTTCATCAAGTTCTAAAGCTGGGTAATCTTTTCCTCTTTGATTAATAGGACGATGACGCAAAGAAGCAGAAAGTAAACCTCTGACATTTTCCATTAAAAAAAATCGGGGTTGGACTTCTTTGACAATGCGGATAAAATCCATAAATAAACTCCCGCGTGGGTCCATAACTGAACCCCGTTTTCCTGCGGTACTAAATGGCTGACAAGGGGGACCACCCGTGACTAAATCTATTTCTCCTGGAAGTAAAGCACGACCTAAATTTAAAACTCTTCCGCCTTCTTCTAGTAATTCTTGGGAAGTAACTTTTTCTAATTCTCTGGGAATAGCACTTTCTTGGAGATAAGGTCTATTCAGAGCAATTGTTTTGACTGCATCTTTATCTTTTTCAACTACACTAACAGTATGAAATCCTGCTTGTTCTAGTCCTAAATCTAAGCCATAAGCACCTGTAAATAGGGAAATGCAAATAGGTTGATTATTGATCATGTTGGCACTATAATTTATTGAGATGATATATTATAGCCACAAATTCTCTAGCAGATGAATCAATATCTGAATATAAAATGAGAATGAGTCGAATATAGGAAAGAATTTTGGGGATACGAGTGATGGTAAAACTTAGAACAGCAGACAATACAGGAACTAAAAGGGCAAAAATGGTACTGAGGACAGGTAGGACTGTCTGAAGTATAAAAGGAAGAATTAGTGGCATAAAAGAGTAGTGAAGATAAAGTAATTAGTTTAGTGAATGCTAAAAACATTTTATCAAAGTTGAATTAACACTAAAGTAACCGTTATCGTAATTATCAGGAATAAAAGAACGACCCAAATTCAGCTTGATAAAAATATGCTACATTAAATGTAAATAGTAAAATACTAATCCTATATAAACAAAATGCAAACTAATCAATATCCATTCGCTCAAGAATTGATTACTGATATTGAAGGTAATATCAAAAAAGTAGTCATGGATTTTCACGACTATCTAAGGTTGCTAGAAGCTATAGAAGATGAAGGACTTATTCTAGCCATGAAAGAAGTAGAAAATGAGACACCATTACATTTAAATGAAGCTTTAGCGGAATTAGAAAAAGAGTGAATACCCAGTATCTACCAAGTTTTATCAAAGATTTAAAAGCGCTCAAAAGTACACCTTACTATGAGTCTATTAAGAAATTTGCTTTTGAAGAAATAATCGAAATATCAAATTTTGCAGAAATCACAAATATCAAAAAACTTCAGGGATATGATAATGCTTATCGGATTCGCATAGGTGATTATCGTCTTGGTATTATTTTTGATGGTGAAACATTAAAAGTCTATTAGTTTCCGCAACTGCTGTAGATGTAACCTTTCTCTGGTTTTGGGGATTAGTAATTGAGAGGATTAACTTTCATAATTCATAGCGCCTAAATATTTAGTTAAAAAAGGCGAAAAAACCTCATAAATCAAAGTTAGCGGTTGTCCATGATGCCAAAACAAATAATGGCGACCCCAAAAAGGTCCTTGTTCCTGAAAACCCGACTCTAACGCTTTTGAGTTACCATAATAAATACCTTGAACATCTCTATACAACTCAGTTCGTAACCGCGCTAAACTTGCCCAAATCGGCAAAGACTTGTTTTGTAAATACTCATCTACATGACTTGCTTCCCACCAAGAAGCAGCATAATATAACCGCTGACCGGAAGCAGTTCGCACCCAAACCTGTCGGCGCACTCTTGGACCTGGTAGCATCTGCATCATAGCTGGTGCATTATCAGTATTCATGCCAATTGCTGACATATCAATTACATCTACCTCCGTTGGTTCACCCGTCAGTAGTTGGACGTGTCGAGTCGGAGAACCATCACCCAAAAGCAATAATTGCCAAGTTGGTGCTAACTGACTGTGAGGTAAACCGCGTTTAATAGCTTCCTCCCCACCTTGCCAAATGGGAGTTAGACAATGCCAAGCACTCGGTAGGATTAGATCATTCGTGGGATTAAAAGTAGTAGTCAATGTTCTTTACAAAAGTTTATATATATTTCTATCAATAGCACAAAAACCAGGATCACTAAAGAAGCTGGCAAAGAATCAAAAATATGGATTTTTATTAAAAAATGTAAACCCGCTGCTATAATCATGTTTCTGACATAACAGCGGGTTATTTACATTCAAAAATGCGGATGGCGAGACTCGAACTCGCAAGGGCTATGCCCACACGCACCTCAAGCGTGCGCGTATACCAATTCCGCCACATCCGCGCGGTTTTGAACACAGATTAGAGTATAACATAAAAAAATCTCTCAAATACAATATTTTTCCAATATTTCCCAAATATTTTTTGAATGGGTATGAGACTAACAGAAATATAGTTACAGCACAAGTCATATTAAGAGGTCTAGCAAAGATGCCAGATAATCCAATAGTCTGCTAAGAATGAGGTTTGGGAATCTCCTGTCACGATTTGCAGTAATGCAACCGCTTTATGTCAACAGGATAGGAGAAAATGTCAATCTACTGGTACTGATATCGCAACTCGAAAATGAAATTTGATAAAATATTAATTGCCAATCGAGGAGAAATAGCCCTTCGCATTCTCCGTGCCTGTGAAGAAATGGGAATTGCCACAGTTGCTGTTCACTCCACTGTTGACAGAAACGCGCTGCACGTCCAACTTGCAGATGAAGCCGTTTGTATTGGTGAACCTGCCAGCAGTAAAAGTTATTTGAATATTCCCAATATTATTGCTGCGGCATTAACGCGCAATGCCGGTGCCATTCATCCTGGGTATGGTTTTTTATCAGAGAATGCCAGATTTGCTGAAATTTGTGCAGATCATCATATCGCTTTTATTGGACCTACACCCGAATCTATCAGGCTGATGGGGGATAAGTCCACCGCTAAAGAAACTATGCAAAAAGCTGGTGTTCCCACAGTTCCCGGTAGTGAAGGGTTAGTAGAATCAGAAGCAGAAGGATTAGCGATCGCTCAAAAAATTGGTTATCCTGTAATGGTTAAAGCTACCGCCGGTGGTGGTGGTAGAGGAATGCGGCTTGTCCGTTCCGAAGATGAATTTGTGAGACTATTCCTCGCGGCTCAAGGGGAAGCAGGAGCAGCTTTTGGTAATTCAGGCGTTTATATAGAAAAATTTATTGAACGTCCCCGGCACATTGAATTTCAGATTTTAGCGGATAATTACGGCAACGTGATCCATTTAGGTGAAAGAGATTGTTCAATTCAGCGTCGTAACCAAAAACTCCTAGAAGAAGCCCCTAGTCCGGCTCTTGATCCAGATTTACGGCAAAAAATGGGAAAAGCTGCCGTTAAAGCTGCCCAGTCTATTAACTACAGCGGTGCTGGAACTATCGAATTTCTTCTAGACAAATTCGGTAAATTCTATTTCATGGAAATGAATACCCGCATCCAAGTTGAGCATCCAGTTACAGAGATGATTACTGGTATAGATTTAGTAGTTGAACAAATTCGCATTGCTCAAGGGGAAAGACTAAAGCTGACACAAAAAGAAGTGGTTCTTCGAGGACATTCTATTGAATGTCGCATTAATGCCGAAGATCCAGATCATGATTTTCGCCCAGCCCCCGGTAAAATTACTGGTTATCTGCCACCTGGAGGACCAGGAGTGCGGATTGATTCCCACGTATACACGGATTACAACATTCCCCCTTATTACGACTCCCTGATTGGCAAATTAATTGTCTGGGGACCAGACCGAGCTACAGCAATTACCCGCATGAAACGCGCATTGAGAGAATGTGCCATTACTGGAGTCCCGACAACCATTCCCTTTCATCAAAAAATTATGGAAAACTCCCAATTTTTGCAGGGTAATATTTACACCAGTTTTGTTCAGGATATGAAAATGCTGTAATGGGTGATTGGTGATTGGTGATTGGTGATTGGTGATTGGTGATTGGTGATTGGTGATTGGTGATTGGTGATTGGTGATTGGTGATTGGTGATTGGTGATTGGTGATTGGTGATTGGTGATTGGTGATTGGTGATTGGTGATTGGTGATTGGTGATTGGTGATTGGTGATTGGTGATTGGTGATTGGTGATTGGTGATTGGTGATTGGTGATTGGTGATTGGTGATTGGTGATTGGTGATTGGTGATTGGTGATTGGTGATTGGTGATTGGTGATTGGTGATTGGTGATTGGTGATTGGTGATTGGTGATTGGTGATTGGTGATTGGTGATTGGTGATTGGTGATTGGTGATTGGTGATTGGTGATTGGTGATTGGTAAAATTCTTACCCATTACCCATTACCCATTACCCATTACCCATTACCCATTACCCATTACCCATTACCCATTACCCATTACCTATATAACATGGTCAGTAACCCTTGCTGACCTAGTAAAATTTCCCGAATAAAACTAAAAATCGCTACTAAGATAATCGGGGTAATATCTACACCACCAATAGGTTGTACTAACTTCCGCAACGGGATTAAGAAGGGTTCAGTCGGCCAAGCGATCAGACTAAAAGGTAAACGGTTGAGATGGAATTGGGGATACCAAGTCAGAATAATGCGGAAAATAAATAAAAACGTCATCACTCCCAAAAAGGGGCCAAGAATCCAAGTAGTCAAGTTAACACCAGTCATTTTGTTTAGCTAATATTTGTGAGAACATCCTCAACTTAGACCTAAGTTGAGAAATTTTAAGTTTTGTAACGCATTCTTTTTTAATTTTAACTAAATGGTGTCATTTTATTGTGAGAATAGAAAAACAAAGTTATTGACTTGGGATCATCAATCAAGTAGATACCAAGTTGGATAGATAATCCTGTTCTACTTTTCAAGAAAGTAATCCAGGATTAAAATGAGAATAAACTGTGTAAAAAAAGGTTGAGAACTATGACACCCTCTTTAGCAAATTTTCTTTGGAGTTTGGTTTTTGGGACTGCGATTGTCGTTATCCCTGCTACCATTGGTCTAATTTTCATTAGCCAAAAAGATAAAATCCAACGTTTTTAATTCCTAGGGACTGGGGACTGGGGAAGAATTGTCTTCTCCTTTCTCCTGGACTTCTGAACTCCAGTATTCTTCTTCTACAATATTATGACTGGTTAAAATAGTGATGGTAAGTGTAACTCGTTAATATAGATTTGATATTAGGAAAACGCCAATGGTTAATTTTGGGCTGAACTCAGCCAGTGTTTTAGCTCAGGTAAATTTTGGAGCGAACTCAGCCAGTATTCTGGGAATTTTCCTGGCTGTAGCTGGAGCAGCACTGTACTTTCTTAGGACTGTCCGGCCAGAACTGTCAAGAGATCAAGACATCTTTTTTGCAGCGGTTGGCTTATTATGCGGCTTTATTCTTGTCTTCCAAGGATGGCGACTTGATCCAATTTTACAATTTGGTCAGTTGCTTTTGGTAGGTTCTACGGTATTTTTTGCGGTTGAAAGTATTCGTCTGCGGAGTATCGCTACTCAACAAGCTAAACGCAATACTCCCATTGTGGACGATGAACGCGAGGTTAGCAGGAAATATTCCTATTCTGAGCGGCGCAATTATCAAGCTGAGATGGATGCAGATTTAGAACCGCTACCTTATGAAGAAGAGGAAGAAGCTCCTCAACGTCCGAGAATTCGCGGTAGTCGAGATGAACGTTCTTCCCGTGATGACTATTACGAAGATCAAGCTCCACGCAGTTCACCAAACCCACGGAACAGGGAAAGACCAGATTCAGGAGAAAGAAAGCGTCGTCCTAATTCTGGGCGTTCAGTCGGTCGTCCCAGCGAGAGTAATACAGATGAAAATTGGGGTTCTGCTCCCAGACAAGTTGATGATTGGGAAGGTGCAAATTCTCAAGATGAAGTAAGAAAACCACCACGTCGCAATAATAGCGGTAATAACAGTAATAGCGGTAATAATCGCCCCCAACGCCCAGAAAGCCGAGAGGATGATGTTGCTCCTACTCCTAGACCCAGAAAACGTCGTCCTCCCAGAGACTCAGTTCCGCCCAGAAGACAGGATGATGATGAGGCTATACCAACGGATTATGTACCATACAATCCCATTAATAAGCCCAATAATGAGCCGGATAATTCCGATTTTGATGACGATATTTAAAACATTTGGGGTGGACGACGGAAAACAGTAATGTGAAAACATTTACACCTAGCTTCTGGCTCCAACAGTCTATTTATTGGAGCCTAATTTTTGGACTGACAAGTTTACTAATATCTTGTGCTGCTGATAATATCCCCATGGGAGTAACTTCTCTGAATAGCCGATATACTGAAGAACAACCGGCAATGAGTGGTAATGGCCGTTTTTTGGCTTTTATTTCCAATCGTTCTCGTCGTCAGCAGTTGTTAGTATACGATTTAGAAAATCAAAGTTTTATTCCCACACCGGGCTTAAACCGACAATCTGTAATTGCGGAAAGTCCTAGTTTGAGTTATACAGGACGCTACATTTGTTATATTACCAGTGATCAAGGTAGACCAGTTGTAGCACTCTATGATCGGGCTTCGCAAAATTCACAAATTCTGACTCCCACCTTTCGTGGTTGGGTGAGAAATCCTACTATTAGTCCTGACGGGCGTTATGTTGCGTTTGAATCTGCTGGTCGTGGACAATGGGATATTGAAGTTCTCGATAGGGGTCCAACTATTGAGTTAGATATTCCTAATGGTGCAACAGTACCAATTAAAAATTAAAAATTAAAAATTAAAAAACTTCTCCCTGTTCCCTCATCTTTAAATGAATTATAAATTATCAATTATTTTAATTTTATGCTCAACTCTATTAACTGGGTGTTTTGGCTATCCGCGTTTACTCAGTTACCCATTTGATTCTGGGGGTAGGAGTCTTAATAGTTTTTCATCGGAGTTAAATCCGCAAATTTCGGGAAGATATATGGTGTTTACGAGCGATCGCCGAGGCAGTCAAGATGTATATATGTTTGATACGGTGACTCGGAATTTGGTGGATTTACCAGGTTTAAATTCTTTTGATACGATTGCTTCCCATCCTGCATCATCTGATAATGGTAAATTCATTGTTTTTGCTGCTAGTCGTCAAGGACGAACACAAATTGTTTTTTATGATCGAGATGTGCGTCAATTACGAAATTTAGCTGGTGATATCCAAGGAGAAGTCCGCAATCCTACTATTAGTGCTGATGGTAGTAGAATTGCGTTTGAATATAGCAATAATGGACAATGGGATATTTTAGTTTATGACCGTTTTGGGCGAAAATTGAATATTCCTCAAGATCCCAGTTAGTCAGAGGTGCAGAGGAAAGAAATATTCTTTTGCAACTGACAACTGTACGGGCGAAGCATTTGGAGAACTATTTTTGGCAATGAGCGATAATTTATCTTCCAAATGCTTCGCCCCTACTAACAACTGTACGGGCGAAGCATTTGGAGAACTATTTTTGGCAATGAGCGATAATTTATCTTCCAAATGCTTCGCCCCTACTAACAACTGACTAATCAGTATTTTGTACAGATTCGATGAGTGATCGCACTTCCTCAGTACCCTGGGATGGTTCAAAGGAAAGGGGAAATTTGCCTTTGACTAGCATTCTTAAACCTAAAGGTGCAAGACTAAGTAATCCTTGTAAATCGCGGAAATAATTACCAACTACTTGCATCCCAAATTGACGTTCATCAATCCAACCACCTTGTTTGACTAAATCTACTAAAACTTTACGGTGACGAATTGCTCGACTATCACTCGCTTCTTTGCGTTCCAGAATTTCCTGTTTAATTTTGGTGATTTGCTCTAATGGGGCAACTTCCATAGGACAAACTGAATCACAATATAGACAACGAGTACAACCCCAAACTCCTTGAGTTCCTGCGCTATAGTTTTCTAATCGTTCTTCTGTATTACTATCGCGGGAATCTGCCACCATGCGATAGGCTTTAGCTAAGGCATGGGGACCAACAAAGTCAGGATTGACTTCCAGAGCATTACATTCAGAATAACAAGCCCCACACATAATACAATTGCCTGTTTGATCAAGAAGCGATCGCTCTTGAGGCGTTTGTAAGAACTCTCTTTCGGGAACTTGTCTACTTGCTGTACTTACATAAGGGGCAACTTTCTGCAAATTATTCCAAAAACCATTCATATCCACAACCAAATCTTTAATTACAGGCATATTCCCCAAAGGTGCAACTGTAATTTCTGGAGTAGCCTGAGACTGATTTGCCAATGATGATATTTTCTCCAGTCTAGCCAGTTCACTCCCCACATTTTCCTTACAAGCCAAAGCAGAACGCCCATTAATCCGCACAGCACAACTACCACAAATTGTATTGCGGCAATTTTTGCGAAATGCTAAAGTTCCATCTTGTTCCCACTTAATCTGATTGAGACAATCCAGGATAGTATTCCCTGGTTCTACCTCCAAAACGTAGGATTTGAAAACAGGGTGAGAATTTTCTTGTTGTCGAGTAATCTTAAAAATAACTTCCATTATTATCAATCCAAATCTTGGGTTCAAATCTTCTCTATGCCTTACCCACCTCAAAATCATGAAGCTAGGGAGGGATGAAGTCCAAAGCATGAAGTATAAACAGACATTTTCTCTTATGCTTGACTTGACCGCAGGCTTCACCCTTAATCCTTTACACTTAATACTTCTTTCGTCAAGCCCTAGTTATCAAAATTCTACATCTTTAAATATATAGAAGTGTTAAAGCAAGTGAAAATCTTTCCTCATGGCTATCAAATACCCCATAGATGTGGTAAATTTATTCTTCCCCTAGACAGACGTAGATAATCTGACGAGAGCTTTGAATCTGACGGTGATCAATAATGGGGATTTTCCACCCCGGTTTTTGTTTCTAGTCACTGATAGCTGGCGTAGCGAAGCCATAGAAACTCTATAATTTAACTGATTCACTCCAAGAAAGCTAGTCGGAATTAGATTAACTTTCATAAAAGTCTTGACATTCTCCTCATGACAGTATGAAGCCTTGGGAAAATCTCTACTGCATTTTACCTCCTCAACTCCAGCGCGTGAGATCAAAATTTAACCGAAATGTGAATTTTAAATTCAAAAAATATTTTGCTATTATTATTTCATGCTAGTATTTAATAGAAAATTACGAACTAACAAAATTAGAGACAATAACCGCATAAGCACGGCTAACACTTCTAAGTTTACTCGTAATGTAGAGACTGGAAAATTCATGTCTCTACTGGCAGAATAAAAGGGTGTATGTTCGTTAGACCACATACAAATACTAGGCTATCTTCAGCTAAAGAAGAGAATTAGGTGCAAGCCGATAACTCAAAAGCAAGTAAGATTGGCAGTGAATGTGAAAAACCTGTAATTTATTGGCTCTACGACTTTTTTGGAGTAGAACTAACCTGATTTGTAAAGGTGGCTTGAAGTTACACCGATACAACAGCGCCCAAAGAGAAAATAATTTAATTTCTGATGGCCAATGATGGTTAAAAGCGCAGTAAAATTACTGAAATAAATGTTTGTGGTAACTATGACTTAGAAACCTATTATAGATAACTATGATAGAGTCATTCGTTGCTTCCATATCAGCAGGAATTCACCCATCACCCTCATGTTTTGTTTATTTCTGAAGTCCAGTTGCGCTGATTGCTCAATACTGGACTCACAAGAAAATTTTTAAATGGCTAACGCCATGCTACGCTATCAATTTGAAGAGATTAAGGAAAATTAGAACATAATGGCTGAAACCGCAACTGCCCCATTAACTGGAAAAACATTACTAGCGAAAGTTAAAGAACTTTCCACTTTACCACGTCGGGAAAGAGCAAAGCAATGTGGTTATTACACCGTTACTAAAAATAGCCAAGTTCGGGTTAATTTAACAGACTTTTATGATGCTTTATTGTCAGCTAGAGGCATTCCCCTCAGCCCAGAAGCACCAAAAGATGGACGTGGCCGCGAACCGACATACCGGGTTAGTGTTCATCAAAATGGTCAAATTGTGATTGGTGCAACTTACACCAAAGCGATGAACCTAAAGCCCGGTGATGAATTTGAAATTAGACTAGGTTACAAACATATTCACTTAATTCAACTTGGTGAAGGTGACAAACAATTAACCCAGTCAGATGATGGTGCTGATGAATCAGACGCAGAAGAATAAATTTTTTCACCTATCAGGGCTAGTTTTTCCGTTAATGCTGAAAAATTTATCCCTAAAGCTACCGCTAATTAGTAGCTGTAGTTAAATAATTTCAGTGGCATAAGACATAAAAAACGTTTTGGCCTCTTCCATTAGTCACAAATTCTAGTAGAGTCTTGATGAATAATCAAGAAATCTGTTGTTGCAGGAAGTTAGTCATGTTTTTTATGTCTATTGCGCTGTCATTTTTAGAGTTATCGGCCAATCCTTTGCTGGAGTTTCTCAAAGATACACCAGTATTTTTGGTCATGGCTTTTTTTATTGTTTGGATAGGTTGCTGGTTGCCATTGGTAGCAATTTTAGCCATTACCTTAAATTGGCAAATACATAAATCTTTACAACCTGAGCAAAAAATTCCTTTATTAGTATCTCTCTATTTATTAGTCCCTCTCATTCTCTGGGGATTCCAATGGTTGAAATTGGGTTCTTTCCCTGATTATGGATTAGTAGGGGAAGTTTCTATTTTCGCTTCTTTATTGCTAGGTTTTGGCTTGGGTGTTTTCAGTCTAGCTATCGTATTTCTTGGGCAAATTTGCGCTGGTTGGTGCTATTTAGAAAAATCTCATCTCAAGTTAATACCATCTAGTTTATTGACAATTTCCCTAGTGGCTTTGTTTGTGGGGGGAATCGAAGAACTGGTATTTCGGGGCTTTATATTCACTCAATTAGAACAGAATTATTCAATTTGGTTAGCTGCAATTATTTCTAGCTCGATTTTTGCTGTCTTACATTTGGTCTGGGAACAAACAGAAACTCTTCCTCAACTGCCTGGATTATGGCTCATGGGTATGGTATTGGTATTAGCCAGATTAGCTGATGGGCATAATTTAGGGATAGCTTGGGGACTTCATGCTGGTTGGGTATGGGCGATCGCTACTATAGATACAGCAGGATTAATCACCTATACAGATAAAGTTTCTGCATGGGTGACAGGTATCAATAAAAAACCCCTCGCGGGGTTAACAGGAATTATGTGTGTTTCGGCGACGGGGGGAGTGCTTTTATGGGTATCTGGAATTTTTAATTAGTGTTTTTCGCGCAAAGTCGCAAAGAAGCAAAGGCGCAAAGAATAGAAGAATTACTTGATTGTGGTTAAGAATTGGCGTAAGCTGACTAAGCTCAGGGTTTGTCCTAAGTTTAGGGGTAGGATGGATATGCCTTCTAATCGGGATTGTATCCAGCCTTCTCCCCAGTACCATTCGTGAAAGCCGTCAATGCCTCCACTCAGTAGTAAGCGCAGACAATTGGGTTTTACTACGTCTACTCGATGATGAATAGATATGGGACCTGTGTGAGTAGTAAATTCAAATCCTGACGGTAATTCTGTGGGCATTTCTGGGGGGAAACTTTGCCCCAATAGCCATTTTTTTAGTTGTGCAGGATGCAAAATACTGTCATGAATGGCATTGGCTGATGCTGCGATTTCAATACGGATTTGGCTTTGTTGAAATGTACCTAGCATAGTAATTGGTAATTGGTAATTGGTAATTGGTAATTGGTAATTGGTAATTGGTAATTGGTAATTGGTAATTGGGTAATTTCCTTCTTCCTTCCTTCTTCCTTCCTTCCTTCTTCCTCCTGACTCGGTGACTCCTGACTCGGTGACTCCTGACTCGGTGACTCCTTCTTCCTTCTCCTGACTCGAAACAACTTAGAATATAAAAGTCATCTTGTAAAGAATTGTAAGGTTTTTCATGGCAGATCAATTGATTCGTGCGACTGCGGCGGATGGTGGTATTAAGGCTGTAGGCGTGATTACCACCCGGTTAACAGAAGAGGCTAGACAACGCCATAAATTATCTTATGTGGCTACAGCAGCTTTGGGAAGAAGTATGGCGGCTGGTTTGTTGATGGCTTCCAGTATGAAACGGGTCGGTTCTAGGGTAAATGTGCGAGTTAAGGGCGATGGTCTTTTAGGTGGTATATTGGCAGATGCGGGCTTAGATGGCACTGTTAGGGGCTATGTTGGTAATCCCTCTGTGGAATTGCCTCCCAATGATCAGGGTAAACTAGATGTTGGGGGGGCAGTGGGTACAGGTTTTCTTTATGTAGTCCGCGATATTGGCCATGGCTTTCCTTACTCTAGTACGGTAGAACTTGTTTCTGGGGAAATAGGTGACGATGTTGCTCACTATTTAGCAAGTTCTGAACAAACTCCTTCCGCTTTAGTTTTGGGTGTGTTTGTGGGAGAACAGGGTGTGACGGCTGCCGGAGGAATATTGATACAGGTGTTACCGAAAGCTGCGAGGGATGAGGAGTTAGTGGCTACATTAGAATCACGGGTTTCGGCTTTATCCGGGTTTACGCCATTACTGCAAGCAGGTAAAACACTGACAGAAATTTTTAACGATTTGTTAGGAGATATGGGATTGAACATATTTCCGGAAACTCAGATGTTACGCTTTCATTGTGGCTGCTCTTTTGATCGGGTGCTAGGGGCGCTGAAAATATTGGGAGAAGCGGAACTACAAGACATGATTGTGAAAGATAATGGTGCAGAAGCAACTTGTGAGTTTTGCGGTAATATTTATCAAGCAAGTAGTGATGATTTAACCCAGTTAATTGGAGATTTGCAAAGAGAATCTGCAATTTCTGGTTAATGTAACTAGTCACACTCAAACCAAAAAACAGTAATGTTATTGATGAGGGTGATGAATTTTTTGGATGGGTTTTTCTAGATGGGAAAGTTAGGATAGCAAACATAAAATTATCTATATTGATCTACCTACTTTCATATCGCTATTCAATTAGTGTGGTGTGAGCAATGACAGAGCGGGATATTCCAGATAATTGGTCTTCGGACCAAGCAGGAGAACCAATTGGGTTTGAACCCAACTATATATCAAATAATCAAACTGCTGATACCGCTGCAATTGGTGCTAATTCTCAGTCCATGAAGAAAAGCAAAAAGCCAGATGGCACAGGTTTGGCGATAAATGATAATTCAGAATCTACTTTTAATCTCAGTGTTTTAATTGAGAAATTGCCCCCTTGGACTAAAAATTGGGTAGTTTGGGCAGCAGTATTAACTTTAATTCCTGGAAGTATGGGTTTTCTCGCTCTATCCATCCTGTTTAAGTTACCATCTGCCCCTAATTGTCCACAGATTTTCTGGCCTTTGGCTAGTGCGTCAGTGAGGGTACACTGCGCTCAGTTGGCGGCTTCTAAGCAAACTATTAATGATTTGCTGCAAGCGATTACTCTCGTCAAGCAATTGCCAGAAAATCACCCACTACGAGGCGAAATTAATCGTCTTTTGGAGGAATGGTCACGGGATATTTTAAAATTAGCTGATCAGAGTTTCCAAGGAGGGAATTTGGAGGAAGCGATCGCTACAGCCCGAAAAATTCCTCCTGATGTCAAGGTTAGTGAACTGGTTGAAGAACAAATTCAAAAATGGCAAACGATTTGGTCAAAGGCTGAAGGAATTTACCAAGAAGCTGAAAAAGAATTGCGTCAACGACATTGGCAATCGGCTTTTATGCTCACAGCTAAATTACTGCGGGTAGATAATAAATACTGGGCAAGCACTAAATATGATCAATTAAATAACATTATTGTTACAGCGCGGGAAGATGGGGATAAACTTTACAAAGCAGAAGATTTAGCAAAGAGTCGCAATTTAGATAATTTACTCAAAGCTATTAAACTAGCTGAGGCGATTAAACCGGATAGTTATTTATATCAAAAAGCCAAAGAGTTAATATCAGGATTTGCTCGAAAAATGCTCACACTCGCACAAGCAAAGATGAAAGAGCGAAATGCGGATGCAGCATTGGAAATTGCCCGACAAATTCCGCCTATTCCTGAATTACAAGCGGAAGTTGATGATTTTATGGTTTTGGGTGAAGCCCAAAGAAGTGCTTTTATTGGGACTGCGGCTGGGTTAGAAACCGCGATTGCTCAAGCGCAACAAATAGATGCTTCTAGGGATGTTTATAATGAGGCACAACAATTAATTGCGCGTTGGCAATTAGAAATTGAAGATGTTTCTCGGTTAGAGAAAGCCCGAAATCTCGCCAGTCAAGGCACGGTTAATGATTTAACAGCAGCTATTTCGGAAGTACAGCTAATTCCTGGGAATAATCCCCGTGGTACAGAAGCCCGTCAAGAAATTGGCCGTTGGCGTGGACAAGTGGAAACGATTGAAGATAGACCATATTTAGATCGGGCAGAACAAATAGCCATTGGTGAGGATGTTAACTCATTGCAAACAGCGATCGCTGAACTTAATCAAATTCGTTCTGGACGAGCATTATATCCAGAAGCCAGAAAAAAGATGAGGCTATGGACGGCTAAAATTGAGCGCATTCAAGATCAACCATATTTAGATCAAGCCAAGGCATTAGCCGACAGTGGTAATTTAACAACGGCTATTAGTGAAGCCCAAAAAATCGCCTCTTCAGGACGCGCTTTATCAAGTGAAGCCCAATCATCTATAGATACTTGGCAAGACCAAATTCGCGCTAAAGAGAGTTGGCAAAAGGCCAAGCAAGTTGCAGTTACTGGCACACCAGAAGCTTTAAGTGAAGCTATCCAGTTGGCAAATCGGGTATCTAGTCGTAACAGTTTACGTTTAGATGTGAATATTGCTATTGACCAGTGGAGTCAACAGTTGTTAGAAATGGCACGTTCTCAAAGTGAGGTAGATGTGGCTAAAGCAATTGATACAGCCAAGTTAATTCCTCGTGGTAGTAGTGCTTACACTGACTCTCGAGAACAAATTAGAACTTGGCGGCAACTTATGATTCCCAAATCCCCTCCTAGTCCGTCTGTGGAATCTATACCTGAACTAACACCAGCAGTTCCAGAATCTCAGCCTTCAGGAAGTCCTAATTAATTGATAAAGGAAAGCCTCTAGCCTTCATCCCTTGTCTAAAGCACAGATGTAGCTGACTAAGTCAGCTACATCTTCAAGGGTTTTCGGAATTTCACTTATAATTTTGCTAATTTTAAGTATGAATTATACTAAACACGGGTGAGATTTAAACTTTTGCCAAATGACAAAGAACCCAGATGTGTAGGGGTTTAGCAGTGCTAAACCCCTACGGTTAGAATCAAACAATCAAGCCGTTTTGAGTATAGCCTCACGCAAAGGCGCAAAGTGAGGAATCCTTATATTGCTGTCGTTACCATAGTTTATTTTTCTACGGGTAATATATCTAATACTACCATAGTATTGGTAAATTCATTACTGCTAAACTAGCTGAAAAATAATTCTCTGTGTTCTCCGCGCCTCTGCGTGAAAAAAATAATTCTACCCTTGAGCTTGAATTTGTCTAACTACCGTCAAAGCCGAATAACTCACCCCCGCAGTTCCCTCTCCAGGATGAGTAGAATCACCAACTAACCACAAATTATTAATGGGAGTCCGATTAGCAAAACCAAAGGGTCCAAAGGTAGGAATTCTTTGACCAATACCGCCCACAATTCCCTTTTCTCTGCCTGTATAATGAGCAAAGGTGCGAGGTGTGGCTGCTTCTACATAAATGATAGTTTCTGGCTTTAAATAGAAATATTCAGAAAGTTTGGATATTGCTTCTTGGGTGAATTTTTGTTTTAACTCTTCATAATTTTGAGTTTCCCACCAGGTCGTAAAATCAACAAAGGAAGAAGCGATAATTGTGGCTTTTCCTAATGGTGCGCGGCCATCTCCTTCATGACTCACAGATACAAATAGGGAATTGTTTTCTCCAATGGGTTTATTTACATCATATAAAAATTGTAAATGCGGTGGACAATTAGGAGGAATTGCACTTTTATCTACACCTAAATAAATCACAAATGCACCGGAAGCTGGTGGGAGTTTTTCTACTCTTTGTTTATATCCAGATGGAGCATTTTCTCCTAATAATTGGACTAAGTTCTGAACGGTGACATTACCAATGATATGATCTGCTGATTCTGTCCAAGTTTCCCCGGTTTTCTGATTTTTAATATTTACGGATTTAGCTTGGTTATTTTCAACTTGGATTTTTTCAACGGTGTGGCGCATTAATAGTTTACCACCATCTCGTTCTAAGGATTCTACCAAGCGATCGCTCAATACTTGCATACTTCCTTGGAGATGAAATAAACCTTGGGGTAATTGGGATACACTCAAAGCCGTTGCTGCATAAAGTAAAGCTGTTTCTTCCGCACTGACTTGAGAATATAACTTGAGTTGTAAATCTAAAAATGTCCGCAGTCTTTGATCATTTCCTAAACCACATAATCGCAAAGCATCACCAACAGTAAATAAAGTGAAAGGTGCGGTAATAAATGTACTCGGACGCACTGCTTTGATTAATTGTCCTAAATCCCATAAATTCCGGGGTGGTAAAACAGGATCACGTCCTTGAAATTCCCAACTAGCATTAAATAAAGTGGTTAATAATTGCCAAAAAGGTTCACTTCCCGGAAACTGTTTTTGGCGTTCTGCTTGCCATTTTTGCGAATCACGCCAGACATTAATGGGTGTGGACTCTCCGGGAAGATATACAGCACAGGCTGGGTCGCAAGGTGTAGCTGCGGGTAATTCTATATTTAATTCTGAGAAAATGCGGTGATGAATTCCCCCAGGTTCTAAACCTGCAACTTGCGTCGCACCAACATCAAAGGTAAATCCCTGACGTTTGAATGTGGAAGCGCAACCACCGGGAACTATGGCTTGGTCGAGGATAAGGACGTTATAACCTCTATGGGCTAATAATGCTCCGGCTGTAAGTCCACCTATACCCGCACCGATGACGATGACGCGGGATTGATTTTTTGTGTGAGTAGGATTTGTCATAATTCTTAATATTACTAATTATTAGTTTACAATAAATCAATCTCTAAAGCTAAAAGTTAAGTATAAGCACTGTATACTCAGGTTGATTACTGATTATTTAGATCAATAATTACAAATACGTTACTTTTCACTTATACTAGATTGGACAGTGTTTATACTGTTAATCAATTCAGCCATAACCAGAAGTGTATGAGTAATAGTTTACAACTCACAGAAATAGCAATTTCTCTCGTAGCGAAAAATCTCAATCCCGCAGTTCTCAACCCAGATTTCCTCAAATATACAGGGATTATTCCTTCAGACTGGGAACTAGCAAATCAACCAGTTTACAATAATAATTTAGTTCAGTTGGTTTATAAAAACGGTGTGGGAATCATTGTTCAACCTAACCGACTGAATGTGTTAGAGATGATAGCAGGGAAACCACCAGCAGAAATTCAACTCGCCACAGTTGCACGACAATTGGTTGAAAAATTATCCCAAGTAGAGTATCAAGCAGTAGGAATTAACCCCAAAGCAGTTGTCGGTTTTACATCAGAAGCCGATGCTCATCAATATATATGTGGTAGACTTTTAGCCCCAGGTTCTTGGCAGGAATTTGGAGGAAGTAAAGTCAATGCTGGATTAGAGTTAAGTTATCCCTTAAAACGGGGAGTTCTGAATTTAGCTATTAATCAAGTAAATGTCCAGTTTGGGGAACAGGTAACACCAGCTATTTTATTTTCTGGTAACTTGAATTATCCTCTCACCGGAAATACCGTTACGGAAAGAATACAAGACTTACAACAAATAATTGCTAATTGGCAAAATGATGTCAACATTTTCCAGCAATTGTTAGTCGAGAAATTCTTATCATCTTCCCCAGCACAACAAATCAGTGCTTCAGTATTTTCATAATGAATAAATAAGTAGTGTAGAGACATTTCTTATTTTTCTATTGTGTGGGTTGGGCATTTGTCCCAACCTAATTATTCTTGAATAAATTTAGGACTTACGCAAAACATCTCTCAAATCCTCATTTCTCCGTGACCTCTGTGCCTCTGTGGTTCGTTATTCCATGAGTCTTGCGTAAGTCCTAAAATTAATTATTAATTAGGCATGATAAATGATAAGTTGTTGTGCATTTAATTTTTATAAATTGTGAAACATGGTACAATGGTTGGTTGTTTATGAGAGGAAGTTATTTGTTATGTTAAAAACAAAAGTTTTTTTTAATAATCTTGGAGTTATAAAAAAAGGAAACTTAGAACTAAATGATTTTACGTTACTCTGTGGTGCTAACAATACAGGGAAAACCTATGTAATGTATTCTTTATACGGACTAATTGATTATAGTTTTGAAGTAAATTTTAATTTTGTAGAGAATCTTGTTAATCAATTGAGTCAAGAACCAGTTTATCAATACAATATTAAAAATCTAATCGGCGATAATTTAGATGATATTCTAGAAGAAATAACACGGGGTATTAGCAAAAATTTACCCAATATATTTGGAACTAAGCTTAATGAATTTAATCAAACTCAAATTAAATTAGAACTTGATATTGATTTAATTTTAACCAATCTAACTAATCAAAACTGGCAACGTCGCCTAAGTTTAGGAAATAAAGAATCAGACTGGTTTTTAGATATTCAAAAATCAGAAAATGATCCTAATATAACTTTTACAATGCGAGATAAAGGTATTCCCCATAGATTATTGATAGAGTTCATATCTGCCTATATTGCTCTTTTGATTTTCAACCAGAACGATAGCATGAATACTCATAATTGTTTTTTAATTCCTGCTGAACGTGCGGGACTTAATTTATTTTTTAAAGAGTTATCAAGTATTCGTAATCGTCTAATACATGATTCACAGAAAGACAATATTAATTCGATGGAAGTTTTAAAAGATATTGTTAAATCTCGTTATGCAGAACCAATTTCTGATTATCTTGAGTTTCTGAATGAATTAAATAATACTAAAGAGCAAGAAAGTGATTATCAAATACAAGCACAATACATTCAAAAAAATATCATTAAGGGTAAATATGAAGTAGATCATTATGGAGATATATTTTTCTTGCCTGATCAAAGTAATAAGAAAAAAATGCCTTTACATTTTACTTCATCTACCGTTAAAACTCTATTTAGCTTAGTTTTTTATCTGGAACATCTAGCTCAACCAGGAGATTATTTAATGATTGATGAACCCGAATTAAGTTTACATCCAGATAATCAACGTAATCTAGCAAGAGTCTTAGGAAAATTGGTGAATAGTGGTGTTAAAGTAGTAGTAAGTACCCATAGTCCTTATTTTGTCCGTGAATTAAATAATCTGATTATGTTAAGCAAATCTTTTGAAAAATCTAACGAATTGCGTCAGCGTTATGGTTATGAAGCTGATGAGTGTTTAAACCCTGAAAAAGTATCTGCTTATCTATTTGCTGATAATACTATCAAACAAATGGAAGTTGATAATAATGAAGGTATTATTGCAGAAACTTTTGATAATGTAATTAATAATCTTAACCAATCTTCCAATGAAATTTACTATGCTTCTCAAGAAGAGGAAGATGGGGATGCCGAGTAAAACTTTAATTGATATAGTAAAGGATGTAATTATAGAAGATCTACATTTAATTACCAATGAAGATGATTTGAGTATTGTGATTGAAGAACAACATGAACAAGCACAATGTCGTTTTGTAAAGATTAATTTAAAGAAATCAATATCTTATTTTGGATTTTCAATAGATAAACACACACAAGGCGGAAAAACTGATCCTATATATCCTTTCTTTAATCCCAAATATCAAGGTATTTGTTCTAAAAATGATGCTATTTTATTTTTGCAAAAATCAAATAAAGTTTATGTTTTGTTGATAGAAATGAAATCTACAAATCTCGGAAATTACTTAAATCAATTAAAAGCAGGTAAGAGCTTCGTTGATTTTGTTTTACAACGCATTCATATCTTTGATAAAATCAATACCGAAGTTGAATTTAGAGGATTATTATTTTCATGTCGTCAGATACCAAATGAGGGAACAACTAAAAAACAAAAAGTTACATTTGAAAATAGAAACGGTTTATTAGTTTCGGAGAATCCAGGGAATAATACTTACTATATACAACAATTTATAGAGAAAATAAATGAGGTTTGAGACTAAGGAAAAAACTAATCAATAAGATTCTTAACTTCTTTCAAAAGTCTTGACAATGTTTACACCATCAAGAAAGTTGTAGGATATAGGAAGTAACAAAGCTCTTCACTCACCACAAGCAATGACATCAACTCTGCTAAATTTTCCGCGTCTTAACGCACCTACTCTGCACCATCTGCCAAATGGTTTAACCATTATCGCCGAACAAATGCCAATAGACGCGGTTAATCTCAATTTATGGGTCAAAACCGGTTCAGCAATGGAGTCAGATGCGATTAATGGCATGGCTCACTTTTTAGAACACATGATTTTTAAGGGTACACAGAAGTTAATTAGTGGTGAATTTGAGCGCCGGATTGAAGAGCGCGGTGCTGTCACTAATGCTGCCACCAGCCAAGATTATACTCACTATTATACCACAACTGCCCCTAAAGATTTTGCCGAATTAGCACCTTTACAAATAGATGTTGTTTGTAATCCTAGTATTCCTGATGATGCTTTTGAACGAGAACGTTTAGTAGTTTTAGAAGAAATTAGACGTTCTGAGGATAACCCCCGACGGCGAATTTCTCGTCATGTCATGGAAACCGCTTTTGATACCTTACCCTATCGTCGTCCCGTACTTGGACCAGAAGCAGTTGTTTCTCAAGTTCAACCGCAACAAATGCGAGATTTTCATGCTCATTGGTATCAACCTCAGTCAATTACAGCAGTCGCTGTGGGTAATTTACCAGTAGAAGAATTAGTAGAAATTATCGCCGAAGAATTTAGTAAAAATTATCAACAAACAACCAACAAACTAACATCAATAGCAGCAATTACTGAACCTGCATTTACAGAAATAGTCCGCAGGGAAGTTGTTGATGAAACTCTTCAACAAGCCAGACTAGTAATGATGTGGCGAGTACCTGGATTGATGGAATTAGATGAAACTTATGCACTTGATGTTTTAGCAGGAATTTTAGGACATGGGAGAACATCTAGATTAGTGCGAGATTTACGGGAAGAACGGGGATTAGTATCTTCAATTTCTGTGAGTAATATGAGTAATTTATTGCAAGGTGTGTTTTCGATTTCTGCTAAATGTGATGTCGAAAATTTAGCGGTTGTGGAAGCAGGTATTATTCAACATCTTCGCACATTACAAACAGAATTTGTCAAAGAATCAGAAATTGCCCGTGTTCAACAACGTGTAGCCAATCGGTTTATATTTGGGAATGAAACACCAAGTGATCGCGCTGGGTTGTATGGTTATTATCAGTCATTAATTGGTGATTTAGAACCAGCTTTTAATTACCCCCAATATATTCAAGCACAGGCAGGAACTGATTTAATCCAAGCTGCAAAAGATTATCTTTCCCCAGATGCTTATGGTGTTGTTGTCATCAAACCTATTTAATGATTTGTCATTTGTCATTAGTCATTGGTAATCTGTTCTTAACAACTGACAACTCTACGGGCGAAGCATTTGGAGAACTATTTTTGGCAATGACCGATAATTTATCTTCCAAATGCTTCGCCCCTACTGACAACTGACAACTGTACGGGCGAAGCATTTGGAGAACTATTTTTGGCAATGACCGATAATTTATCTTCCAAATGCTTCGCCCCTACTAACAACTAACCACTGTACGGGCGAAGCATTTGGAGGACTATTTTTGGCAATGACCGATAATTTATCTTCCAAATGCTTCGCCCCTACTGACAACAGACTAACTACGTTGTAACTGAATTATGTTTGATGCACTATCTGACCGTTTAGAATCCGCCTGGAAAAAACTGCGAGGACAGGATAAAATCTCCCAATCCAATATACAAGACGCTTTGCGGGAAGTGCGTCGGGCTTTGTTGGAAGCAGATGTTAACCTCCAGGTAGTCAAAGATTTTATTAGCGAAGTCGAAACCAAGGCCCAGGGGGCTGAAGTTATCGCTGGTGTACGTCCTGACCAACAATTCATCAAAATTGTTTATGATGAATTAGTGCAGGTGATGGGGGAAGAAAATGTTCCCCTCGCAGAAGTTGCGGGGAAAACCACCGTTGTGTTAATGGCTGGTTTGCAAGGGACAGGTAAAACCACGGCCACCGCTAAATTAGCTTTGCATTTACGCAAACAAGACCGTAGTTGCTTATTAGTGGCTACAGACATCTATCGTCCCGCAGCTATTGACCAATTAATTACCCTTGGTAAGCAAATTGATGTCCCCGTATTTGAACTGGGAATTGCAGCAGACCCCGTAGAAATAGCCCGTCAAGGTGTGGAACGCGCCAGATCCGAAGGCATAAATACAGTAATTATTGATACTGCCGGACGCTTGCAAATTGACGAAGATATGATGGCGGAATTAGCCCGCATCAAAGAAGTAGTCCAGCCCGATGAAACCCTGTTAGTTGTGGATGCAATGACCGGGCAAGAGGCGGCAAATCTCACGCGCACCTTCCATAACCAAATCGGCATTACTGGGGCAATACTGACCAAAATGGATGGGGATAGCCGAGGTGGTGCGGCGTTGTCAGTGCGGCAAATTTCCGGTGCGCCGATTAAATTTGTGGGTGTAGGGGAAAAAGTCGAGGCTCTACAACCGTTTTATCCTGACCGCATGGCTTCGCGGATTTTGGGCATGGGGGATGTTCTTACTTTAGTAGAAAAAGCCCAAGAAGAGATAGATTTGGCAGATGCGGAGCAAATGCAGGAGAAAATTCTGTCAGCAAAATTTGATTTTACTGACTTTCTCAAGCAAATGCGGTTGTTGAAAAACATGGGTTCTTTGGGCGGAATTATGAAGATGATTCCGGGCATGAACAAGCTTTCTGAGGATCAGTTGAAGCAGGGAGAAACCCAGCTAAAACGCTGTGAAGCTATGATCAATTCCATGACGGGCAAAGAACGCCGTGATCCAGATTTATTATCAAGTTCTCCCAGTCGTCGCCGCCGCATAGCTTCTGGTTCTGGGTATAGAGAAGCGGATGTAAGCAAACTGGTAGCGGACTTCCAAAAAATGCGATCGCTCATGCAGCAAATGGGACAGGGTGGCATTCCCGGTATGGGAGGAATGTTTGGCGGTGGAAATCCCTTAGCAGCAGGTGGTAATCGTCCTTCACCCGGTTGGCGTGGCTACCCCGGTGGCGCACCACCAGCGAAGAAAAAGAAGGAGAAAAAGAAAAAAGGTTTTGGGACTCTTTAAAATTTAAGCACAAAATCCCGGATTTATTCCATAAATTCGGGATTTGCCAAATGCAATAACTACGGTGTTTGTGCAGGGTTTCAAAAACGCAAAGCGATCGCAAATCACTATAATAATTGTGAATATATTCATCAGTGCCACTGCTTGTGTTCAAAACTTTATTTACCTTTGGTAAAATGGAGCAAGATATATGACTACAATTCAGGTTAAAAGCTTCACCCTAGAAGAATATCACGAACTCATCGAAATTGGCTTTTTAAAAGAAGATGATCACATTCAACTAATTAACGGAGAATTGGTAGAAATGGTATCAAAAGGTACGGCACATGAAACTTGTTTAAGAAAGCTATTAAAGGAACTCCCAAAACTTATAGAAGATAGAGCAATTCTGCAATCTCAAGCCCCCATTAGTATACCACCCAAAAGCGAACCAGAACCAGATTTTGCCATTGTCAAAAATCGTGATGATGATTATTTTTCATCTCACCCACAAGGGAGCGATATATTGTTAGTCATAGAAGTTGCAGATTCTTCCATAGACTATGACCAAAAAGTGAGAATACCTCTTTATGCGAAAGCGGGAATACCTGATTATTGGATATTTAATTTATTAGATAATTGCTTGGAATGTTACAGTGAACCATATCAAAATAAACAGGGGATATTTGGGTATACAAATAAGCGAATTGTTTTACCTACTCAGGTTATATCTTTACCTTGGTTTACTGATTTACAGCTTGATTTAAGTAAAGTGTTTCCTGTATATTAATTAATATCCCCAACTTCTCAAAGAAGTCGGAGATATGAAAACCGCACCAACTAACACCACCAACTAACACCAAATCCGACCACGACGAAAAGGTTTATCAGGTTCAGTTTGTTGGGCTTTTTGTCTAGCCATTTCCTGTGACCAAAAACCATAATCTTCCAAACCAGTTGACAAAATATTACGTTTAATTTCTGCTGTTTGTTTGGGTTCTGGTTGACTCGAATTTGCGGGGGTTTTCTTTTGTTTACTCATAATTTTGATAACTCCTAAATTACACAACTGCAAGAAGATTTAATTTGCTGATAACTACGATTTTGAAATGCAGCGGGGTCATTATAATTAGCACCATGTAATAAATCCATACGAATGCTAACTAAGTCCTCGACTCTACCATAAATGACATCAACAGACCGATGAGGATAAATAATATCTGGTCTTTTTACCGGGGGGGAAAGTTTGGGTAATCTCATAATCAATTTTAGATTGTAGATTTTGGAAATTGATTTCTCATTTCCTCGTTTTTCGCGTTTCTCGTTCCCATACTCCGTATGGGAATGAATTCTAGAAGGCTCTGCCTTCTATTAAAGCAGAGTCAGAGCCTCTGTAACCGCATTCCCAGTCAGAGACTGGGAACGAGATAAACGAGATAAAAGACTTTGTTGGGTTGCGCTGTTGCTTAACCCAACCTACTACTATTAATAAGGAGTAGACCAAGAACGGACTTCACCCAAGGTGACAGGAATAATATCACTCACATCAATTGTAAACCGGAATAGCTTCTTGGCCCGACGGCTATTTTCAGGGTCAAAGAACTTTAATTTTACATCCCAACAATCGCTATCTAAACGACAGAAAGGACTTTTCTCTACAGTAATACTATCCAACTCCATACCTGTAGCCACAGCTTCCGCAAAGGTGGAAGCCGCTTGAAAGGCATTCGTAGAGGCAAAATTCAACGCCCTATCTTGGGAAGTTGTCCCTAAATTCCGTAAATCATAATAAATGCGGCTGAGGAAACTACCCAAAGTCCGACGAATAGACTCTTCTTGGGCTTCTGTCGCTTGCGCTTGCACTGTGCGAATAGCAGCTTGAACTAAGGTGTTAACCTTCCAACCATACATTCCCCGAATGTTGGGAACTTCAATTACTGGCACAACTTGACCAGAAAATAGTTTCACACTGCGTCCTGATAAAATACCGGGAATACTGACTCTCTCTACATAATTCTCGCTGTCTTCTGCTTGAATTTGTCCCGATAATAATTGTTGTAAAATAGCATAGACATCTCTGGCAAAAGCCCCACCTGGTTCTATTGCATAGATAGGAGTTAATTCTAAATTTAAAGTCCAAATTAAAGACTTAGCTTCCGAAAGATTATCTCCTAAATAATCTACCATCTGCCGCGCATCATAGGGATTAGCGGGAATTGCTGTTCCGTCTATGGCTACCCCCGGCATTAATTGTTTAAAAGAGTCTCTTCTGGCTTCTGAACCAAAATCGTAACCCAGTGTACCTAAAGCATACACTAAGTTAACTTGAGCGAGGTCGCTGGGCGCTTGACTAGCAGTAATGTAATTAGATGTACGATTTGACATGGTAGTAGATTGAGAATTGGATGAATTTGTTAAAGGTGCGGAAGTTGTCACAGCAGGAACTACTGGGAAAAATTCAGGGGGTATAAATTCTTCCGGGTTGGGTTCCGGTTCAGCACTATTTGTAATCTCTGCACAACCGCAACCAGCAGCTTCAATACTGTCAACGGTTTCTACTGTATCTAATTCTTCGGACATTGTTCCTCCTGTAAAATATGCCAATGCACCAGAAATATTTAATTTACCTAATAAACAGCGACTAATATCGTCTGTATCCTTATCTGTGCAAGGTATAGCAGTTTCTAATAAAACCGCTCTCACCTTAGCGGGGTCGGGTGTTTCACCACGTTGAACTTGCAGACTTAGGAGTAAAGCAGCGACACCGGAAACAATGGGAGTAGCAAAGCTAGTACCACTGAGTTTTTGTGTCCCTCCCCCCGGTTTTGCCCCTAAGATGTTTTCTCCTGGTGCAAGAATGCCTTGGTTTTGATAGCTTTCTCCCCAGTTACTAAAGTCTATGGGTTTACCTTGGTCATTCATTGCCCCTACTGCTAATACGGTGGGTAAAGATGCGGGAACGTGCAAACATTCGCAACCATCGTTACCAGCAGCAGCCACAATTAAAACATTGTGATCTTTGCATAGTTGCACAGCCCTATCTAACCAGCCTTCTGCTTCACCATTATCAGTGAGTTGTCCAGCACTGACATTGATAATATGCGCTCCAGCATTGACGGCTTGTTCTATGGCGCGAGCTAGATCTAGTTGAGAAAGTTTCCTATTATTGTCACCAAAAATAGGGACGATTAACCCTCGACATTGGGGAGCTATTCCCCGTAATTCTGAAGAATTATGTTGACCAAATATGATGCTTGCTACATGAGTTCCATGTCCAGACATAGATCCATTAGCTGTCGCTTCTCCCTGAATAAGTGTTGGCAATCTTGTTAAATTTGCTGCATTAAAGCAATTATGAGATTGATCAACCAATCCGTCGAGTATAGCTACACATATTTGTGAATCACCCTGTGTCAAGTTCCATAATTTGTGTATTTCCGTTTCAATTGAGGATTTTGGCATTTAATTTGCTAATTATCTGCTTAAACATCTATTTTGCGCCATAAATATATATTTTATGACATTTTTATTACGATTGTGCTTCTAGAACACAAAAGTAATTGTTATATTATTCGGCTGAAATGTCAACTCAATTTACATATTTTAACGGATATAATTTTTTCTTATGTCAAAAAAAAAAACGGTTTTAGTAAGTGTTTATTTTCTCCTGTGCTGTGGATGAAAATCAGTATTTACAAATACTTGACGGGAGGAGATAGTGATTTCCGCTTCACGGAAATATCAAGCAAACAGGAGTGTTAACAACCTGATTTACTATAAGTAATTTTTATTAATAAGGTCTTGCGTTGAATCATAATTGGCTGTACTATCAGAATCAGGGTAGCTTCACTTAGCCTACTGATTAGTAATTGCACTTTTTATCATCTCATGGTAAGTAGTTGCATTGATTATTCTGAAAAATTCACATTAGTTAATACTAAAACTCTACCTCTCCCTAACCCTCTCCTAAGAGGAGAGGGAACAGGAAAAAAACTTGAGAATTTAAAGAGTTTAAAGCCTCTCTCCTTGTAGGAGAGAGGTTTTATATAAAGCTTCTGGTGAATCACAACTCGTTAAATTACCCTTCAACACCAATTTAACGCCTTCACCAAACCAGTCTTCTTCATCAGGAAGAAGTTAAACGAACAAACAAAAAGGAAAACACACCATGACTAAGAAGAACATCCGCCCCCAACAAGTTGCTCCCGTAGAACGCGAAACCATCTCTACTGCCAAGGATCAAAGCGGTCAGGTTACAGCCCGTTCATGGAGAGATCCAAGTGAGGATACGTTCGCTCCTTTTGCGGGCGACGACGCGGAGTAAGTCACCCCATTCTACCACTCACCTCAAAAAATATCAAAAGTCTATTTCTACATCCCTTGGCGCACGGTTTGCCTCGATGAATTGACGGACAACCCTTGTCAGTTCGGGGGTTTATCACTGGCACGGGGGATATGAATTAAGATACCTCTCCCTAACCCTTTCCTAAGAGGAGAGGGAACAGGAAAAAAAATTGAGAATTTAAAGCCTCTCTCCTACAAGGAGACAGGTTTTATATAAAGCTTCTGGTGAATCACAACTCGTTAAATTACCCTTCAACGCCAATTTAACGCCTTCACCAAACCAGTCTTCTTCATAATGAAGAAGTTAAACGAACAAACAAAAAGGAAAAACACACCATGACTAAGAAGAACATCCGCCCCCAACAAGTTGCCCCCGTAGAACGCGAAATCATCTCCACTGCCAAGGATCAAAGCGGTCAAGTGGAAGCCCAGCTGTTCTGGTTTAGTCCTCCTTTTGCGGGCGACGACGCAGAGTAAGTCACCTCATTCTACCACTCACCTCAAAAAAGGTCAAAAGTCTATTTCTACATCCCTTGGCGCACGGTTCGCAGCGATGAATTGACGGACAACCTCTGTCACTTCGGGGGTTTCGGATACCTGGCACGGGGGGGGTGGCGGAAAACCGGACTTAGATTTTTTGGGGTTGGTGGTTGAACCCTGATTTGTGAGATGAACCCCAGCCAACAGCTTACTACCCCAGTGGTATTGGGTTGGGGTCTTCTCCTTGGGTTTATACTTTTGGCAGAAGCCTTTATACTTTTTGGCACATTCTTCTAAGCTGTTTCCCATTCGTAAAAAAGCCGGATGCCATTGAGTTAAACCATCATCAGTTAAGCGTTCATAACTGCCATAATTGCTGAAGTCATAGAAAAAACTCTGGCGCATTTTGGCAGCTTTAGGATTAGCGTGAATGTAGCGTAAAGTATTTAATGCTCTTTCTTTGTCTGAAGCAGGAAACCCATCACAGTAATATCGTTTCTCCCAAAAGCTTGTGGTGAGCGAAGTCGAACCATGTCCCGTTCTTCTTAACATCCGATTGAAACACATCGCCGTGTACCAATTCAGGAAGTGCATAATTTTGGGTAACTCTTCTGGCTGTTTAGGTGCAATCAAATAATGAACATGATTTGACATAATGCACAAAGCATAAAGCTGGAAATTGTATTTATCCAAAGCCTTTTTTATCGCATAAAGAAACACTTCCCGACATTCACGCCGTGATAGCTTAAATTCACGGTTATTGCAACGGGTTGTTATGTGATAAGAGTATCCGGGTTTGATATTTCGAGGTTTTCTGGGCATAAAAAACTTTAAATAAACAGGCATAAGGAACTTTAAATAAACAAATGATTACCTACGATAATTTCGTCACTGACAGTGAAATTAACCTAACTCATATTGGCAAGCACAAGCAAGTTTTTGAGATAGAAGACTATCTTTTTCCTTTAGGGCATTTTGAAAAATTAGTTCAAGGACAAAAAGATGCCATAATTGACTGTGCTTGTAAAATTGATCATGATAGACTTCATGCTGCTAGGTTCACTCTGACATGGACAAAACCAGACGCTAAAAGCCAAATCAATGCAGCACTAAATTTTTTTAATGCTGTGGCTGCAAGAGTTGAAGTGAAGTTAAATTATCAGCTACTACATAAATTTTTAGGCAATAATTTCGACTTCAGTAAAGTTATTAAAGTGTTGATAGGAGTAGATGCCAGAAGAGAAGTCAAAGATTCACGTTTGAAACTGTTTATTTGGATTGATAATTATTTAGAAAAAACAGAAACAGCAATTTCTTTGTGCGGTAACAGCCCAGAATTGCGATCAATCTTAACTAATAATAACTTGTTAATTGGTTTTGATTTTAGCTTGAATGGTAGTCATGAGATTGAAGTTTATCCAACTCTTTCTGCTGAGGAATTTGTCAGGGAAAATGTGCAGATACGACTTGCCAAAATATTGCCTGCAAAGGCTTTAGAATTTCTAAAAGTCTGTCATTTGTTGCAAATTGGTTTTAGCCAAGCGAATGAGAGCAAAATTCTCTATTTTCATCCCACTGATCACAATTACTTCGTTGATAATTTAGGAAATCATTTAGCTGATAGAGTTCATGCTTATTATAGACATCAAGCAGTGAGAGCTTTAGTAGTGTGTATTCCTGAAAGCGAGTTAATCAAAAGTTCAATTCAGAAATTAAATATGTATTATAATACCTAAATTCCTCATATAACATCCTGTAAATCCTGAAGTCCTGGACATCCTGATTGGTGACAATTTCATTTTCTGCAAAATTTGAGCAAATTTTATGATATCTACTACTGCAATTTCTCCCATCTTAACTATTCCTCCCCTAGAAAACGGCGACAAATTAACCCGTCATGAATTTGAACGGCGTTATCATGCCATGTCGAATCTCAAAAAAGCCGAATTAATTGAAGGAGTAGTTTACGTGGCATCACCATTAAGAATCAAAAGTCATGGAGAACCCCATGCTTATATTATGACTTGGCTGGGAGTTTATAAAGCAGCTACACCGGGCATAGGTTTCGCCGATAATGCCACAGTGCTAATAGATACAGATAACGAACCACAACCGGATGCTTTATTAAGAATTGAAACAGGAGGACAATCAAGAATAAATAAAGATGATTATGTAGAAGGTGCGCCAGAATTAATAGTAGAAATTGCTGCTTCTAGTGCTTCCTATGATTTACATGAAAAACTCAAAGTTTATCGTCGTAATCAAGTCCAAGAATATTTAATCTGGCGAGTTTATGACCATCAATTTGATTGGTTTAGGTTACAACAAGGGGAGTATATTCAACTTCAACCCAATACAGATAATATAATTTGTTCCCAAATATTCCCCGGTTTATGGTTAGATAAAATAGCATTATTAGGAGGAGATTTAGGTACAGTATTAGCTGTTTTGCAGCAGGGTTTAGCAAGTCCAGAACATGAGAATTTTATTAGTAGATTATCTAGTTAGTCAGAATCAGGATATCCAGGATTTTTGGTGTCAACTTAACGTAAAACCCATAGCCCGACTGGGAATGAATTCCCAGTCTCATAGCAAAAGTCATCTAAAGATGACTAAATAACCCAGAAAATTTTCAGTAAACTTTAGTTTAGTTTCGCTATTAGCCCGTAAATTCATTTCTGGGCGGGTTTGTCAGCCAACAGATAAGACATTTTTAGCCTAAGTTGACACCTATGAGCATTGCTAAACCCCTAATAGCCCGACTGGGAATAAATTCCCAGTCTCATAGCAAAAGTCATCTAAAGATGACTAAATAACCCAGAAAATTTTCAGTAAACTTTAGTTTAGTTTCGCTATTAGCCCGTAAATTCATTTCTGGGCGGGTTTGTCAGCCAACAGATAAGACATTTTTAGCCTAAGTTGACACCTATGAGCATTGCTAAACCCCTATTGGTGACAATTATCTAGTTAGCAGCAGTTACCATCCAAACTAAAATTCCTAAAATGACATCAACAGGAGGAAGGGGATAATCTGTAAAATCAATTGTTACAGTTTGTTCCGTTAATTGTAGAAATCGCCAAACAGTACCATTAGTGACGCTACCATAAATTGTAGGAATGGGTTGATTATTAATTTCATTGAATTTTTGAGCAGCAATCATTTCCGCAATACACTGGCCAATACCCGGATTTAAGTCTGATTTTTTGGCTTCCACAATCATAACTGCTGGTGCTTCCACTTCTAACTGTTCCGTTGAACGACTCAGAACAAAATCACAGACTCCATTCAATCCTAAAGCCGAATCTACAGTAAAATCTGTACCAGAAAATAAACTAATTTTTCTTTGTAAAATCTTACGAACCTCTAGTAAAACCGGACTAATGATTAACTCAGAACGTGCTTTTTCACTTCCTGTCGCTATAGCTAATGGTAAACTTTCTGCTAAAAAATCAGTCAGGGTTGCACTAGCAGCAATTGGTTGGATTTCTGGCAGAAACTTTTTATTTTCAACGGTATTTATGCCAAAGGTTTGCTTAACTTTTTTGAGAGTAAAATCACTATATGACATAATGTAAATATTTCCAAAAATGATGTAAAATCTATGTGAAAATCAACCAACAGCAAAATCTGTATATTGTCTCACCAAAGGTTCATGAAATGCTAAAACAATATCTGATTTTGGCACTCCTAATTTAACTAACTCATCTGCTATACCAATTTCAGTTCCATCATGTTGTATCCAAATTTTCTGATCTTTAATATCCAAATGCAAAACACAACCATGCTGCCGTTTTCTGTTTTTCCAACCCACATACATCAATTGATAATGATCACCAAAACTATCAAAAATCAATTGTTGTTCAATTTCATCTTTAGCTGAACCTAATTGAGCATATTCTGTGATCACTTGTTTGACATAATTGCGATATTGTTCTAGTTTTTCCATGCTACAATTACCTCCTGAACTGGATCATAAATCATGATTTTAAGTTGGGAACGCTGAACAACTGTTTTAATAAACTGCAATTGAAAGAAAGAGTAATAAATTCCTGAAGGAATAGCTAAATATAAAACTCGTTCTGGTTGTTGTTCTTCTAATGCCAAATGATAATTAAAAAATTGTCCAATGGCTTGATGAAATTGAGAAATATTAGATGTACCAATAAAACTCTTAATTTCCACCGCTATTTTTTCTCCTTCTCTTTCAGCAGCTAAAACTTGTTCCGCACCGAGATCAATATACATTTCCACATCACCAACTTCTATCCTTAAAGGATCATCTGTAATTACCCAACCTTCTTTTTCTAACCCTATCCTAACAGCATCATGAAAAACATCTTTAGCTGGCATTAACTTGATAAAAAATTAGACTTTTCACCCACAATTATAACATCAATTACAACAACACAATCAAAACCATGCCTAACCTTACCGACATCCCCGGAATTTCCCAAATTTGGACACGCACAAAAGGCGACCCCCGCATTAAAATTGCTATCCTTGATGGTGCAGCCGACTTAGAACGTAGTTGTTTTCAAGGGGCAAAATTTAGTCAATTTAAACCCTATTGGGCAGAAGATATTGAACTTAACGAAGAATACTATTATTATCTCAATTTATCTTTAGAATTTAACCAACAACAAAAAGACAAAAAAGACGACCCCGACCACGATAAAGAAGAATCAAAAAAAGAACGAGAGGCATTTTTTGCACCTTTCCCTCCAGCTATTAGACAACGCATTGAATTATCCAGTCATGCTACTCACATTTCTAGCACTATCTTAGGACAACACGGTACACCAGCCCCTGGTATTGCCCCTTTATGTACAGCATTAAATATTCCTATTTCCTTCGCTAATGATGATTTTATTTCCCCTATCAACCTTACCCACGCTATTAATACCGCTTGGCAATGGGGAGCGAATATTATCCATATCGCTGCTTGTCACCCTACCCAAACCGGAGTAGCACCAGATTTATTTGCCCGTGCTGTGAAACAATGCCAAGATAATAATATGTTAATTGTTGCCCCAGGTGGTAACGATAAAGGTGAATGTTGGTGTATTCCCTCTCTTCTTCCTGGTGTGATTACAGTGGGTGCAATGCGAGATGATGGCCAACCGTTTAAATTTAGTAATTATGGCGGAGAATATCAACATAAAGGGGTAATGGCTAACGGTGAAAATATTTTAGGCGCCCAACCGGGAACAGAAGAACCTATCAGACAAAAAGGGACTAGTTGCGCTGCACCCATTGTCACAGGTATTTCTGCTTTATTAATGAGTCTGCAATTGCAACGAGGAGAACAACCCAACGCTGAAGCAGTGCGGGAAGCGATTTTAAATAGTGCTATTCCCTGTAACCCGGAAGAAGTGGAAGAACCAGAACGCTGTTTATTAGGTAAGTTGAATATTCCCGGTGCGTTTCAATTATTGACGGGAGAAAAGTTAGAACCTCACCCCCAACCCCTCTCCTACCAGGGAGTGCAAGAACCTCACCCCCAACCCCTCTCCTACGAGGAGAGAGGAGTAGGAATCTCTCGTTCCCAGGTTCTACCTGGGAATGCTACATTAGAGGCTCTGCCTCTCACTATACCGTCAGGCAGAGCCTTGGAGACAGCATTCCCAGCCGGAGACTGGGAACGAGAAACTTTAGTTATTAGCCAGGGAATTAATTCCTCAACTGATTCTATTACCCCTAGTGCGGCTTCTAAATTGGTATATGCTTTAGGAACAATTGGTTATGATTTTGGTAATGAAGCCAGAAGGGACTCGTTTAAACAATTAATGCCAGCAGTGAATATGGACGGGGCAATTATTCCTGCTAATCCCTATGATAGCCAGCAAATGGTTGATTACTTGTCAGTAAATCCTACGGAAGCTAAACCTTTAATTTGGACTCTCAACCAAGAATTAACTCCTATTTATGCTTTAGAACCTGTGAGCGGTTTTGCCGCAGATATCTATGAAACCCTGATTTTGATGTTAGCGGGACAAATTCAACCAGAAAACAGTGATGATTTTGTCGAACGGGTAAGTATACCTGCAAGGTTAACAGATAGAACTGTGGAGTTATTTTCTGGTCAAGTTGTGCCTGTAATTAGTCTTACGAATACTAGGGGAATGTATGGCTGGAAAGTCAACAGTTTGGTAGATGCGGCTTTGCAAACTGTAATTACGGGAGAAACTGCACCAGCCCAAGAAATAGCTATGAGAAAGGCTTTGAGTAGTTTCTTAAATCGAGTATACTATGATTTGCAAAATTTAGGACAATTGGCAAAAGATCGAGCGCTGAATTTTTCTGTAACTAATGCTTTTCAAGCCGCTTCTAGTTTTTCTCAAGCTATTTCTACAGGGATGCAGCTTGATAGTATTGAAGTGGAAAAAAGTCCTTTTTGTCGCATTAATAGCGATTGTTGGGATGTGAAATTAAAGTTTTTTGACCCAGAAAATGGTCGCAGAGCTAAAAAGGTGTTTTTGTTTACCATTGATGTTAGCGACAGAATTCCTGTAACTTTAGGTCAAGTTCGCTCTTGGTCTGTGCGGAAGTAAGCACGTAGTCTATGCTCTGATCAATAATTTATCAAAATTGTTTATAAGAGCATCCGGTAAGCGTAAAACGAGCGCGGCTTGGCTCCCTGAGATATAAGCGACACGAGGGATTTTAATCCCTGTGGTATGTTAGAATTAAATTGTGAGTAAGAACAAAAAACATCCGTCAGCATAGTGCATTTTTTGCGTCTTGTCAAGTCTTAAAATGTTTCACTGGTAAAAATAATTTTTTGTCTGAATCAGGATGTCCAGGATTTAAGGATTTACAGGATGTTGTTTGAATTTTGATTGTCCATCTTTATCTGTGTTTATCTGCGTTTATCTGCGTTTATCTGCGTACCCTTCGGGAAGCAAGCTACAATTATTCTTGATATTACTGTTAAATTACTAATTTTTTTAAACGAACCACAGAGGACACAGAGGACACGGAGAAAAAATATCAGTTATCTTTGTGTGGGAAGGGAGTAATTTTCTCGTTCATCTAATTAATTATGTTTAGAAGTCGGGGATCTTTGACTACAAAATAAAATCGTGTAAATCCTTAAATCCTGGATATCCTAATTCTGACAATTAACCCTCCTCAAAAACATACCCCACACCTCAGACAGATGAAAAGGTATAGACTCGGCATCTAAAATATCAAAGCCCGATTGATACCAAAAGTATGGATTCAAACTTTCATATTTGGACGCTGACACCTACAGATGTCTACAAAACACTAACAACTACTCCTCAAGGTATCAGCGAGGCAGAAGCCAATTTAAGATTAAAACAATCTGGTTATAACGAACTTCCCGAACCCCAAACACGCCCTTTAATTCTGCGTTTCACTGATCAATTAACCCATTTTATGGCCTTGCTGTTGTGGGTAGCGGGAATATTAGCTTTTATTTCCCAAACACCAGAATTAGGTTGGGCAATTTGGGCAGTTATTTGGATTAATGCTATCTTTAGTTTTTGGCAGGAATATCAAGCGGAAAAAGCTTTATCAGCCCTGAAGAAAATCTTACCTTCCCAAGCTAAAGTTTATCGGGATGGAAAATTATGTGTAATTGCTGCCCGTGAATTAGTTAGCGGCGATGTCATGCAGTTAGAAGAAGGTGATAAGATATCCGCTGATGCCAGAATTATTCAAAGTCAGTCTTTATATGTAGATGTCTCCGTACTCACAGGGGAATCTTTGCCCGTTCCCCGCATTAGCGAACCTGTTACCGCCGCAAATATCCATGCTTCCGAAGCCAGTAATTTAGTATTTGCAGGTTCTACCGTGGCAGCCGGTCGGGGACTGGCAGTAGTATATGCCACAGGCACACATACAGAATTTGGTCAAGTTGCCCATCTTACAGCCCATGTGAAGCGGGAAGCCAGCACTTTAGAAGTGCAAATTTCCAGAGTAGTTCACATCATTACCATCATTGCTTTGACTATGGGGGTGGTGATATTTTTACTCACTAAGTTGCTGGTGGGAATGCAACTCAAAGAAAGTTTCATTTTTGCCATTGGTATTATTGTGGCATTTGTCCCCGAAGGTTTATTACCTACTGTCAGTTTAGCCTTAGCCATTGGTGTCAAACGCATGGCTAAACAAAATGCTTTGGTGCGGCGTTTGTCTGCGGTGGAAACCCTGAGTGCAGTCACGGTGATTTGCACTGACAAAACCGGGACTTTGACAAAAAATGAAATGACTGTTCGCCAATTATGGATTCCCAATATTCAGATTAATGTGACTGGGGTAGGTTATGAACCCAAGGGAGAAGTGGAAATTCTTACGGAAGAGTTACGAACCACAGAGGCACAGAGGACACGGAGAAATGAGGTGCTGTTAATGTTGGCTGGTGCGGCACTTTGTTCTAATGCCCGGTTAAATCATCCCCCCAATTCTCATCAATGGCAAGTATTGGGTGATCCTACGGAAGGGGCGTTATTAGTGGCAGCAATTAAGGCTGGGTTGAAGTTGGAAGAATTACAACAGCAAGCCCCCAGAATTCAGGAAATACCTTTTGATTCCCACCGACGAATGATGACGGTTTTATTAGAAGGACATTTGGAATTTGACAATACTGAAAATTCTCAGTATTTGATTTTTACCAAGGGATCAACTTTAGATGTATTGCAACATTCGCAGTATTTATGGCATTCAGGGGAAAGGCTGAAACTAACTCAAACCCAGCGACAGGAAATTGTGGCGGCTAATGATCAATTGGCTAGTCAGGGTTATCGTGTATTAGGGGTGGCGACAAGACAAGGTGGGGCGGAATTAAACCAGCTAGATCATAACTTGTTAGAACAGGATTTGACTTTTTTGGGCTTGGTGGCGATGATTGACCCAGCCCGTCCAGAAGTTGCGGATGCAATCGCTCTTTGTCATCGTGCCGGCATTCAAGTTACTATGATTACAGGTGATTATGGGTTAACAGCGGCAGCAATTGCACAACGCATTGGTTTAGCTAACGGTAAACCTAGAATCATCACTGGTGAACAATTAGGACATCTTTCTGATACCCAATTGCGGCAAATCCTCCACAAGCACAAAACCGGGTTAGTATTTGCCAGGGTAATGCCGGAACAGAAACTCAGATTAGTGGAAGCATATAAAACCCTTGGTCATGTCGTCGCTGTCACTGGTGATGGTGTCAACGATGCCCCCGCCTTACGCGCTGCTAATATCGGCATTGCCATGGGAATTAGCGGTACAGATGTTGCCCGTGAAGCTGCGGATATTGTGCTTATAGATGATAATTTTGCCACCATTGTCGCCGCCATTGAACAGGGTCGAGCGGTGTATCAAAACATCCGCAAATTCATGACTTATATTCTCGCTTCCAACATGGCGGAGTTTTTGCCCTTCCTGGCAATGGTGTTTCTGAAAATACCCCCGGCATTAGTAATTTTACAAATCTTAGCCATTGATTTAGGTTCAGATATGTTACCTGCACTAGCATTAGGGGCAGAAAAACCGGAAACTGGTTCAATGGAGTTACCACCTCGGAAAAAATCTCAAGCACTGTTAGATTTACCCTTACTACTGCGTGCTTACTGCTTTTTAGGACTGCTGGAAGGTTTGGCAGGTATGGCAGGATTTTTCTTCGTTTGGTGGACAAATGGCTATAATCTTCCCCAATTACAGGCACTCAGTCCTAGTATTCTCTCTCACTCAGCAGATGCTACGATAATGGCTATTTATTATCAAGCAACAACAATGACTTTAGCGGTAATTGTAGCTTGTCAAGATGGTAACGTTTTTGCCTGTCGTTCGGAACGGGTTTCTATTTTACGGTTGGGCTTTTTTACTAACCGCTTTATTTGGTGGGGAATTGCGGTGGAATGGTTTTTGATTCTCTCTATTATTTACTCTCCTACCCTACAAAAAATCTTCTCGACTGCACCTTTAAAACCATCATATTTATTGATGTTATTGTTCTGTCCACCGTTCATCTTAATAGCTGATGAACTGCGAAAGCGAATTATTAGACAATTCAACTTTTAAACAAGTTTTAGATTTTAGGCGTTGCTGCTTAAGGGTATGAACTTATCGGGCTTCGCCCCGCTTCGCTAATACGCAGATGCGCAGAGTCTCAGGGAATAAGAAGAAATATAATATTCACTTTTGCTAATAATCATTTTCTTGTTTTTATAAATTAGTGCGAATTTACCAAAAATTATGACTAATACACTACAAATTCAGCAGAATATATTGTCTTGAATAAGTTAAAAATGTGTTCCTTGTCACAAAAATCAACCAATTGTGAGGGGATCATCATATGAATTGCTCACTATTCATAAAAACTTATATAAATTAAGATTGCGATATATATACTTTAGGGAAACGACTGATCAGAAATCCTGATTAAAAAATATTGCAATAACTTGATTTAGTTGCTAATGTGTGTAGGTACGACAGCACTGGTGAATGCTCGGAGCAAATAGAGAGGTAAAATCAATGAGCTTTATCCATCCTGCCAACAGTCTTTTATGTTGATTATTCCCATCCTAACAACGAGGAATTTCTGCTGTCGAGAAGCAATAAAGGGGTATTGCAGATGAGCAGAAAAAGTATCTTCGTTCCTGTCGCTGAATTGAAATTTGATTTTTGTTTACCGTTCATCAATCGTCTTCCCTGTTGATTACCAAGAAGGCAAAAGGAAGATGAAAAATGAAGAATTTGGAGGTGAAAACCGATGAAGATTCAAGGAAAAGTTGCACTTATTACCGGGGCTTCCCGTGGCATTGGTAAAGCGATCGCTTTAGAATTAGCCAAACAAGGCATGAAAAGGTTAATATTGGTAGCACGCGATCGCCAAAAATTAGCCGAAGTAGCCGCCCAAATCGAAGCTTTGGGCGTAGAAACTACAATTATGGCCTTAGACTTAACTCACTCAATCAACGTCAACATCGCCGTAGCCCAACTTTGGCGCAGTTATGGACCCATTCATCTCCTCGTAAATTGTGCCGGAGTCGCACATCAAAACTCATTTCTGCAATCAAAACTCCCCCAACTACAAGAAGAACTCTCCGTCAATTTGATGGGAATGTACACCCTCACCAGCTTGATAGCCAAACGCATGGTTAGTCAGAAAAGGGGGATCATTGTCAATGTCTCCAGTTTAATGGGGAAAGTTGCCGCCCCGACAATGGCCACATATTCCGCCACTAAGTTTGCCATTGTCGGATTTACCCAGGCACTACGTCAAGAACTTGCCCAACACAATGTCCGTGTTATCGCCTTACTCCCTTCCCTCACCGAAACGGACATGGTGCGTGACTTGCAATCATTCCGAGGAGTGATCCCCATGACACCCGAACAAGTCGCCCAAGCCCTCGTCATCGGCATAGAAAACGATACCGCAGAAATCCTAGTCGGCTGGCAATCTCACTTAGCCGTATTATGCCAACGTCTCGCCCCTTGGTTACTAGAAATCATCCTGCAACTAGCAACACCGAAAAAACCATTACCTGATGCTGCGGGATAACATTCAATCTAGTTAAGTTTTGTTTCGCGCAAAGACGCAAAGGAGCAAAGGCGCAAAGTGTTTTTTGTGTCTTTGCGTCAAGTAAAGTTAAAAAATGGTAGGTTGGGTTAAGCGAAAGCGCAACCCAACTGAAAATTTGATAATGATAAGGAAGAAATGACACTATCGCTAACCCTGTAATGATAGTGCAGAATCATAATTGATCTTACTGTAGCGATCGCTTGATAATCAAAATAGTTGCTAGGAAATAAATATATTATTGTCTGAATCAGGATATCCAGGATTTTAGGATTTACAGGATTTTGATTTTATTTGTGGTGTACTAATATTTTAATTTGTCAGAATCAGGATGTCCAGGATTTGAGGATTTACAGGATGTTGTTTGAAAGTTTCATGTTTTGATTTTTGATTGTCCATTTTTATCTGTGTTTATCTGCGTTTATCTGTGTTCGATTATTCTTGATATTACTGTTAGATTACCATTATTTATTTAACCATTGATTTATTTGAATTAGCAAGATGATAGATAGTTTACTAATTCTAGGAACTCTTCGGTTCTTTCAATCATTAGTTTTGCATCTTCAGCAGTTAAACGTTCAGAGCGATCATAATCTCCCTTTAAACGGATCTGTTCTGCATCAATTAGATAACGGTGAAATTTAGGATCAATTTTACCAGTTCTGGCAAAAAGTTCGCCAAATTTACTAATTACAGCAGAGTGTTTGCTAAAACTGAGATTTTCACCTACTAGGAATGCTTCAGCTATATAAAACATGGCATAATAAGCACGAGAAGCAGCAAAATCAGCTAGATTTTCACCAGCTAAAATTTTAGCTGCACGCAGACTATCTTGAGCTTTTTGTACTAGAAACTCTTGTTCTTTGTTCATAGAAATAAATACCTTCTTTTTTGATATTTTGGATTAGCATTATTTGTTCTTTTTCAAAACGACTGAGGGAGTAAAACAGGTTAGAAATTACTACACTATATTTTAAACAAAGGGGACTAAGAAAAAAGCCAATTTTTTCAATTTCTTTGGTTGCTTGCACTAAATCCTTCAGTATAACTAATACATCAAAATCTGAATCAGGAGTAGCATCACCACGCGCTTGAGAACCAAAAAGAATCACTGCAATTAGTTGATCTTGGTATGTTTCAAGCAAGTTATTACACAATTCCTGCATAATTTCTTCTAGTTTTGGGTGTTTCATTTTTTTGTCTGAATCAGGATTTACAGGATTTTAGGATTTACGGGATGTTGATTTTATTTGTGCTGTACTAATATTTTAATTTGTCTGAATCAGGATGTCCAGGATTTTAGGATTAACAAGATGTTGTTTGATGATTGTCTTTAAATGATTATAAACCATCTAAAAATTACTATCCTGTAAATCCTTTAATCCTGGTTATCCTGATTCTGACAAATACAACTTTCATCACCAACAAACCATCTAAAAATTACCATCCTGTAAATCCTTTAATCCTGGATATCTTGATTCTGACTTAATAATTTTCTGTTGTTCTTCCTTCCTGGCGAAAACCTTCCACATATTTAGGATAATTAGCATCTCTACAAAAACGACTATTAGGAGTTTTAATAACAACGGGAAAATTCAAATCTTTATGGCATCCGGCATTTTTGCAATTGGGGAGAAGTTTGGAGGAATGTGCGGCTAAATATCGGGGGTTTTGCAAGAGGTATAAACCAAAGGCCAAACCAGAAAAAAGAAACCACTGGGGAAGTCGGTTTTTACCGTCAATGAAGAAAAGCAGTAAGGGGAAGAAGTCACCAGGACAGATGAGTTGCCCTTGGGATAAGCAAGAAGTAACAGAAAGTACGGATGTACAGGAGGTAGCAGAAAAATTTGTCTACGCAAATAGCTTCTTTTCTGCCGTGCCAGGTAACGAAAATCGCAAATGTTGATTCTAGCGTGGGAACGGGGGCTGTAATAAATATTTACAACTTTCTGAAAGCCTTAGATGTTAGAGTTTACAAGTCTCGATGCGAGAGAAGAGAACCCCTCCAATCCAACCCTCCATAGAGCGGAATATCTCTCCTCCTAAACCCTAACCGACGCAACCAACCCTCATCTGCCCCGTCATACACCTCAAACCACCAACTCTCCACAAACCAGTATTCAACACCCTCTACACCCCATAACACATTCCACAAATCCCAATACCACCAGTAATACATAGGTACAACAATAGTAAAAGTAGGTAGGTGTCCCCTAGGTGCAGTGTCGTGAAATGTTAAGTAGTTATATTCCAACCATTCACCCGAAAATCCTATTCTCCATCCTACTCGTTGACAGAATTTTTTCCAGTGTGTTTTATAATAGTTGCCATCAGATATCCCACCAGACCTCAAGTAAATTTCTTTTTGGACACTGAAGCCAAATCGCCCTTTACTGTGTTTTACCCACAATTGGTCAATGCTGAGAAGGTCTTGGCATGGAAAATTTAAGAGTTGATCATTTGTGAACCTGTCACGAGATTTTTTAGGGACAGCTTTAATAATGAGTTTATAAGTTTCTTTATCTGCTTCTTTCCAGTTATGTGCTGCTAGTAGTTCGCTTAGTTTGTTGTAGTCTATGCCTGTTTTTGAGGATATGTCACCTGTTGGAGTTGGTGGTTTTATGCTTATTTTTTGGACGTTATCTGCACCAGATTCTTTTAGTGCTTTAACAATTTCATTAACAACATGATCAAGTCCTTTTTTAGATTCAGTCGCTAATTTGTCAGCAAGAGTAGGAGAAAAATCAAAAACTTGCTGGTATGAAACATTATGCCATATTGGAATTATTACTTTTCCATATTTCAATTCTTTCTGTATCAGCCCTGCTAATTCCACTTGTGTCCAATGTTTTTTGATAAAATCAGGACTAATAACAATTAGCCCAAATCTAGAGTCTTTGAGTCCTTTATCAATTGAACGACTTAAGTTATCTCCTATTATCAGAGAAAATTCATCATACCAAACACGATAACCTATTTTGATGAGCTTTTTAGCTAGTGGTCTTACAAAATCATCTTTATCTTCACTTGCATGGCTGATAAATATGTGATACTTAAAATCAAAATCTTGCACTTATCACTCCTTCACACCTGCAATAATCGCCAAGGCCTTCGCATACTCTTCCAAACCACCTCGCAAAGCAGCCAACTCACTTCGCAACGTTGCTTCTTCTGTCCAACTTACCTCATGTTCCTTGGGACTCACCCCCATAGGTCGTCTTGCTTCCCACGCTTGTAACACAGGATGCCACTTAGCTAAAAACGGTCTTAACCCATTATTCAACACCGCAATAGCAATACCCCCGACCGAGTTCTTAGAAGCACCCACATCAGGTCCAGCAGCTTTGAGAATTTCGCGGGTAGTTCCGAATAAACTATACAATGAGTTCAATGCTTCCCGCACTAATCCCTGGTCAACTTCTAAGGACTGGACAGCAATGCGTGTTACCAATTCCACATACAAAGACCAAGCGGCTTTACGTTCCGTTGTATCAGCTTCCCATTCCGCAGAACCAATACCGAAGGGAAGACTAATAGCGACTTTTTTTAATTTTGCGGGGTCGTGCTTGGGCATAAACGACTACTGGAAATAAGTATATAAATTATAGTACCTAAAAATTAGCATATTTTAGCGGCACTATTGAAAATACTCAATAATGGTCTTTTTAGAGGCACAATTACCACCGTAACGGCGGGCAAAATTAATCAAAAAAAGGATAAAGTTTAAATCAATCCTCTTAATTCCTCTCCGCGCCTCTGCGCCTCTGCGTGAGAAAAAGCAATTCATTTACTCATGTAAATTGCGTGGGGGGATCATTCTCCCCTCATAAAACTCCCTTTCCAACTGACTTAATTTCCACCAACCTGCACCCAATAAAAGAGGAATAAATGTTTCTGTCATCACAAAGAGAATTGATTTTGTTTCCACCAAAAAAGCCAACAAAGGACTACTAGCTAAAACCAGAATAGTAAAAACACCAAACCAGAATTTTAACTGTTGAATCCTTTTTAAAGCCTGACGACAACTAGCACATTTTTCTGTATGGGAATGATATCTTTCTAGCAATCCTTCCTTATTCAATAACAGTGGTGGTAAAGATTCCCCCGGAAATGTTTCCCCATGATATTGATTTACCCATTTACGTAACTCAGCCACAAAAGTATCTGCCTTTGTCGCTAGATAAAAGGCTTTATTAAAATTAGCACTACCACCTTTATCCGCTAAATAACGTTCTTGATAATGGAGAAAAATTTGATCATCTTCTAAAACGCCATTTTGTCCAATATGGACATACCAACGAGGACGAATTTTAATAAAAAATCCTGGTAGTTTAGACTTGAACTTAAAAGGAAACCGGGCAATTATCCGACATTCACCTTTGCGAATGGGCACAGCATAAACAACAGTTAAAATTCTGCCTTTTTCCGCATTAATATCATGCCACATTAAACCAGGGGCAATAAATGTTGTGGAAAGTTTTCCCGATTGTCCCGCTTTTAATCCTTGTTTCCAAATCCCTTCAAAACCATGTTTTCCTGATTCAACTATTTCTAATTCTAAAGGTGCAGCATTGGCACGATTTCCCACTGTAAGATGATGCGTAAAGGCAATATGACTAGGATCAAGGATATTTTCTAATAATGTTAAAGCATCATAAGGAACATCTCGAAAAGTGTTCATAATTACCCAGCCTTCTGGCGCTGATTCTATGGGTTCAACTACAGGAACTTTGGTATTTATGGCATTTTCTGGATTACCAGCATAGACAAATAATAATCCCTGTCGTTCTGTTGTTGGTAAAGATGGTACACAAGCCCTGGGAGAGGTTTCTGCTTTTCCACCTGCAACCTGTTGGGGAATTTTTTGACAACTTCCATCTCCAGCAAATGTCCAACCATGATAAGGACATTCTAATAGTCCATCTTCATTAATTCTGCCTTCAGAAAGAGGTGCAAGACGGTGAGGACATTGATCTATAAATACTTGCCAAGATGAGTTTTTTTGATCCCACCAAATCACAATATCTTTACCCAAAAGAGTGAAAGGTGTGGGTTTGGATTTATCTAAATCTTGAAGATAGTGAACTGGATACCAAGCTTCTGCTAATTGGAAAGAATCGGGGTTACTCCCTCCAGGTAATATTTCTGTTAAAGAATTTTCGTTGATAAAAGATTGTGTTTGCACCATTTTCTGTATTGATTAATTTTCAATAACTTTTAATTTAACATTCTAGCAATAATCATCCCCAATTGCACACTGATAATTCCCAAAATACTACTACCTGAAAAATAACCAGCAGCAGCTAACCAATGACCACGTTGTAACAAGCCAACTGTATCTAAACCAAAAGTAGAAAAAGTAGTATATGCCCCTAAAAATCCTGTAGCGACAATTAACTTAATTTCTGGAGAAATCATCGCTGTTTTTTCCATAGCTAAAGTTGCGAAAAACCCCATTACTAAACAACCGCTAATATTAATAAAAAAAGTTCCATAGGGAAAACCAAAACCAAAGCGGTTTGTCAACCACAAAGTTAAATAATAGCGACTTAAAGCCCCAGCTATTGCCCCTAAACTAATAGCAACGGGAACACGAATTTCTGGCTGTTGTAACATTATTAATCTTTTATTCAATCAGTCTCAAACGGAAAACCGTACTTTGGTGACAGGTTTTCATCACTGTACCTCAAAATTGAACTCGATACAATCAAGAGGTGGCTAAAAGGATGCTGTTGTCCAGACAAAGTTATAAAAATTAATACAGCACAAGTAGGAGAGTTATCAAGATGGGAAATCAACTGAAAACGGCTATTTTACTAGGTACTCTAAGTGGCTTATTGATAGCAATTAGTTACTGGGTAATTGGTGGTACGGGGGGCTTGATTATAGGAATTGGGTTAGCAGCAGCGACTAATTTATTCTCCTGGTATCAATCAGATAAGATTGCTTTAGCCGTATATAACGCCCAGCCTGTCACCGCAGCGGAAGCACCAGCACTGTATCGTATTGTCCAAAAATTATCTAGCCGTGCCAATATTCCCATGCCGGGAGTGTACATTGTTCCTAGTCCTACTGCTAACGCCTTTGCTACAGGACGAGATCCTGAACACGCGGCTGTGGCTGTCACCGCTGGGATTTTAGACATCCTCCCAGAGGATGAATTAGAAGGCGTAATTGCCCACGAACTTACCCACATTATTAATCGTGATACCTTAACTCAAGCGGTGGCGGCTACTGTGGCTGGGGCTGTTTCTTTCCTAGCACAAATGCTCAGTTATAGTCTGTGGTTTGGTGGCGGTTCACGGGATAATGAAAGAGGTGGCAATCCTTTAGGTGTATTAGCTACAGTTATTTTTGCCCCTATGGCTGCAACAATTATTCAGTTGGCTATTTCCCGCACTAGAGAATTCTCCGCTGACGCTGGTGCGGCAAAATTAACAGGTAATCCTCGCGCCTTAGCTAGGGCTTTACAAAGGTTAGAATCTACAGCTAGACAAATGCCTTTGAATGCTAATCCAGCTTTTGAACCATTATTAATTATTCATCCCATTTCTGGGCAGTTTTTGGGAAATCTTTTCTCTAGTCACCCAGCAACTGAAGCAAGAGTAGAAGCTTTACTACAATTAGAAAGGCAACTGATTAGTCGTTAATAATCTATCTTTGGTCATAAGTATATTCATAAATCCCCAATTAACTGATGACCAAATTATGATGATTACAGGTGCAATATTCATCCACAAGTAAACTTTACCAACAGGATGTGGCAACTATGACTACTAACAATATTGAATCTATAGAAATCGTAGAAATTAGTCTTCATACCAGCGAAAATGGGGAAATAGATGAAGTTAAGCAGGAAACTACAGCATTATTAGAGGCGATTAAGAACCGCGCCCAAGCTGAAGCTGAATCGGCTGGAACTATTACCCGTGAAACCTATTTAAATGCTGTGCGTCAGGTACGAGAAGCTATTGAAAAAGACAAACTGATCGAAAGAGACCGCTTAGAATATTCTTGGGCTAAAATTCAAGAAGAATTAGAGCATAATTGGAACTTACTGCATAAGGATGTCACAGATTTGAGCGACAGATTCCAAAATGCCGCTAAGGCTGCTTGGGAAGCTTTCAATGCCCCTCGTGATTAGAGGATGTTTGAAAAGTGGTATTCCGTAATTTTCATCACATTGCTACCCCCCTTTCCCCTTGTAAAGGGGGGAAACAATAAAAATCCAGTTCCCTCCCCTTTACAAGGGGAGGGTTAGGGTGGGGTAAAAAATATTTGATACATCAACCATAACTTTTCAAACACCCTCTTAGGATTGATAATAAAAACAAGTAGGGATATAGCATAACTGTATCCCTCATCAAAAATCGGATGGATAAGGATAGTCAAAATGTGATTATAATTATCTGCTTCTGATAAACCTGAAATCTCTCAAGTGATAAAAGAAGCAAATGGACTATTAATTTAACATCAATAATCCCAAAAATCATCAAAATCCTAAAAATCACAGTTTAGACATTTTATCTAACAAAACACTAACCTTTTTAGCCCTTTCTGGTTGACGCTGTTTTTGCAATAATTCCTTTGCTTGAACTAAATTACTTTTCGCTTCTACTTCCTGTTGTTCCTGCATGAGAATATTCGCTAAACGTAAATAAGCATCAGGATTTTTGGGACTACTATCAATTACTCCACAAAATAACGCTTTTGCTTCGGCAATTTGTCCCTTCTGATTTAAAATATCTCCTAACAGCAAACGTACCATATCATTGGTAGAGTTGATAGCAATGACTTTTCTCAAAGCTATTTCAGCATTTTCAAAATCTTTAGCTTGATAAAAATTGATGCCTTTTTGAAATAAATTAGAAGTAATCAATGTTTTGATACTTAAATAACCAAGAATGGCAAGACCAAAAATGACTACGGAAATGGCGATAATATTGGAAGTAGGAAATGTTGCTAACATGAGTTTAAGCTAATAAACAGGAAACAGGAAAAATTAGATATTCAATGAAAAACAATTTCCAGATAAATTGATAGAAATTAGTAATGGCTTGTTTGTCTTGTAAATCAACTCCAGCACCTTGCCACCACATCACAATTAAAGCTACTGTATGAGTGATTAAGATGAAGATAGTGTTAACTTCCGCAAGATGGAATAACGCTACTAAAATCATACCTCCATAACAGATTGTTAATACCCAAAGTGCGAGATTAAATACTTTTTGTTGTCCGAGTTGGAGGGTGAAAGTTGTGATATTATAAACTCTATCTCCTTCCATATCAGGAATATCTTTGAAAATAGCGATCGCAAATGTAAATACCAAGATAAACACCGTTAAAGCCCAAACTGCACCCGGAATCCCTTGGCTTCTTTGCAATACCCAACTAAAATGCAAAAACAAACCTAAATTAACAATCGTTCCCCGCACCGAAAAAATACATAAAGCAGCCCAAAATGGAAACTGTTTTAAACGAATTGGTGGTAAAGAATAAGCCGTACCAATTGCTAAACTTATCGTTACCATACCCATTAAAAATGGTCCCGTTAGCCATGCTAAAGCCAAAGCCACAATACCAGTAATAATAACAATTAATTGTCCTTGTCCTCTGGTAAATTCTCCCGACGCTAAAGGTAAATCTGGTTTATTGATTTTATCAATGTCAATATCTTCCAATTGATTCAAACCAACAATATAAATATTGCCACAGATACAAGCAATCCATGTTGCTAAAATTTGACTAATATGCAAACCAGAAAACTTTGTCGAAGTGACACCCAGGGTAATTAAATATAAACCCAAAACACTCAAAGTTGTTCCCATAATTGTATGGGGACGGGAAAACTTCCAAAAAGAATAAAACCAACTTCCTGGAAAAATAGCAGAACTTTGTTTATAAAATTGATTCATTTTTTGCTCTTTTTTGTTCGTAAGCACCTAAAGGAATTGAACTTATACCATTTCTTTATGAAACTGCGCCGAATTTCCTAACCTTATCTTTTTCTTCTCTGTGTCCTCTGTGCCTCTGTGGTTCGTTTATCCTTAAATTGAGTACATCTTTAAACAGAATTGGACTTATTTTGTCCCGCGTAATAATCCAAATCTAACTAATCCAGTTTCATAACCTCGACGCATTAAACCTAAAGATAATGCCCCCTGAATTGTAGTCCAACCAGCCATTAATAAACCGATAAATGCTTGGGGTGTAAACGCTGAATCAATGACAACATTCCAAAAAGGTGCAACTGCGGTTGACCAATCAGCCGTGCGAATATTATTTAATGGTAATTGCCAAGCGATCGCTTCATACTCCGCTAAAGAAATCACATAAGGTAAACAATAGACTCGATAAATATCCTCTAAGTGCTTTTGCTCATCCGTTGTTAGTGGTGACTTATCCGTATTCCGATGACACCATGTCACCATAATCAAAGTCCCACCCGGCTTTAACACGCGATAACACTCTTGTAAAAACTTAGTTTTATCTGGCATATGTTCACCGCTTTCCAGTGACCACACCAAATCGAAAGAATTATCATCAAAGGGCATTTCTTGGGCATTGGCAACCATGAATCTAGTCTTTTGACTCAAACTCATTGCCAAAGACCTTTCTGTCGCTCTAGCGGCTTGTACAGGACTCAATGTAATTCCCGTAGCATTGGCCCCAAACTTATCAGCCAAGTATAAAGAACTACCACCAATTCCACAGCCGACATCAAGAATATTTTCAGCACCCTTAACATCTGCCCATTTTAGCAACTCTTCAATTAAATCAATTTGTGCCTGACGGCGTTCCTTTACCTGTTTACCATCTACACCATAATAACCGTGGTGCATATGTTCTCCCCAAATCTGTTCCCACAAACTGGAAGAAGCATCGTAAAATTCCTGAATTTGTTTGTAAAGTATTTGACTCATGAATTTAATAATTAAAAAATGACAGGAAATTGAAAAAAACTTATTCTTAGGCTACCATCTATGTTTTTAATTAGATAGGGATATTTTTCTGCCTGGGAATAACTCATTAATTCTACCTTGGTAAGATGTCAAAATAGCCTAATTGCACAAAGTTTATTTATTTTTCATTTTTAATTACTTATGACTGTTGCGCGGACAATTTGTTTGGGCTTTGTCGCTGTCATTCTCTTGGGAGCAATTCTCTTGACAATGCCTTTCTCTACTGGTAATGGTAATTGGAATGACCCAATTGTTGCCCTATTTACTTCAACTTCGGCAGTTTGTGTCACAGGTTTAGCAGTGGTAGATACTGGTACTGATTTTTCGTTTTTAGGTCAGTTGTTTATTGCCTTATTAGCCCAAATTGGTGGTTTAGGTTATATGACAACTACCACATTTTTAATGTTATTAATTGGCAGAAAATTTGACCTGCGACAAAAAGTAGCAATTCAACAAGCTTTAGACCGTCCAGGCATGAGTGGTAGCAGTCAAATTATCCGTTCTATTATTGCGACTACCTTATTATTTGAACTCACGGGAGTATTTTTATTAATGATAGTCTTTGTTCCCGAAAAAGGTTGGCAAGAAGGAACTTGGTTAGCGATTTTTCACAGTGTGAGTGCTTGGAATAATGCGGGATTTAGTTTATTTAAAGACAATTTAATTGGTTATCAATCTTCTCCTTTAGTGATTATCACAATTGGCTGTTTAATTATCTTTGGAGGTATTGGTTATCAGGTCATTTTGGATATGTATTTGTGGTTACGTGACCGCATAGTCAAAAAAACAACTTATTTAGTATTCTCTCTAGATTTCAAAGTTGCTACTAGCACAACTTTAATATTATTAGTGTTAGGAACAATTGCAATTTTCTGTATAGAAATCAGAAACGATAGCGTCTTTGGACAATTAAGTTTATCTGATAAAATATTAGCCGCTTGGTTTCAGTCAGTTAGTACCAGAACCGCTGGTTTTAATAGCATTGACATTGGGAAAATGACTAATGCTGGATTATTCATTATGATTGCTTTGATGTTTATTGGTGCAAGTCCTGGAGGTACAGGAGGAGGAATCAAAACAACTACTTTACGAGTGCTTACCAGTTGTACAAATGCAATTCTTCAAGGCAAAGAAGAGGTATTATTATATAATCGGAAAATAGCCATTTCCTTAATTTTAAAAGCTGTTGGGGTGGTCTTTGGTTCACTAGCAACAGTGATTGTAGCTACGGTTTTAATTAGTATTACCGACCCCAAATTGGCTTTTATTCAAATTCTTTTTGAAGTAGTATCAGCCTTTGGTACAGTCGGACTTTCTACAGGAATTACAGGGACTGTTTCTATTGCAGCAAAATTGATTTTAATTCTCACAATGTATATTGGTCGAGTTGGTGTTTTATTATTAATGTCATCTATATTAGGTGATCCTCGTCCTACTAGAATCCACTATCCCGAAGAAAATCTCCTTGTTGGATAATCACCAATTACCAATTGATATCAAATAATGTAGGGGCGAAGCATTCGGACAATTAATTATCGGTTTTTACCCAAGACTATCATCCGAATGCTTCGCCCTTCCTGTGGTCTAAAGACATGAAAACTGCTGTAACGTCATCACAAAACCTTCAAAAACCTATTCAGGAAATATCATTTTTATGTCAGTGATTACCATTCGAGAACAACAGCAAATAGCAACAGGATTTGCAGCCAGTCTCAGTTTTGGTGACGGTGAATATGACATTATTATCACTGACCCCTTCACTCCCCAGGAAGAACGGGAATTAGAATGGTATTTTGAAGAGTGGCTGGTTTATCCCATTGTGGATACAGTCAAAGCCGAAAGGGCAAAAAATAGCGTTAAAACCTACGGTGAAAGGCTGTTTGACCAAGTTTTTCAGGATAAGAAAGCATACAGCAAATATCAACAACTGAAAAATAATCTCAGTCAAGTACAAATAGAAATAGTTAGTAAAACGCCGGAATTTCAAGCATTGCATTGGGAAGCATTGCAAGACACCGATTTTCCTCGACCTTTAGCCGTAGATTGTGTAATGCTGCGGAAAAGCGTTAACTCTGCTGTTGGGTCTGTAAATTTGCCACCTTCTTCAGTTATTAACTTGCTGGTAGTTGTAGCGCGTCCTGACGAAGAAAAGGATGTGGGTTATCGGACAATTTCCCGTCCCATGTTGGAATTAATCGAAAATGGTAAATTACGGGTAAATGTGGAATTGCTGCGTCCGGGAACATATCAGGCATTATCCCAGCATTTGGAGGAAAAGGGCGCGAATTTTTATCACATCATCCATTTGGATATGCACGGGGCGTTGTTGACTCATGAACAGGTTGAAAAACCCAGTGCAGTTAATCGTTATTTGTTCAAAGGACGCTATGGACGGGATGATTTGCAGCCTTTTGAGGGTGTGAAGGCGTTTTTGGCGTTTGAGGGGGAGAATCAGGGGAAAGTTGATTTGGTGGAAGCGTCGGAATTAGCCGCTTTGCTGACTGGTAAAGGTATTCCTGTGTGTATTCTCAATGCTTGTCAGTCGGGTAAACAGGTGAAATCACCTCTCCCTAACCCTCTCCTAGAAGGAGAGGGAACTGGAAATAATTCTGCACTAGCGGGAGAAGATGAACTCCCCTCCCCGCGTCGGGGAGGGGTTGGGGGAGAGGTTAGAGAAACCAGTTTAGGTAGTCGGTTAATGAGTGCGGGAATGCAGATGGTGGTAGCAATGGGTTATTCTGTCACCGTGACTGCGGCTAAGTTGATGATGGAACATTTATATAAACATTTGTTTGCTGATAAACCTATCACAGAAGCTATTAGATTAAGTCGGCGAGAATTGTTTAATGATAAAGAACGGAAAGCCTATTTTAATAAGTTGATTAAATTAGAAGATTGGTTATTACCTGTGGTTTATTATAACCAGTCGGTGAATTTTAATTTACGTCAGTTTACTCCAGAAGAAGAAGAGAAATATTTTGAAACTGTTGGTAGTGAATATCGGTTTGCTTTACCGACTTATGGCTTTTTCGGGCGAGATTTGGAAATTCTCAAAATTGAGAAAGCGTTGTTAAAACACAATGTTTTGCTGTTGCAAGGAATGGGAGGAACAGGAAAAACAACTCTGTTAAATTATCTGCGGGAATGGTGGCAGAAAACCAATTTTGTTAAAAATACCTTTTATTTTGGCTATGATAAAAAAGCCTGGACACTGGAACAAATTTTATTTTTTATTGGGGAAAAGATATATAAAAAGTTTGAATTTGCCAGTTTTCAAGCAATGAGTCAAAGGGCGCAAATCGAGAAATTAGTCGCTAAATTACGGGCTGAAAAATATGCTGTGATTTTAGATAATTTGGAATCAGTTACAGGACAACAATTAGCGATACAAAATACATTACCACAAACAGAACGGCATCAAATCCGCGATTTTATTGGGCGGTTGGTTGGTGGTAAAACATTGGTGGTGTTGGGTTCACGCAGTCGGGAAGAATGGTTACAACAGCAAACTTTTAAATTCAATCTTTATGAATTGCAAGGATTAGATCAAGAAGCGCGGACGGAGTTGGCTGAGAAGATTTTAGAAATAAATTTACCTACACACAAAATTGAGAAAATTCGCCAAGATGGGGATTTTGAGAAGTTAATGAAATTGTTAGCTGGTTATCCCTTAGCAATGGAAGTTGTGTTAGCAAATTTGCAAAAGCAAACACCACAGAAAATTTTACAGGGTTTGCAAGCAGCAGATGTAAATTTAGATGTTGCTAGTGAGGATAAGACTAAGAGTATTTTAAAATGTGTGGAATATTCCCACAGTAATTTATCACCAGAAGCGCAAAAATTACTGATTTGTTTAGCTCCTTTTAGTGTGTTTATTGACCGTAGAGATATTGATAATTATATCAAACAGTTGCAGAAATTAGAGCCTTTTCAGAATTATCAGCTTGATAAACTTGATGATGCTATTCAAGAGGCAATTAACTGGGGTTTATTATCACCGATGGATAATGATTCACCCTTGTTAACAATTCAGCCTGTATTTCCCTACTTTTTGAAGACTAAATTAGCAACTGTTGATACTACAACTTGTGAAGCTTTGCAAGAAGGATTTAAAAACCATTATTTAGGTTTGGCAGCTTATTACAATCAGTTAATGAAATCGAAAGATGCCCAAGAGCGACAATTGGGGATATTTTTCTGTAAGCTGGAATATGAGAATTTATATAATGGGTTGCAAATTTGTTTAGATAAACAAGAAAGTATTAGTATTTATTTCTGTTTGGATAAATATTTTGAATTGATTAATGATATTAAAAGTAATTTAAAAATAGCAGAATTAATTTATCATAAATTAGAAAAATATCCAAAAGAATTTTTACAAAATGAAAATGGATATGAAGTAGTTATTGCTATTGATTATCTAGCCAATTGTTATTTGCAAACCAAAGATTATCAAAAAGCTCAAGAATTATATCAAAAGGAATTAACAATATTATCGGAGGTTGAAAATACAGAATTAAGACGTAAAAAAATATCTACTGCTAGTACCTACCACCAGTTGGGAATAGTAGCCCAAGAATTGCGGGAATATGCCCAAGCACGGGACTTTTATCAACAAGCTTTATCTATCTTTATCGAATTTGGCGATCGCTTTTCTCAAGCTAGTACCTACCACAATTTGGGATATGTAGCCCAAGAAATGCGGGAATACGCCCAAGCACGGGACTTTTATCAACAAGCTTTAGCTATCAAAATCGAATTTGGCGATCGCTTTTCTCAAGCTAGAACCTACCACAATTTGGGAATAGTAGCCCAAGAATTGCGGGAATATGCCCAAGCACGGGACTTTTATCAACAAGCTTTATCTATCTTTATCGAATTTGGCGATCGCTTTTCTCAAGCTAGTACCTACCACAATTTGGGATATGTAGCCCAAGAAATGCGGGAATATGCCCAAGCACGGGACTTTTATCAACAAGCTTTAGCTATCAAAATCGAATTTGGCGATAGATATTCTCAAGCTAAAACCTATCACCAGTTGGGAAGAGTAGCCGAAGAAATGCGGGAATATGCCCAAGCACGGGACTTTTATCAACAAGCTTTATCTATCAAAATCGAATTTGGCGATAGATATTCTCAAGCCTTAACTTACCACAATTTAGGCAAACTGGCAGAAGCACAGGAAGATTATACAGAAGCTAGAACAAATTTACAAAAAGCGTTAGAGATATATGTTGAATATAAAGAGGAATATTGGGGGAATATTGTGAGGGAGAATTTAGAGGGATTACCAGAGTGATAAAATAAATACGGTTGTTTTGTTTGCTTTCACAACCGCCCGGAAATGAATTATGGCTTACGCCACGCTTCGCTATCAGGGCTAATAGCCAAAGTAAACTAAAGTTTACTAAACAATTTTCAGGTTATTTAGTCATCTTTAGATGACTTTTGCTATGAGACTGGGAATTCATTCCCAGACGGGTTAAAGGTTTTGCGTTAAATAGAAAAATAATAAATTTTTAAAGCACTTCCCATTCATCTCTGTTAATTTGAGCTTGTTTTAATATCTTTGCTAATAAGCTTTTGCTAATATCTCCTTCATGGGGATTAGGAATTATTAATCTCACATCATCTCTAACCATAAATTGATGTCTTGTCCCTGAATATGGACCCTCAAAGCCAAGTTGTTTCAAGTAATAAATTAAATCTCGGCGACTAATAGCCCCAAAGCTTGGCATCAAGCTACATCCTTTTTCAAAGCAAGGTAAATACCATCTAACTCAGGTATATTATGTCTTAACTGCAATCCTAAAACAATCCATTCTTCTAAAGATTGTTTTAATTCTTCCCGACAATTTTCCAGTGTAGGTGCATTGGCATATAAACCTTGTAATTCAGGGACTTCAGCGTAAAAAGTACCATCTTCTAAAAGTTCATATTTAGCGCGTTTTAAGGCTGATTGAATGTAGTCTGTTATCATTTGTTTTGTCTAATAAGCCTATTTCTCTGATTAAATTGTAATCTGAAAATCAAAATCCTACTTAAATTCTATCACAAACCTGATAAACGCCGTAAAAATTCCGTGTGTTCTGGTGAATTTAATCCTGTTTGCAATACTTCTAAAACCTTAACCATATCACCTGCTAATAATGCCGTTACAGATAACCATAATCCAGGCATAACTTGACTTTTAATAATTCCCTCTGTATCAGGTTGCAGTAATATATATTCACTGTCATACAACTGAAACCAATCTAATTTATTTTCTAAACTCTGCCAAACAATATATTCTTGAATGCCGTTCCGTTTATAGGCTTTTTTCTTATCATATAAATCATAAGCTGCACTGCTGGCGGCAATTTCCGCGACTAATTCCGGTGCGCCTTCAATATAATCATCATCGGTAATTCGAGATTTTCCACCCAAACTTTCATCAATTAATAAAACTCCATCGGGTTGAGGTTCATTATCCTGATCTAATCTAATGGTGGGTTCTATTCCTAGTTTAATTCCGGGGGTATAAATTTGATAATTTCCTAACCAAATCATCAATTTAGCATGGGGTTCTGCATGACGTTGAAAGCGTAAAGGTGAAGCCACGTAAACTACTCCTTCGATTAATTCAGCTTTTTTAATATCGAGACTTTCAGCATAACGACGTTCAAATTCATGGCGTGATAAGCGATCGCCATTTTCTAATGGTAGAATTTGAGGAGTTGGGTTAGTTTGTGACCGCTGCATTACCATTTGCTATACCTCCAAGAATTAATTGACACAATCAGCAGAGGACGGGAAAACCCGCCCCTACATCATAAACTATTTGGCTGGGGGTAAAGTTCCACCACTAGCAGCCGGCGGTTCTGTGTAATCGCAAAAGACATGGACCCCTATTTTGAGGATATATAAAACTATAACGGTCGCAATGGCAGGATCAAGAGGTAAACCACTGGATGAAGCTAAACCCACTAAGGAAACTATAACACCTGTGAGTAAAGGAGAACTGCCCGGATTTCTGGTATATTCTCTGAGTTGACCACGAAACCCATCATCACCACAAAGTTCATTTCGCAAGGCTTTGAGGGTGATTTGTAAAAGTGACTTATCTCTCCCCATCATAGCTTGACCATTTTTTTCTTGCCATAAATCTTGAAAAGCCGTTTCCATGTCGCCATTGTGCTTTTCTAAATGATCCATTGCTTCCAGTCCGGGGGTATAATCAGGCATTAATTCCCGCATAGCTTTGATTTCGCTGTTAGTTATTTGCATAGCTAATTTAGGTGGTTTACTTAGTAGTATCAAAATCAACTACATTATGGACAGGGATTATTCATTCCGTATTTAGTGTACCAATTACCAATTACCAATTACCAATTATGAATCTTTCATCATTAAAATTTCTTCGCAGTTTACGTAAAGATAACCACCAATTTGCTGTAATTGGGTTAGGTCGTTTTGGTCGTTCCGTTTGTTCAACACTGCATAATTTAGGTTATCAAGTGTTAGCTACAGATGTTGATGAAAAACGGGTTTCCGAAGCCTTAAATGAAGAAATAGTTGGTCATGCTTTACAACTAGATTCAACCGAACCAGCAGCCCTGAAAGAAGCCGGAATTTTTGAATTTGATACCGTCATTGTTGCTATTGGTAATTACGTTCAGGAAAGTATTATTACTACTTTAAATGTCAAAGAAGGTGGTGTACCTCACGTAGTTGCAAAAGCCTCTAGTGAAGTTCACCGTAAACTATTAAACCGAGTAGGAGCAGATCATGTAGTGTTTCCTGAATACGAAGCTGGTTGTGCTTTAGCACGCACACTTACTAAACCGGGAATTTTAGAAAGATTTGATCTTGACCCAGATAATAGTATTGTTGAATTAATTGTTCCTGATGAATTTCATGGAAAAACCATTGCTGAACTTCAACTTCGTAACCGCTATGGTTTAAATATGTTAGCTGTCAGTCATGATAGTAAATTTATCATTAATCCCGAACCAACTAAACGTTTAGAAAGAGGTTCTGCAATGGTAGTAATTGGTTGCAATAAAGATATAAATCGTTTACCAATATAGGGAATAGGGAACAGGGAACAGGGAATAGGGAATAGGGAATAATAATTTTTTCAATTAAGTAGGTGAACGGAAAAAAACCGTAGACGCTCCGCGTCTACTCGAAGAGTAATATGTAACGAAAAGTAAACAGTCATACTGAATCTAATCTAAATTAGATGATCCATTACTTCATCAAAAATTCATAATTTAATGCTTTTCCCTTCTGGTAATATCAGCATGGCATCACCAAAAGAATAAAAGCGGTATTCAGAAGTAATTGCTTCTTGATAAAGATCCAACAATCTTTCTCTACCAATCAAAGCACTAACGAGCATCAATAAACTAGAACGGGGTAAATGGAAATTGGTGATTAAACCCTCCACAACCTGCCATTTATACCCAGGATAAATAAATAAATTTGTCTTCCCCACAAATGGCTGTAAATCTCCCAATTGTGCTGCACCCTCCAAAGCCCTTACCGCTGTTGTTCCCACCGCAATAATTCGCCCCCCAGCAGCCTGAGTAGCCCGAATTTGCTCAACGGTATCAGCAGGAACTTCAATCCATTCTTCGTGCATGGCATGAGTAGTAACATCTTTTACTTCTACTGGGCGAAAAGTACCGATACCCACATGAAGAGTAATAAAAGCCTGATTAATGCCACAACTACGCAATTTTTCTAGTAATTCCGGTGTAAAATGTAATCCTGCTGTTGGGGCGGCGATCGCTCCTTCTTCAGCCGCATACACTGTTTGATACTGTTCATCAGCAGCCGTAGAAGCCGTGATATAAGGTGGTAGAGGAATTTGTCCAAATGTCCCCAACACCTGCAATAAAGGAACTTGCTCCGGTAACTCAAACTGTAATAATCGCCCCCCAGTTTCCGAATCTGACTCAACCACTGTTGCCTTTAATGTTTGTTTATTTCCCTGTTCCCCCGATGTAAAAATAATCTCATTGCCTATCTTAAACCGCTTTCCTGGCTTCACCAAAGCCAACCAGCAATTATGTCGCCGTTCCTCTACCAGTAACACCTCCACACTCCCACTCGTAGACGTATAGCCATACAACCGAGCGGGAATAACTTTAGTATTATTCATCACTAGCAAATCTCCCGGCTTTAACAGTTCCGGCAAATTACGGAAAATGTGATGTAGTGGTGGTATAGTCTTAGCGGTTTCAGGAGAATTTACCACCAATAACTTAGAACTATCTCTAGGAACAGCAGGGTTTTGGGCAATTCGTCCCGGTGGAAGTTCGTATTCATAACCAGACAACGAACAATCTAAATTGATATCTTGTGATTCTGCTTGTAGTATTTTTTGCTTCATATTAATTGAGTAATTGGTAATTGGTAATTGGGAAAATTATTTCTCCCTGCCCTCTGCCCTCTGCCCCCTGCCCAGATTGGGTAAATCTCCCCATAAAAGAACGGGTGCTTTTACCCTACCGGGAACTCCACCCCATTAACGAAGATAGATAGGTAGAACTAAATTTAATCCCATAACATGATGATGGAATACTTATACTATCTAGGCAATGCCACCCTCACCCTGAGAATCGTTCAATACCTACATGGTAGACCACAACTTCCCCTATCCTTTGTGAGCGTGATTCATCAAATTGATGGTTGGGTAGTCAGAATTAAATTCAAAGAAACAGTCTCAGATCAACAAGACGGCGATTTTCGAGCTTTCTTGAGTGAATTGGGAATTAGCTATCAACCACCAATGAGAGTCCAAATGGCGTTTTGGAGTTTAGAAGCCGGACAAACACCCGTAGACGTAATGCGTCGTTACCAAGTAGCAGTTGTTTCTCATGGTAGCCCGGAAAGGGAAGAAATTGAAGCATTTAGACAACAGTTTGTTCGAGGTTTAGGATATTGTCCAGAAACACTCGCTTAAACAGTTCTAAATTAAGTATCGCAAAGTAAAAATAATTTCGCCATAGCATTTATTATTTATCAAAAGCTGCCTCAATGTATTGTTGCAGTTTAAACTCATATCCAGATATAGATAAACGCTCTAAAAATTTGTCCCCAATAATTTTTCTAGTTTCTGGTTGATAGTGAACCAGTGCTACATCAAAGCGACAAGCATAATCAGCTTTTTGTGGATATTCAGCTAAAAATATTTCCGCCGTCCGCCAAATTTTTGCTTGTTTTTGGGGAGTAATGGCATTTTTTCCCCCCTCATCCCAATTACCAGAACTGCGGGTTTTCACTTCAACAAACGCCACAATTGAGTCTTGATATTGAGCGATAATATCAATTTCTCCCCAACGACACCAAAAGCGCCGCTGCAAAACTTCCCAACCTGTAGATTGTAACCATTTGGCTACCAGGTCTTCACCTATGTTACCAATATCTGCATAATTAAATGGAGAAGGATTAGCCATTAATTAACAATACCATGAATACTAAACATCGCAATTGGATAAGCATACTCAGTTTATTACTTTGGGCAATCATTTCCACCACAGCTTTAGCAAGTTTTGTCCCTACTGCTGTAGCACTGGAATATAACAAAGAAATTCTGATCAGTGCTGATTTTTCTGGACGTGATTTAACAGATTCTAGTTTTACTAAAGCAAATCTTCGCTACAGTAATTTTAGTCACTCTAATTTAAGAGGTGTTAGTTTTTTCGCCGCCAATTTAGAATCAGCAAATTTACAGGGAGCAAACCTAACTAATACTACATTAGATTCAGCGCGATTGATTAAAGCCGATTTAACCAACGCCATATTAGAAGGAGCATTTGCCGCTAACGCCAGATTTGATGGTGCTATAATAGATGGTGCAGATTTTACCGATGTACTACTGCGTCGAGATGAACAAAAGAAACTATGTAAGTTGGCAAAAGGTACTAATCCCGTGACAAAAAGGGATACAAGAGATAGTTTATATTGTTCTTAGATCAGATCAGATCCCCGGCTTCTTAAACAAGTCGGGGATCTGACGCTTACAGTATTTATATATTTTGTAAAATTTGTGAAAGTGTTAATTTGAGTTCTGGAAATAATGGCGATATAATTAAATCATTACCTCTAAATTGATTAACTATGTATTCATCATCAACTAAAGAATAAATAGAAATAGTCGGTTGTTTAGGATTACCAATAAATCTTTTACCACCGAAAGCACCATAATCAACTATCCAATATTCAGAAATACCCATTGATTCATAATCATTGGTTTTATGAGTATAATCTGTTTGCCAATTACTGCTAACAATTTCTATCACTAAAGGAACTGAAGCAGCTTGAGTAATAGTTGACTCTTTTTTCCATAAAGGTTCATTAGGTAAGTTAGCAGGATTGAGTAATAAAATATCAGGTGAATAGGCAGATTCAGATTTTGGTGTTTTGATTAATGTTGTTTTAGGTATGAGGTAAGAAAGATTAAGTTTATCTAATTCTCCTGATATCTTACGGGCTAAAAAACCAATTACGAATTCATGATCTCCTACTGGTGGGTTCATTTCTACAATTTCTCCATTGTGTAATTCATAACGTGATCCTGTTTCTGGATAGGATTGGATAAACTCCTCAAAGCTGACTGATTTGGTTAAGGTTTGAACCATGATTCACCTCTTGAATGGTGATAATTTGCTGATTTCAATTATACTATATAGAAATCCAATATTACCAAAAATTATTAATTTTACCCAACCAATTTATGATATAAAATTGTTAGTTATCTCCTATAAAATATGCACCAGCAAGAAATTCGACTGAAACCCGGTACATTATGGACAAGGATCAAAAAAACCACCGAACTCGCTTTAAAATCTGGAGCTTTAAAATCTATTCCTACAGAGTTGGAAATTTTTGAAAAAGATGGAATCAAGTTTGTTATCAGAATTTTAGAAAATATCAACCGCAAAAACGCTGATAAGGCTAAAAAAGATCAAGAAGCGACTAAAACTGGTAAAGAATTTAATCCTTTTTTACCCTACGAAGAAGATTTATTTGTCACAGATATTTCTAATACTCATGTTTGTATTTTAAATAAATTCAATGTTGTTGATTATCACTTATTAATAATCACCCGCGCTTTTGAACCACAGGAAAGCCTACTTACCCTAGAAGACTTAACAGCAGTATGGGCTTGTTTAGCAGAATTTAATGGGTTAGTATTTTATAACGGTGGTAAACTTGCCGGTGCGAGTCAACCACATAAACATTTGCAAATTGTTCCTTTTGCAGAAACAGATATTCCCATTTCACCACTTTTGAAAACAGCAAAATTAGAAAATGATCTGGGAACTATTCCAGAATTTCCCTTTTTACACGCTTTCACTACTCTTAAAATGGGAGAAAGTGCAGAAGTAACCTTAGAAAAATATCATACTTTATTGCGAACTGTGGGAATTAAACCTCTAGAAAATAATATGCAATCAGGAGCATATAATCTTTTATTTACGCGAGAATGGATGTTAATTATCCCCCGCAAACAAGAAGAATTTGAGAAAATTTCTGTCAACTCACTAGGATTTGCGGGGGCATTATTAGTTAAAAATCAACACCAAATGCAATTACTAAAAAATATCAACCCTATTAACCTTTTAAATAATGTTGCTTTTCCTAGACAACAAAATTGAATCTTAGACTACAATATGAGTTATTGTATTTCCTTTGCGTCTTTGCTCCTTAGCGTCTCTGCGCGAAACAAAAATCATAAAAAAGAGGAAAAATCATGGAATCTTTAGACATAAAATGGATTCGTTCCCAGTTTCCCGCACTCACACAAACAATCAACGGAAAACCAGCAATTTTCTTTGATGGACCCGGTGGCACACAAGTACCCGGTGGAGTATTAGACGCAATTAGTGATTATTTAGTTAGATCAAATGCCAATGCTCACGGTGCTTTTACTACCAGTATGCGAACCGATGCCTTGATTATTTCTGCCAGGTCGGCGATCGCTGATTTCCTAGGATGCGATAATGATGAAGTAGTATTTGGCGCAAATATGACCACCCTCACCTTCTGCGTGAGTCGCGCTATCGGTAGAGAACTACAACCCGGTGATGAAATAATTGTTACAGACTTAGACCATGCTGCCAATATTTCTCCCTGGTATGCTTTAGAAGAAAAAGGTGTAATTATTCGGACTGTTGATATTAATATCGCCGACTGTACTTTAGATTTAAACGATTTAGAAAAAAAGATAAATTCCCGCACCAAACTAGTAGCAGTAACTTACGCTTCCAACGCCGTTGGCACAATTAATGATATTGCTAAAATAGTCAAACTCGCCCATAAATTCGGGGCTTTAGTATATGTTGATGCCGTTCATTATGCCCCCCATGCACCGATAAATGTTCATCATTTAGACTGTGATTTTCTCGCCTGTTCCGCCTATAAATTCTTTGCCCCCCATTTAGGAATCCTCTACGGAAAAAGAGAACATTTAAGCAAATTTTCCCCCTATAAAGTTAAACCCGCATCAGAAGAAGTCCCTTCCAGATGGGAAACAGGAACATTAAATCATGAAGGTTTAGCCGGATTAGTAGCAGCAATTAATTATTTAACAAAATTAGGTTGTCATGTTTCCCCAACTCTAGACAATGAATTACTTTCCTCCTTAATAGAAGCCGACAGAGAAGGTTTAACTACCTTCCATTGTCCTCGATTTTTGACTGCACCAGAACAAGAGAATCATGAATTAGTATCAGCTTATCATAGTCGGCGAGCAGCTTTAATAGCAGCAATGTCAGCCATTCAACAATATGAAAGAGAATTAAGCAAAAAGCTAATTTCCGGATTATTAAAAATCCCCGGTTTAAGCCTTTATGGTATTACCGAACCCAGCCAATTTACATGGCGGACACCAACCGTCTCTATTCGCATAGAAGGAAAAACACCAGAAACAATCGCCAAAATATTAGGAGAACAGGGAATATTTGCTTGGTACGGCAACTTCTACGCAGTTAACCTCACCGAAAAACTAGACGTAGAAACATCAGGTGGCTTATTACGCATAGGACTAGCCCACTACAACACAGCCGCAGAAATTGATCAACTTCTGCAAACCCTAAATGAAATCGTCTAAAACCTTTAAATTACAGCCATTTTCATATATTTTCTTCCTTTGCGCCTTTGCGCCTTTGCGTGAGACCATGAAAATAGCTGTAAACCCCACTAACCGCAGTCCTCAACCTCACAAACCCGACGAATATTGAGAATATCACTCATTTTCTTAAGTTGCACAAATAAATGTTCCAACTGAGAACAATCGCGGACATCAATACCCAAATTCATCAAAGCGGGTTGTCCCAAAGAAGTTTTCACTTGAGCATGACGGACATTAATCCCCTGGTCACTCAAACGTGACAAAACATCTTTTAATACTCCTACCCTATCCATAGCCTCAATTTGTATATTAATAGGATAAGTATGAGTACGACTGCGGTTTTCCATAGCTAAATTCCAGCGGACTGGGACTAAACGCTCATACTCAACAGGATCTACATTATGACAGCCTTGGCGATGAATAGAAATTCCTCTTAGTCGCGTCACTACACCCACAATCGCTTCCCCAGGAATGGGAGTACAACAGCCAGCGATATGATGAACCAAACCCTCCATACCAATAATTGGGGAATCACTAGCACGGGAACTAGTGGTTAACATATCCCGTGAAGTTTTTGGCGTTGGTTCTTTGGGAATAAATGGAACAACATCACTTACAGGTTGTCTAGCTTTGACAATTTCCCGCCACCGGTTCAGTGCTAAGTTTGAGGTAATTTCCCCATAACCCAAACCGGCGAGTAAATCTTCCACACTGTGATAATTACATTTTTCCGCCACAGTTTGCATAGCGTCTGATTTGAGCAAATTCTCAAAACCAGTTTTCCCCAATTCCTTCTCTAATAAATCCCGTCCCCTAGCAACATTTTCTTCCCGGCGCGATCGCTTGTACCATTGTTTAATTCTATACTTCGCAGCCGAAGTGCTAACAAAATTTAACCAGTCCAAACTAGGATGGCTATTCTTTTGGGTAATAATATCCACAATATCGCCATTATGCAGTCGTGTTGACAAAGGCACAATGCGGCCATTGACTCGCGCCCCCGCACAGTGGTTTCCCACTTCCGTATGAATCCGATAGGCAAAATCTATACTTGTAGAACCGGGACTTAAAGGAACAACATCCCCCTTTGGGGTGAAGACATAAACGTCATCTTCAAATAGATTGTCTTTAACACTATCTAAGTATTCCTGAGCATCCTTTAAATCACTTTGCCAATCTAGCAACTGCCGTAACCAAGTAAACTTTTCATCAGTGCTGGTCACAGGAGTATTTTCAGAACCCCCAGTTTCCTTATACTTCCAATGGGCAGCAATACCATATTCCGCGATATGGTGCATTTCCAAAGTCCGAATTTGCACTTCCAACGGGCGGCCAGTCAAGCCAATTACTCCGGTATGCAAAGACTGATAATGGTTTGGTTTAGGCAAGCCAATGTAATCTTTAAATCTACCAGGAATGGGACGAAAAGAATCATGAACCACTGCCAAAGCCCGATAACATTCTTCATTGGTTTGGACAATAATTCGCAGCGCCGCCAAGTCGTAAATTTCATGAAATTCCTTTTGCTGCCGCTGCATTTTTTGATAAATGCTATAAAGGTGTTTAGGACGACCACTAATTTCCAGACAATTAACACCAGCTTTGAGTAACCGACGGCGTAAAGTATCCGTAGCTTTGAGTAATTTTTCTTCCCGTGCCGTGCGTTTTTCCGCGACACATTGCTGAGTTTCTCGATAAGCTTCTGGTTCTAAATATTTAAATGCTAAATCTTCTAATTCCCATTTAATTTGCCAAATCCCTAAGCGATTCGCCAAAGGTGCGAAAATATCTCGTGTTTCCTGGGCGCTGCGTTGACGACTAGCTTCGGACATATATTGAAGGGTTCGCATATTATGCAAACGGTCTGCCAGTTTTACCACAATTACGCGAATATCTTGCGCCATAGCCAAAAACATTCGCCGGAAATTTTCCGCTTGACTTTCGGTTTTGCTAGTAAAATTTATTTTCGACAGTTTGGTAACACCTTCTACCAATAGCCGCACTTCTGCTCCAAACCGGGCTTCTATATCTTCACTTGTAACTTCTGTATCTTCAACTACATCATGGAGTAATCCGGCTGCTATCATAGCCGGACTACCACCTAATTCACGGAGTATTTCAGCTACAGCAACAGGATGGGCAATATACGGTTCTCCTGATTTCCGAATTTGACCCCCATGCAGTTCATATGCAAACTGAAAAGCCCGACAAATTAAGGCATTACCGTTATACGTTCGGTCTTCTTCCTCCGTAAGTATCGGTGCTGGTGGTGCAATTAAACATTTGTTAAGCCAATCTGGGAGAATGACATCAACAGGGGGTTTGACAGCTACACTACTCATAAAATTAAAAAGGTAATTTGTGGATAGGTTGGGAGAAAAGCAGAATAGACAGCACGCCTATAAAATAGATGCTGTGGACTAAAGGCTTAGAGATGATGCCCTAATGGCTTATAATCATCATCCATTGCAGGTTTTGTTCAAACATAATAAAAAACCTATTGACGGCAAATCAAGCCTCAAAGTAAGATTTGAGACTTGTGGTTTTGAACAGGAAGAAGGGAAAGTTTGGGGATATAAGAAAATTTTCTTGACATTAATACTATCTTAACTAGCAACAGATGTCTTTTAATTGTGATAAATATCAGGAATTGGCAACATTTCTAGATGAGTTTCGAGCTAATGTAACGGCAGGTAAACTTAATTTACAGAAATTAAAGCAGAATTTAGCCCAGTTGCAGGGATTTTTTATCCAGCAAATTGTGCCTTTGGTTGATGCTAATTCGCGGGAGCAATCCTATAAAACGGAAATAAATAAGCAGTTACGACTCTTGGAAGTAGATATGATGTTTCTCCAAGGTGCAAAGCAATTAACAACATCACAAACTAGGTTGAAAACTATTGAGGAACGCATTAATACTCTGATTGGGTATTGTCAAGCTATTACCCAGCCTACGGAAGCGCAGGAATCAAAGTAGGAATTTGTTTCGCGCCATTAGTTACCTTATTTGTTTGGCTTCCACACCCGCCCAGAAATGAATTTCCGGGCTAATAGCTAAAGTTTACTAAAGTAAACTGAGGATTTAGACAATTCTTAGTCATCTTCAGATGACTTTTGCTATTAGACTGGGAATTAATTCCCAGGCGGGCTATGGGTTTTACGTTAAGTTGACACCAATGGTCTCACGCAGAGACGCTCCAGGCGCAAAGGAAGAGTTTGAGAGATGGAATTTTTGCCTCTTGATGGGGAATAATAAAATTATATACCTTGTCATATCAGAGCAAATTTAAACCAATATGGACTGGATAACACCACTCAAGGGACAGCAGACTGATTTTATTCAAAGACTTAAATCTGCTAAATTACTCCATTGTGACGAAAAAGGCCAGCATAGTGAATTAACTGTCATTTCTGGTCAAAGGTTAGACCAATTACGGGATTTTTGCTGGGAGATGGTAAAAAAGTATAAACCAACCGAACCCAAAAATTACTTTATTAACAATATGAAGGGGAAGTTGGGTGAGGAAGTTGTTAAATCCCGTTTAGCTGATTTTGTCACAGAAGTTGACTATGAAAAGCGCGTTGGTGGTGATGGAAAAGTTGATTTTACCTTAACTTCTGACTCATCAATTGGTATTCAGGTTAAAGCCCGGAATGGCAATTTTGATAAAATTCAATGGTCAATTAGTCAAGAAGAAATTGAAAAAAATGCTGTTCTAGTTTGTATTTTAATTCAAGAGGAAGTCAGCGAAGCTCAGGCTGAATACAATCTGATTTTGACGGGATTTTTACCAACAAATATGATTAAATCGGTTGCTAGTAAAGCCTTGGTGGGAATAGATGAATTACTTTATTCTGGAGGTTTACGTAGCTATTTAGAGAGTTTGACATCTTCTGAAGCTGACGAATATATGCGCTTGGGTTATGAGTGTCTTGAAAAAAAAGATTATCAAGGTGCTTTTGGTTATTATACTCAAGTATTGCAACTGAAACCAAATAATGAAAGTGCTTACTTCAACCGAGGTCTTACCCGTGATTATTTAGGAGATAAACAAGGGGCAATAGATGATTTCACTCAGGCTATCAGGATTGATCCTAACTATGCTCTAGCCTACACCAGCCGAGGAAATGCCCGTGGTGATCATTTAGGAGATAAGCCAGGAGCAATAGATGATTACACTCAGGCTATCAAGATTGATCCTAACTATGTAAATGCTTATTCAAACCGGGGAATTGTCCGTTATGCTTTAGGAGATAAGCCAGGAGCAATAGAAGATTGCAACCTAGCTATCAAGATTAATCCTAACGATGCCAATCCCTACATCAACCGGGAAGTTGTTCGTTCTGCGTTAGGAGATAAACAAGGAGCAATAGAAGATTACAACCTAGCTATCAAGTTTAATCCTGACTTTGCCAATGCTTACTTATTACGGGGAGTTGTCCGTGATGATTTAGGAAATAAGCAAGGAGCAATAGATGATTACAACCTAGCTATCAAGTTTAATCCTAACTATGCTCTAGCCTACTACAACCGGGGAGTTGTCCGTTATGCTTTAGGAGATAAGCCAGGAGCAATAGATGATTACAACCTAGCTATCAAGTTTAATCCTAACGATGCCAATGCCTACTACGGACGGGGAGTTGTCCGTTATGCTTTAGGAGATAAACAGGCTGCAATTAAAGATTTCCAAACAGCCGCAAATATATATAAAAAAGAAGGTAAAGAAACAGACTATCAAAAGGTTATGGAGATAATCAGAGAAATTAACAAATAATGAATATAAGTTAAGCCAGGTAAGAAAGATCCCCGACTTCTTAATTAAATTTTTTGTAAATAATGAAGATCATTCAAAGAAGTCGGGGATCTAAATCCGTCGGTTTCATTTTCCGATCTCCTTCTCTCTTCCTTTGCGTCTCTGCGTCTTTGCGTGAGAAAAAAATATTTAACTTACTCACAAACTAACTACTTAATAACTATATAAAACTTAACAAAAAAAACACCAAAGTAACCAGAAAATGGTAAATTAATTTCAGTCGTAACTATTCGGAATCCTGTTTATATGTTTACTCGAATCCGTCGGCTTTCAAATCGGTTTTTTAATAACTCTCGAACCGTCAATAACGAACCACTCAATAAAGTGAGTTTAGTTGTCATTATTTTAGTTGATATTTTTATTCTAATTAACGTTTTCACAGGTTTGGGTAATATTAGTCAATGGCATCTTAGCCCATATCAAGCTTATCCATGTTATTCAGAATGGAATAGTTACAAAACCCAAACTACCAAAAATAAAGATTATGAATTTCTGAGAAGTTCACTACCTTATGGTAACAATGAGCAAAGAGTTCGGCAAACATATCAAAATGTAGAAATTGGACATTTGGGTAAAGTTTCCGAAATATGTTTGAACTATGGCGAATCTAAAGATAAACTGAATAATCCGCAAAATCAGAAAATTCTCACCACGATAAATCAGACCCAGGATAAAATTAGTCGTCTTGAACAAGCAAATAATACTATTCGTCAACAATATGATTCAAGCTTATTAGAAAAAATTGCTGGACAATCTTCAGGTAATTCCATTAATCAGGTTCGCGCAGAAAAAGCTAAACAGGAATTAACACAAAATAGCGAGAAAATCTCCACCTTAAAACAGGAAATTGCTAACCTGCAAAATCAATTGCTGACAAAATCTGAAAGTATTAATTTTCTGTCTTTTCTCAAAGATGAAACTAAATTTAATGAAGTTGCCAAAGGCTATAAAGACGCATCATTTTGGTATCCCAGTATTCAGTTAGTATTTCAGACTATCTTTTTATTACCGCTAATTCTCATTGCCTTATTAGTTAATAACTTCAGCCAACGCAAAGGATATGGATTAATAGCATTAATTAGTTGGCATTTGCTAGTTATATTTTTAATTCCGTTAATTCTGAAAATATTTCAATTTCTGCAAATTGGTATCATATTTCAATTCTTCTTTAATATCATTAGTTCCCTCTTTGGTGGGTTAATCTTCCTAATTAGTTACGCTTATATTTTGCTAATTCCCTTAGTTGGTTTTGGCATGATTAAATTCTTTCAAACCGTTGTATTTAATCCTAAAATTCAAGCAGTTAACAGAATTCAAAAATCACAATGTATTCGGTGTGCCAAGAAAATTCGTCCTCAAGATAGCCACTGTCCCCACTGCGGTTATTATCAATATATTGAATGCCATAACTGTCATAATTTGACTTATAAAGAATTACCTTATTGTCATCATTGTGGTGCTGATCAAAATTCTGATACCGCAGGACAAAATTAACAATTCAAGAAACTTAGCAAAATTAAACTTATCAACATATTTTCACGCCTATTGATTAGATATTATTGAATTATTGACTTTAAATCTAGGCAGACAATTTATGTCATCAATTACCAATGTCACCGAAGCCACATTTAAGCAAGAAGTATTAGAAAGTACAACTCCGGTTTTAGTTGATTTTTGGGCCCCTTGGTGTGGTCCTTGTAAAATGCTAACTCCTGTAGTTGAAGAAGTGGCTGCGGAATACGAAGGACAGATAAAAGTAGTAAAACTAAATACCGATCAAAATCCCACCGTTGCTAGTCATTACGGGATTCGCAGTATTCCTACATTGATGGTGTTTAAAGGGGGACGACAAGTCAAAACAGTTGTTGGTGCTGTTCCTAAAACTACATTATCTGCTACCTTAGACAAGTATATTGCTGCAAAATCATAGTTAAAAACACTGGGAATTTCTGTAATAAATCTGCCTATAAAGGATTAAAACTCCGTATTTACCTCCTCCGTGCCTCCGCGCCTCTGCGTGAGAAAAAAAATTAATCAATAACCAACGAACTGCGTACAAAAAAGCGTTACCCTAAGCGGATAGGATAAAACAGAGGAGAATAGCGTGACTGCAAACACCCAAATCCCGGCATTAGACGTACCCAGCGCCATAGTACAACGTCGTTCCATCAAAACCTTCAAACCAGACCCCATCTCCCCAGAATTGCTCAAGCAACTGGTAGAATTAACCGTAGCTGCACCCAGTAGTTTTAACGTCCAATCGTGGAGAATCGTTTTAGTTGAAGACGAAGCTCAAAAAGCAGCGTTATGTGCTGCTTCTTGGAATCAAAAGCAAATTATCCAAGCGCCTGTTACCTTTGTTTTTGCTGCTGACGCTGCTGCGGGAGAAAAAGATATCACACCCATTTTAGAGCAAGGTGCAGCCACTGGGGCTTGGAATGAGGGAACTGTGAATTATTTTAGAAATGCAATTCCCCAATTTCAAGAAAAGTTAGGAGACAAGCGCCGGGAATACGCCATTAAAGATGCCATGATAGCTGCTACAAATTTAGTGTTAGCAGCGGAAAGTTTGGGTTTATCCACCTGCTTTATGAATGGTTGGATTGAGGAACAGGTTAAAGCTATAATTGGGGCTGAGAATGATCCTGATATCGCTATTGCTGTTTTAGTACCTGTAGGTTATGCGGCTGAACCCCGGTTAAATCCCGGTCGTTTACCATTGTCGGTTAATGTTTCTGTGGATAGACTCGATAACCCCTATCAAGGTTAATTAGGGATTTGGGGATTTGGTGGGTATGAATGCAGATATCAGGTAAGTGAAATATATTTTTGTTTCGCGCAGAGGCGCTAAGAGGATGTTTGAAAAGTTTTTAATGTATAAATAAACCCCTCTCCAAACCTCTCCCCGACGCGGGGAGAGGCTTTGAAACACCCCTTCCCTGGTAGGGAAGGGGGCTGGGGGGTTAGGTTCTTGGAAATTATTGGTTTCATCTAATACTTTTCAAACAACCTCTAAGGAGCAAAGACGCAAAGAAAAAATGTTGCACAGAATCATGAAATTCATTAATTCATCCGTCTTTATCTGCGTTTATCTGCGTTCATCTGCGTTCAATTATTCTTAAAATATTATTCTATCCAACTTCATTTTCATCCTACCTACTATAAAAACTATATATTTCGGTTTTTTAAATCACAAAGTGATAATTTTTTATTGTACATCAATAAACATAAAAATATTTGGTTTTGATTTAAAAATATTGTAATAGAGCCAAGATTAAAATCTGCTTTTGGCTCTGTAGATTAATTCTAGAAGTTCTGCTTTTAGTTTTTTTTGACAATTCATAAAAATTTACGTCTAGTAAATTCAACCTCTAACAGTGATTTAGTTTAGCTACATCCATAATTACTGTTGTGACTATGAAGAAATCACTTGACGGTTATACATTGCAGCAAACTCACACCAGATTTATCAAATAATTTTTTGGTATCAGTGAGTGAGTATCTAGCAATTATTTAAGTTTGGCTAAGGAGTAGTAAATCAGTCTAGGAGAATTTAATGCTGGATTTTTTCACTTCATTGAATGAGCATAATTTACCATATCCAGATCCTTTACATCCTATCGTGGTTCACTTTGTAATTGCGATGGTGCTATTTTCTGTTTTTTGTGATTTTGCTGGTTATGTAACTGGTAAAACTACTTTGTTTGAGGTGAGTTGGTGGAATATGTGTATTGCCACGGTAGCTATTTTTGTGGCAATTATTTTTGGTCAATTTGAGGCTGGTTTAGCAAAACCCTACGAACTCGCTAAATCAGTTTTAAATATTCATACTCTCATCGGTTGGTCACTTTCAGGTATTATTGCCGCTATTACTGCTTGGCGTTATGTTTTGCGGAGTCGTGATCCGAAAAAACTCCCTTTTCATTATATAGCTGTGGCAGTTTTATTAACAGCCTTGGTTGGTTTTCAAGTATATCTTGGTGATGAACTGGTATGGGTGTATGGCTTACATACCGTACCTGTTGTGGAAGCGGTAAAGGATGGAATCTTGCCATGAACTCAGAATTATTAGACCAAATTAGTCACCAAATGGGTGCAAATGGTTTACCTTATGCCATTCCGATTCATCCTAATTTGGTACACCTCACATTAGGTTTATTCATCATTGCCATTATCTTTGATATTTTAGGTGTGTTCTTCCCTTTGGAAAAATGGCTATTCAATTTTTTGGGAATTAAGGTTGAACGTTCTCAATTATTTGATGTCGGTTGGTACAACATTTTTGCTGCATCTGTGATTACATTTTTCACAGTTGGTGCAGGTTTTTATGAAATGTTATTAGCAGCCCCACCAGCAGATATCAAAAGTCCCTGGGGAATGCTGGCAATGCCCACAATGATGTGGCACGGTGTGGGTGGTGTATTACTATTAGCGATGATGGTTGGCATGACTTTTTGGCGAGGTTGGCAACGTTACGTTATCGGCAAACATGAAGAGAGAGAAGTGCAAATTTCTTATCTGGTTGTCGGTGTAATTATTATGTTGCTGATGTATTTTCATGGAACATTAGGAGCGCACCTAGCCGCAGATTTTGGTGTTCACAATACAGCCGATAAATTACTACGAGCAGGACAAGACATCAATCAAATCTTTGGTAATAGGTAATGGGTAATTGGTGATTGGTAATTGGTAATTGGTAATTGGTGATTGGTGATTGGTGTAAAAATTCTTGTCTAACAATTCACAACTGACCATTAACAAATGACCACTGACCACTGACCACTGACAACTAACAACTGACCATTATGAAAATTCGGCACTTTCTCAACTTTTTGACCATAGTTACTGGGGCAGTTGCGGTAACTCTTACTAGTCTTTGGATTGGTAAACAGGCTTATTCTTGGCTTCCTCCCCAAGGGGCTGCTGAATCTCATCTGATTGATGATTTATTTAGCTTTTTGGTAACATTAGGATCTTTAATTTTCCTGGGAGTAACTGCTACTCTTTTCTATTCTATTTGTTTCCATCGGGCAAAAGCTACAGATTTAGGTGATGGGCCTCACATTGAAGGTAATGTGACTTTAGAAGTAATTTGGACAGCAATCCCAATTATGTTGGTGTTGTGGATTGCGGGTTATAGTTACCAAGTTTACGAAGAAATGGGTATCCAGGGACCATCTCACCAGATCCACTTACATAATCCGATGAAGATGGAAACTGCTGAAGCTGCGCCAGATGAGGCTTCAGAAGCCGCAGTAGCTGAGGATGTAGAACATATTGATGTATCCGCTAAACAGTGGGCTTGGGTGTTTCATTACCCCCAAAGCAATGTTACCAGTACAGAATTGCATTTACCGAGCGATCGCCGTGTTCGTCTAAATCTGCATTCGGAAGACGTACTTCACGGCTTTTTTATCCCCGCTTTCCGCCTCAAACAAGACATTATTCCTGGTAACGACCTGGACTTTGAATTTACTCCCATTCGCCCCGGTGCGTATGATTTAACCGACTCTCAGTATAGCGGTACATACTTTGCCACCATGCGAGCCAAGGTCATTGTGGAATCACTTAGCAACTATCAGCAGTGGTTAAGCAAAGCTGCCAGTCAAACACCCAGCCCAGCCCCTAACCAAGCGGCTTCTGAATATGCCCTGAAAATAGAAAACGGCATTGACAGCGGTTGGAAAACCGTTGAACCTGCTGCACCACCATTAGTCAATTTTCCCGGTTAATCAACTTTTTGCTTTTAGATTTAGCCATCAAAAATCTAAAATTGGCAATCCAAAATCCAAAATCTAAAATCTAAAATCGAATGACTAACATCCCCATTCATGTTGCTGGTGAATCACATCACCACGAACCGCCCCAAACTTGGAGAACATACTTCAGCTTTAGTACCGACCATAAAGTTATCGGTATCCAATACCTCGTTACTTCCTTTATCTTCTTTCTTGTTGGCGGTATCTTCGCCATGATTCTGCGGGGAGAACTCATTACCCCTGAAGCTGATTTAATTGACCGCACAGTCTACAACGGAATGTTCACTATGCACGGAACAGTGATGCTGTTTCTGTGGACATTTCCCTCTCTTGTTGGTATGGCTAACTACCTCGTTCCCCTGATGATTGGGGCGCGAGATATGGCATTCCCCCGCTTGAACGCTGTCGCTTTTTGGATGGTTCCCGTGGTGGGAATTCTCCTCATGGCCAGCTTCTTTGTCCCCGGTGGCCCTGCTCAATCTGGTTGGTGGGCATATCCCCCCGTCAGTACCCAAAACCCCACGGGAAACTTGATTAACGGTCAAGTTCTGTGGTTATTAGCGGTGGCGATTTCCGGTGTCTCTTCCATTATGGGTGCGGTGAATTTTGTCACCACCATTGTGAAAATGCGAGCGCCGGGAATGGGTTTCTTTAGAATGCCTCTCTTTGTTTGGGCAGTATTCAGCGCCCAAATTATCCAATTATTTGGACTGCCAGCTTTAACAGCCGGGGCGGTCATGCTACTTCTTGATATTACAGTGGGAACTGCCTTTTTTGATCCTACTAAAGGCGGAAATCCGGTGATGTTCCAGCATTATTTCTGGTTCTATTCTCACCCTGCGGTATATGTCATCATTTTGCCTATCTTCGGGATTTTCTCGGAAATCTTTCCCGTTTATTCCCGCAAACCTTTATTTGGTTACAAAGTCGTTGCTATTTCTTCGATGTTAATTGCTGTAGTTAGCGGCATCGTTTGGGTACACCATATGTATGTGAGTGGTACTCCTGGTTGGCTACGGTTATTTTTCATGGTGACAACCATGTTTGTATCTATTCCCACAGGGATTAAGGTATTTGCTTGGGTGGCAACTATTTGGGGTGGGAAAATTCGCTTAACTACACCCATGTTATTTGCTTTGGGTGGTTTGGTAATGTTTGTATTTGCTGGGATTACAGGAATTATGCTTTCTTCTGTTCCAGTGGATGTTCATGTTAACAATACCTATTTTGTTGTTGGTCATTTCCATTATGTTCTCTATGGAACTGTAACTATGGGAATGTATGCAGCTATCTATCATTGGTTTCCCAAAATGACGGGCAGAATGTTCCACGAAGGTTGGGGCAAAATCCATTTTTGGTTAGCATTTATCGGCACAAATTTGAATTTCTTACCCATGCACCCTTTAGGTTTGCAAGGAATGTTACGCCGTGCTGCTTCTTATGCACCTGAATTAATTGGTTGGAATATTGTCGCTAGTTTGGGTTCTTTTCTGTTAGGAATGTCTACTCTTCCTTTCATCTTCAATATGTTGATTTCTTGGATGGATGGAGAAAAAGCTTCTGCTAATCCTTGGAGAGCAATTGGTTTGGAATGGACTGTTTCTTCTCCTCCTCCTGTTGAGAATTTTGAGGAAATTCCGATTGTCACTTGCGAACCTTATGGTTATGGTAAATCCGAATTAATGGCATCTTCTGAACATGAGTAATTTGAGAATTTAGGGATTACAGAGATTTTTATCTATCTTTGCGCCTTTGCTCCTTTGTACCTTTGCGCGAAATAAATTTTTCTGTAAACCATTCCCTATTTTCTTATTTTTCTAATCTCCTATTTCTTCATTAAAATCATGGATAGTTCTATTTCTTCAGAAGAGTTACAGTCTCACCACAGTCATGAACACGAACATGATGAAGAAGGCAATAAAATGTTTGGTTTTATTGTTTTTCTGTTATCGGAAAGTGTCATTTTCTTGAGTTTCTTTGCTGGCTATATTATCTACAAAACTTCTGCTGTTAATTGGTTGCCGGCTGGTGTTTCTGGTTTGGAAATAAAAGAACCTAGCATTAATACTGTGGTTTTAGTTGCTAGTAGTTTTGTGATTTATTTTGCAGAAAAAGCTCTGGAAAGACATGATTTAAGGACTTATCGGCTGTTGTTATTTTTAACAATGGCTATGGGTGGTTATTTCCTCTATGGCCAAGCGGTGGAATGGAGTCAACTTGAATTTGGCTTTACTTCTGGTACTTTCGGAGGAATGTTTTATCTATTAACTGGTTTTCACGGTTTGCACGTTTTTACGGGTATTCTGTTACAGTTAATTGTCTTGTTGCGTTCTTTCATTCCTGGTAACTTTGATAATGGCCATTTTGGGATAAATGCCACTTCTTTGTTTTGGCACTTTGTTGATGTTATCTGGATTGTTTTGTTTCTACTTATCTACCTTTGGCAGTAAGGATATTTTAGTAGCAAAAAAATCAATAAATTATGTAGGGGTAAAGCAAGAGCTTCATTGGTGTCAAATTAACGGTACAGCCCCCCAAATTTGTTCTCTGATTTGTTGTGTTTCTCGATGTCGTTTCCTGATAGCTTTGACTAAACCAAATAATTTTGCTCGTTGGACTAAATAGGTGACGATATCGGGATTCTCACCCCTTTCTACGGATTTAGCTACATAATATAAGTAAGTGAACACAATAAAACCAATCTGTGTAAAGAAAAGTAAAATCGCTCAAACCCTCTTCACTCTTGCCTCTGGTTACTGAGCGAAGTCGAAGTATTGCCTCTTGCCTAGTGCCATAACGACGATTTACAATGTTAACCTACTTAGACTTCTAAAAACCATTTCTACTGATATTTTTTCTTTTGGCTGACCTAAAGCAACCCCTACACACCTGCTAAACCCCTACACATCTGGATATTTAACTAAATATCTGGGCGCTATGAATTATGAAGGTTAATCTTGCCAATGACTAATCTCCAAAACCAGTTAGGATCAAGGAAATCGGAATTTGGAGAGAAGTGTTTATGAATCTGGTTGTACTCCAGAACTGGCTAGATAATGCCTCTTTTGCTGTCTTATTCTGTACGATGTTGGTTTATTGGGTGGGGGCGGCTTTTCCGAGTTTATCGGTGACAGCGGCTTTGGGAACAGCCGGTATGGCGATCGCTAATTTGTGTATGGCGACTTTATTAGGGGCAAGATGGATCGAAGCGGGTTATTTTCCCCTGAGTAATCTCTACGAATCTTTATTTTTCCTCACTTGGGGAATTACCGCTGTCCATTTAATTGCCGAAAATAGTAGTCGTAGCCGTTTGGTGGGAGTTGTGACTGCACCTGTGGCGATGTGCATTGCTGCTTTTGCTACTCTAACTTTACCATCAAATATGCAGGTATCAGAGCCTTTAGTTCCGGCTTTGAAATCTAATTGGTTGATGATGCACGTCAGTGTCATGATGTTGAGTTATTCCGCTTTGATGGTGGGTGCATTGTTAGCGATCGCATTTTTAATTGTTACTCGCGGCCAAAATATCCAATTACAAGGTAGTTCCTTTGGTAATGGCGGTTATCGGAGTAATGGCTATAAACTACTTAAAGCTGGTGAGTTAGTTACATCTACACCCGCTGCGGAAACTAATGGCTTTTCTCTCGTTGAAAGTAATAACAACGGAACTGGAACTGCGGTTTTGGATTTAGTCACAACCACTCCTATTCAAACCACTGAAATTCTTTCACCTCAACGCCTCAACTTGGCTGAAACCCTCGATAATATCAGCTATCGCATCATTGGTTTGGGATTTCCTCTCCTCACAATTGGGATTATTGCCGGTGGTGTTTGGGCTAATGAAGCCTGGGGTTCTTACTGGAGTTGGGACCCTAAGGAAACTTGGGCGTTAATTACTTGGTTAGTTTTTGCCGCTTATCTGCATTCTAGAATAACTCGCGGTTGGCAAGGTAGAAAACCTGCAATTTTAGCTGCTGCTGGTTTTGTTGTGGTTTGGATTTGTTATCTTGGTGTGAATCTTTTGGGTAAGGGTTTACATTCTTACGGTTGGTTTTTGTAAGTTCATTTTCCCCCTTTTCTTTAAGGCATTACCTTTCTTGGCAATTTCATATTGAAGACCTACTTTTCCTTGATAGGCCAAAGATGAACCAGTACCAAGATCAGTTTCTATTCCCTGATCCTTAATCTTGCCGCTAATGATACCAAAACCTATACCAGCACCAAGGTAAGGACGAAATTTAGAACCAGTCGGGATATGATAGTAGCCATTAACAAGTACAGAAGTTGTACTGATATTGCCACTTAATGGAAAAGATTCGGAGTTTAAAATACCTTTATTAACACCAAAAGAACTGTAATTAAGTTCTAGTTCAGTGCGATAGTTTTTCGACTGATAACCCCCAGTCATGCTCCATTGAGCAGTAGAATCCAAACCAAAGTTAAGTTGATCAAATACATCCTTGACTTTTACATCGTTACCAGGAGAAGCAATGCCAACACTTCCACCAATATAAAAGTAATTACTTGCAGGCTGTTTAGAACCAGTAAAACCAATCAGAGGCTCGTTATTCTGAGCTACTAAATTAGATGATTTGGACTCCTTACTAGTAGGTAAAAAAGAACTATTTGGCATCAAATCGGCAGCTTTTGTAGAAACTTCCTCAGCTTGAGCAGGAGTCGTGACTAAAGTAGCTAATATAGCTAACACTAAAAAGCACTTGTGTTTATTCATGATGTAGGTAAACCTTAATTTTCAACCTGAAAAACGAAATTATTTTGAGTTAGAGACTGTGTAAAAGTGACCTTAGCTGCGATACCAGTAAAGTCTGTCCAGAATTTAACTGGCTTTGGTTATAAAAGCATTTCTTCCCCCCAGCTATGTCACATCAAATTTTGTTGTTCAGTGACTTAATAAACTAAAAAAATTGTGACATACTTACTTACAGGTGTCAACCCCATAACAGAGATTTAAATTTTCAGATCACGTACTTAACTATCACCTTTGCCTAAGTGATAATAATCACAGAGCATAATTGATGTTAAATTACTGTAAAATAGTCACAATCGTGAATATATAACTGATGCAATTAAAATCAAGAATGAATCAACAAGAGTTTGAACGCGTATTCTATAACCTCACAGAAAACCGCAAAAACGTATTGCAGAAAATACTTTCAGGCCATACAGATATGGATATAGCCGAAGCGATGAACATTACAGAAGCATCCGTGAGAAAGTATGTGGAAAGAATATGTTACGAATTTGGACTGAATAATGAACCTGCTGATAATCGTCGTTACAAACGCTCAGACTTGGTTGGATTGTTTGCTAAATATAAACCAGAGTTATTAACTGATAGTCAATCTAAATGGACAAAAGAACTAGCAAAAACAGAAGATGAAGATCATGAAGATATTACTAAATCTATCTTGTATTTACTATCAGTTCATAAACCCGTTCCAGAAGAATTAAAAAAGGTGCTAAGACGCATGAATTTCAGTGAAAAAGAAAAAAAAGAAATTGCTAAATCTCTAAATCAATTAGGACATGAAAGCTACCTGAGTAATGATTTTATAATTGCTGCATCTTATCTAGAATTAGCAGTGGAATTAAATAAAAATCATGGTTCTGCTCACTATAATCTAGGGGCAACTTACGAAAAGTTAGATAATTTAGATGATGCTTGTCATCATTATCAGATTGCAATTAAATATCAAAACCGCGCTGCTGATGCTGCTATTAATAATTTAGCTCGGTTGCAAATTCTCCAAGGAAATAGTGCAGATGCTGTGAAAATTATTGAACCAATTCTGTCAAAAGTGAAAGATGACACAGTTAAAGTTTCATTACACAAAAATCTTGCTTGGGCATATTTTCAGCAAAATTCTTATGAACAAGCACACCAACATTTACTTATTTGTCTGGAATTAGAAAACAATTATGCCCCAGCTTATTGCTTATTGGCACAAGTCCAAGCAGCACAAGGAAATCGGCAAGCTTCTAGAGAATCATGGCGAAATTTTATAGAATTTTATACCCATGATCAAGAACTTAAAAAAGCCCATTGTAAATTACCAGAATTAGAAATTTGTAAGTTGGAAGCGATGAGAATTATTAATTCTCCAGACAAATAATATTCGCTCAATTAATTAGGAGGAACTATAGGATCATCCTCATCTCCTTGATGACTCTGTGTAAACCAAATATTTTGCCCTTGCAGTGATTGTATTGATATTACCTGCAAAATATTATACTGTCTGTTGACGTTAGCAACTTCTGCTAGTGAAATTACTGAATTATCTTGATAAGCCATAACAACCTCTTTTTTGTCCTTACACAATCAAGTATCTCAATATTAGATGTAACTGTAAATACAATTAACTAATCAGTATTTAGCTAATAAAGACTAATAAAACTAATAAAGTTATGGCAAATTAAGATACAATCCAGAACAGGATATCAGGAGAGAACTAGACCATGGATACAAAACAGATAATTAGAGGATTAAAGGATTGGGTAAAGCGTGAAAAAGGCATAGATTTTCATTTAAATGCTTGTCAAGAAGCGATTTTAGAATATTCTTTGCAAAATATCGCCTATGCCAATATGGATAATCTCGGTTATGCTGTTGACACTATCAAAAATAATACGGGTCCTGATCTATTTAAACGACTCAGTGAAGTTACAGATAGAAAAGTTAGCAAAAAGAATTGCTTCTTAACTCTCCCACGACTTTTAGAACATCCTGGTACTGAGGAAGACACAGAAAACAATTTATTACGGATAGATTTACGGGAAGCACCAGTTCCTAAAGATTTCTATGGCCGTGTAGAAGAATTATCTAAGTTAGAAACATGGATAGTTAAAGAACACTGTCCTTTGGTGGGGGTTTTTGGTATGGGTGGGATTGGGAAAACACCACTATTAAGAAAGTTTGTGGATAAAGTTAAAGATAAATTTGATTATATTATCTGGAAGAAGCTTGAATATTCCCCTTTTTTAGAAGATTTTTTAACTCATATAGAATCATATTTTCTAGCTAATAATTTAGAAAAAAATCCCCATAAAAAAAATATATCTCAGAGAATTCTTAGCCTAATTTCTTTCTTAAATCAACATCGGTGCTTACTGATTTTTGATAATTGGGAAAAACTAATGGCAACTGATGAAATATCAGAAGATCAGCAAAAAATAAACTATTCTAACTATGGCAAATTTTTAGAATCCGTTGCAACATTAGAACATCAAAGTTGCGTAGTATTTGTCAGTTTACAAACACATCAACAAATGGATATTGCGGATAAATCCAGAGTTAGAAGATTAACATTAACTGGTTTAAATAATCAAGATTCTCAATACATATTGAAGAATTTTAAATTGTCAGAAAAGGGACGAGAAAGACTTATTAAACAATATCAAGGACATCCATCAGCTTTAGAATTTGCTGCTCAACATATTCAAAATAATTATAATGGTGAAATTGATGACTTTCTCAAAGGAACATTTTTTATTCATGATGTCATAACTGATTTATTTGATAAACATATTTCTGGTTTATCAAATATAGAACTCAATATTGTGCGAAAATTAGTTTATGAAACAGAACCAATGTCACTTCCTGAAATTTATCAATTATTTCCCTCTATTTCTCAAGCAAAAATTGGTCAAGCCATAGATAAATTATGTACAGATGGGTTAATTGCAAGGGATGATAGCCAAAGATTACCAACTTTTTGTATTGTGCATCCTTTACTTATTAAATATATTAAAAGACGTTTCCCTGAAAAAGATGACTAAAATGACAAATTTTTCCAGAAAAATCCGTAAATATCCAATTTTGGCTAAATGGTTATTTTTAATAATCTTGATACTTAGTTTTTCTTCCTGGATATATTTGATTTTTAATCCGCAATTATTGATAAATATTTTTTCTCAAAATTGGTGTAAAGATTTTGAGTTAAATGACAATTTATCTTGTGGAGAAGAAAGTCTCTTTACAAAAAATAAATTTCCATTGTTTCAACAAGGTAACTTTAAAAAAGCTGTTGATTTTTTTACTGAACAGAGACTTAATAATCAAAATAATCCAGAAATTTTAATCTACCTCAACAATGCCAAATTGATGCAACAAGGCAAAAAAAGTTACACTATTGCTATTGTTATTCCTATTAATCAGGATGCTAGAGGTATAGCAGAAGCCTTGTTAAGAGGTGCAGCACAATTTCAAGAAGATTTCAACAAAGATCCTAAAAATCCAGGTTTAAAAATTCTGGTTGTTAACGATGAAAATAAACCTGATACAGTTGATAAATTAGCTGAACATCTGCTTTCTAAAAATGATGTAATCGCAGTCATTGGACATTATACATCTGAAGTAACTAAAGCAGCTTTACCTGTTTATCAAAAGAACAAAGTTGTTGTTATTGCTCCTGCTACGGCTGCTAGAAAAAGTCTTTTTTCCGGTAAGAAAGTTTTACCAAACTTCTTATTTCGGACTATCCCCAGCGTGAAACTTCAGATTCCTAAATTAATTGAGCAATTGCAATTATCACAATTAGCTATTAAAGAAAAAGTAGCTGTTTTTTACAATCCAAACAGCACTTTTAGTCAATCTGCTTTTGAAGAATTTCGTAACCAATTAGGTGCAAGTAAGATAATTGAACAAGATATATCTATATCTAAATTTATGCCCCGTAAAATCTTAAATGAAGTTAAGCAGCAAGGGGCAAAAGCACTGATTCTCATTCCTGATGGTAAAGTTAATCATTATAGTTTTAAAAATACTTTAAACCTGATAGATGTCAATGAAGATCAACTGCCAATGGCAGGATACTCGACTCTATATGATGAGACTATACTCTATAAACAGAATGTCAAAAAACTTTTAATAGTCGTTCCTTGGCATCCTTTATCTAGTCCTAATAAAGAGATGATTCAAAGAGCTAAACAACTTTGGGGAACTGCTAACATAGGTGTTCAAACCGGAATATCTTATGATGCTACTTTGGTTTTGACAAAAGCTCTAGAAAAAGTATCTATATCTGATAGTTTGCCAAACCAAAGATTGGCTATACAGCAGCAATTAAACAATATAAAACAGGTAACAGGAGGAGCTTCAGGAACTATCTCTTTTGATAATGATGGAGATATGATAGAAAACACTTCTCAAATAGTTCGTGTTATCCCTACTAAATGTGCCATATCTGGGGCAATATTTGTCCCAATGAACTATGATTTGACAAAATTAGATTGTCAACAAATGATCAAGAATTCTAAAATAAATAAGTAGTTGATTAACCCAAAAGAGAGAAAGCTATGATTGAACCTGGAGATATTATCCATAATCGTTATCATGTTCTGCAAGAATTAGGAGATGGTGGTTTTGGTAAGACTTTTGAAGTAGAAGATACGTTCATGAATGATCATAAAGTCATTAAAATTTTAACCCAATCAAGTGATAAAGTCTTGGGACTTTTTAAACAAGAGTTTAATGTATTACAACAATTAAATAATCCGGGAATTCCCCGCGTAGAAGTGGATGCTTACATTAAATTTAAATGTCCTCACACCCCGGAAGCTTTACATGGTTTAGTCATGGAGAAAATTGCTGGACAGGATTTGGGTAAATGGTTGGAACAAAATTACAAAATTCCTAATAGCCAACAAGCTATCGAATGGCTAGAACAATTGACCCTGATCCTATCTCATGTTCATAGTCAGAATTATTTACATCGGGATATTAAGCCAAATAACATAATGTTAAAACCTGATGGTCAATTAGTATTAATTGATTTTGGTATTGTTAAAGAATTTATCCAAAAAATTCAAAAGCAAACTATTCCGGCTACAATGGTGGGATCATTAGGCTATTGTTCACCAGAGCAAGAAGCTGGTAAAGAGGTAGATTATACATCTGATTTTTTCTCATTAGGGCGGACATTTCTGCACTTACTCACAGGAACTTATCCTGGATACGATAACTTTCAAAGAGATAGACAAACCGGAAAGTTATTATGGCAAGATAAAGCCCCAGAAATTTCTGAAGAATTTAAAGATTTAATTGATTATTTAATGGAGCATGATCCAAAAAATAGACCACAAAATACACAAAAAATTTTGCGGTTAATCCAAAAAATTAAAGCTGGTCAAAAACAAGTTATCCTCCCTATCCCAATTGTTTTCTTCAGCTTTGCTCTCAATTTTGTTTTTCTGACTTTACTAGCGATGGAAGTTACATTAGGTATAGGCTTGAAAGTTCTCTTCGTCGTTGTTCTATGTGTGATTGGTGGTTTTCTCTTTGTCCCCTTGATTAAATATCTATTATGACATGGACACCCCTCCACGCCCAAATACATCGGACTATCCGCGCCCGTAATCTATTTGAGCGCAATCAAAAGCTATTAGTCGCAGTATCGGGTGGACAAGATTCCCTATGCTTAATTAAATTACTATTAGATCTACAACCCAAATGGGGATGGAATCTAGCCATAGCCCATTGTGATCATTGTTGGCGCGAAGACTCCCAAGCTAATGCCCACCATGTCGCCAATTTAGCGAAAACTTGGCACACACCCTTCTATTTAGAAACAGCTAATCAACCTGTTAACAGTGAAGCCACAGCCAGAAATTGGCGATATCAGGCTTTAACAAAAATTGCCCAATGTTATAACTATCAATATATTATTACCGGACATACTGCCAGCGATCGCGCAGAAACTTTACTATACAATTTAATGCGTGGTACTGGTGCTGATGGTTTACAAGCTTTAACTTGGCAACGTCCCCTAACTGACAATATCATGTTAGTGCGTCCATTATTAGAAGTTAACCGTTCCCAAACAGAGCAATTTTGTCAAGAGTTTAATTTGCCAATTTGGGAAGATTCCACCAATCAAAATTTACAATATGCGCGAAACCGCATTCGTCAAGAATTAATCCCCTATTTAAAAGCGAATTTCAATCCCCAAGTAGAAGCAAATTTAGCGCAAACAGCCGAACTTTTACAAGCAGAGGTAGAGTATTTGGAACAAACAGCCCATCAGTTGCGGCTAGAAGCCTCAGTACAGGGCGAGAAAGGTAATTTAAAGGTAAACCGCTGTTTATTAAAAAAAGTACCCCTAGCTTTACAACGTCGGGTCATGCGTCAGCTACTTCAAGAAATACTTCCTGATGCCCCTAATTTTGAACACATTGAAAAAATCACAGCCTTAATCACAGCCCCCAATCGTTCCCGAACAGATCCTTTTCCTGGAGATTGGACAGCAATAGTCCAAGGTGACTGGATTTATATATACTCAAAACGGTTGGGACATGGACTTTTGTAAAATCACGAAAAACCTAGATTTGTAGGGGTTTAGCATTGCTAAACCCCAACCTCCCCAACCTCCCCAACCTCCCCAACCTCCCCAACCTCCCCAACCTCCCCAACCTCCCCAACCTCCCCAACCTCCCCTACCTTCCCACGCCCACGTATTGGAATCCAGCTTTTACCATTGCTTGGGGGTTAAGGAAATTACGACCATCAATCATGACAGCATGGTTCATTAATTTTGCCATTTTCCCATAGTCCAAAGTGCTGAACTGTTGCCATTCGGTGACAAGTACCAAAGCATCACAGCCATCTGCTAGTCTTTCCGCATCGGTTTCTACTAATACACCGGAAAGACCATGACGCATTCCTGTTTGGGAAATAATGGGGTCATAAGCCTTGACTTTAGCTCCCAATCGGTTGAGTTGTTCAATCAAGATTAGTGCCGGTGCGTCCCGTAAATCGTCTGTATCTGGTTTGAAGGTTAAACCGAGTAGTCCCACAGTTTTACCTTTGAGGATTTTTAAAGCCTGTTGGAGTTTTTCTAGGGCGATTAGGCGTTGACGTTCGTTAACACTGACAGCGGCTTTCATGAGTTGGGCTTCATAGCCATAATCATCAGCGGTGTGAATGAGGGCAGAAACATCTTTGGGAAAACATGAACCACCCCAACCAATGCCAGCTTGTAAGAACTTGCTACCAATACGGGAATCTAAACCGATGCCTTTTGCTACTTGGGTAACATCCGCACCCACGCGATCGCATATATTAGCAACTTCATTAATAAAACTAATCTTGGTGGCTAAAAAGGCATTAGCGGCATATTTAATCATTTCTGCCGAACTTAAATCTGTTACCAAAACTGGAACAGGAGGCAAAGATTTATCAGCCGCAAATTTGCGTTCGACAATTGGCGCATATAGTTCTTTCATCATGCCAGTGGCTTGTTGACTATTGCCACCTAAGACAATCCGATCAGGGTTAAATGTATCATGAACTGCTGAACCTTCCCGGAGAAACTCTGGATTACTGACGACATCAAAATCATTAGCAATCTTCGATAATTTATCATCACTAGCTGTATCACCAGATACCAGCAATGTTTTTTGACGTTCAGCAATCCCGTCTAAAACAATCATTCTTACCCAGTCACCAGAACCAATGGGGACAGTAGATTTGTTGACAATTACCTTATAGCCACCTTGAAGATTTTCGCCAATGCCACGAGCCACAGCTTCTACATATCGGGTATCACTTTCACCATTGGGTAAAGGAGGAGTTCCCACGGCAATAAACAGGATTTCTCCATGATTAACACCAGCCGCGAGATCACTAGAAAATTGAATATTGCCACTACTAATGGCAGACTGCATAATTTCCGATAGTCCTGGCTCGAAAATCGGCGACTGCCCAGACTTCATTAATTTTACTTTTTCTTCGTTATTATCTATGCAAATTACATCATGGCCAATATGAGCCAAACAAGCACCTGTTACTAAACCAACATAACCAGTACCAATTACGCAAACACGCATTTTTAAAACCCCGTTTTTTATAGTTGTCAGTAGGGGCGAAGCATTTGGAAGATAAATTATCGGTCATTGCCAAAAATAGTTCTCCAAATGCTTCGCCCGTACAGTTGTTAGTTGTTAGTAGGGGCGAAGCATTTGGAAGATAAATTATCGGTCATTGCCAAAAATAGTTCTCCAAATGCTTCGCCCGTACAGTTGTTAGTTGTTAGTAGGGGCGAAGCATTTGGAAGATAAATTATCGGTCATTGCCAAAAATAGTTCTCCAAATGCTTCGCCCGTACAGTTGTCAGTTGTTAGTAGGGGTGAAGCATTAGGAAGATAAATTATCGGTCATTGCCAAAAATAGTTCTCCAAATGCTTCGCCCGTACAGTTGTTAGTTGTGAATTACTAAACCACTACTTTTGAAAACGTTGACGGAAATCTTCGATCATTAATTTTAAACCGTCTTGCAGAGGAATAGTAGGTTCCCAATCTAACAAAGTTTGTGCCTTAGTAATATCGGGACGACGACGACGGGGATCATCAGCAGGTAGGGGTTCAAATTTAATTTGTGCATCTGGGTTAATCAAGTTTTGCACAGCCTGCGCCAGTTCTAAGATAGTGTACTCATCAGGATTACCCAAATTTATGGGGCCAGTATGTTCACCATTCATTAATCGCATTAGTCCATTTACCAAGTCGGAAACATAACAAAAACTCCGGGTTTGTTGACCTTCACCATAAACAGTTAAAGGCACACCTCGTAATGCTTGCGCGACAAAATTGCTGACTACGCGACCATCATTTTCCAGCATTCTCGGTCCATAAGTATTGAATATTCTGGCGACGCGAATCTCGACTTTATTTTCTCTGTAATAGTCAAATGCTAAGGTTTCGGCCATTCTCTTGCCTTCGTCATAACATGAGCGAATGCCAATGGGATTGACGCTGCCTCGATAATCTTCAGTTTGGGGATGAACTTCTGGATCTCCGTAGACTTCACTGGTGGAAGCTAATAAAAATCTGGCTTTAACTCGTTTAGCTAACCCCAACATATTGAGTGTGCCAATAACGTTAGTTTTAACTGTTTTAATTGGGTTATACTGATAATGCACTGGAGAAGCCGGACAAGCCAGATGATAAACTTGATCCACTTCTAACCGAATTGGTTCGGTGATATCGTGACGGATCAGTTCAAAATTATGATGATCTAACCATTTGAGGAGATTGTGTTTCTTTCCTGTATAGAAATTATCCAGGCAGATGACTTCATGACCATCATTCATGAGTCGGTCAATTAGATGAGAACCAATAAAACCAGCACCGCCCGTCACTAAAATTCTCATATTTTCCCTTTTGCTAACATCTACTTTCCGTATCCGTGTCATGCTTTTTTATATTATCCACATTGATAACAAAAAAGCAGGTTGATTTCCAGAATTTATTGTATGTCTTGTCAGACTAATACTAATTGTTGGCAATTTATTCTCTAATGAATAGGTTACTTATGCAATACCTTGTCCAAATTGGAAAAAGCCCTGATTTGTAGGTTGGGTTGAAACATGAAACCCAACATGAGCCTTGGGTTGCGCTGTCGCTTCACCCAACAAAGCAGAAAATGGACAAAGTATTGTTAAGAGAATGTTTTATCAAATCTTAAAGAAAAAAATACAGTTTTAAATCCCTAATTATTTCAGTGGTAATCTCTCCCATCCAAATTGCTAGTATCGCTGGGCATAATTAAAGGTGATTTCTCCCTAATTTCAAGCTGAAATTTTTTTTGACGGTATAAGCCGTAACGGCTATTTCAGCACAAGATGTAAACGTTTCTCAACCCTGTGGCAAAATTTAGTAGAATCCTTACAAACTTACCATTCCCAGCATGACTGTAACTATTCCTAATCTCCCTAGTCTTTACGAAGCGTTCTCCACAGAAGCCAAATGGCAAAAATTCTGGGAAGACAACCAAGTTTACAAAGCCGACCCCAACCACAAGGGCGAACCCTACTGCGTTGTTATCCCTCCACCTAACGTGACAGGTAGTTTGCACATGGGTCACGCCTTTGAAGGGGCTATCATTGACACCCTTGTCCGCTACCACCGCATGAAAGGACGGAATACCCTGTGGCTACCGGGAACTGACCACGCCAGCATTGCAGTCCAAACAATTTTAGAAAAACAACTCAAAGCCGAGGGCAAAACCCGTGATGATTTAGGGCGGGAAAAGTTCCTAGAACGGGCTTGGCAATGGAAAGCGGAATCCGGCGGCACAATTATTAATCAGTTAAAACGCTTAGGCGTGTCCGTGGACTGGTCACGGGAACGCTTTACTTTAGATGAAGGTTTATCAAAAGCAGTTTTAGAAGCATTTATTCGCCTCCATGAAGAAGGATTAATTCATCGTAGTAACTATTTAGTCAATTGGTGTCCCGCTTCTGGTTCAGCGGTGTCTGATTTGGAAGTCGAACCCAAAGAGGTAAATGGGAATCTGTGGTATTTCCGTTATCCCCTCAGCGACGGTTCTGGCTTTCTGGAAGTGGCGACAACTCGCCCCGAAACTATGTTAGGTGATACAGGTGTGGCGGTTAATCCCACTGACGACAGATATAAACACCTGATTGGCAAAACTCTGACTTTACCAATTATGAACCGGGAAATCCCGATTATTGGTGATGAATTGGTGGACGCGACTTTTGGCACAGGTTGCGTAAAAGTGACTCCAGCCCATGACCCCAATGATTTTGAAATGGGTAAACGTCATGATTTGCCGTTCATTAATATTATGAATAAGGACGGCACATTAAATGAAAATGCCGGTGATTTTCAAGGTCAAGACCGCTTTGTGGCGCGGAAAAATGTAGTAGCCCGTTTAGATGCTGAGGGCGTTTTAGTTAAGGTTGAGGAATATAAACATACAGTACCTTATAGCGATCGCGGAAAAGTCCCTGTTGAACCTCTGCTTTCTACCCAATGGTTTGTCAAAATCCGCCCCCTGGCTGATAAAACTTTAGATTTCCTCGATAACCAAGATTCCCCCGAAATTGTCCCCCAACGTTGGCATAAAGTTTATCGTGATTGGTTAGTAAATCTACGTGATTGGTGTATTTCTCGCCAGTTGTGGTGGGGGCATCAAATCCCCGCTTGGTATGCTGTCAGCGAAACTGAAGGAGAAATTACCGATTCCACACCTTATTTTGTCGCCCGCAATGAAGCAGAAGCGCTACAAAAAGCCAAAGTGCAATTTGGGGAAGATGTGAAATTAGTTCAAGACCCCGATGTTTTAGATACTTGGTTTTCTTCGGGACTGTGGCCATTTTCTACTTTAGGTTGGCCGGAAGAAACCGAAGATTTAGCCACATATTACCCTACTGCTACCCTCGTTACTGGTTTTGATATTATCTTTTTCTGGGTAGCCAGAATGACAATGATGGGAACACATTTTACCGGAAAAATGCCGTTTAAAACTGTGTACATTCATGGTTTGGTCAGAGATGAAAATAATAAGAAAATGTCGAAATCGGCAAATAATGGAATTGATCCTTTATTGTTGATTGCCAAATATGGAACTGATGCTTTACGCTATACCTTAATTAAGGAAGTTGCCGGTGCAGGTCAAGATATTCGCTTAGAATATGACCGCAAAAAAGATGAATCTATTTCTGTTGAAGCTTCTCGCAATTTTGCCAATAAGTTGTGGAATGCTGCCCGATTTGTGATGATGAATTTGGATGGACAAACTCCAGCCCAATTAGGTCAACCAATTCCCACAGAATTAAGTGATAGATGGATTGTTTCCCGTTTCAACCAAGTTGTTAAACAAACAAATCATGACATTGATAATTATGGTTTAGGGGAAGCAGCAAAAGGACTTTATGAATTTATTTGGGGTGATTTCTGTGATTGGTATATTGAATTAGTTAAATCCAGATTACAGAAAGATGCAGAACCCACATCTCGCAAAGTTGCCCAACAAATTATCGCCTACATTTTAGAAGGGATTTTAAAATTACTCCATCCCTTTATGCCCCATATTACTGAGGAAATTTGGCAAACTCTCACTCAACAACCCGCAGAAAATCCTGAACTTTTACCTTTACAAGCATATCCTGAAGCCGATGATAATCTGATTGATTCAGCTTTGGAAACACAGTTTGATTTATTGATTGGCACAATTCGCACAATTCGCAATTTACGGGCAGAAGCAGATATTAAACCAGGGGTAAAAATTACTGCAAATTTGCAAAGTGAAAGCGCAAGTGAAAGATTTATTCTCACTGCGGGACAGACTTATATTCAAGATTTAGCCAAAGTGGAAACTTTAACAATTGTTGCTGTTAATCCTGTTGTGATTCCCGAAGAGATTGCAAAAACTGAAGATAATAAATATTGGGGTGGAATCAAGATCATTGCTTTAATAGTTGTTGCCCTTATTAGCTTAAAAGTAGCTATATTTGTGGGAAATACTGCGTTAGATATTCCCTTCTTTGGAACCAGCTTTGAAATAGTTGGTTTGGGTTATGTAGGTTGGTTTATTATCCGCTATTTACTCAAATCTGAAGCAAGAGAAGAGTTATTTGCAAAATACTTTCCACCCAGTGAAACACCAATTGAACCAGAATTACCACCAACCGTACTCCAGGAAAAAGAAAATTCTATTGCTGGTCTTATCGGGACTGTACAGGTAGTAATTCCCTTAAAAGGAGTTGTAGATATTGAAGTCGTTCGTGCGAAACTGGAGAAAAGCTTACAAAAAGCCGAAGCAGAAGTGGAATCTTTAAGTGCGAGATTAAGCAATTCTAAATTTGTGGATAAAGCCCCCGCAGATGTAGTTCAGACTACAAGAGAGACTTTAGTAGAAGCACAAAAACAAGCAGAAATTTTACGCATACGTCTGGAGACATTATCGTAGATATCGCTTCCTGAGTTTAGTACAAGTATAATGGGTAATTGGTGATTGAGAAGATTACCTATTACCTATTACCTAAAAATTATGTTATATCTTGCACGAGTACATAAAAATGATTTTTTATATCAATATCAATTACGTTTATTAGCACGACAAGAATCACAGAACTTTTGGTTAACAATTTCGGAAGAAAGTTTAATTCTTTGAGGCAAAGGTCATGCTACAAGTAATAACTTATTAGTCTTAGTAAACTATCTCCTACAGGTGAAATTGAAACAATTGAAGATGCTACTGATTGGGTAATTAATCTAGTACAAATCTATATTTCTACGGGAATTACTCCTGAATTTCTCAAACAAGAAGCGGTAAAAATAGAGAATTGGCAGCAAAGTTTAACCTTGCTAAATCTTGATTTAGCCCGTCGTAGTTTAGAATTAGAAGCCCGTCGGGAACAAATCGAGGCTTTAGAAGAAAGTCTCAAACGTGAAAGAAATGGTCGTGAAAAAACTGAAGCATAAATAAGAGATATTGCATTTATACCGGATATTTTAGATTAAAACTCAAGGAAAATATCAAAAACGGTATTTTTTAAAACAGTTTTTTCATCAAAAATCAGCTAATCACGATAGAACAATTCAGAATCTATCACAATAAATCGAAAAACAAAAGAAAAATAAAAATTGTCTAATTCATCTTGAAAAATATTCTTTTCCTCATATACTGAAAATAGAGGAGTGAATAATATCCCCTCAAAATAAAACCTTTGCTTTTTACCTTTATGTCCACTTTGCAAGAACGACTACTATGTGGGGGCTGGTAGTTTTCTATTCTATGACATCAAGGTTGTAAATATTGCGCGTATTTCCTAAACACCAACTTTTAGGAGAAAATCAAATGGCTATCACAGCAGAAAAAGCCCTGTTAAACAACCAAAGTATCTTGCAGAATTTTGGTTTGGTTCAAGAAATTGACGAACAAGCTGCGGAAATAATTTCTGGTGGTTATGAGGTGTTTACCATTAGAAACAAAACAAGATACACCATAACTCATAATTTGGATGGTAATCTATACACAATTCGACCTAATGAAGCATGGATATATACTGCTCCCAAAGGAATAATTAGATTTGATACTGATGGTCGAAATCAGTTTAAGGAGTTTAGAACTATGGATTTGCGTGATGGGCAAATATATGAATTTCAAGACAATAACTACACTCCTGGTAATCCCTATGATCTTGATCTTTATCGAGTATTTAGATAGATTAAACTAATCAGATTTCAAGAAGTCAGGGATCTGAATCAGGGTTTTTTAATAAATTCAAAACCTTCCTATAGTGATCCTAAATTATTCACCTCAATCTCAAGTTAACTAATCTCTCTGTGTAAATTCTCCTTCAATATTCAATACAGTCAATTTATTTGACTATATTTTCTCCTCAAAAATCACGCCAGAAAATGAAATACAAAATAGTCCTTCAACACAGTGAAGAAGATTGTGGTGCAGCCGCTTTAGCCACAATTTCCCAACACTACGGACGCACATTTACCCTCAATCGAGTGCGCGAAGCTGTTGGTACTGGGGCGAGAGGAACTACTTTGTTAGGATTACGACGGGGTGCAGAAGCCCTGGGATTCCATACTAGACAAGTTAAAGCCTCTCCTCAACTCATCAATCAATTAGATCAAACCCCTCTCCCTGCGATTATTCACTGGAAAGGCTACCACTGGGTAGTATTATATGGGCAGAAGGGTAATAAATATGTCATTGGCGATCCCAGCGTTGGTATTCGTTACTTGACTCACCAAGAATTAATTACAGGTTGGAATAATGGGGTGATGTTGCTGCTGCTTCCAGATGAAAGCCGCTTTTATCAACAAGAATCAGATAAAATTGCTGGTTTTGGTCGTTATCTGCAACGGATTTATCCCTATCGCTTTATTATAGCCCAAGCCATTTCCCTAAATATCGCTATTGGACTACTTTCCCTGGCATCTCCCTTCATGATGCAGCTACTTACGGATGATGTTCTAGTGCGTGGAGATACCCAACTATTAACTACCGTCGCTATTGGCGTTATCGCCATGAACTTAATTAAAAGCGCCATTAGTTTCGTCCAATCCCACCTAATTGGTCATTTCGGACAAAGATTGCAATTAGGATTAATCCTAGAATATGGGCGCAAACTCTTACACTTACCCCTATCTTATTTTGAAGGACGACGTAGCGGGGAAGTTGTCAGCCGCATTGCAGATGTTCATGCTATCAATAATTTAGTTTCTCAGATTGTTTTGGGATTACCCAGTCAATTTTTTATTGCTGTTGTCTCCTTGGGTTTTATGCTCTTTTATACTTGGGAGTTAACTCTAGCTTCTATAGTTGCATTTATCATAATTACGGGTGTTAACTTGCTTTTTTTACCAGCACTGCGACAGAAAACCCGCAATATGATTGTTTCTGGGACAGAAAATCAAGGCTTTTTGGTCGAAACATTTCGAGGAGTACAAGTCTTAAAAACTACCCAAGCTACACCCCAAGCCTGGGAAGAATATCAAGGAAATTTTGGTCGTTTGGCTAACTTGTCCTGGACTACTATGCAGCTAGGACTTTATAGCAGTACAGTTACAAGTATTCTTTCGACATTTATTAATATTGGTATTCTCTGGATTGGTAGTTATTTAGTAATTAATCGGACTTTAACAATTGGACAATTGATGGCTTATAACGGCATGAGTAGTAATCTTCTCGGCTTTTTAAGTTCTGTCATTGGCTTAGTAGATGAATTTATTACTTCGCAAATAGTTATTCAACGGCTAACAGAAGTTATTGATGCAACTCCAGAAGATGAAAATGATCTAAAAAAACAGTGGGTAGAAATTCCTGCTAATGCAGAGATTACTTGCACAGAAATAAATTTTCACCACACGGGTAGAGTTGATTTATTGCAAGATTTTTCTGTAACTATTCCTGGTGGTCAGGTCATTGCTTTAATTGGTAAATCTGGTTGTGGTAAAAGTACCCTATCAAAATTAATGACTGGTTTATATCAATCACAGTCAGGAAATATTCGTTATGGACTTTATAATCAACAGGATATATCTTTGGAATGTCTCCGACAACAGGTAATTTTAATTCCTCAAGAACCACATTTTTGGAGTCGTTCTATTATTGACAATTTCCATTTTAGCTATCCTCACATCAGTTTTGAGGAAATTGTTAAAGCTTGTCAAATTACTGGAACAGATGAATTTATTAGTGAATTACCTGATAAATATCAAACTGTTTTAGGAGAATTTGGAGCTAATCTTTCGGGAGGACAAAAACAAAGATTAGCGATCGCTAGAGCCATAGTTACTAACCCACCTCTGTTGATTTTAGATGAGTCTACGGGCGCACTTGACCCAGTGAGTGAAGCCCAAATACTCAAGAGGCTTTTAGAATATCGTCAGGGTAAAACCACTATTTTAATTAGTCACCGTCCCAAGGTAATCCAGTGTGCAGATTGGATTGTATTTTTAGAACAAGGACGGTTAAAAGTCCAAGGCACACCAGCAGATTTATCTAAAATTCCTGGCGAACATTTAGACTTTTTAGATTAAGGATTATATAACTCGTTCCCAGTCTCTGACTGGGAATGCTATCGCAGAGGCTCTGCCTCTAATGTTATTGAAGGAAGGCAGAGCCTTCTAGAATTCATTCCCATACAGAGTATGGGAACGAGAATTTTGCTGCTCTGCATACATTGTAAATTTTGGAGTAACCATGACTAGCAAAAATGACTTTTTACCCCCTATTCAAACAGATGAATTCCTGCCGCCAATTGCTCGTTGGACTACCTTTGGCGGTATGTTTATTCTCTGCGTTCTCGGACTAGCTATTCCTGTAGCCGCAGTTGCTAAATATAAGGTGACAATCCAAGGACAGGGGGTTGTACGTCCATCTGGAGAATTGCGAATTGTTCAGGCTGCAACTGAAGGTAAAGTTATGCAGATTTATGTCAAAGAAAATCAAGTTGTGAAAACAGGAGATCAGATTGCTATTATTGATGACTCTCGTTTGCAAACTAAAAAAAATCAACTGCAAACTAATATTCAGCAAGGTAAATTGCAAATATTACAAATTCATGCTCAAATGCAAATTCTTGACAGTCAAATTAGAGCCGAAACTGATAAAGTTAATCGGATTGTTAATGCTGCCAAAGCCGGATTAAGCGATCGCCAACGGCAATATCACGATAAACAAATTACCACTGTTTCTGAACTTGAAGAAGCTGATGCTAATCTCCATTCTACTGAGGCAGCTTTGAATGTAGCGAAGTTAAAGCAAAAGCGATATGAGAGTCTAGCGGAAGCATTGTCTAAGAATCAATTAGAGGAAGCACAGTTAGCTACAAAACAGCAAGAACAAGCACTATCTGCGGCGATCGCTAAAAAGCAACGTGCTAAAGCTGCCTTAAATCCCAGTAATGCTGAAGTTAAAATTGCTAATGAGCGCATAGCCCAAGAGCAAGCTGCTGGTGAAAGTAACAAAGCGGCGTTAGAGAAAGAATATCAAGCGATGATTAAGCAACGCATGGAAGCTGAAAAACAGCTAGAACGTGATACCAGCGAACTAAAACAAGTGGAAACTGAACTAAATCAAACTACCATTACGGCTACGGCTGATGGTATTATTTCTCAAATCAACTTGCGTAATTCTGGTCAAACGGTGCGTCCTGGGGAGGAGATATTGCAGATTGTCCCTAACAATGTTAATCAGATTATTAAGGCAGCAGTGCCATCTGAAGCGAAAAGTAAGCTCAAAATAGGTCAACCAGTCCAAATGCGAGTTAGTGCTTGTCCTTACCCGGATTATGGTACTCTCAATGGCAAAGTGGAGGCGATTTCTCCAGACGCTATTACTCCCCGACAAAATAGCACAAATGAGGCGAGTTCTCGTCCTAATACTAGTCCAAAAGCAACTTCCCCAAATGCCTTTTATGAGGTGACTATTAAACCAGAAACTTTGGTTTTAGGTAAAGGGAAAAATCCCTGTCACATTCAATTGGGAATGGAAGGTAGAGTTGATATTGTTTCCCGCGAGGAAACCGTACTGAAATTTTTCTTGAGAAAGGCTAGGTTAATTGCAGATTTGTGATTATATAATAAAGTAGATTAGTTCATCTCAAAATAATTTGATGCTAACCCTAACAATTGATGAAATTCAACAAAATCTAATTAGCTATCTTCACCAAGTAGCAGCAGGGGAGAGTATTATTATCATGCAAGCAGGTCAGCCAATTGCAGAAATTAAACCAGTTTCTCCTACTTCTCAAAAAATCAGACCTTATGGTTTGTGTGCTGGAGAATTTACCGTTCCAGATGATTTTGATGCTCCTTTACCTGAAGATATTTTGAATAGTTTCGAGGCTAAATGAAACTATTATTGGATACGCATATTTTCTTATGGTTCATTACTGGTGATCAAAGATTACCAACTTATTTACAGAATAGCATTCGGGATTTAAACAACGACGTATATTTAAGTTGTGTTTCTGTCTGGGAAGTAACTGTTAAATATCAATTGGGAAAATTACCTTTACCAGAATCTCCTGAAATTTATCTTCCCAAACAGCGTCAAAAACACCTTATTAATACTCTAACTTTAGATGAGGAAAGTGTTGCTCAACTCTTAAATTTGCCATTATTACATCGTGATCCTTTTGATAGGATTTTGATTTGTCAAGCCTTACAACACAATTTAACAATTGTAACTGTAGACACTGCCATTCGTGCCTACTCTGTCAACGTTTTATATTGATGCAGTGATGTGCCTGGAGCGTAGAACTTAATCCTTAATCAACCCCTCCAACATCACTTGTAAATCCTGCGTCAACTCACTAACACCCTTACGCAAAGCTTGTTTATTCCCCTGACAACCTTCCCATCTTGTATTCACATTAATCGGTTCACCAACAAAAATCATGGATTGTTTTAAACCTAAACGTGGCCTTCCTGGTAAAGTAGAATCCTGAATGCGAGACAACATATCAAACATTAATAAAAGCGTTTCTGCAAATCTTTCCGGCGTGGGCTTTTCGAGAATATAATTAGCAGTAACAGCCACAAAACTTTCAGCAATTCTCATGTGCTGCATTTTTAAATCAGCTTCTTGGGCTATCCAATCAGCTAGACCACGTTTGAAAGGTGGTAAACTGGGAATATCGGCAATATCATCTCGATAAATATAATTCCAACCAGCATCTTCTAAACGACGACATCTATCAATAAAATTACCTTGAGACTGAAGATTAAAATACTTTTCTGTGATTTTCAAAGCAGTGTCCATCAAACGGTGTAATCTAGTAATTAACACTTCATTTATAGGAACTTCTGAACTGATAATTTCTGGAAAATCTTGATGATAGAAACGGTGATAAAATTCCTCCATTTCTGAAATTAGATATGCAGCTAAACGCAAAACCCGCTGATATAAAATTCCTTCCCGTTCCTTTCCAGTTTGACTAAGTTCCGTTATAGGTAAACCGCTATCAGCTTCCAATTTAGATAAAAGCCGATCTATTTTTTGCCAAGGGGGATTAACATAACTATATTTAATACCAATAGGAATAATAAAAACCTGTTCTTCGCGGTTAGCCTTTTTTAGATCTTCCACACACCAAAAACCCAATTGTGCCACACCAGGTTCTAAAGGACTAACTATGCTACTATGTCCATTTGTACCACCTTCAGGAGCGATCGCAATCGGCATTTCTGCATTAGCAAATAATTCCCTGGCCATTTGGATAGCATTTCTATCTACGCGTCTTCCCCTACGAATTGGCACACCACCAAGTCGAGAAAATAACCATCCTAACCAATTTCCCGCCCATAACGTCATTCCCCGTTCATACATAAAATGACTGTGAACAGGGTATTTGAGACTAATTCCTTTTTCTCTTGCCACCTGGGGAACAATCCGTGATAACAGGTATAACATAGATAAAGGATCTTCCACTTCGGGGTGACGAAAAGCAATTAAAAATCTGACCTTACCTGCTTGAAAATCGTGGTATAACTTGGCTAATACTTCCGGATTTTTAGCTTCAATATTGACAATACCCGCAGGTAGCCAAGGTCTAGTTCTCACCCGCAAAATAAAAGGCAAAAACCAAGATACAATTTTCACAATAAAGGGATTATGCTGTTGAGGGATAAATTTAAGCGGAGGTTGAGTGGAATGAATAGATTTAGGCAAGTTGTTCTCCTGTGATATGGCGAAAAAAGCTAAAATTGAGAAATCGCTGCTAATTTAATTATCATAATCATAATGAACACACCCGCAGACCAGCGAAAATTTGCCCCCGCAACCCAGCGCAACCGCGAACCGATTCTAGAATTGCTTTTACAAATATTGCCTCAACATGGGACTATTTTAGAAATAGCCAGTGGCACAGGTGAACACGCTACATTTTTCTCCTACCACCTCGCACCTCGACAATGGCTACCTTCCGACCCTAACCCAGAACTGCGTGCTAGTATTAGCGCGTGGGCTGAATTTCTCCCCTGTGAAGCCATGCAGCCACCCCTAGATTTAGATGCAAGTTCACCAATTTGGCCTGTGGAAAAAGAGATAATACCACAACCACCTATTTCTGCCATTGTCAATATTAACATGATTCATATTTCCCCTTGGTCAGCCTGTTTAGGACTAATGGCAGGGGCTGGACGGATTCTGCCACCTGGTGGTATACTCTACTTATATGGTCCCTATAAACAAAATGGAGAACATACCGCACCCAGTAACGCTGATTTTGATGAGTCTTTACAAGCACAGAATCCAGATTGGGGAGTGCGTAATTTAGAAGATGTAGTAAAAGCCGCAGAAGCCCAAAACCTGACATTGCACCAAACTCACCCCATGCCAGCAAATAACTTTTCACTAGTATTTAAACATAGATAGATGAATTGTGTTTCGCGCAAAGGGGCAAAGGAGCAAAGACGCAAAGGAATTTATCTGTTTTCTTTTGTATAATTAATGGAGATTAGCGGACTCGAACCGCTGACATCCTGCTTGCAAAGCAGGCGCTCTACCAACTGAGCTAAACCCCCAAGTCTGTTTTTTATGTAAAAAGGGTTGATTTTACATAACCACATTATCATAAACTATTATTATTAATTTGGCAAGACTATGAACCAAGAAAATCAGACAGTTGTTGCTGCACTATATAAATTTGTGAGTCTACCTGATTGTAATGAACTGCAAGCAGCCTTATTATCCTTTTGTGAGTCAGAAGGAATTAAAGGAACTATCTTACTAGCACAGGAAGGAATTAACGGCACAATTGCTGGTTCTCGTCAGCAAATTGACACAGTTTTAGCCTTTCTTCGTAATGATTCACGGTTTGCAGATATAGAACATAAAGAATCTTACACAGAAATTCCCCCATTTGAACGGTTGAAAATTCGGTTAAAGCCAGAAATTGTGACTTTGGGATTACCAGAAGTGAACCCTGCGGAAAAAGTAGGAACTTATGTCAAACCTGAAGATTGGAATGATTTAATTTCCAACCCAGAAGTCACAGTCATTGATACCCGCAATGATTATGAAGTCACCATTGGGACTTTCAAAGGAGCAGAAAATCCGCAAACTCAAATATTTAGAGATTTTCCCGAATATGTACAACAACATCTTGATCCCAAAAAACATCAAAAAGTAGCCATGTTTTGTACTGGAGGAATTCGTTGTGAAAAAGCCTCATCTTATTTACTTTCTCAAGGTTTTGAAGAAGTTTATCAGCTCCAAGGAGGCATTCTCAAATATCTAGAAGAAATTCCCCAAACAGAAAGTTTATGGGAAGGAGAATGTTTTATTTTTGATGAAAGAATCACAGTTAGTCATAACTTAGAAACAGGAAATCAGGAATTATGCTTTGCTTGTGGATATCCCATTTCCGAAACAGATAAAACCTCCCCAGAATATGAAAAAAATATTTCCTGTCCCCACTGTTTCCATACCCTAACACCAGAAAAAAGAAAGCGACTACAGCAAAAATGGAAACATTACCAATCAATAAATTCCACCAATACTTAAACTTCAGATTTCTTTCTTCCTTTGCGTCTTTGCTCCTTTGCCCCTTTGCGCGAAACAAAATTTAGAAAAAACCCTAATATCCAAAAGTGATCATTACAATATATTAATACAGAACTCCTTGGAGAACGATTTGTGGTAGCTAATCCCCCGCGCACTCAAACCAGCACATTGAGCAACTTTACACAAAGACACATTGGACCAAACCCTGATGATATCCAGCAAATGCTTGATATATTAGGTCTTTCCAACCTTGATGATCTCATTGATAAAACAGTACCACAGGCAATTCGGTTTCATCAAACCCTAAATCTACCAGCAGCACAAAGCGAATATGCAGCACTGGCAAAATTAAAGCAAATAGCGGATAAAAATCAAGTTTATCGCTCATTTATCGGCATGGGATATTATGACTGTATTACCCCTACCGTCATTCAACGCAACATCTTAGAAAATCCCGGTTGGTATACAGCATACACCCCTTATCAGCCAGAAATTGCCCAAGGACGTTTGGAAGCGTTGTTAAATTTCCAAACCATGATTATTGACTTAACGGGGTTGGAAATTGCTAACGCTTCTTTACTTGATGAAGGGACAGCAGCCGCAGAAGCCATGAGTATGAGTTATGGTGTGTGCAAAAACAAATCCCATAACTATTTTGTTTCTAGTGAATGTCATCCTCAAACCATTGATGTATTGCAAACACGCGCAAAACCTTTAGGCATCAATATCATTATCGGTGATCATCAAACCTTTGATTTTTCCGAAACTATCTTTGGTGCGATTCTGCAATATCCCGCAACCGACGGGACAATTTACGATTACTGCGATTTTATCACAAAGTCTCATGCTCAGGGTGCATTGGTGACTGTAGCCGCAGATCCTCTGAGCTTATTATTACTCACACCCCCCGGTGAATTAGGGGCTGATATTGCCGTAGGCAGTACCCAACGCTTCGGTATTCCTTTGGGATTTGGGGGACCACACGCTGCTTATTTTGCCACGAAGGAAGAGTATAAACGACTTGTTCCAGGGCGCATTGTGGGGGTATCAAAAGATGTGAATGGTAAACCTGCCTTACGTTTGGCGTTGCAAACCCGTGAACAGCACATCCGCAGAGATAAAGCCACCAGTAATATCTGCACAGCCCAGGTTTTATTGGCAGTGATGGCGAGTATGTATGCAGTCTATCATGGACCGGACGGACTGAGAGCGATCGCTCAAAATATCCACCAACTTACCGCAACTTTAGCCGCAGGATTGAAAAAGTTAGGTTATAAAATCAGTTCGGAAAACTTCTTTGATACCTTGCGGGTAGAATTAGGAAATACCAAATTAGAAGCAATTCTCGACGCTGCGAATGAGAGAAATATCAACTTGAGAATTTTTGATAATTCCACAGTAGGTATTTCCTTAGATGAAACTACCACAGAAGCAGATTTAATTGATATTTGGCAAATTTTCGCATTGAAAGATGAATTACCTTTTACTGTGGAAGAATTAGCAATTTCTCATTCTCAATTATCACGGACAAGTAAATATCTCACTCACCCAGTTTTTAACCGTTATCATTCAGAAACGGAATTATTACGTTATTTACATCAACTAGAAAGCAAGGATTTATCATTAACAACTTCAATGATTCCCTTGGGTTCTTGCACCATGAAGTTAAACGCAACTTCAGAAATGATTCCCGTAACTTGGGCAGAATTTGGGAAAATCCATCCTTTTGCGCCAATTTCTCAAACTAGAGGTTATCAAATCCTGTTCCAACAACTAGAAGCATGGTTAGGAGAAATCACAGGTTTTGCGGGAATTTCCTTACAACCAAATGCAGGTTCTCAAGGTGAATATGCGGGACTGTTGGTAATTCATGAATATCATCAAAGTCGCGGAGAAGGACACAGAAATATTTGTTTAATTCCGCAATCAGCACACGGTACAAATCCTGCAAGTGCGGTAATGTGTGGAATGAAAGTTGTGGGAGTTGCTTGTGATGAACAAGGTAATATTGATGTTGAAGATTTAAAAGCCAAAGCTGAAAAACATAGTCATGAATTATCAGCTTTAATGGTGACATATCCATCAACTCATGGGGTATTTGAAGAAGCAATTCAAGAAATTTGTGCGGTAATTCATAGTCACGGTGGACAAGTTTACATGGACGGCGCTAATATGAATGCCCAAGTGGGTATTTGTCGTCCTGGTGATTTTGGTGCAGATGTCTGTCATTTGAACTTACACAAAACCTTCTGTATTCCCCATGGTGGTGGTGGTCCCGGTATGGGTCCCATTGGTGTCGCTTCCCACCTCGTCCCCTTTTTACCAGGACATTTTGTGACGACAATACAGGAAAATAATCCAAAATCCAAAATCCAAAATCCAAAATCAAGTGGTGCTGTTTCGGCTGCACCTTGGGGTAGTGCGAGTATTTTGGTAATTTCCTGGATGTATATTATCATGATGGGTGCAGATGGGTTGACACAAGCAACCAAAATCGCCATTTTGAATGCTAATTACATGGCTAAGAAATTAGAGTCATATTATCCGGTTTTGTATCAGGGAAAAAATGGTTTGGTGGCACATGAATGTATTTTAGATTTGCGAAGTTTGAAGAAATCAGCGCAGATTGAAATTGATGATGTTGCGAAGCGGTTAATGGATTATGGGTTTCATGCACCTACTGTTTCTTGGCCTGTTGCGGGGACAATTATGGTAGAACCAACGGAAAGTGAATCTAAACAGGAATTAGATAGATTTTGTGATGCTTTGATTGCGATTCGTGAGGAAGTTGCCGCAATTGAATCTGGTAAAATGGATATTCACGATAATCTTTTGAAAAATGCCCCTCACACTGCGGAAAGTTTGATTGTTGGTGAGTGGAATCATCCCTATTCCCGTGAACAAGCTGCTTATCCTGCACTGTGGAATAAGGAATATAAGTTCTGGCCAAGTGTGGGTAGGATAGATGCTGCTTTTGGGGATAGGAATTTTGTTTGTTCTTGTTTACCGATGGAGGCTTATAATTAGTTAATTGTAGGGTGCGTTATTGAAATGTAACGCACCATTTTGATTGTGAATAAGGTGCGTTACGCTGACGCTAACGCACCCTACTAAATAAATACGTAGATTACTTAGAGATCCTACCTGCTGTTACAAACATTACTATTAAAGAACCGCAAAAGAAATAAGGTACTAAAACAGCAGGAACAGCACCAGATAAAGAACCTATTAGACAAAACAATGCGAACATAAAAATAAGCTGCAAAATACCCTCCATTATTTGTAATTGTCAGAATCAGGATATCCAGGATTTTAGGATTTACAGGATTGTGATTGATGAATTGTCTGTGAATATTGAGATATTATAAAATACAGTTACACCAACGGTCAACAAATAACAACAAATAATTTAACGGATAATTTATTATCTAACATCCTAAAATCTGTACTTCTCATAGACAATCAAACAAAAACATCCTGAAAATCCCGTAATCCTGGACATCCTGATTCAGACAAAAAAATCCTCAAAATCCCCACTTCAAATAAACAATAACATCCTGAAAATCCTTTAATCCTGGTTATCCTGATTCAGACAAAAAAATTCAGATTAATAGTGTATAATAAAGATAAACCTCACCAAAGGTATATATAACTATGAATACATTAGAAAAATTAGCTAGTAGGTTGGGTTGACACAAGGAAACCCAACATAATGAAAATATCCGATTTATATTTTTTGTCAGAATCAGGATATCCAGGATTTTAGGATGTACAGGATTGTTATTTGTAAGTTATTGGTGGGATGCTGAAATTGTAATTGTCTGAATCAGGATGTCCAGGATTTTAGGATTTACAGGATTGTTATTGATAAATTGTCTGTGAAGATTTGAAGATTATAAAATACAGTTACAGTAGTAGTCAGGAATTAACAGCGGATAATTTAACTGATAACTTATCTATCATTCCAAAATCTTTATATTTTTTTATAGACAATCAAACAACTACATCCTGAAAATCCTCTAATCCTGGTTATCCTGATTCAGACAAAAAAATCCTCAAAATCCCCACGTCAAATCAACAACAACATCCTGCAAATCCTTTAATCCTGGACATCCTGATTCAGACAAAAAAATCCTCAAAATCCCCACGTCAAATCAACAACAACATCCTGCAAATCCTTTAATCCTGGATATCCTGATTCAGACAAAAAATCCTCAAAATCCCCACGTCAAATAAACAACCACATCCTGAAAATCCCGTAATCCTGGATATCCTGATTCAGACAAATTAACCCTGAAATCTAGGATTAAAAACCTTCTTATATTCCAACTTCAACCCACCAAAATTAATCAATAATCCCACAGGAAAATTATAAGCTACCAAATAATTTTTCGCTTGCGCTAAATGAACATCTTCTAAATTAATTATCGCTTTCAACTCCACCACAACCTGATTTTCAACTATAAAATCCGCCCTTCTTGTTCCTACTTCAATTCCCTCATAATAAATTACTTGTTCCACCTCCCTTCCAAAACCTAAACCTGATTTTTTGAGTTCAATTTCCATACATCTTTGATAAATAACCTCCTGAAAACCATTTCCCAAAGTTCGGTGTATTTTCATTGCACATCCATTGATTATATATGTAATTTCGTCTAATTTTAGATTTTGGGTATTAGATGTGTTCATGGATTTACATGATTGTTATTTGTAGGTTATTGGTGGGATGCTGAAATTGTAATTGTCTGAATCAGGATAACCAGGATTTTAGGATTTACAGGATTGTTATTGATGAATTGTCTGTGAATATTTGAATATTATAAAATACAGTTATACCAACAGTCAAGAAATAACAATAAATAATTTAACGGATAATTTATTATCTAACATCCTAAAATCTGTACTTCTCATAGACAATCAAACAACAACATCCTGTAAATCCTTTAATCCTGGACATCCTGATTCAGACAAAAAAATCCTCAAAATCCCCACATCAAATAAACAACAACATCCTGAAAATCTTTTAATCCTGGATATCCTGATTCAGACAAAAAAAATCAGATTGATAGTGTATAATAAACATATCCTTTAACTCTAAATTGATTATGACTAATATCACAATCTCTAACCTTGATGATGATCTGCAAAATCAGTTACAAAAACGAGCAGAAAAACATGGACATTCCCTAGAACAAGAAATTACAGAAATTCTCCGTCTTGTTCTCTCAGAAAATCATCAAAATCCTATCAATTTAGCAACTCTAATTGAAAACCGTTTTGCCAATTTTGAAAATTTGGAATTACCGGAAATAGAGAGAGAAGCGATTCGCACAGTGTCAATATTTGCAGATTAGAAAATGATTATTCTTGATACAAACGTCATTTCCGAACTCATGAAAACTCAAAAATCAGCAATAGTTCGTGAATGGGTAGCAGCACAACCTTTAATGAGTTTGTTTACTACAACAATTACTCAAGCAGAAATTCTCTATGGTATTGCTTTACTTCCAGAAGGAAAACTTTTACGCGATAAAACAGGAGTTGCACGTCAAAATCTCCAGACACTTATAAAAGATGAAAATGTCTTTCTGACTCGATTTACCCGTTTATGAAATTTCGAGTTTGAAATTTTACAACTCTATAATATTTTGTTTCTCGATTTATATATATGAGCGCACACTTTTCCACTCATATCATAAGCATACCTAAAACTCGAAACTCTGTCAAGCCCCCTAGCTGAAATCACCAAAACTCGTTAAAATATTGATAAAATTCTCAATAATAATGAGAATAGACTCCCATTAGTTGAGAAAGTCCTTTTTTCAAAAATCCCATACAAATAACTTATAGTTTAATCACAAGACTCCCAACTTCTTTGATTAATCTGGTGATTTATCAATAGTATTGCAAAAGTCAGATCCCCGACTTCTTAGAGAAGTCGGGGATCTTGTTGTTATTTATGTATAATCAAAATGCCCCTAGGGGGGATTTTCAGTTATGATACTCTAGATAAGTAAAGTTTAGTAACAAATATTAAAAACTTTGATTAATCATACATTTCCTTCCTATCCAGCTACTAACCCGACGTTAGATATTGATGACAGCCTTAAAAATCCTTCCTTACCAAACTTTATCTCTTCCCGACAAAGTTGGTTAATATTTTTAGCATCAGTATTTTTAGTATCAATACCAGTGTTCATGGAAGCACCATTAGTGCGCTCATTTCCCACTCTTAGCGTATTAATGACAGGCTTTTGGGTGTGGATCAGTATTAGATTAATGTCACGTCCCCAAACCTATCTGTGGGGAGATTTACTTTTTGGATTTAGCTGGACTTGGTTAACAGGCGCAATTTATTGGGGTTGGTTAAGATATGAACCAATCTGGCATATACCTATAGAAGCACTAGGATTACCCTTTGCTGTGTGGTGTTTAGCGAAAAATTGGGGTAAAGTCGGCAATTGGTTTTACCTCGGTTCTTTACTAGGAACGGTTTTAACCGATATTTATTTTTATTTAGTGGATTTGATGCCTTATTGGCGACAAATTATGAGAACAGATCCCTCTGGTGCTTCACAAATCTTACAGAATGCCCTAACACAAGTCCAAACACCCTGGGGACAAGCCTGGGCAATCATTCTTGCTCTCATTCTGATGACTGTAGGAACAGCTTCTTTACTCAATAAACAATGTCATTGGTATGCCTTTGGAGGCGCAGTTTTGAGTACAATCTTAGTAGACAGTCTCTTCTTATTAGCAGCAGTTCTGGCGTGAAATTCCCATGAATTTAGGTAAACACCGAAAAATGGGCGCAAAGGTGCTATCAGGTCAGATTTTTGGCAAAAGTCAAATCAAACCAAATAGTCGTAAATATTATGGATATTGATCCGCTGTATATTAGTTTTTGATGACTGTTGTGCAAACTCTCAAGCTGAAACCATGAAGCTAAACCATGAAGAAACCAGGATCAAGTTAGAAAATAAACTACTCTAACACCCTTAAACTTCCGGCTTATGCCCTAAAGTTCATAGCTTTTGGCTGCAAAATTTTATTATTCCTTGAAAAAAAGAGGTAAAAATCGTGAAAGCATTGGTGCGTTTATTCAGTGTATTTACATTGTTGCTAGGTTGTTGGGGAATGTTGGGAACTACCCAAACAGCCCAAGCTACTGGCTTCAATAGCTTTGTGGGAAATCAAGTCCCCGTTTTAGCAATTGCCCGCCAAAACAAAGCAGATCAGAAGTTGGCAACAGAGTTTGGCAAGAAAATTGATTTGAACAATACCAATATGCGGGCTTTCCAAGATTTTCCTGGACTGTATCCCACCCTGGCTAAGAAGATTGTCGCTAATGCTCCCTACGAAAAAGTAGAAGATGTATTAAATCTGCCAGGATTGACCGATAGACAAAAAGAACGTTTGCAAGCTAACTTAGCAAATTTTACAGTTACAGAATTAGAGCCTAACTTCAATGAAGGGGACGACCGTATTAATAACGGTATCTACAGATAACTAAGGACTGGGAATTGGGAATTGAAAACATATTCCCAATTACCCATACCCTAAGTTGAGATCTTAAATTTTGGGCTGTAAATCCCAAAAATCATCCAAATCACAAAAATCATAGTTATCCCTTGCCTGATATAAATATTCCTAACCAATTTGATGTTTTAGTAGTCGGTGCCGGTGCAGCAGGACTATATACAGCCCTATGTCTACCCGCATCTTTACGAGTCGGCTTAATTACTAAAGAAACAGTTTCCCTATCCGCCAGTGATTGGGCGCAAGGTGGCATAGCCGCAGCCGTAGCCCCAGAAGATTCGCCACAACTGCATATTGAAGACACATTAAAAGCAGGTGCTGGTTTATGCGACATCGCCGCTGTCAAATTCCTCGCCGAACAAGCCCCCAGTTGTATTCAATCCCTGGTTAACTTAGGCGTAGCGTTTGATCGTCATGACAGTAACTTAGCTTTAACCCTCGAAGCAGCCCATTCTCGTCCTCGCGTGCTTCATGCCGCCGATACCACCGGCAGGGAAGTTACCACCACCCTTACAGATCAAGTCCTGCGTCGTCAAAATATTCAAGTCATTCAGCAAGCTTTGGCTCTGAGTTTATGGATAGAACCCCAAACCGGTCAATGTTTGGGAACTAGCCTATTTTATCAAGGTAAAATTACCTGGATTAGAGCCAGGGCTGTCATTTTAGCTACAGGTGGCGGTGGTCAAGTATTTGCCCAAACTACTAACCCAGAGGTAAGTACAGGTGATGGTGTAGCCATTGCTTGGCGGGCAGGGGCAATTCTCCGGGATTTAGAATTTGTCCAGTTTCATCCCACAGCCCTAAGTAAACCAGGACGTTTCCTGATTAGTGAAGCTGTGCGTGGAGAAGGGGCGCATTTGGTGGATGACACCGGGCGACGTTTTGCCTTTGATTACCACCCAGCAGGGGAACTAGCACCCCGTGATGTGGTCAGTCGAGCTATTTTCAGTCATTTACAAAAAACGGCTGCTGATATGGCTACAGCGAATGTCTGGTTAGATATGCGCCCCATTCCCGCTGACAAAATTCGCCATCGTTTCCCGAATATCATTAATGTTTGTCAACATTGGGGCATTGATGTCTTTACTCAACCCATTCCTGTGTCACCTGCTGCCCATTATTGGATGGGTGGTATTCTCACAGATGTCATGAATGCCACGAATATTCCCGGTTTATACGCCATTGGAGAAACTGCCAGTACGGGAGTACATGGTGCTAATCGTTTAGCCAGTAATTCGTTGTTGGAATGTATTGTCTTTGGGGCGCAAATGGCTAATGTTGACTATGAAAAATTGCAACTGGGAAAACAGGAATCTGCTAATATTATTGAAACTGAAAGTTTGGCAGTTAACCCATCTCTAATCGAGTGGGAAAATCAACAAAGACAACTAAAAGAAATTCGCCAAAATTTACCCCGTGTAGTTTGGCAAAGTGCAGGTATTTGTCGAGAAAAATCAAGTTTAGAAAATGCTATTTCTCAAGTTGCATCTTGGCAAGAAGACTTTGCTGCTTTACCTTTAAGTCAATTATTATTGAGTTTAAAACCAACACAATCAGTTAATTTTCAACAGCCACAAATTGAAAAGGAATTACGGCTTTGGGCAGAAACTCGTAATTTATTAGATGTGGCGGAATTAATTCTTAAAAGTGCTGTTTTTAGAACTGAAAGCCGAGGTGGACATTACCGTTTAGATTACCCTCAAACTGATCCTAATTGGCAAGTGCATACTCTTGTCCAAAATCAGGAATGGGTAATGGGTAATATTATCTCCGGTGGTTCTACTCTTCCCTTTATGTAAGTAAGTAGACGAAAATAAATCAAAGTAGATTAAGTAATGTAAGAAATCTGGAGATGATTTCGTAGTAAGGGCTTCAGCCCTCAAATGAGGAATAAATTCCTCACTACAAACTTTGAATTATTCAAGCCGTTCTACTTAAAACAAAATTTATTGTAGGTTGGGTTGAGAAACGTTCACGAAGTGTGACAAAGCCATAACCCAACACCTTTTACTATCCTGCTGCTAATGTTGGGTTTCACTTCATTCAACCCAACCTACTAATCTAAGGTAATTTTAAATTTAACTCTTGCAAAATATTAGGGTCTGCTTTAATTGTAATTGTATTAGGTTCGACAGATTTGGTATTAACTTTTAACTGATAAGTTCCCTGTCGCAACTGTTCCAAATAGAAAACACCTGCATTATTCGTAATAGATATAACTAATGATTTGGAACTATTATCAATAGCTTCAACTTTAGCACCAGCAATAGGGTTTCCTTTGGAGTCTGTCAAAGTTCCAGCTAGAGTGTAGGCAGGTTGCAAGGGAATAAAAATAGGTGTATAACTTCCCTCAACCACTTGCACAGCAAAGGTACTAATTGCAGGTTGAAAGTCAGGAGGAAAACCAGCAGGATCTAAGTCTACACGATAAGTTCCGGGGGGAAGACGGACAATTAAATTATCTTTGTGAATATCAAGTTGCGAAGATGTTACAGGCTCATTATTGATCATGAGAAAATCAGAATTATCATGATATATTTCTTCATTATGATCTCGTTTTCCATTGCTATTACGATCTAAGAAAGGTTTAATTAATAAACCTCCTTGAGTGCGAAAACGTTCGATTTGTCTATCACCCGGAGTTATCCCCCCTTGAAAACCCAAACTAGAAACCAGTTGAATACTCAAACTACTTTGATCAGAATTTAGAGAAACTCCTTCATAACGTGCCTGTAACAAAATACCTGGTAAAATAGTTGTTCCCAGCGTTCCATAAAGTCCTGTTCCTAAAGAACCCATTCTATAACCTAATTCACCTTGCCAAAGATTTTCACCGTATTTAGTTTGCATAGGAGAAAATGTCGTTTCCCTCCCCCAGAAACAATTAAAGCTGATGTTCCCCTAGACAGTTGTTCAGGTAATAAATTAAACCGGGCATCTTCAACTCGTGGTTTAGCAGTTAAAACTCCATCGGCATATAATAAAACTTGATAATTTGTGCCTATTTGTCTACCCACAGGAACATTATCAAAACGGTAATTTCCTGAAATATCAACTAACTGTTCAGCTATCGGAGTAGGTTTATATAAACCTTTAACAAGACGTGCTAAAGTTCCTGGAGGAGCGCGACCTGTTACAGTTCCATAAATACGCTCTGGTTGTAATCTTTGACCAATATTGGCACTACCACTACCACTACCATAGCTAGGAAAGGGAGAAAAACCATAACGTTTAATAGTAGTAAATCCCCAAAAATCTCCCCCACTTGAACTTGGCCAGAAAGTTGCTTGTGAACCTAAATAATAATCACTAGAATCTGTTTGTTTCAGAATTTGTAAATCTGATAATTGCCAAGTTTTACTATCTGTCATATCACCTTGATTTAGCCGCAGAAACCAACTAAGTAGGTCGGCGTTAAAAAATCAATCTATGTAACGAAATATAAATTAACGAATACCTTATAAATAGGGTGTTTCACGGTTTTTACAAAACTAAACATATATCGATTTTATTGGGCCGACTTACTTACTATCAAGGATTGTTCCCACCGCTGATAAAGTACCCTGATTCTTTAAATCTGAAGTGGTTGTACCAGTTAAATTAGTCTTTTGTTCCACCATACTCAATGTGATATCGGGAGGAGAAATTTTTGGTAATCCTGTGATGATAACAGGCTTTTTTTCAATATTATTACTGTCCTCAGATTTGATGTCAGGAATATCAAAAACAATAGCATATTCCCGCCAATCAAATTTAGATTCAATGCCGAAAATATCTTTAATTTCTTTGGTGGAAAGGACTAATCCTAATTCTGGATCATTATGCAGTTTATTAGTATCAAAATGAATAACTTTAAAAGGCGATCGCAACTCAACCTCATGATCTGATATACTTTTAGAAGTAAACTTTAATGTTTGCAGAACATCATCATAAGGAATTAACCAATTTTCAAAATTAATCGCGTCTTTGTCCTTAACTTCACCCCGCACCGAAACCCCATCTCTAATATTGCGTTTGCCGGCATTTAAGCCAATAATAAATGTTGTTACAGGATCATCTTTTGGCAGTGTTGAAGTTGTTTGAGTTAAAAATATTGGTAATTTTTCATCTCCAAAATTTTCATCTCCAAAATATTTGGGTTGGGAAATATTTTCCAGGGGAGTTTTTATGAGTATTTGCTTTTGGCTATTTTCTTCATTCAAAGAAATTTGATTAGGTAATTCTGCTGCTAAAATTAAATTATTTTTACGAATAAAACTACAACTAACTAAATTAAAAAAGCAAAGTATTTTTAGATAATTATTAATCTTGAAAAACACTGTTAAACTACGTCAAATCCAAAAAAGACGGTTTTTATCGTATATTTGCCAATGAAAATCGTCTTAATCAATGAATTTTTAGGGAACAATAAATTTGACACTAAATGGAATTTTATTGGTCTGGTTTACACCCCATTCTAAATTACCAGAAAGTTGATATTCTCCCGGTTCTAATTGAATTTTCTTACCAGGACTAGAATAATCAACAGCGAGATAACGTTCCCCTTCAGCAATGACCGTTGTATCCATTCCTCTACCACTATAAATTTGTTTATCTCCCTTGTTAATCGTCCATTTTCCCTGAAGAATTGCACTAGCTTTCCCGGTATTTTTAACCAATAATTGAAGTTGCTGCGATTTAGGAGTAAATTTAGCATTAACCGCAGTCAAATTGGGAGAAATATTGCCCTTGCGAACATAAACAGCTACTCCTATTCTGGGAACAATTGCTGTTTTCAAAATCACCCCATTATTTGTACCTGATTCTTCCTGAAAAGTCGCTTCTAAATTTTCTGTGAATAACATCGCTCGATATTCACCATCGGGTAAACTAGGAGGAAAACGCACAATAAACCGGATACGACGATTATCTGTACCAGGAACTTGCAGTTCTCGTGGGGAAAATTGCAAATAGGGAGTTAAATCCAAAGGACTAGCATCTAAAAGTTTAAATCCAGTTTGTAAATCATAGGTAAAAGTTTGAGTATAAACACGGGCGCGGAAGCTTTTAGCATCTCCATTTTTCACCGTAATTGTTCCCTGTGCTTGTCCCTGTTTAGCTGCGGTTTCAATTACCAGTGGAGAAATAGCAATATCAGCAGATGTCATTCTGTTTCCTGAACGAAGACGAGCTTTCCGAAAAGTATCATCAAAGCCTGAAGGTACAGATATCCGTTGGGGGACAGACACACTGATAAAAGCAGTAGTAGTACAAAACAAAATCACATCCGCTGTACCTGTTAACTGGGCTTCACTTGATGTCGAGTTAGGGCTAAAACTTGTGGATGGGGTAGGATTAGCAGGTGAACCAACTTTAATAGCAATAGCTGCGGGAATATTACCGTTAAAGTTAACATCCTCAGTTGCTTGGGCTTCAGATTTAGCCAATAATACAATATTACTAAGAATAGCAATAGCACCCTCTAAGGCAAGATGACGAAGATTTATCATATTAAATACCGATTAAATACCAGGAGGATATCTTTTATTTTTTCATTAATTAGACTTTGCCCCCAGTTAAGTTTATGATTTAACTGCACAATTTTCTGAAGATTACCCCACTGCCAAAAATCTCCAACTTTTCTAAGTAGATATTCTTCATTGACAGCAGATTTTTTCTCAATCTCTTCAACCTCTCTATTCAAATTAGATTGAACATCCACCACCATAAGTGGAGAAACAGTAACCGGCGGTTCTGATTTTTCCTGCTCCACTATTGGCACTATTTCTAACTGAACAGATAAAACAGAAGTATCATCAATATCAACTTTTCTTTTGATCATATTCTCCGATTTCTTCCTAGTTCTAGACTGGGAAGCAACCTGAGATCTAAACGATTGTAAATCTGTCGAGTATCTATTCTCTTCTCCCAGAAAATCTTGATGATATCGCTGTTTTAAAATTGCCCGTGCTTGGGAAATTCGCTTGCGGACATTATCATAGGAAATATTTAGTTTTTCCCCAATTTCTTGGTACGAAAGTTGTTCTTTAAAGTGCAGAATAAACGTTTCTCGCAGTCGAGAAGGTAACTCATCTATCACAACCTCAAAAAAATTTTCTAGTTCTTCTTGGGTAGTCAAAAGAATCGGTGTTTCTTCGTGACTAACTAATTCCTCGTTAAATTCCCAACTCTCAACTTGTTTTGCTCGCTGATCATCTTTTCTGTGTATATCCATACAGACATTATGGGTTAGTTGGGTTAACCATGCCTTAAAGCTTTTAATATTACCGCTAAAATTACGGATTTTCTCATGGGCTTTGAACATCGCTTGACTGAGAGCATCTTCTGCATCAGCAAAGCTACCCATCCACTTGACACAGCAACGATATAAGTAGTTTTGATGCTCCTGCCAAAGTATCCAAAAGGTCTCATTGGAGAACAAATAGAAATCGTGAGAAGACATATAAACACCATCTGATACCTATAAAATGAGCAAACCGGGAGTTACTTGTTGATAACCAGTAATCTAATTGCTATTAACTCACTATTTCTGCATGGTATGTGTATATTTAAGCAAGTTAAGTAAAGTTCATTAATAATAATTCTGGAAATCGCTTGATAATTTGGTTGTAGCTATTTATAAAGAAAAAATAAACTTAGTATAATAGTCTTTAACTTTCTTAAATTCATGATTTTTTTCAGTTGAATTACCGATTTAGTCTAAGAGGTTGTTTGAAAAGTATTATATGAAACCCATAATCTCCAAAAACCTAACCCCCCTACCCCCCTTCCCTACAAGGGAATGGGGGTTTTAAAGCCTCTCCCCTTGCAGGGGAGAGGTTTGGAGAGGGGTCAGTTTATACATTAAAAACTTTTCAAACATCCTCTAAACTCCAGGAATTATGAAAATCCCCAGAAATCGCCAGACATACTTATTAACCGAGTTGGGTGAGGAAAAAATAATTAATACTCTTAGTGAAAACCACGTGAACCCACGGAATAGAATTACGTGGATACAGAAACAGATGCAAAACTCTGGTGAAAGTATAAGTAGTAATACGGTTCGTAGAATTTTAACAAAGCAGAATGTTGAAGAGTATGCAATTAAATTACTATTTAAGACATTAAACATCCCATACAAGCACAACGTAGATGTTATTCTAGCTTTAAAAGATATAAGTAGTGCGAAGAGTTGCCATCAAGAGTTTTTTCCTGTTGAGAACAAACATTCTAATTTTTTTGGGAGAGACAATGACTTAGCAAGACTTAATACTCTAATCAATCAACATCAAAAAATGATTGTTATTCAGGCACCAGGAGGACTAGGTAAAACAACTTTAGCTAGGCAATACTTAGATAATCAAGGGTTTGATTTAGTTTTATCCCTAGAAATAGCTAAAGAACCAGATAATATCACTAGCGTTGAAAGCGTAGTTGAAGAATGGCTGAAACAATACTTTGAAGAAGAACCAGGCAGGGAATTTGGTATTACACTCGCAAGATTAAAAAAACACTTGCAAAATCGCCAAGTCGGGATATTAATTGATAGCTTAGAACCTGCACTAGATAAACATGGTAGGTTCATTCAAAATCATAGTCGTTATCTAGAATTATTCAGGGTTTTAGCTGATGCAACTGTGCAGTCATTTACGATAATTACTAGTAGAGAACGTTTATTTGATGACCGTATTGATATAATTTATCATTATTATTTAAGTGAATTAGGTGTATCAGCGTGGCAAGAATTTTTGGCATTTCACGAAGTTAAGATTGATATTTCTTTACTAGAAGAAATGCACATAAAATATGGGGGTAATGCTAAAGCTATGAATATCTTGCTTGGGTCAATAGAAACAGATTATGAAGGGGATGCAACTGCTTATTGGCAAGAAAATTGTACTTTGGTGGAAAAAGGATTAAAAAATTTAGTTGTCAATCAATTTAACCGATTGCAAAGTTTAAATCCAAATGCTTATAAGTTACTGTGTCGGTTAGGATGTTATCGCTATCAGGATATACCACAAGTGACTGAAGATGCCTTACTAGCTTTGCTGTGGGATATTCCTGACCAGCAAAAGTGTATCTATATAATTAGATCTTTAAAAAATTTGCGTTTGTTTGAATTTGCCAAGGGCAAGTATTGGCTGCATACAGTGATTAAAGAAGAGAGCATAAAAAGGTTAAAATCAAGTCAAGAATGGGAGGAAGTTAACCGAAAAGCAGCCGAATTTTGGAGAGGTAGTGTGAAAAGTATTCGCACCATGGAGGATGCGAAGAAAGCTTTTGAAGCTTATTATCATTATGAATGTATTCATGACTTTCAACAAGCTGGATATATAATTATTCAACGAAGAAATGGTTGCTGGTCATTTGATGAAATGCTGGCTTTTTCTTACTATCGAATGGGAGCATTAACACAAGTAATATCTATACTGAATTTCCTGAAAGAAAAGATAAAATCTGAATATCTACTAGCAAGTATTTATAGTATTAAAGGCATAATAAATTTAGGGTCAGGAAATATGAATATAGCGATTAATTATTTGAATCAATCACTAGCAATGGCAAATTGTATTTTAAATAATTTTGAAAATCATCAAATAGACATAAGTTATGATGAGATTATATTATTGATAGTCAAAAATCAAATCCATTTATCTTTTTACTATATAGACATCTGGGAACTGGAAGCAGCCATAAATATTTTAGAACCGACCAAATCATGGATAGAAAATATAATCCAGAAAGGAGATAAAAATTTAAAGTTAAAAATAGAAAAATATCAAGTAACCGTCTGGCTACATTTAGCTTTGTTATACTCGTACTTTAATACAGAAGAAAAATACATTCTTCCTCAATCTTTGGTTAAAAAAGTATATTATTCGCTTTTCACAGGAATTTTTGCGGAAATAGTATATTATATTATACTTAATTTAGAAACTTTACTAATTAATGCAGGCTTGGAAACTGAAGTGAATTTTCGCAGATGGCGTAAAATATATGCTTTATTAAAGTTAGGTCTAATTTACAAAAATTTAGGAAACATTAAAAAATCTTTGAAAATATATAATGCAGCGATAGAATTTTCTCAAGCAGAAAGTTCCTATGGATGGATAGAATCTGCTCAAGAACTTAACTATAATTCTCACTATAATCCGCTTGTAGCTAAAGTTTTAACTGGTTTAGCAGAACTGTATCGAATCCAAGATAATTTTGAAGAAGCACTTTTTAAACATTCACAATCAATAGAAATATTCCATAAAATCAGTGGTAACAGATGTGATTTAGCAGAAGCTTACTTTCAACTAGGTTTAACATATCAGAAAATGGGTGACTTTAAAAATAGTCAGATCAATTTTGATGAAGCCATAATATTATTTACAGTAGCGGCAGCTCCCCGGCAAGTTGAGAAAGTTCATAGAGAGAAAGTCAGTAACCCAGCCCTAAAGGGACTGGGCTTGTAAGAGAAATCAAGCCGTACTGACCAGACCACCCTGAGCCTGAGAAAAACCAAAATGTGTAAGAGGATGTTTGAAAAGTGGTATTCCGTAATTTTCATCACATTGCTACCCCCCTTTCCCCTTGTAAAGGGGGGAAACAATAAAAATCCAGTTCCCTCCCCTTTACAAGGGGAGGGTTAGGGTGGGGTAAAAAATATTTGATACATCAACCATAACTTTTCAAACACCCTCTAAGAGACTTCCAAGAAATAAAATCCCCAAAAATTTCTTGTAGTGCGGGCATCTTGCCCGCTGGATATGTACCTCATAACACTGGAAAGTGCTGTATATCGCTATCAGGAATACAAAAGAATCCTGATTTTGTCATGAAATCATATTTTTACTGGTTATGTCATCAAATATTAATTTATTTTTGTTGTTAGCATCATTCATTAAATATTAATTTATTCGTAATTAAAATATCTTTTTGCATTACCAACTCATAGTAATAATTAACAAAGCGGAATAACTGATAATTTCAAATTATTGAATTTGCCAATATTGACAAAATTACTTTGTCAGAGAAAATATAACCATTTTTGGGGCTTAAATACTTATGTCACTTGATGTTTCTGCGGACTTTTCATCTCAAAAAAAAATCAATTATACTGCCATTTCCCAAACCAATGCCTTTCAAGATCCCACTGATAATAAGATAATTTGGGGTAGTCATAGTTCTTCTTCCCAAGATAATTTAGCAGCAACCGCATCTGTTGCTACTAATAGTAGTTATAACTCAAAAAATGGCTATGGCTTGGTGAATGCTGGATTAGCAGTGAGTAAAGCCGCAGGTGTTAGTCCCTATGCAGACGTTCCTAATGTGGGTGGGAATAATTGGGGAGCGGATCTGATCAAAGCTCCCACAGTCTGGAATAATGGATATACAGGACAAGGAACTATTGTTGCCGTACTAGATACTGGCGTAGACTACAACCATCAAGACTTAAAAAATAATATTTGGAGTAATAACAAAGAAATAGCTGGTAATGGGATAGATGATGATAGTAACGGCTATATTGACGATGCTCAAGGCTGGAATTTTGATAGTAGCAATAACAATGTCCTAGACAACAATGGTCATGGGACTCATGTTTCTGGAACTATAGCCGGAGAAAATAACGGCATTGGAGTCACCGGCATTGCCTATAACTCCAAAATTATGCCAGTCAAAGTCCTAGATGCCAACGGCTCAGGTTCTTACTCAAATATCGCCAAAGGCATTTATTACGCAGTTGATAATGGTGCAAATGTCATTAATCTCAGTCTAGGAGGTAATTCCTCTAACAATACTCTCAAGTCAGCCATTGAATATGCCAGCAGCAAAAACGTCATCGTTGTTATGGCAGCCGGTAATAATGGTGACTCAATGCCATCCTATCCCGCCCGCTACGCCTATAATTCAGGAATTGCTGTAGGTGCAGTGGATCAAAATAATAAGCTTGCGGACTTTTCCAACCGTTCTGGTTCTCAAGAAATCACCTATGTCACTGCCCCAGGAGTTAATATTTACTCCACAATACCCAATAATCAATATGCCAACTACAATGGCACTTCTATGGCAGCCCCTCACATTGCTGGTGTTGTCGCTCTCATGCTCAGTGCTAACCCTAAGCTAACTGAAAGCCAAGTCCGCCAAATTATTACCAGCACATCTGCAAATAGCACTAATCCTTCAGAGCCAACAAAACCTTCAGAACCGGGGTTGAAAATGCCGTCTTTATTCCCCCCTCTAGACTCTTTTTTCCCGCTGGATTTGATTAATATGATCAATATAGGCTCAAAATTACCTTTCAACCTACAATCTCAATCATCAAACTCTATTTCCCTTCCTCCCGTTGTCGTCTCTATGAACGAAAATCAGTTAACGTTGCGTTTCGGTAATCTGGAATCATCACCCGCACAGCAGTCTAGCTACTATAGTCAGAATTTATCATTTACCTTTACTGAATCTGGCATACACTACTATGCGGACGAAACCCCAGGTGAGAATCCTGACATAAAAGTCAGCATAACTGCAACACCTCTGGGAATGGCGGTTGTTTTGGGTGTTAATCAAATCCCATTGCTTTCGCAACGGCCTTAATGTCCGCCGGAATACCCTGTTTAAATTGGGCGTGACTGTGTTTAATGGCTGTATCTGGGTCTTTTAAACCATTACCAGTGAGGACACAGACTACCGTTGCCCCGGTGGGAACTTCGTCTTTTACCTGTAACAAACCGGCGACAGAAGCCGCGCTGGCAGGTTCACAGAAAATCCCTTCCGATGATGCTAATAGTCGGTAAGCGTCGAGAATTTCTTCGTCAGTGACAGAACGAAAACTGCCTTGGCTGGCTGTTTGAGCGGCTATGGCTTTATCCCAACTGGCGGGATTACCAATTCTAATGGCTGTGGCTATGGTTTCAGGATGTGCCACTGGTTGACCATTTACTAAGGGTGCAGCCCCAGCGGCTTGGAAACCCATCATTTTCGGCAAGCGATCGCATTTACCATCTTGATGGTATTGACAAAAACCCATCCAATATGCTGTGATATTGCCCGCATTTCCCACGGGAATACATAACCAATCGGGGGCATCACCCAAGGCATCAACAACTTCAAAAGCTCCTGTTTTTTGCCCTTCTAGCCGGTAGGGGTTGACAGAATTTACCAAAGTGATGGGATATTGATCTGCCATTTCCCGGACAATTTCCAGGGCGCGGTCAAAATTTCCTTGAATAGCCAGGACTTCAGCCCCATAAAGTAACGCTTGGGCTAATTTACCTAAAGCCACATAGCCATCAGGAATCAACACAAAGGGTTTCATTCCCCCCCGTCTAGCATAGGCAGCGGCAGCGGCGGAGGTATTACCAGTGCTGGCACAAATCACAGCCTTAGCACCTGCTTCTGCTGCTTTAGAAATTGCCATAGTCATCCCCCGGTCTTTGAAGCTACCAGTGGGGTTAAGTCCATCATATTTGACATACACCTTCACCTGTCTGCCAATACGTTCAGCGATCGCTGGCACGGGAATTAAAGGTGTGTTACCCTCCAACAAAGTCACCACCGGGGTTTTTTCGCTGACAGGCAAGTATTGACGATAGGCTTCTATCAGCCCTGGCCAGGGTTGGCAATGAGATTTAGCAGCAGACAGGCTCAAAGTCACAGGATTCAAAACTTCTTAATTAAGGATTTGGGATTGGGAATGCTCTTGGTATAAGTATCCCACTTTTCAAGTCTATATGTTAGTTGCGGAACACAGTCACAATGATCGGAGTCTTTTATCACTACATTTGTAACCGATTAGAGTATATAATGAAAACTATATAATATCTTAACAAAGATTAAGATAAGTATATTATACTATTTTTAGATGGTGTGAGTTAAGTTTCTAATGCCAACAACTATGTCTACTATGTCATCCAGTGTTTCCGAATGCGAATCCCACGCTAACTTAGTCAAGAAGTTAACGAAGGCTTACTATCGAGACGATCAGCAAGTGAAGTTCATGGACTTACAAGCAGAGGTAGATTCCCTTTTAGCGCAATTGCAAAGTCTCAAAAGCGAACAAGTGGAAGCTCCCAGCGACGAAGAATAAATTACCTGTAATGGTGACTATTCAAATTGCTGATTAGTTTGTGACCAACGTTGCAGACTATAGCCCTGTTTATTTTCTACCAGTAACGCTAGAGATTGGTCATCAGTAAGTTGAGCGATCGCTATTAGCGTTTGCTGGCTTGCATGGGCAAAATCACTATAAATTACTCTACTATCCACCGACAAAATCAGAGTCCGGGGACGTTTTTTATCTTCCACTGGTTTTGAGTTATTACCATCGGACTGATTTAAAGATGCTATAGCGGGATCAGAAATAGTTATGACAATTTCCTGCTGTGCATCATTAGTTAAATCAGCCAATTGAACTGGCCAATCACCCATTTTTTCCCGCATTTTCTGAAAATCAGGAATATTACCAGCATTTATATCACCCGACTGTTGTAGTTTTCTCCAGATAGTCGGCAAGATTAATTCTACTAATTGGGGTTTTTGTTGATATAATTCCTTTACAGATACCGGAGACGGTTCTACCCATTTCAACGCATCCACAGTCAGGGCTAAAGGTTGAGGTTGAAGAGATGTAACCTTATTTTCAGAAAGCGCGGAACCCGACATTAACAACCGTAAACCCTGATCTTGCACTTGTACAGCTTTAATCGTAGTCGTAGTAACTTCTTGTTCTCCATTGGGTTTCCAGACAATAATTTGCATACTAGGGTCATAACTAATACCCAGAATTTTTCGCCAAAATTTTCGAGGTTGATGTTTCAGTTGGTCAAAATTAGCAAATGGATAACTTAACCAGCTTGTACCATCATGAAATGCACTAACTTCCACCTGATACCAAACTTGATTATTAGTAATTTTCAAATCAGTTTGCAGAGATATTGGCAACCAATCCTGCTCATTAATACGACTAATTTGGTTGACAGTGCCAATAATTCGACTTTTATGGGCATTGATCTTATCATCATCAAGTTTAGTTAAAATATCTTGAATATAATTGAGTGTTTCCTGGTTAATATTCGGTTGTGCTTGCAACCAAGCATTAGCTCTTTCTTCCCCCCGTTGGACTTTAAAAATTAGTGCTACCCAAGCTAAAACTGCGCGACGATTAGGATTGAGTCGTAACGCTACAGCAGACCGATTCCAGATTCTCCCTTTATCTGTTTGTAGTAAATTAGCAATTTCTTGACCATAATCAGCTGAAGTTTCAAATACCTGTAAAGCCTTTTCCCAACGACCATCAATAATATCCGCTGTAACTTGTTGCTGAGGACTTGCCCAATTTTTATCAGCCTGCATTTTCGTAAATTCCGAATGTAAGCGAATTACATCTATTTGCGCCCGTGCTGCCGCTGAAAAAGGCTGTTTACGCTGTTTTTCTAAAGATATCAACCATGTAAAAGCAGGAGTCCAAAGTCCATTTCTGGCTAATAACAGAGATTGTTGAAAAGCAAATTCATCAATTGCGGGTTTTTGGAAATCAATTGCTTCTAAATAAATAGAATTAACAACTAACTTACTAGGTTTAACTTGATAAACTTGTAAATTTGGTTCTACATTTATCGTTTGATCAATAATTAACTCCTTTGAATCATTACCCGTTATCTGTTGCCATTTAGGTAACTGCCCATTGTGGGTCTTCCAAGATAACATTTGTTGTAAGCTTTTCAGAGTAGGATTGTAATAGACAACTTGACCATAGGTAATATTATCATCGTTATTTTTGTGTTCACCCTGCAAATAAAACCAAAATCCTGGAAATAGATTAGTATCTGCAAAAGCTTTCACCTGATTTAAAGGTAAATTTGTCTTGGTTTCTTGATTGTCTGATTCAGAAATAGCCGCAAATGAAGAGGACTCTACAAAATTTCTCGATAATCCAGTAACAGGTAATTTAGTAATTAAATAGTAGTATTTTTCTGACTGAAATTTAGATTCCAAATCCTGGGAAAGTTTATAGATCCTCAATTCTACCAATTCTTGACAATGAGATTGACAATTCTTGCGTTTTTGGAAAATTGGTAATAAAAAAGATTCCTCTGATTTACCATCTAAAGGCAGGATTTCGCCAGATAGACGTTGTTTTTGAGTTAAACCGAGTTCAATGGCTGTAAGTGTTTCCGGTAGTTCTCGTTTACCTGTAGATATTTTTGCCCATTTTGGTAAAAAATCATTCACCCAGCTAATCTGGGCAGGATTTAAAATAAATAGCACACTAATCCAACCAACACCAATAATTACACTAGCACTGCCTAACAACAGACCCATAGCCAACGTAGACCATAGCCAACTACGCCGTTGAGAACGTTTGGGTAATTTTTTAACATTCTTCTTGATTGCAGCTTGAGAAGGCTGATTCAGCTTAGTAGCTTTTGGTCTGCGTTTGCGGGGTTTATTGATCATCTGACTATTACTAGCGCTGGTAATTTGATGTTGTTCAAAATCATCCATGATAGATTTTGACAAACTTGGTGCAATTTTGCCAGTGTACTGGGGTAAAACTTAAAACTTCGCCCAGATCCCCGACTTCTTCAAGAAGTCGGGGATCTTGTTTGTTGTTTATAATTGGGAATGGGTATATTTTTGCTGAAATCACGAACAGGGAGAAAATGAGCAATAAAAAAGGTTTGGTTGACAACCAAACCTTGACTTAAATCCAGTGCATAACAACATCCCGAATCAATTTAACCTATATGATCTATTTTCAACATCTTCCCATAGTATGTATGCAAATTTCATAAAACCTGATAGGAAATCAGTGGTCAGTAGGGGCGAAGCATTTGGAAGATAAATTATCGGTCATTGCCAAAAATAGTTCTCCAAATGCTTCGCCCGTACAGTTGTCAGTGGTTAGTAGGGGCGAAGCATTTGGAAGATAAATTATCGATCATTGCCAAAAATAGTTCTCCAAATGCTTCGCCCGTACAGTGGTCAGTTGGAACAGGAAAGTTATTATTACTCCTATTACCTATTACCTGTTCCCTCTTTCTGAGATAAATCTAATAAATTTGCTAACTTGTAAACTATTCGCGCACCGACATTACCATCCCATTCAGCATCACCAACTTCGCAGACATCAAAACCAATAATTTCTCTACCACTATTTACCAGTTCGCGGAACAAACAATAAACTTGTTCTAATTCCAGTCCTCCAGGAACAGGAGTACCTGTATTGGGGCAAAGTTTAGGATCTAAACCATCAATGTCGAAGCTAATATAAACTTTTTCTGGTAAATGGTTGATAATTTCTCGACATAAATCCAACCAATTTTTACCAGCATATAGTTGTTGTTTAATTGCTGAATCATAATAACCAATAATGCGATCATTTGATTGATTAATGATTTGCACTTCATCATGACAAATATCTCGTACACCTACTTGGACTAATTTAGAAATTTGCGGTATTTTCATGGCATTAAACATAATAGACGCATGAGAAAATTCAAATTCCTCATAGGCATTCCGTAAGTCTGCATGGGCATCAATATGTAAAATTCCCCAGTCATCATATTGATTAGCTAAGGCTTGAAAGTAGCCTAATGGTGAACTGTGATCACCACCAATGACAGCAACTCGTTTACCTTGATTCATTGCTGCTTGTGATTGGGTCAATAACCAATGATTTACCTGTTCCCCAGCTTGGTTAATTGCTTCTATAACAGAGGTTAAATCTGGTGAATCTGTTAGGGATTTACCTTGGGCTTGACGTTCAATAATTCTGGCTGCTTGTTGACGATAATAGTTATTTTTTTCGATCATTTCCTGGGGAATTTCTACCATAAATATTCCCTGTTTCCAACCGTCGGGATGATCAAAATCAAATAAATCTATTTGCAGTGAGGCATCTAAAATTCGCTGTGGTCCGTTCGCAGTTCCCGCACGATATGAAACGGTGACTTCCCAAGGTATGGGGAAGATAATTAAATTGGCTGAATCGTAATCATCAGGTAATCCGAGGAAGTTACCATTTTTTTCGGCTACACTGTTGGGATTGTATTCTTGTAGTGAGTTATTCATGGATAAGATGATTTGATAAATTGAAGTTCCAAATTTATGAGTATAGATCTTTCTTGGTGATAATTCTGTTCTCTATTCTCTGCTATATAAACTTTTTTGTGAATTTGATTAAGAACGACGGGCATTTAAACAACACCATTCTTTTTTTTTCCAGAGAGTAGCAACAACCCAACCATTTTGTTCTAAAGCATCAGCAACACCCTGGGATTGTTCTAGGAGAATTCCACTAAATATACCCCAAGTGCTGGGTTTGGTAATTGTGGTCATTTCTGGGAGTAATTCAATAATTACATCAGCTAAAATATTACAGACAATACCATCTACTGGCTGATCAATTATTTTCCGTACCATGTCTACACTCCCCTCAATGGGGATTAAATAGTCTGGACGGATATCATTAAGAGCGCGATTACTGAAAGTGGATCTCACCGCTACGGGATCATTATCAACGGCATAGACTTTACCAGCACCTAGTAAGATTGCCCCAACGCCTAGAATACCCGAACCACAGCCAATATCGGCAATGATTAACGGTTCTTTTTTTTCTTCCGTATCCACAAAGGATTGAGGAACTTCGCTAAAGCGCATTTCTAGAGATTCTAAGCATAATTGGGTCGTGGCATGATTACCTGTACCAAACGCCACACCAGGATCTAAGCGAATTACCAACCTGTCCAAGGATTCGGGTAAAGGTAGCCAAGCGGGGTTAATCAGAAAGCGATCGCCTATTTCTTCCGGTTGCCAGTGTTGTTTCCAGCTACTAGACCAGTCCTCTTCGTCAATTAAGCCCCAATGCACCATGGGTGAAAGGAGTCCTACACATAGTGCATCTTGGCGCAGCCATAGTGATAAGGCAGCCAAATCTAGTAATTGGGTTTTAAAGCTGGGCAAATAAGCCTTAATGATGGCGATATTACCCTTAATTTCTACTGATGTACCACGACAGCCAAATTTTTCTAACCGCCAAAATATAGTATCTTCTAAATCTGGTTCAGATAAAATATTCAATTCCCACCAAGTGTTTACCATAGAATTTTAGATTTTAGATTCGTAAAAACAAACTTTGATTGCTATGATTATCAAATTACTGAATCAATACTGTTCGGTTAAGGATTTTCGTAGGTTGGGTTGTAGCTTGCTTGCCCGTTGCGGTACAAAGACCAAACCCAACAAACCGTTGCAAATGTTGGGTTTCGTTCCATTGCTCCGCAACGCTTACGCGAACAACCCAACCTACATAATTTCATTGTTTTGAGCTTAACCGACAAGTATTGATTACTGAATCATCTGCAGCAAATAAATCCCAAAAATCACAGTTAAAGTGCGACTGTATATGCGTCCCGAATACCATCTACTTTTTTAATTTCCTCTAAAATGCCATCGGGTAAAGGATCATCAATACTGAGAGCCATAACAGCATCACCACGCACAATTTTCCGACCTACCTGCATACTAGCAATATTGACATTAAAGCTGCCGAGGAGAGAACCGAGTTTACCAATAATACCTGGCATATCCCGGTGGCGGGTAAACAGCATATATTTACTAGGGGGAACGTTAATGGGGAAACCGTCAACGTCTGTTAAGTGAATTTCCTTATCACCTAATAAAGCACCTGTGACAGAATGTGTACCTAAAGTCCCTGTAGCTTGGAGATGCAATGAACCGGCATAATCCCTTGCGGAAGCATCCCTGGTTTCAATGACTCGAATCCCCCGTTCCTTGGCTTCTATGGTAGCGTTGACATAATTGACCCGTTCCCGTAGGGCTTGGTAAAGTAGTCCTTTCAGGGCAGCGATAACTAAAGGTTGACTTTTATTAGTTGCCAGTTCTCCTTGCAGTGTAACATTAAGTGTCTCAACTCTGCCGCCGGTGAGTTGACCAACTAAGTTCCCCAAGGTTTCCGCTAGTTCCATATAAGGCTTGAGTTCTTCGAGAATATCAGGTCCTAGTCCAGGAATATTCACGGCGGAACGGGCAGGTAGTCCTAATAACACATCCCGAATTTGTTCAGCCACGTCTATGGCGACGTTGACTTGAGCTTCAGCAGTGGAAGCACCGAGGTGAGGTGTAAGAATAACCTCTTTACCCAAACGTAGCAATTCCGATTCTCCTAATGGTTCGGAATCGAACACATCTAACGCAGCGCCAGCAATTACACCATCTCTGATTGCCACTGCTAAAGCCGCTTCATCAATAATGCCACCACGAGCGCAGTTAATAATTCTGGTAGTGGGTTTCATTAACGCCAAGGTTTTAGCGTTGATGATGTTGGCAGTTTCCTTAGTTTTGGGAATGTGCAAGGTGATATAGTCGGCTTGCTGGAATAACACATTTAATTCCACCAATTGACAACCCAATTGTTCCGCTCTTTCGCTGGAGATAAATGGATCATAAGCTAGGAGTTTCATGCCCATTGCTTTAGCTACACTGGCAACATGAGAACCAATTTTTCCTAACCCGACAACGCCGAGGGTTTTTTTGTATACTTCCGAACCAACAAATGATTTCCGATCCCACTCACCACGTTTTACTGAAGCATTAGCATCAGGAATGTGACGAGACAAGGATAACATCATAGCTAAAGCGTGTTCTGCGGCGGCAATGGTATTACCTTCTGGGGAATTGACGACGACAATCCCTTTGCGAGTCGCTGCGGGAACATCAACGTTATCCACACCTACACCGGCACGGCCAATAATTTTTAATTTGGTGCCAGCTTCTATAATTTCTTGAGTAACGCGAGTTCCAGAACGGATCATCAGCGCGTCATACTCACCAATGATGGATTTAAGTTCATCTGGTTTGAGGTTGGTTTTGACATCAACGGTGGCAACTTGGGAAAGAATATCAATACCAACTTGATCAATTGGATCTGAGACAAGAACCTTAGACATAATAACTTGATTTTGGTTGACAGGTTTTGCTGTACAAGATTTTTTAGTTTAATCTTTATCTGTGGCACTTGGGCAAAAATTATGGAAATCAGGCAAGAGGCAAGAGGCAAGAGGCAAGAGGCAAGAGGCAAGGGGAGTAATAATAATTTCTCTTTACCAATTACCAATTACTAAATTTTACTAAATTTTCTTTTCTCCACATCACATCTCTTTTCCTATTTGTTTTGACTTCTAAAACCCTAATTCCTATTTTTGGTAATTGCTTTAAGCTATCTTTTAGTTCTTCCCAAGAATTAATTAACTGATATTGCACATTATAAGTAGCACATAATTGAGCAAAATCAATATTTTGAGGAGTGGCAAAAAATTCTTCAAAAGGTGGATTAAATTTGGCAATGGGTAACATTTCAAAAATTCCCCCACCATTGTTATTAATCAAGATAATCGTTAGATGTCCAATAAATTTATTTTTAATTAAAAAACCATTGGTATCATGCAATAAAGATAAATCTCCTGTTAGCATTACACTAGTTTGCTGATGATGTGCTATTCCTAAAGCAGTGGATAAAGTACCATCAATACCATTTGCACCCCGATTAAAATAAGGTTTAATTCTTAAATTATTGGGTTTCCAGAAAAATTCTACATCTCGCACTGGCATACTATTTGCAATGAATAGGGGTGTTTCTGGTGGTAGGTTTTGGGAAATTAACCAAGCGGTTTTACTTTCGATTAATTCATCTACATTTTCAAAATAATCATCAATATTTTTTCTAACTTGCTTTTCTGATATACACCATTTTTGTAAATACTCACTTTTTGCTAATTCCTCAATTTCCAATTTACCAATTTCTGTTACTGATATTCTTAAATGTGTGGTTTCTCCATGTAAAGGATCTAAATTTTGATCACAATTATCAATTATCAAACGTTGAGGATTAGTAGTAATTAACCAATTGCGTAATTCTTTACTTGTGGGCATTTCTCCAATTTGAATTACGATTTCTGGGGATAATTCTTTGGCAAGTTGTTGATTTCTAAGAATGATGTCATAGGTAGAAATTAAATAGGGATTTAAGTCTGTGTAATTTCTGACAGGGGAAAGTCCTTCAGCTAAAACAGGCCATTGGAGAGATTGACTTAGGTTAGCGATCGCTCTACAATACTCTTCCGGGGCTTGTGGTTGGGCTACACCAGCAATAATGATCCCTTTTTGGTAATTGGTAATTGGTAATTGGTAATTGGTAATTGGTAATGGGGTGGAAATCAAACTAGAAAAGAAATCTTCTGTATCTAAGGTAAAATCTGTACCATCGGGAATGGGCGCGAGGGGATCACGAAAAGGTATATTTAAATGTACTGCGCCGGAATTAGGAAATTGACACCGTTCCCAAGCGTGAATAACCGTTTGTCTGAGATAACCTAACATTCCCATATCCACCGAAGGTGTAGCTAATTCCGTTTGCCAATTGGGATAATTACCGTATAATTTTACTTGGTCAATAGTTTGTCCTGAATGACAATCTCGTAATTCTGCCGGTCTGTCAGTGGTTAATATTAACAAAGGGACGCGACTTTCTCTAGCTTCAATTACCGCTGGATAAAAATTTGCTCCCGCAGTTCCCGAAGTGCAAACTAATACTACAGGTTTCCCCGTTGCTTTTGCTTGTCCCAAGGCAAAAAAAGCCGCCGAACGTTCATCTAAAATCGGAATTGCTTCAATATGCGGTATTTGTTGGACAAAAGCCACAGTTAATGCTGTAGAACGAGAACCAGGACAGATAACAGCGCATTTTAAACCCAAACGTTTGAGGGTTTCTGTTAATACATAACACCAAAGAAGATTAAGATTATTAAAAGTAAGTTGCATTGATTAGAGATTATGGACTGTATTCATTTAACAGGAATTCGCGGCTATGGCTATACTGGATTTTTACCAGAAGAACAGGCATTAGGACAATGGTTTGAGGTAGATGTTAAATTATGGTTGGATCTTTCCCAACCCGCTAAAACAGATAATATTGAAGATACTATAGATTATCGGCGCGTAATTGGTTTAGTGCAAAAATTGCTGAAAACCTCAAAGTTTGCCTTGGTGGAAAGACTAGCTGGGGCTATAGCTGATGGTATTCTAGAGGATAGCGATGGTATTAGTCAAGTACAAGTTATTCTCAGTAAAACCGCTGCACCTATTCCTGATTTTAGCGGCAAAATCAGTATTGAATTGACTAGAAGTAAACTCCAGTAGCAGGAGTCACGCAGAAAGATTTGGTTTATTACAACTGTATCAATTAGGGAGTGTTTGACATTAATTTAGGATGAGTTGAAGTATCGGTATAACCAGTTAATGGGTGGCGCGATTTTGACGTAAAATAACTGAGTAAAATCTTAGTTAACGGGAATGGCAATACCTTTTACAGACAAAGAAATGAAGAAAGCTTGGGGTGGAAATCTATCTGCTTCTCAGATAAGTCCTCGTACTAATGCCCATCGTTTACTTTTGTTTTATGCTGTTGAATGTGGTTTGAAAGCGGTTTTGATGGCAAGACAGGAAACAAGACGTACTAATTTATGTAAAGATATTAAGGAATGTGGACATAATATAAATAAATTATTAAGTCTTTTAGGTGCAGGAGGATCTCTGCGCTTACCCCCCGAAATATTTATTCAGGAAATATTTGATACACGAAATAATAAAGAGGAGAGGAAATTAAATCCTGGTCAAATTAACGAACTGTGGCGTTATGGAGGAAAAGTTATTGCTATAGTTAATAAAGATGGAAAAATTAAAGCTAATGATGAAGATATAGAAAATAAACTACTAGAAATATCAAAATGGATTGCAGGAGAACTTGAAAGATTATGAATAAACCCAAATTACTGACATGGCTTGATATTAGAAGAACTATTCGCACAAAAACTAATTATGGAACTAATCTACCAGATGGCATAGTGAAAATTTACTGTTACTCAGATGCTTTAGAAATATATTTTCGGAATAGAGAAAATGCTGTCATTGCACTGAAAGAATGGTTCAAAGATTGGTATCAGGAAGAAGAGTCTGTTATTCAGTTTGACCTTGGTAATGCTACATTTTCAGTAGAATTTATCTCTGAAGAGGAAACTTACATAACTGATATTGATGTTCGTCCTTTTTGGGAAGAAATTGCTTATTTAGAAAGTGAGTCAGAAACAGAAACTGCAATCAAAAAAATAGTTAAACTTCCAAAACCATATCCGGAAAAACCTAATTTAATAGCTTTTTATTCTTTTAAAGGTGGTGTAGGTAGAACATTAAATTTAGCAGCCCATCTTTTTGCTTTACTAGATAGAGCTAAAGAGTTAAATGAATCTATAACTATCTTGGTGATTGATGCTGATTTGGAAGCACCAGGTCTTACTTATTGGAATGCTTCAGAAAAACAACAACCATCCGTTTCTTTTATTGATTTTTTAGAAGTTTATCACTATTCTCCTATTGAAAGAAAAGAAGCACTTTCATTATTTGCCCGTGAAGTTAAAAAATCAGCTAAACATGAGGGAGAATTAACGATTTATTTCTTACCTGCCTGTCTTAATGATGAACAACTACTAGATACTCCTATTTTACCTGAAAATTTGGTTAGAAGTCCAGATGGAACTTGGGAATATGGCAATGCTATCTATAGTTTAGGTCAAGTTGTTGATGCAGATTATGTTTTTATTGATTTGAGAGCCGGATTGAGTGAAATATCTAGTCCAATAATTTTTGATCCAAGAATTCAGCGGTTTCTAGTTACAACTATTAATGATCAATCTATTAAAGGTACAAGTCTTGTTTTAAAACAAATTGGTAAACTAGCTCCATCAGAAGCACAAGTTAAATATAAAACATACTATGATCCATCAATAATTATTAGTATGTTAAAAGAAGAATTTAAAAAATTACCAGCATTTGATAATGCCTTGGCAGAATTAATATCTGCTTATGTACAATCACAAGAAGATAAGTTAGATGAGCCAAGATTGGAAATAAAAGAAGCTTATTTTGCAGAGGAATTACTTTATGTAAATAACTGGGAAGATGCACGCTCAAAATTAAATGCAACTTCAGTCATGAAAATTGCTAGAAATTGGGCTAAAGAACTGTTACCAAATATCGAAAATCAGGAATCAAGCTCAGAAACACATAAATGTGAAGAGGTGAAAAGACTTAGGGATTTATGTAAGCAATATGAGTACGCTGAACAAGGACAAGGAGAAGATTTACTGATAACAGAACCTTTGTTGAACTTAGCTACTAATTTTAGAAATAAATTACCTCATATAGTATCAATTGGAGCTAAAGGTGCTGGAAAAACTTTTAATTATATACAGTTATCACGGTTTAAATATTGGGAAAATTTTCTGAATTATATTGATAATGTACCCAAAGAAACTGAAACAAAAACATATATATTTCCCTTACTTGAATCCAGTAATGTTAAGGATAATGCAAAAACTGTTATCAGCGAATCCAGAAATAAGGTTAGATCAGCTTTAGGTGATAATGTTCCTGAGTTTGTGCATTCAGAGTATGCAGATAGGATTAAAAAGGCACTTGAAGGTCAAAATTGGAATGAACCAAAATGGACAGAATTTTGGGTTGGTGAAATTGCCAGAGCTATAGGTATTAATCCAAATGTAAATAGTCCTAATACTCTTAGCACTATAAATCAAGATTTAAAAAATAAAGGATTAAAGATTATCTTTTTGTTTGACGGTTTAGAAGATATTTTTTCCAAAATTGCCTCTAGTAATCAACAGCAGACTGCCTTAAAAGCTTTAATTGATGATTTGCCAAAGAAATTGTCAGAAATTAGGCAATCTAATCTTGGTATCATAATTTTCTTGCGTCGTGATTTTCTGAGGTATACAATTACTCAAAATTTGAGTCAATTTGAGAATCTTTACCGTGCTTATGATTTATCTTGGAATCCAGATTCTTTTTTGAGATTAGTTTATTGGATTTGTAGTGAATCTAATGTGATAGGTGCAAAAAAAGATAGTATTTACAGCCTAAGTAAAGAGAATCTCATAGATGAACTAGAAAAGTTATGGGGTAAAGCATTAGGTACAGATAAGTCTAAAGAAGCCTACACAGCCTCTTGGGTATTTGCAGCTTTAACAGATTTTAATGGTAGACTTCAAGCCAGAGATATTGTCCGTTTTTTGTATAATGCAGCAGATATTACAGTAAATAGAGCTAAAGAAGTACAATTTGAAAAATGGTCTACAAGCCGACTTTTACCTCCTCCAGCAATTCGTCGCGCTCTGAAACCATGTAGTGAAGAAAAAGTGAGAGAAGCTAGAGAAGAATATCTAGCTTTCAAAACATGGGTAGAAGATACACTTCCTAAATATCCTGCGACTCAACTGATAATTCCTTTTGCTGTAGAAGATTTTGACATGGATCAAAAAACAGTAACATTATTAGAAGAAATGGGAGTAATTTATGAAGATAAACAAAAAGAGGAAATAAAGCGATTTTATATTCCTGAAATTTTCCGCGAAGGGTTAGGTTTTTCAGGTCAAGGTGCGCGACCTAGAATAGTAGCGTTGAAGCGTCGGGTACTAGGGAAAGGGATTTTCGCAAATCTTCAGTGAATAGTCGAATAAATAACAACGGACAACTGACAACTAAACTAATCACTAATTTGCATTTTGCTTAAAATTCGTCGTGAGACATTAAAAAATACCAAACCTAAAATTGTCAGCATGAGGAAATCAAACCAAACTCCTGACCAACCTGTACCCCGCAAAAAAGCATCACGAGTAATATTAATATAATAACGGGCAGGAACTACGTTAGTTACAAGTGAAAGAGGAAAAGGAATATTATTGAGAGGATAAATAAAACCAGATAATAATAAAGAAGTAATAAACCCCACCAGAGAAATAATTTGCACAGCGGAATTTTGGTTATTGCTACGGACTCCAACTAGTAACCCAAACATAACGCTATCTATTAAAAATATTAAAGTTCCTAATAATAAAGTAATCGGATTATTAACCAAGCCGACTTGAAAAATAATTGTCCCTAATCCTATGACAATTAATGCTTCAGTTATGGCAATTAATAGATAAGCCATACCTTTACCTAATAACAATTCTGTGGCACTAATACTAGAAGCATAAACTTGTAAAATCGTCCCTTTTTCTTTTTCTCGTACCATAGCAATTGCTGTTAGTAAAGATGGAAAAATCCATAAAATTACACCATACACTCCTGGAACAATATATAGGGATTCTAATCTACCAGGGTTAAACCATAAACGGATTCTAGCTGTAATTCTTTTGGTAGCTGGTAAAAGTCCCTTTTAACAGCTTGAAATTTACCAAAGACCCGATTGAGATTATTCGCATAAATAGCAATTTGTGAAGATGGTAAGTAAGTCGGCCCAATAAAATCGATATATGTTTAGTTTTGTAAAAACCGTGAAACACCCTATTTATAAGGTATTCGTTAATTTATATTTCGTTACATAGATTGATTTTTTAACGCCGACCTACTTAATTGGTAATTGGTAATGGGTAATAGGGAAGAATTTTTTTCTCTATGAATATTCTCATTTATTTCTTGACTTTTATTTCCGCCACGAGAACGAGGAAATTGTAAAAATGGTGGTGCAGAACCTTGTTGTCGGAGACGAGTAACAAAGACATTTTCTAAAGTGGGTTCACCATGTTCAATATTGGGATGATATTGTTTTAGTAATTCATTTACTTGGGTTTCACCTATAGTTATATCTTCAACTAAAACATCCAAGCGATTCCTACGGAGCGCTTCGCTATCGCCAAAAGTTTGCACATCAACTATATTTGTATGTAAATTCTGCAAGAGAATTTTCTCGCTGATTTCCAAATTGGCGGTTTTTACTTCCAAACGATGTAAGCCTAAATGGTTGCGTAAAGCCGCTGGAGTGCCAATTTCATGAATTTGACCACTATACATCAACGCCACAAGATGACAGCGTTCAGCCTCATCTAGATAGGGTGTGGCTACCACAATTGTCATTCCTTCTGCTGATAATTCCGCTAACACATCCCAAAATTCTCGCCGAGAAACTGGATCAACTCCCGTAGTTGGTTCATCTAATAATAAAACTTCCGGTTGGGAAACCAAAGCACAACATAAAGCCAGCTTTTGTTTCATTCCTCCTGATAATTCACCCGCCAACCGTGAGCCAAATCGTTCTAAACTCATTAATGTGAGATATTTATGACGGCGTTCCCATAACAAATCATCATCAACCTGTCGCAAACCTCCCGCATAACGCAAATTTTCATCAATACTCAAATCCAAATATAGAGAAAATTGTTGTGTTAAATATCCCGTCATTAACCGCGCATCTCTTGCAGGTTGACCAAATACCAAAACATCCCCAGCAGTCGCTTCCATCACACCACCTAAAATATGAAAAGTGGTAGTTTTCCCCGCACCGTCAGGACCAATTAAACCAAACATTTCGCCCTTATTCACAGTAAAATTAATTCCCTTAACTGCGGCTAACTTGCCATAATGTTTATGTAAATTATTAACCTTAATAGCCTCTGTTTGCGAATTGGTAATTGGTAATTGGTGATTGGTAATTGATAATTGGTAATTAGTCATTATTAACTTTCCCTATGACCTACACATAAATTATTTTAAACACTCATTTCTCTGTGACCTCTGTGTCTCTGTGGTTCGTTTTTCTTAAAACCTAAGTAGGTCGGCGTTAAAAAATCAATCTATGTAACGAAATATAAATTAACGAATACCTTATAAATAGGGTGTTTCACGGTTTTTACAAAACTAAACATATATCGATTTTATTGGGCCGACTTACTTAACTTTTACCTTGTAACTTAATTTCCGCGTCTGCCGGCGGTTAATTCTCGCTAATTTTACTTCTGCCTCTGTTTGCTTAACTTGGGCTTGTGTTTGTAATAATTGAGCCTTAGCCGCGGCTACGTTAGATTTTGCCTGTTGAATTCGTCCTTGGGTATCCCCTTCCGACTGCTGTAAATTGAGTTTTGCTTCCCTAATTTGACTATTAATTTGTTCAATTTCACTTTGCACCCTATCCACATCTGCAATTGCCTGTTGTTCATCAGATTGTGCAGATGTTATCCTAGCCTCAGTTCCTCTTAATTGTTATTGTAATAATTGATCATTACTGTCATCTAATTTAATTAATTCTTGTCCCTTTTTAACATAAGCCCCTTCTCGGAAAGCAATTGACTCAATTCTTCCCGAACGCTTAATCCCAATTTCGGTTTCATAACCTTCAATTCTGCCACTTAGTTTCAGTGTATCTACTGCTTTTTGTGGTTGAGTTCGCCACACTGCATAACTAATACCACCTCCCACAACTAACAACCCCAATAACAAAGGAATTGGTTTTTTACCCTTCTGCTGCTTAGATGGTGGGATAGGAACATTAGTAAAATTGTCTGGAGATATTGGCGCAGTTTGAGACATAGTAGTTTAGAACCTGTTAAATATCCGGGTGGTTTAGGTTTAAAATTTAATTGACCGTTGAGGAACAAAGAACGTAATTCTTTAAAAGATTTAAATTTATTTTATCCTATCCCCCCGGATAGGATATTATGCTACAAATTGAGAGAGATCATCTAGTAATTGTCTAGGCTTGTCTCCCTGTTCTAGTTATCTTGAGGAACTCATTGTGGTTGCAACCCCGGAAAAACTGCACGCTACCCATAGCCACGAGCATATACCCAGTAAAGACCGTGTAGCCGTGTTACTGATGGGCTATGGCGAAGTCGAAAGCTACGAAGATTTTGCTAACTATAACGAACAAGCTTTAAATTTACTAACTGCTAAATTCGCTCCTGTTCCTACTTGGATTTATCCCCCTTTAGCCAAACTTCTGGCATTATTTGATCGTCATGAATGGGGACACACACATCATGATTTTATCTCCCCACATAATGCCATTTTTGAAAGACAAAGAGCCGGGATTGAACACGAGTTACAACATAAATGGGGTAATGGTGTTCAAGTTTTCAAAGCTTTTAACTTTTGCGCTCCTTTTTTACCAAATCAAGTTTTAGCCGAAATTAAAGATCAAGGCTTTAGCAAACTGCTGATTTATCCATTATTGGTTGTTGATTCCATTTTTACCAGTGGTATTGCGATTGAACAAGTAAATAATGCTCTGGTAGAATTAGCCGATGGTGATGAACATTGGATCAAAGCCCAAAGATATATTCCTTCTTTCTACAATGAGCCAAAATATATTGATTTAATGGCGCATTTGGTAGAAGAAAAAATTCATACTGATTTGGCTACAGGTTATCTACCGTCGCAAATTGGGATTATCTTGATGAATCATGGTTGTCCCCACAAAGCTAAAGGTTTTACATCGGGAATTGATGAAAGTCAAGCCATGTATGAGTTAGTTAGAAACAAGTTAATTAACAATTATCCGTTAATTTCTGTGGGTTGGTTGAACCACGATACTCCATTAATTGAATGGACACAACCAAATGCTACAGTAGCTGCCCAAAATTTGATTCAATTGGGTGCAAAGGCGTTGGTATTTATGCCTATTGGTTTTGCCACAGAAAATCATGAAACTTTATTAGATGTGCATCACATTATTCATGATTTAGAAAAGCAACATCCAAATGTAGATTATTTACAAATGGCTTGTGTTAATGATGATCCACAATTTTTAGCTATGGTTGCTGAATGGGCAAATGCACATATTGCTGAGTTGATGGAAACCGAAGGAATGGCTGTTAATTCACAATCAGCTATTACTCACCACCATCACCATCATTAAAAAGAATCTGTAAGGGCGCAGGAACTGCGCCCATTAACTCTGGAATTTATCTAACCGCAGAGGCGCAGAGGACGCAGAGTAAAAAAATTAATTCCCTACTAGTGGTGCATTTAAGGTTTTCTCAATGCGATCGCGTGTTTCTAATAAGAAAGCTTGAGTATATTCATCTTCAGAATTTACCCGTCTTAATTGATTATTTAATTCTAGATCCTTAATCCGTGTTAAGCGATCGCTTGCCAATAAATCCCGTAACACCGCAGTCTGCACCAACAAGACTAAATCATGAATCGGATAATCTAACCAATGGGTAATACCATTTCCCACCCCACCAAGGTAAATTTCCCTATTTCTGTATTATATCTTTACTCATTTTGATTATTTGCAGGTGACAACTGTTGTAATTTCAATTCTGCTTCGGAAATTTGTTTTTGCACTAATTGAAGTTGTCCTTCAGCAATCTTTTTTTGTGTTTCTAATAACTCTGTTTCCCTAACAATCTTTTGCATTCTGATTTTATGTGAATCAGTTCTACCGGGCTGAAAAATCAATCCTAGATACACTGTTACATTATTAGAATCAAGAGTATTTACACCCGCAGAAACATTAAACCCAAAATCATTTTCTGTATTCACAGGAGTATCAATAGAATGATTCAGCGGATATATATTGGGAAAGTTAAATACATTAAGATTGCTATTTTGATTAGGAGTCTGAAAAACATTATTGTAATCCCCTGTTACTTGAGAATTGCTATTAGTGCTTTGGGGAGCAGATTGAGAGAAAGCAGGTTCATTTACCAGTAATTCCGATATTAGCAGATAACTAATGCTAGTAGTAAAGAAAAAGATTTTTTTTGTGAACATAATTTGTTTTTACCCCTGATATTGAAGACAAAATTCCAGTTTAATCGATCAAGTATTACCCTTCAAAAATTCTAACTATGTAACCATGGATTATTCTAATTGAGAATCATGATCAATTCTTTATTTTCATTATCCAAAAATTTGTTGTTTTAAGGTACATAAATAATTAAAATATGCTGGATATCACCACTCCCTCCACTTTCTTGAGAAATCTGTGTGTTTGCTCCTATCAATTCTACTCGCAAAGTAGATCCAATAGACTTGTCAACACCATTAATTTCTATAATATTTTTACCTTTTTTTAAAAGCTTCAAAAGAGAAATTTCTGTACTATTACCTTCTATTTTTTTAATATTCTTGCCATTTAGTTTAATATTTCCAGAGAAATTATTGGCAGTATTAATTTTTAAAAGCAAGTTTTCTTTGAGATCATCCTCAGTTAAATTAATAGTCGTTTCTTGTTTGCTATCCTTGAGATAATGAGAATTAGCAAAAACTAAATTAGGCATGAAAACAGTCATACTTAGAGTTAAAATAGCGGCACAAAATGTCATGTTAACTATTTGCTTAATATTCATTTTTCCTTTGTCCTATTGTGTGGGTAATTAAAATATTTATTTTTTAAACATTGAATTTTTTAGGAAGAGTTTAGCAAAACTAAACCCTTACATAAAAATCACAAAAAACGAAAAATTCCTAATTTCTAGCGATTAAAATTCTTAGGTGTTTTAACATTTATAGGTATAACTACACTATTGTTAATAGTTGGTCGATTAACACCTGTAGGATTACCTCTACCACCTCGTATTTGCTGATTTACATTTTGTTGTTGTTCAGCTTGTCCTTGACCGCCAATATTCACTTGTGTTGCAGTAGAAGAATTAACATTTCCCGTACAAGGTCCTGTACTTTCCATTTCGATATTAGAACCTTGTTTCGCTGGAAGTCGGGAAATATTTAATTGGACACCAACATGGGAATTTACACACTGAGCAAAGGCAGATTCTGTAAATACTGTTGTCAAGCCAAGATAAGTTTATTCATGGTTAATCCTATGAGTTTAACAATGTAAGTTTGACCTTTTTACTCAGATTTCATTCCATTTTGAGAATAAAAGTCTAAAAGCACCCCCGCCCGTCTTTTGTTCTCTATTTTTCATTTCTGTCTGAGCTATACACTGACTTTACAGCATATACAACAGTATGTCAACTATTTGTGATAGGTATGTCAACTACTTGTTACAAAAGCTTAGAGTTTGTTAGCTCTTACGTCTCTTTTATGGTGATTGAGGATTGATGATAACAAAACCCTTACGGGACAAGGGTTATAAACAATTATTTCCATATTTTCAATGAAATGCCTACACAATAGGGCTTTTAATGATTTTGAACCAGGTTTTCCATAAAAATAACCGAAGAACCAGTTTGTTTAAAAAGATTTCATCTACATTAGCGGTTTTTCTTTCTATTTCTATATCTGAATTACGATGATTATTTAGGGCTTGCTGAATAAACCTAAAACCATTTATTAACAAAGGGTTTCGCGGATTTTTACCACAAAAAAGTGCAAGGTTTTGGCTGATGGTGTCTCAAAATAGGTGCATTTTTCCTTGTCGGATTTGGAAAATTGAGGATATCCATATAGCTAAAACTGTTCCCTGTTCCCAGTTAAGAGTTCCCTGCCTTCACAGACAACTTATTCAGCAAACCCTATTTATTAATGATTGAGCGTTAGCAGTTCCTATAGACACAAATAGACTATTTAAAAAAAATGAGAGATAAAGTAAATTTATTCATTCCCGAAGTTCCTGATAATTATTGTTTGATAGATGCAGAAACATTTATAGCAACCGCTAATACTATTTTTTATGAAGATGCCCTTTGGGAATGTAGATCCGAGAATCCCTACCCATGGAACGTCTCTACAAGGGTTACAGATAACAGATATGGCATATTTAATTTTCACTCCTATATCTAATTCGTAACTGATTGGGCTTCCTGATACATAATTTCCTGGAAGTGAATCATATCTTTTTGGGGATCAGCCAAACTAACTTTCACTAATAAATTTTCTCCCAAACTGACAGAACGCCGGAAGGACATAGGCAATTGTAAACCCAAATCTTCTAATAAAATTAGTCCTAAATTGCTATCTTCTCGTAACCACATTAATACCGTTACCTGCCAAACTTGTTCAGGATGACGACGTAAATATTCTAAAGCGTAATATCTATTAGTTTGTCGTTCCACCATTGTTGCTTCTTGAGTGATGCTGCTGACCGTCATCATCACTTCTTTGAGTTGTTCAGCAGAGAAGGGTAAACCTTCGCCGCGTAAATGTGCCTTTAATTGGAAGTGGGTGAGTAAGTCGCTATAACGACGAATGGGGGAAGTAGCTTGAGTGTAGGTATCTAAACCCAAACCAGCATGGCGCACTGGTGTAATGCTCATTTCGCTTTTAGGCATACAGCGACGCATCGCACAGGAACGGACGAAACCGGCTGGAAGCAGGAGCAGTTCTTCCTCTGGGGGTAATTCTGGTTGAGGTTGACCGCGAAAGGGCAGCGGGATATTATGAGTTTGTCCGTAACGCGCCGCCACTTCTCCAGCAAGAATCATCATTTCTGCTACTAATTGCCGAGACGAAGAATCATCTAAAACATCAATATTGATATCATCGTCTTTGACTTTGATCATCGCTTCGGGCATATTGATACTGATAGCACCTTGACTATAACGCCAAGTTTTGCGGATTTTTGCCCAATTAGCGATCGCCTCAATTTCTGGTTCTGCTTGAACTCCCAACTCCAGCATCTCATCCACATCTTGATAGGTGAGGCGGTAGGTAGGCTTAATTAAACCAGTGTGTATACAGTAATCTTCCACAGCCCCAACTGCATCTAAAATCACCCCAAAGCTGAGGGCGCAACAGACTTTCCCCTGAATTAAACTCATGGGACCTGTGGCCAACACCTCTGGGAACATGGGAATCATCCCCGTGGGTAAATACACTGTACTACCCCGTTTTCTGGCTTCCAAATCCAACTCATCATCTGGCATTAATAACCGCGTCGGGTCAGCAATATGCACCCATAACCGTTCCTTACCATCTGGTAATATCTCCCAACTCAAACCATCGTCTATTTCTGTAGTGCTTTCATCATCAATGGTATATACCTTGAGATGTGTGAGATCGAGACGGTTCGTATCTAAATCTGTAGGAGGAAAATCCCAACATTCTTGCGCCACTTCTAATACCTGATGAGGAAATTGAACGGAAATTGATGAACGGCGCAGGAACAGGTTTTCGTGGGAAGTCCACAAACCCAAATCTATCAAGAGTTGAAAGGCCGCCTGGGGCGTAGCAGAACGTCCCAGCATATTCATAGTTTCTAATACTGAGGCTGGAGGCGGACAAGCACGAGCCAAAGAATCATAGTTCACTTTCAGCATCACCACATCCGCCAGCAAAGTCGCATATTTTTCTAATGCGTCTAAACGCTGGCGATCCAGTCTTTGCCATTCTACCACTTGTCCCTGGAGCGCCTGTTCTATCCGGGCTAAAAATTCCTGCTGTCCCTTGGCTTTTTGTGATTCTACTTGAATCTGGTGCTTGCGTTCTGCTATTTGCGCTGCGCTGCGGGGTTCGTAAGCGTCTCCTTTTTGTTTGAAATAGAGTTTATCTTCTGATAACAAACAATGGGCTGCATAACACTGGGGAGGTGTGGATTCCGAAAATAGCAGATTTGCCAATTGGCTAGGAGTGACAGTTTCTCCATCTTCAATCAGTAGTTCCCAAGCTATTTCCAGACTTGATGGGTCTAGATAAGGCTGAACTTGACTTAAAAACTCAGCGATTTCCCCTGGTTTATAGGTTTGTCCGTTAACCGTGTAGGTAAATTGGTTATTTTTGATGTTATGGGATTGACCACGTTCATCTACTACAAACCAACTAGTTTTACCGTCTGGACGATCTATCACTCCAAGACGGCGATCGCCTTTAACCCTAAATTCAACTAACGTCCCCTTATCCACAACTGTCGCACTTTAATTTTAATATTTTGAGATTTTTAGACTGGAAATTCTGGATTAAATAACGGGTATTTAATCCTTTATTTAATAAGTAGGTGAACGGAAAAAAACCGTAGACGCGAAGCGGCTTCTCGAAGAGTAATATGTAACGAAAAGTAAAATCGCCCAAACCCTCTTCACTCTTGCCTCTTGCCTCTTGCCTAGTGCCATAACGACGATTTTTAATGCTAACCTACTTAATTTGCTGTGAGAAATGCTATTCCAGTTTAGAATTCCATCCTCAAATTTAGCGATATCGTACCATTTTTGAGAATGAATTAATTAAATGTTTTTAGCAATTTCCTAACATTAAATATTAAATTTTAGATTTTGGACTCAAAGTAACTGGGCATATCCATGCAACTGCTACTTTTTTGGATGATCATCCAAAATCCAAAATCCAAAATATTCTTAACCTTCGGCGTTAATGAAGGGCAATAAAGCCACAATTCGAGAGCGTTTAATGGCTAGAGTCAGAGCGCGTTGTTGCTGACAGGTTAAACCGGTGATTCTCCGAGGTAATATTTTACCACGTTCGGTGAGAAACTTCCGCAACAAATCTACATCTTTGTAATCAATGGGATCTCCGGGCTTAATTGGAGAAAGGCGACGACGATAGTAACTCATTCTTACTTAATTTCCTTGTGAACTGTGTGTTTGTTGCAGTGGGTACAGAACTTTTTCAGTTCTAAGCGGTTGGTTGTGTTCCGACGGTTCTTGGTACTGGTATAACGGGATACGCCAGGTGAACGTTTATCTGGATTTGTTCGACACTCGGTGCATTCTAGTGTCACTATTATGCGCGCACCTTTACTCTTAGCCATAATCTTAGAAACTGTAAAGCCTGGAGATAATTAACACAAATGGTTATTATCTCATATTTCGTGGAAATTTTGCAACTAACCGTTTAATTTTTATATCTAATGAATAACCCCGACGGGAAGAAACTATCATAGTCCGAAAAAAGCGGTCATGGAATGCCTGTCGCATCTGAGTATCGGATAAAGCTGCACCGCCGTCAATGATCAGGGGAAGTAATAGGACGACAGCAGCGGGATTGAGGATGATATTCCCCAAGAAAATGGATAATAATAAGCTAGAAAAGCAAATAATCCCTTCTCGCAGTAATAAGGTCTGAAATTGGGGGATTCTATTGACTATTTCGCCATTTGCAACTTCTAGGATCTTTAAATCAAATGCCCAACGGCCTAAACTTTGTCCCTGATTGTTGTAAACTACGATGACGCGGAAAATTAGCCAAGCAAAAATAAAAACAAAGATTTGGGTAAATTGAATCCCGATTTGATTACTTCTGAAAATAGAACTCAGGAACCATGCACAGAAGAAGTCAAGAGCTAAGGCCATACCTCGACGGGTAAGATCCCCTTTCGGGAAGTGTCTTTGATTGACTTTAACAAGAGTCATAGCCTTTACCTCGCTGGTGGTAAAATAGTGAGTTTATTTAGATTTGTATCAATTTACATCAGGATAAACTGATTAAACTCCATCTATAGCGATAAGCGATATCACTGTTAAAGATCAAGAATTTGAAAATGATATTATGGCAGAAATCAAAGCTGTGCGTCAGCAAAACCGCCAAAAATGAAATTTCGGAGATGTCTATTGACACTAACATTTGGATTCGCATTTTATTGAGAGGGTTAATTAACGGCGAGTCACATTACCAATTTTAGCAGCATTTAACACTATCGCGTAATTCCCCGTCCTCAACTCTTAGTAGGTCGGGGATGTAAGCGAGTCATAAAAGAAACGTCTGGATAATTAATTTTCAACACAGTTGAAAGAAATTATTCAGACAGTTGAATTTATGACAACTATATTTTATTTATTCCTTTGGGATCAATGTATTTATCTACAAAGCAAGCAGCTCCACGCTCATTGACTGTCCTCAGTGGTTAAATTAGATAATAGTAGTATACTAGAAAAACCAAGGGGGTGATTGATTATGGCGTTACGTAGAGCGACTTTCCGACTATATCCTAATAAACAAGTCAGTGAAATGTTGCACTACCACCGCAAACTTCATAAAGATTTGTATAATGCTGCTGTATCTAACCGCATTACTTCATATAAAAAGTTTGGTAAATCTGTTTCTTACGTTGAGCAACAGAACTGTTTACCGGATTTCAAAGAAGTCTGGATAGAATATAAAGTCATTAATTCCCAAGCATTACAAGCCACATTAAAACGGGTTGATTTTGCTTTTGGAAGGTTTTTTAAGGGACTAGGGAAGTACCCTAGATTCAAGCCAATTCGTCATTATTCTGGTTGGACTTATCCATCTTTTACGGGTTGGAAAGTACATAGCACAGGGGATAACGGCTATTTAGAATTATCAAAGATTGGTCAAATCCAAATGCGTGGTAAGGCTAGACTTTGGGGGCATCCTAAAGCTTTAGATATCGTTAACCGCAATGGTAAATGGTATGCTTCCATCGTCTTAGAAATTGATGATACTTTGTTAAAGAATAGCCGCAAAACTGATAATGGTGTTATGGCAATTGATTTAGGTTGTAATGATGCAATTGCTTGGACAAATGCTGAAGAAAATGGTTTAGTGGCTGCACCTCGGTTTTTCCGAAAAGCAGAACAAAAAAATCAGGAGTTGGGTAAATCAAAACGTCGAAAACGTTCTCCCAATTTCAAAAAGAAAGTTAAGGCTTCTAGAAGGTGGAAGAAAGTTCAGAAGTTAGTTAGTAAACTTTCGAGAAAAGTTGCTAACCAAAGACAGAACTTTGTTCACCAAGAAACTACACGAATAATCAGCGGTAATAGCACGGTAGTTACTGAAAAATTAGAAGTCAAAAAAATGAGTGCCAAAGCTAAGAAAGGTAAACGTAGAAAACAAAAGGCAGGACTAAATAAATCAATTCTTGATGTGGGAATGGGGATGATAAGGGACGCTCTAAAAGCGAAATTATCAGACATTGGTGGCTTGTTTGTAGAAGTTCCTACAAAGAAGGTAAAACCATCTCAAACCTGTCCAAAATGTGGGCATCAAGAAAAGAAAACTTTAGACCAACGGACTCATGTTTGCCATAACTGCGGGTATACCCAACAGCGTGATATCGCCGCCGCAGAAGTAATGCTACTTTGGTACTCAAATAATCTACAGGGGTTAGGAACTAGCCTCTCAGACGTGGATGATTCTAGCTCTACTTCAAACACCAGCAAACGCAAGAATGCTGGAAGTATGAAGCAACTGGGTCGTGCGAAGCGTCAAAAATCTCAACTTACTCATGGGGATGTAGAAACCCCATCTTCAACGAAGTAAGATGGGGTAGTTCATTGATCACAAATTCCAGTTATTTGTGTATCTCTATTAAATAGACTTTTAACTCTTCTATGACCAATGACAAATCTTCCAAACGCTTACCCAATCAACGTTGGCAAGTTGCAGCAAAAAATCCAGAAGCTAGTTTAATATTAGCGAATTTAACAAATATCTCGCCAATTATCAGCCAATTATTAATTAATCGGGGCATGGAAACCCCAGAAGATGCCAAGATATTTTTAGATCCCGAATCTCTGATTTTACCTTCTCCTCTCGAAGAATTCCCTGATTTAGCTGCGAGTGTGGAATTATTGGAATTAGCGATCGCCAATAAAGAGAAGATAGCTATCTGTGGAGACTATGATGCTGATGGTATGACCAGTACTGCAGTACTGCTGAGAAGTCTTAGGGCTTTGGGCGCTGATGTTGATTATGCTATTCCTAGTCGAATGCACGATGGTTATGGGATTAATAACCGGATTGTCGAAGAGTTTCATGATGAAGGGGTGAAACTAATTCTGACGGTGGATAATGGAATTTCTGCGGTTGAACCAATTACTAGAGCCAGAGAACTGGGCTTGAAAGTTATTATCACAGATCATCATGATGTTCCCCAAATATTACCTCCAGCTAACGCGATTCTCAACCCGAAACTAATAGCTGAATCTTCTCCCTATCGGGGTGTGGCTGGTGTGGGTGTGGCTTACATTTTAGCCGTTTGTTTAGCCCAACAATTAGGAGAAATCAAAGGTTTAGTGCAGCCACTGTTAGCTTTATTTACCTTGGGAACTATTGCCGATTTAGCCCCTTTAACCGGTGTGAATCGTCGCTGGGTAAAACGGGGTTTAAAGTTATTACCAAAATCTAATTTACCAGGGATACAAGCATTAATTCAAATTGCCGGAGTTCAAGCCAGCGAAGGAGAAAAAAATCAAACTTCTAAATCTTTAAAACCCGAAGATATTGGTTTTCGATTGGGACCACGAATTAATGCTATCGGCAGAATTGGTGATCCACAAATTGTCATTGATTTACTCACAACTGATGATTTTAGTATTGCACTAGCCAAAGCTATCCAATGTGAACAAACTAATACTCAACGTCAACAAATGTGCGAGGAAATTGAAAAAGAAGCCATTACCATTGTTGAAGATTTATATATAAACTCTTTACAAAAAGACCGCGTATTAGTTGTTATCAAAGATAATTGGCATCATGGTGTTATTGGGATTGTTGCTTCTCGCTTACTAGAACGTTATGGTGTTCCTGTATTTATTGGAACTTACGAAAATGAAACCATAATTCGGGGTTCAGCGCGAGGAATTCCTGAATTTCATGTATTTGCAGCTTTAGATGCTAGTCGGGATTTATTAGGTAAATTTGGGGGACACAAAGCTGCGGGAGGATTTTCTTTACCAGCGGAGAATTTACCAGAATTGCGGTTGCGTTTATCTGCATTTGCAAATCAGTGTTTGGAACTTCAACACCTTAAACCGCTGTTGAAAATAGATACTCAAGTTAATATTCACGAAATTAACCAGGATATTTTTCAGCAGTTAAATATTCTTCACCCCTGCGGTATTGATAACTCAGATCCAATTTTTTGGACTGCTAATGTCCAAGTGATTGAACAGAAAATAGTTGGGAAAGGTCACATTAAATTAACTGTATCCCAAACTATAGACAATCAGCGTCAAGAAATTAAAGGCATAGCATGGCGTTGGGGTGATTATTTTCCCTTACCATCAAGATTGGATATTGCTTACAAACTGCGTGAAAATAACTTTAATGGCAAAACTACCATTGAAATGGAGTTAGTAGGTGCAAAACTCCCAAATCACGTTGTTGAACTTTTCACTAATTCACCAAATCTATCACGGGCTAGTTTTGAATATAAACAGCGTCAATATACCTGCGGAATCTATGAAAATGGTATAAGTAGAGAATTAAGAGTTAAAAATTCTGAAGGTAAAGTTTTAGTCATGCGACCAGAAGATAAATTTGGTTTGTTGGGTTTCAACCGCGAAAATGCTGAACAGGTAAATCTATCTCAACCCATATATGAGGGAATTGTGCAAAATGCAATTCAGGCTTTGTCTACCTCTGTGCAGAATTAAAGATTAAAAACTCTCTTAAATGGGTAATTTAAGATTCTATTATCTCCAACGGGTAATTGGTGATTAGACAAAGCATTACCAATTACCAATTACCAATTACCAATTACCCAATTTACAGGTTGCCGTTGCGAAATGCTAGAACGAAGATGACTATGGGTCCTGAAATCACAATTAGTCCCACGCAAGTTAACTGCAAGACGACTTCCCAATTGATGTTAGCTAAAATGTCCATTTTTTCCTCCCAATGATTTTAATGGTTTAAAAAGATTTAATAATTCAATGACAAAACCCGCAACTTATCATATCTGTTTAGGGGATCTAAAATTTAATTTACTTCACAAAATTATAAGAAAAGTCATAAAAAAGTAGAATAGCAGGAATACTAGAAGGTTAAAAATATGGCTACTTGGCAATGTATAGCTCAGTGTGGGGCTTGTTGTAACCTGACACCAGCGGATCGTCCAGATATAGAAGAGTATCTTTCACCACCTGATTTAGAACTTTATCTCAGTATGGTCGGTGAGGGAGGATGGTGTGTAAATTATGATCATGGTACGCGAGAATGTAAAATCTATTCTACCCGTCCTTGGTTCTGTCGTGTGGAAGCAGAGACTTTTGAGGAGATGTATGGGATTGAAGCGGAAGATGTGAACGATTTTGCGATTGATTGCTGTCATCAGCAAATTGAGGGGGTTTATGGCGATCGCAGTTTGGAACAAATCCGCTTTGATCAAGCCGTCGGTTTTTGATTTAATTCATATAATTATTCTCTCATTGTGTTTTTTAGCGCAGTAATCAATGGGAGATTTATCTTTATGTACCTAAATTTTGCTACTGCTTACAAAGTTTCTATACTATCCCATATATCTAACAATAATTTCAAGCTAGATAAATGATTCATTGATTCACATCGCTTTTTTAACGCATCTAGATACTTTTTATCCGCTACAACTTTTGGATTTTTCTTGCTATAAAACAAACCAAACTGTCCGAGATATTCTTGTAGATAGTGTTTATGAAATCGCGCTTTCGTGCTAAAAGTACGTCCAGTTGGACAGCAGGACATTTCTTCAGGATCATTGACTAAAACATCGTAATATGTTTTAAAATCTGATAAAATTGTGGAACTTTTAATTAAAGGATATTCGTTAGGAATTTCTGCATTACCTAATGCCCATGTTTCAAAACAGCAATGCTGAATTATTATATGAATCTCTGTTTTTGAACTATCTATATTGTAGCCAGATTTGAGTGCATCAAGTTTAGATTTAAGTTCATGAAAACGAGCAGTATAAGAATGTTCTTCAGAGTCAATACATATAAAAAAATGGTTGACATTACCGAATTTTTCTATATCAATTAGACAAGCTTCCAGTCGAGAAACTTCTGAATTGTTATTCTGTCTATCAACCATACTCGGATAGCCATTACCTGCAATAATTCGACAAGTATTCATTGTCATATCTTCAGGTCTAACAACAAAAGTTAAGCTAGGAAATAAATGTTGTAACCATGCTTTATATACTTTTGGTTCAGTCTTGCCCCCCTCTACTAAAAATAAAAGATTCACGCAGAAAATTCCTCACTATCAAGTAAATTAATTAATTGAGTAAACTTATCTAAGCTAGAAGCTGTATCAAGTGCTGGAATATCAGAAGCTTTTCTAACTTTGACTTTATTTCCAGATTTACTAACTATTTGCCAAGTTTTCCAAGGAATATTATTGATAATATATGGATGATGGCTAGTAAGTATAAACTGTATATCTGAGGATTTATCAAGGATGAAGTCTGTTAAATCTGGCATACAATTAATTCCTAAACTATTTTCAAATTCATCAATTAAAATTACTGATTCTTTAGGAGCGGAAATTACTTGAACTAAAAAAATTAAAGTACGAAACATACCTGATGAAATTTGCTTTTGAGGAATCCACTCTAAACCAACTTCTTCAATTTCAAAGAATATCAAAACATTATCACCATTTAAGCATTTCTCACTAGTAACTCTGACATTATTTACTTGTGGAAAAATATTAATATAATATTCTTTAATTTCCTTGAAATCATCTGGAAAAGTTTCCTGCAACCAAAAAGCCTTTATGACTGGTAAAGCACCAGCAAAAACTTCTTTAAAACTGGAATTAGCAGTAATTTTTTTTAAGTTATTAATAGTAGTAATTTCTTTTAGTCCGTTAATAATTGTAGTCATATCATCATAGTCATCCGCAAACGTAAATCTCTGGCTTTCAGCCGTTTCAAAGTTGAATATTAATCTTTTAAATGCTTTACGGACTGGAATAATCAAATCTTCTTCTGAAAGAAGATTAATTGCACTTTCAGTTCTTTTCAACTTAGGCAATTTTTCGTTATTGAATTTTGATTCTAAGTGAGTGCGGAGAAGTATCTCCAATTCAGAATCACCATCATATCGAACTAATTTTTCATACACAATTTCAGTCTGTTTTGACTCATTTACATCTGAAAATATTTCTTCTTTCTTAGTTGAAGAACTTTTTAACTCCCATCTATAATCTTGTTCTAAATGAGAGAAATTGATACTCCATTCTAAATCATCTATATTGCGATTTCTACCTTTTGCAACATTACAAATCAAATGAAGCGCTCTTAAAATTCTTGTCTTTCCAACTCCAGAACCACCGACAAGTAAATTTAGATTCTCAAATTTAACTTCCTCAATGTGCCAATTTTCTTTATTGTTACTGAATTTAAAACTCTGTATTTTCATATTTCTTACTTTTCTTAACAAGCAATTATATAGAGAATCTCAAATAACTTCTGAGATGAATATCTTCAATTCGCTCTATATCCGGTATTTTAGCACTCAAAGTTATGATCAGAGATTTTGTTTTAGATTACTTTTTAATATCATTAATTAAGAGGATGTTTGAAAAGTGGTATTCCGTAATTTTCATCACATTGCTACCCCCCTTAGTCCCCCCTTGTAAAGGGGGGAAACAATAAAAATCCAGTTCCCTCCCCTTTACAAGGGGAGGGTTAGGGTGGGGTAAAAAATATTTGATACATCAACCATAACTTTTCAAACACCCTCTAAGCGTGTATTCTCATCAATAATCTTTATATAAAAAATAAATACTGCTATTTGCTTGATATTACATCTTGACGAGTATAAGCAGAGCGATCGCAGTTTGGAACAAATCCGTTTTGATCAAGCTGTCGGTTTTTAATCCAGTAAAGTTGCAATTTATGACAACAATATGAGAAAATGAAAAGAATATGAAAACAACTTAGAGACAAGATTAGCGCCTGTGAAACTTGATACTCCACCTGTCAGCATTTCCCACGTATCGGAAACTGAAAGCCAATTACATCAACCCATAGTTAAGGATCATCCCCAACCGAAAGAATCTGTATTTATGGTCTTTGGGACAACCTTCATCACCATTTTTCTCGCGGAAATTGGTGATAAAACCCAACTTTCTACCCTGTTAATGAGTGCAGAATCTCATGCCCCTTGGGTGGTTTTTCTGGGTTCAGCAGTAGCATTAATTACTACTAGCTTACTGGGAGTATTATTAGGTGGTTGGATATCTACAAAACTTAGCCCTAAAACCGTTGAGAAATCAGCCGGGGTGATGTTACTACTGATTTCCGTCATGTTGGTATGGGATGTAATTCAGGGTTAATACTTGTAAATATTGTGAACTGGGGAAATTATGAACTGGCATCTTTTAGGACTAAGCTTTGTCACGGTGTTTTTGTCAGAATTGGGTGATAAAAGTCAATTAGCAGCGATCGCTCTTTCTGGACAAGGACAATCTCGAAAAGCTATATTTTTTGGTACAGCGGGCGCTTTAGTATTAACAAGTCTCCTGGGCGCATTGGCTGGTGGTGCAGTGTCCCAATTTTTACCTACACGGATTTTAAAAGCGATCGCTGCTGTGGGATTTGCCATTCTTGCTATCCGTCTCTTATTACCCAACAGTGAAGAGGAATAAGAGACAGTTAGCAAATAAATGATCGGAAATTAAGCAGATCCGCTATTGTAACATAAAGTTACTACTGTAAGCGGTTGATTGATGAAATGAAGCGATAGATACAAGACGATCCTCCGATGCGTCCCACAAAATAAATTGGAAGCAATCAGGAATATCCGCTATTTTTAGCTTTTTTACATGGGTCAGTAAATGAATATTTTGATTATGGCAAGCTTCCAGATTGTAATTAGGTATTCTTTCAGAAAGATGGTGAATATTGTGGTAGCCTATGTCTGCCCCAAACCATTTAAGAACTCTGGGTAATTCTAAGTAACTACTGCCTTGTAATGCTCCTAGAGTATAATCCCAACCTTCCGTTTTATGGGCATAAGAGCCATCAAAATTGTGCTGTACAAAGAAGATGCAGATAAAAATTGCTGCTGAAAAGGTGAGAGTGATTGAGTAAACCCCAAAGAAGAATCCAAATCCTAGTAAATAACCCAAATAAATCCAACTACTAACTACGCAAATATTGTTGAAAAGGATATCAAAAAACTCTCCTGTTGTGTACCAATTTCTGGATTTATAAGAGTAAATGATTTCCTTGATATCCATAGTCGGTTCTTTCTGTATGCAAGTCAGCAAATGACCTATAAAACCATACAAACCAGCGATTAGTGCCAGTCTAGGCTTAATTGCTAGATAGAAAAAACCGCCCGGCAAAAGCATTAATGGATGCCTAAGTAATTCATACCGCTTTTGGGCAAAAGGACTAAGTTTAGCAAATTTCTCTGTGGAGATTAATGCAGCCGGTCCTTTATATTTTTCCCAGTCGCCATTTGTTTTATGATGAAAAGCATGACCCCTTGACCAAGGATATTGAGGGATGCCATTCATCACTCCCAAAATAAATCCTACGACTCTATTTACCCGTTTTGATCTAAACAGTGAATAATGTCCACAGTCGTGCATTAAAGAAAAACAACGCAGTGAAAATAGTATGATCAAAATCATGATCGGTGGCAGCAACCAAAAGGAAAATTCTGCTGCTTTTGCTGCTAAAATCCATAACAAAATATAGGGAACAACTGTATTAAGGACTTGATAAGTTGCGCGTAAGTCGTTGCTCTTCATGTAGGGAGCTAAGACAAAATCTGATTTCTTAATCATTATGATTAGTTTGACCACTATCTTTACTAACAGTCCGGTGATGTTGGCTGGGAATTACTTTGTCATAAGCTCACCAAAAATTGAGGTTTTTGGCGATTCATTAACCCAGATTCTGCACGCTATTTTATACTATATCTAGTATGACAAATATTGGGTTAATGTTTAGCTAGATAGCAATCTTCAAAATCCCGGACAATGCCAGTGTTTATGCTTGATAGTGTGATATTTTTTACTTTTTAAACATTAAGCTTCGCGCCAGTACGAATTTAACAGAATACCACCTGCTACTAGCTTCAATGCTTCTAATAGAAAATAAACGCTGTGTAATAAGTTCATTGTTGGTGGAACTAGATTACTAGTAAGTAAGCTGAAATTAGCACCTAGAGCGCACATTTGGGGAGTTAAGAAATAAGTATCTAGTAATGCTACTGTTAACAGAATTCCAGATAAAGCAATACTACCTAAAGGCCAATTAGATTTAGTCTTGCTAATAGCCAGTACAGCAGTTAAAACCACAGTAGCAGACAATAATTCTAGGCGATTAAAATTCCAAAAAACCAGATAACCTGCTGTAGAAAAATTAGCCTCATTCATCATGCCAGCAAAGTAAAGACTAGGCATAATTACCCAATCTAAAACCAGACTAGCACTGAGCCAGAAGCCCAGAGTTAACATAATCGCTGTTTGCCAAGTTGACCGTTTAAATTCCAGACTAGAAAGAGTGTTCATAAAAATAATTGCTTTGTTGTCTTCTTAGAGTCTAACTAAAACAGTGATTTTGGCAACAAATATCAATTAATTGTTACAAACAAGAAACTCTAACCCAGATTTGCACCAAAAGGAAAAAATCATTCCAATACCAAGGGCAATTTATATAAAAATAAATAAACCTGAAGCGATCGCTCCCAATCCCCCACATCACGTTATGATCAGAAGGAATCACAATAATCTTGCGCCAATAAATTCTCAGCATCTACCATGACGACTTCCACACCAGAACCCAATCAACCCAACAAATCACTTACTGATACAAATCTGGTAGAAGACCGCAGCAAGCTGAGTAAGATGTATCAGCATTATGTAGAAGTCAAGGATAAGTATCCTCATGCGTTGCTGCTGTACAGAGTAGGCGATTTTTTTGAAACTTTTTTCCAAGACGCTGTAACCGTCTCCAGAGAATTAGAATTAGTCTTAACTAGTAAACACGGTGGGGAAGTCGGTCGTGTTGCCATGACAGGTGTACCTCATCACGCTTGGGAACGCTACACAACCCAACTGGTAGAAAAAGGTTATGCTGTAGTAATTTGCGACCAAGTAGAAGATTCGGCGGATGCCATTGGTTTGGTAAAGCGAGAAGTAACACGCATTCTTACACCAGGGACTTTGCTAGAAGAGGGAATGCTCAAAGCCAGTCGGAATAATTACATAGCGGCTGTGGTAATTGCTGTCAATCATTGGGGGTTAGCCTACGCAGATATCTCAACAGGGGAATTTCTCACATCTCAAGGTAGTGATTTAGAACACTTAACTCAAGAGTTAATGCGTTTACAACCTTCCGAAGTCCTGTTTCCCACTAACGCCCCCGATTTAGGTAGTTTACTGCGTCCAGGGGAAACTTCACCCTCTTTGCCCCAATGTCTACCACCTACATTTTGTTATAGTTTGCGATCGCAAGTCCCCTTTTCCCAAGCTGAGGCTAGAAGTAAATTATTGCAGAAATTCAAAGTGCGATCGCTCGAAGGTTTGGGTTGCGAACATCTCCCCCTGGCAGTTCGCGCCGCTGGTGGTCTTTTAGAATACATCGAAGACACACAAAAAGCCAATCCCGTCTCCCTGCAATTATTACGCACATATACATTAAATGATTATTTAATAGTAGATCATCAAACCCGCCGTAACCTAGAAATTACCCAAACCGTCCGCGACGGCACATTTCACGGTTCTCTATTATGGGCTTTAGATCGAACTAGCACCGCCATGGGCAGCCGGGCTTTAAGAAGATGGTTGTTACAACCGCTACTGGAGATTAAAGGGATTAAATCCCGCCAAGATACCATTCAAGAATTAGTAGAAAATACACCTTTACGCCAAGATCTACGCCATTTACTCAAGCAAATTTATGATTTAGAACGTTTAACAGTCAGAGCCGCTTCTGGTAGAGCAAATGCACGGGATTTAGTCGCCTTAGCTGATTCTTTCTCCCGTTTACCAGAATTATCTCGCTTGGTAGAAGATGCGAGATCACCTTTCTTAAAAGCTTTGCAAAAAGTCCCGCCCAGCCTCGAAGAACTAGCCGAAAAATTACACGCTCACATCGTAGAATCACCACCAACTCATCTAAAAGAAGGCGGTTTAATTCGGGCGGGAATCAATCCCCTTTTAGATGAAAGAAAGGCTACAGTAGAAAGTGATCAACAATGGATTGCCAACTTAGAAGTTGACGAAAGAACAAGAACGGGAATCCCCACTTTGAAGGTAGGATTTAATAAAACTTTTGGTTATTATATCAGTATTTCCCGCAATAAATCTGACCAAGTTCCCGATAATTACATTCGTAAGCAAACTCTGACAAATGAGGAACGTTACATTACTCCTGATTTGAAAGAACGAGAAGCCCGAATTCTCACAGCGCGAGATGATTTAAATCAGTTGGAATATCAGATTTTTGACGCATTACGGGATGAAGTGGGTTCTCATGCCGAAATCATCCGTAGTATTGCCCGTGCCGTAGCTGCGTCAGATGTATTATGTGGTTTGGCGGAATTAGCCGTACATCAAGGTTATTGTCGTCCAGAAATGCTTACAGGACGCGAGATTAACGTGATTGATGGTCGTCACCCGGTGGTGGAACAGTCTTTACCTGCTGGATTTTTTGTCCCTAATTCGACTTGCTTAGGGGGGAAGGAAATGAACCACGAAGGAGCGAAGGAAGCGAAGGAAGAGGAAAAGAAGAATTTATCTTCCCCTGATTTAGTGATTTTAACCGGTCCAAATGCGAGTGGTAAGAGTTGTTATTTGCGTCAAGTTGGTTTAATTCAGTTAATGGCGCAGGTGGGTAGTTTTGTGCCGGCGCGGTCTGCTAAATTGGGAGTGTGCGATCGCATTTTTACCCGTGTTGGGGCTGTAGATGATTTAGCCACAGGTCAATCTACGTTTATGGTGGAAATGAATGAAACTGCCAATATTCTCAATCATGCAACTGCGAAATCTTTGGTTTTGTTAGATGAAATTGGTCGCGGGACAGCAACTTTTGATGGTCTTTCAATTGCTTGGGCTGTGGCAGAATATTTAGCAGTTGAGATTAAATCTCGCACGATTTTTGCTACTCATTATCATGAGTTAAATGAATTGGCTACTATTATTTCTAATGTAGCAAATTATCAAGTTACAGTTAAAGAATTACCAGACCAAATTATCTTTTTACATCAAGTTCAACCCGGTGGTGCTGATAAATCCTATGGGATAGAAGCCGGAAGATTAGCAGGTTTACCGACTGTGGTAATTCAACGGGCAAAACAGGTGATGGGACAAATCGAAAAACACAGTAAAATAGCCATGGGATTGCGTGAGAATTTATAAATCTGCATGAAAAATCGAAAATTAGAGCTTTGTCAAGATTCCCCCCTTAAAAAAGGGGGTTTAAAGATATCTTTAGTTCACTTCTGGTTCTGCTTGTGAGATTGTTTTTGCTTTAACTTGCCGTCGGTTAAATATTTTACGGATAGCAAAGGGAACAACCAAGAAGCCTAAAGTAAAAGGTGAAGATTCAAAAGGTACAGCAGTAACAGTCCCGCCGAAATCAGTAATACTATTGTCACTGTTACTAAAAGTGATTCCACCAGGTGAGCTACTGAAATAATATCCAGTAGTAGTATCACCAATAGAAAATCCATCACTTGCATTAGGATCTCCAGACTGGAATACCGAGTTACTGGCAATATTGTAGTTAAAGTTAAAGGCTGGAGTAGTTGTTTGAAGATAATCCAAGTTGTAGGATGCCAGGGTGGCGCTGGAACTATCCTTAAAAGTGATATTCAAAGTTGTGAATTCACCAGGGCGAGCAAAGCCATCATTATTGGCATCATTGAAAGTAAAATCACCCGTAGCTGAGTAACTACTATCTTCACCAAGCCAATTAAAGGTTATCGCCTGGGCTGACAATGTTCCTTGCAGACAGCCTAGAAAGGTGATTGTGCTGATGGCAAACTTAACAAATTGACGCATAGTATGGATTCCTTCAGAGTAATTACAGAGTATTGGCGGTAAATTTCCCAAAAAATGGTGAAAAAGCTATGTAGGTAAAGGGTTTAGCGTACTGTTGATTGGTGTTAAACCTGCCGAATGGTTAGGTTACAGACGGCTTATTTGTGGGCTTCCACACCTGCCTGGAACTTAAGTTCCAGGCTAATAGCCAAAGTTTACTTTAGTAAACTGGGAATTTTTAGTCATCTTTAGATCCCACATTCCGCACCCCCCAGTGTCACAATCGGTAATTTCGGATTTTTGAATACATTTAATGATAATTTTGATACAAAACTGTCGAAATCTTAGGTGGCTATCGCCAATCTCAAATCCCCAAACGACCATTTTTCGTTGTGTGACAGTTTAGGGTGCGGAAGGTGGGTTAGATGACTTTGGCGATGAGACTGGGAATTAATTCCCAGTCTGGCTATAGGTTTTACCAGCTACTAAACCCTAACGGTGATTGGTCAGTAGTCAGCTTTTATCTAGAAGACAGTGGTGAAATCCGAACTGTTAAGAACACTGATATTGACGTTATTCAAAGTTGCTAGAAGTGAGCCATCACTGGTGAGTTTAATTTGAGCATTAGCAGCACTTTGAACAAAAGACACAGCACCAAAGCTGAAGCCCAACTTGTCAATCCCATCCTCGTAGTCGCGGATGGTATCAGCCCCGTTACCTGGTTCAAGGACAAAGATATCAGCACCTGCGTTACCCCAAAGGTTGTCATTACCAGCACCACCATAGAGCGTGTCATTTCCATTACCGCCATAAAGTAAGTCGTTGCCAGCACCACCATAGAGAATGTCATTATTGTCTTCTCCATAGAGTCGGTCACTGCCTAAGCCACCGGAGAGCGTGTCATTACCAGCACCACCATAAAGGAAGTCATTACCAGTACCACCCCAAATGTTGTCATTACCAGCGTTGGCGTAAACTGTGACGACTCCTGTTCTCGCACTGGCATTAATAGTATCGTCACCAGAGCCTGTTGTATAGGTAGCTACTTCTGAACCTGCGGAGGCTGTAATTGTTTGCCCAGCATTACTGCTGCTCAAATCTTGGCTAACGGTGGCAGCAGCAACGTTAATTGAGAAATTGGTGGACACATTTCCCACACCGTCAGATGCTTGGACAGCGATCGCAAAAGTACCAGTACTGCTAGGAGTTCCGGTCAGGGTGCGAGTATTGGCATTAAAGGACAGCCACGCGGGAAGTCCAGATGTGCTGAAAGTGAGTGGTTTCCCTTCAGGATCACTAAAGATATTGGTTGGTAAGGTGTAGGTGAAGGCTTGACCGTTTTCCCCACGTTGGGAGGGAATTAAATTGCTGACGATGGGCGCTTCATTGACATCATTAATATTGATAGTCAAAGCCTTCTCGAAGGTCAAACCACCATTGTCGATGGTTCTGACCCGGATGTTGTAAATGGATTTGGTTTCAAAATCTGGGGAGGCGTTAATTTGCAGTTGATTCCCACTAATGGTGAAGGAACTGTCATCGGTTGCACCTGTACCACTAACTAAGCTGTAGGTAAAGGTGTTACCTGTATCTGGGTCTGTGCTGGAGAACGTGCCAATCACTGAGTTGGCTGCAATATTCTCGTTGACGTTGGTAGCACTTAATGCCAGATTTGTGGGAGCTTCGTTGAGGTCATTAACGTTGATAGTCAAAGCCTTATCGAAGGTCAAACCACCATTGTCGCTAGTTCTCACCCGGATGCTGTAACTAGACTTAGCTTCAAAATTTGGGGAAGCATTAATCAGTAATTGATTCCCGTTAATAGTGAAAGCTGCATTGTCATTTGTGCCAGCAACAAAGCTATAGGTGAAAGTATCGCCGATAGTCGGGTCAGTAGTGCTAAAAGTCCCGACTACGCTATTGGCAGTGACATTTTCATTCGTGCTGGTAGCACTTAAAGTCACGTTGGTAGGAGGGTCATAACTTTGAATCGTTAGCACCGCATTGGGCTGCTTAGTTCCCACTAAACTGCCAGTGCTGGGATTTGCTAGGCTCAGGTTGACAGTTTCGTTGGGTTCTACATTCGTATCCCCAGCAACGGGAATCTGCACATCCTTGTAAGTTTCACCAGGAGCGAAGGTAACAGTAATTGGTGTATTGGTGTAGTCCGCTTGATAAGCTTTGTAGGTGTCAGGATTGAAAAGTGCTTGCAATTGTCCACCGGCTGCCAGTTCCCCAGAAATGCCGTAATGGGCTTGGGTATCAAGTAAAAACCAACCAGGACCAAGGATATCTTGAGCATCAATAATCCCAGATGATTCCTCATTGTTGTTGAATGGTGGAGTTGCAGCAACCCCAATATCACCGAATCGATCCGGATCATGTTTAGCCAGCAGTTTTAATGTGTCAGTAGCGATGTCGTACTGCCAAATTTTGCCATTGTGAGCAGCACCCCCCACATCTTCTTGAAGGAGAATATGACCATATTTATCAACGGTCATGTTGTCGAACATATTGACTTTTACTCCATTGACTATATCTCCATCAATAAGTAGGTCAATTGTACCACCTGCATCAGGGTTGGTAATATCGGTGAAATTCAAGCGCCAGAGACGGGTACGCCCAACCTGAGTACCAGTGCCATCGCTTACTTCATCAATCCGGTCTGTGGTCACGAAAAAGTATTGACTAGGATTGAGGGGATTCCAAGCGCCATCTTCAGGACGAAGGAAGGAGGTGGCAGTCGTGCTGCTAAGGGTGAACGCAGTTCCGTTCGCGGGAGTGGCTGGTGCAACCGTAGCCCCACGAGACGTTGAGCCTTCAGTCATCATGCCAGCTACGTTCACAAATTTAAGCGTGCCATTGGTCAAACCAGCTTTATCAATCTCAGTCCCAGTATTTTGCTTAGTACCCACATAAACCCCAACAGATTGACGCATGAGTCCCGTACCACCATCGTTGTTGCCGATTACGATGGTTTTATCTTGGGCGAAGGGATTGGCCAGGGCATTTTCCCAACCACCAACACCGGTTAACCCTGAGCCATTGGTGGAGAGATTGAACTTGCCGAGGATGTATGTATTTCCCTTATTAGCACCAGTAGCGACTGTAGCTAGTGCATAACCAGTAGAACCGGCTTCTTCGCCATTCAGGAAAATCCGCGATTGAGAACCAAGTCCAGTAGCGGCGTTATAGTAAGCCGTAGGCGCAGCGAGATCCGCAGAACAAAGTGCTGTAAAGGCAATTCCATTTAGGTTAGCTGCATTGTTAGGGGTGGTATTAGAACTTTGGGTAACAGCATTCCAGTTGTAAACATTTTGAATAAGATCACTACCACTCACAACTGCCAAATCAGATTTATTGATCACCCAACTGGAAACGAATGCACCTTTACCACCGTGAGCGCGGGTAATGCCGCCAGTGCTGCCAATTTCTTGGTTCATCAACAAGGTGAAAGTACCATCACCGTTGTCAAATGCTCCCAAACCATCGGGAACACCCACCATCTTATAGGGTGTACCGTCGGGTTTGTTGTTGACTGAATCCCCAACAGTGAGGATGGATTTCACACTAACACCCGATCCTGGTGTTGTGGGGATGATATAAGGAGTGGCAGAACTGCTCAGTCCTTTAGTTGTATCTACAGTGGGAGCAGCAGCACTACCTTTGGCTGTACCATCACTTAATAGCAGTTGTACGGTATCTGTACCACTGATAATGCCACTACGAGTGATTCTCACTGTGGCATTGGTATTAAAACCAGATGTGTTGCCTTCTGTAACGCTGTAGTTGGCATTACTAAAGTCAAATACTGGTGTATTGATTTCAAATATGGCAACGGTTTTACTAACTTCGTTAGCAGTAGCTAACAGGGGTTTACCTGTGGGACTATCTGCGGCAGAAATAAAGGTTAATCCTTCAATGGCAACATCGTCGGGGATGTTGATATATTGGATGAATTTGGGCTGGTTAGGATTGCTGACATCATAAACAATCACATCTCCTGTCCGTTCTAAACCAATAAAGGCATAAGTACGACCGTTGATAACTCCCACTGCCACACCTTCCGGTTCTGGTCCTTTGTTGTCGCTGCGGCTGTCAAAGCTGGCGGCTGTACCATCGGAGTTAAATAGGGTGGGAACTCTTGTGGCTGTGATTTGTTCCAGTTGCTCGCCACTATCAAATACTTGAGTCCCGTTGCTATTCCAAATAGAGAAGGATCTCGCTCCAAATGATTCTATCCGATCAATATCTCCGTCTCCGTCGGTGTCTCCTGTGGCGTTGGTTAGTTGCAAACGTCCCAAATTAGCGTTTAGTTTCAGGGTTGCTGCATTGGGGAAAACTGTTGGATCTAAAACATATCCGGCTGCACCAACGCGAATTTCTTCATTAAATCCTGTATAGGCACGGGAATCACCTTCGTTGGCAGTGATGTAGTAGGCTTGACCATTAATGCTAAAACTAGCGATCGCATCTGGTTGATATAATCCAAATATAGGCCAGTTTTGAATATTAATCCCACCATCTTGATCACTAGCATCTATGCCATTACCGGGAAGACTATAATCTTTTACACCCAAGGGGATAATTTGGGTAATTGTGGCAGTGGCAATATCCAGAATCGCAACGGCATTGTTTTCTTGCAATGTAATTCGCGCTGTTAAACCATCGGGTGCTACAGCAATGTATTCTGGTTCTAAATCCTGGGCAACTGTTGAACCGGGTCCGGTAATTCTCACACCAGATGCTTTTAAGGATGCAATCTGACTATTAAAACTGGTAAAAGTGGCAGTTTGTACTGTAGCACTGGCAACACCACCAGCAATATTGATAATGCTAACAGAACCTTCTGGATCAACAGAATTAGTTTGGTTGTAGCTGTTGGGTTCTCCCTCATTCGCTACCAATACCTTTGTCCCATCAGCTGTAAAGGTAAGCATATCAGGCAATGCTCCCACATCTACCGCATTGATAAAGCTACCATTCCCAGCATTAAAGAAAGCTACTTTTCCTGTTAGTTGGGCTAAAGTTGAAGTGTTCTGCACAGCATAAGCCACAGCAACCACACCATTTTTCACTGCCACACTGTTGGGAATTAATGCCGTACCTCCAGGAGGTGTAATTGTGGGGGTTAAACTACCAGCTAAAGCCAGAGCGCCAGTATTGCTGACGGTATAAAATTCAATGGTACTGCCAGCAACTACAAATAGCCGTTTGCTAACTGGGTCAAAAGCCGATATTTCCGCCCCATTAGCACTGGCAATGCCACCAACTTTAGTTAAAAAGCTGGAGTCATTGTTGGTAATAGTAATATTTTGGGAAGTTGCCGTCCCCAAAGAGATGCCCGGAGATGGTGTACTAATTGTTAAAGTTGCGGTTTCTGTTCCTTCAACTACGGCATCATCAGCCACAATAAAGGACATAGAACCAGAAGTTTGTCCATTGGGAATAGTAATTGTAGTGTTACTGAGGTAGTAATCGCTGGTTGTGATGCCAGTTCCTGATACTTCTAAGTTAACTGTTTGATTACCGGAAACGACACTAGAAGCTGTAGCGGTAACGGTGATAATTGTTGTTCCTGCTTCTGTACCAGTAGTGCTACTAACGGATAGATTAACAGCAGGAGAAGGACCTACAGTGAAGGTATTAACATTTAGGGCAGAACTCAGGGTGGCGTTAGCTCCATTGCTCCAATTATTAGTATTTGAGATTAAATTCAGATAATTTGCTAAAGAAGTTTGTCCTGTGTGACTACCTGTGTACACTGCACTATCACGACCATCAGTGAAGCTAATCTGTAAATTAGCAGCAAGGGAAACAGGGGCAACTCCATCAACAGTATTGCCGATGTTAATATATGCAAGATGGGTGCTAGGAGTATCTACTGTTGAGTCACTGGTAGCAGTGTAGGCGTAAACAACATCAGACGCATTGTCGAGACCTCGAGTTGCTGATAAGGCAAAAGTTACAGCATTAGCCGTACCAATCGTGGCGACGGGGGTAGTAGTATCAAAAGAATTGATGATCACAACCGTTCCCGCAGTTACTCCACCCACAGGCGCAGTCCACTTGGTATAGGATTCGCCAGTATTAAAGGTTGTGGCGCTGGTGCTAGTGAGTTCATTATCAGTAAAGTAAATGACATCACCAGCCGCAATATTATTGAGTACTACAAAAGCCACCCAGTCTGTGCCGTTTGTATTAATCCCAATAAACGCAATATCGCCTTGATTAATTGCCATAATTAAAATTTACTAAAATGTAGTTTTGAGAAAATCTAGTAGAGATTTGTGCGATCGCTTTTGGATCAACTACAAAAACGAGCTTTGTCTGTAGTTGGGGCGATCGCTATATTCAGCATAAGTTGGTATTATGTTGTTGTAGACCATAAAAAATCAACTACAAAAACAATCTTTCTTTTCAAGCTACATGAATTGTACTACAAAGGTTGCAGGTTACTTATCTACAGCAACCATTTTACGCCTTTGCCGTTGCCGATAAAAACCCATTAAGCCTAAAATTGGTAATACTGTTAATGGGGCTACAGGCGAAGATTCAAAGGGTACGGGAGTTGCATTTAAACTACCAGTAGCACCGCTATCATTATTGAACTGACCAGTGAAATCTGTAAAAGTAATACCATTGGTTGATGTGGATTCTAGAAGATACCCAGTGTCACTACCAATAGAAAAACCTGTACTAGTGAGCGGATCGCCAGATTGTAGTACCTTTTTGCTATTGGTGTCGTAAATGAAATTAAAATTCGGAGAAGAGGTAGGGCTATTGAGATCCGACAAATTGTAGGTTACTGGTGGGTTATTTCCATAATCAGTAAAGGTAACATTAAAAGCTGTGATACTATTAATACCATTCACCGTTCCAATCAATCCATCATTATTTGCAGTTCCCTCAAATGTTCCCGTTAATTTGGTTCCAGAATTACCAGTCCAACTAAGGTTAAAACTTATGGCATAAGCCGATGGTACAAGACCAAAAGTCATGACTATGGTAAATAATGAAAATTGAACCAAATGACGGACTGTATTTTGTAATTTCATGATTGCGATCTCCTCAGATAACTAACTAATATTGAATTGCCTAATGAATTTGATTAAAACGCCTTCAATTCATCTAATACAATGATTTCAGGCGTTTTTAATCTTCAATTTGTTATTCTTGCCTGTTAAAAGCCACTATGAAAATTGGCAGCAGTAAGCTGACCGGGGGTTACATTCAGCAATCGCATCAACTCCACCCCATCAGGACCAAATACCTTAGTATTAGTTGTTCCTAAGGCAGAAACTGTAACATCAGTGGTTGAGTTACCCGTACCGAAAGTGAGCGTTCCAGACAGTCCCAAGTAATCATTTACAGGCGTAAAGTCATTGGCAATGTCAAATCCCTTACCTTGTTCTAGGACAAAGGTATCTCTACCCAGTCCTCCGTAAAGATTGTCGTTGCCAAGTCCACCACGGAGAATGTCATCACCCGCACCACCATAGATGCGATCGTTACCCGCACCACCATAGATAGTGTCGTTGCCATCGCCTCCTTGTATATAGTCAGCAGCAGAACCACCATAAATTGTGTCAGCACCTGCGCTACCGACAATATTAGTTGGAGTCGTGCTAGTGCTGAAGTCTATTACACCAGTTAAGCCCGTGCTGATCTTTGTTCCCGTTCTGACGACAACATCAAAGTTGGTACTGGTTGTATGTCCGTAACCATCATTGACAGAAACGCCTATCGTATTTGTACCCAATGTATTTGCTGTTCCTGTAAATGTTTTGGTAGTGGGGCTAAAAGTCAACCAACTGGGCAGTCCAGACGCGCTGTAAGTGAGAGCATCTCCTTCTGGATCTGAGAAGACATTATTGGGAATAGTGTAGTTAAAGACACTGGTGTTATCTACTGTCTGTAAGGGAATCGGTGTATTGATAACTGGCGCTTCGTTGAGGTCATTAACGTTGATAGTCAAAGCCTTATCGAAGGTCAGTCCACCATTGTCGGTGGTTCTCACCCGGATGTTGTAAATGGATTTGGTCTCAAAATTTGGGGAAGCCTTGATTTGCAGTTGATTCTGGCTAATAGTGAAAGCTGCATTGTCATTAGTGCCAGGAACAAAGCTATAGGTGAAAGTATCGCCGATAGTCGGGTCAGTAGTGCTAAAAGTCCCGACTAGGCTATTGGCAGTGACATTTTCATTCGTGCTGGTCGCACTTAAAGTCACGTTGCTAGGGGCGCTATTAAGATTTAGTCCTACCAATACTGGATCATGATCAGAAGCACGGAATTGGTCAGCATTGTATAAACTGATGATTTGCCCTGCTGACTTAAACTCAGTATTGTAATCTAAAACCGTAGGTTCATCGGCATTAATGTGCCATTTTTCTGCTCCTGTAACTTGGGTGGCTAAACTGTTGTTACCTAAAGCATGATCAAGCGCACCTACTTGTCCATCAAAAACGTAGGAATAAGAGGTATTGGATAACAGGTTGCCATATCCAGCGCTGGCTAAGGTTGTAATGGGGTCTTCTTGGGCATAGGCGTTGAAGTCTCCCAACAGTAAATAATCAGCGTCATTGGTGCCTGTGGGTTTTGTGGCTAACCATTGTGCTAAATCCTGTGCTTGACGGGTGCGAGTGCCATTAGATAAACCTTGACCATCTCCAGCGTCAGCATCACCAACACCACCAGAACTAGAACCTTTAGATTTGAAGTGATTGACAACGGCGGTAAATAGTTCACCAGTGGAGATTTGTTGGAATGTTTGCGCTAGGGGTTTACGTCCAACTACGTCAAATGCACCAGTACCGTAATTATCGGGCATAGTTGCCGCAGCACCAACTGGGGTAACTTTGCTAGACTTGTAAATTAATCCTACAGCGATCGCATCACTTCCCAAACTAGCGTCAGGATTAATAAAGGCATAAGTACCAGCGCCAGCAATCGCATTTAATCCATTAATTAAATCCTGAATTGCACTGGTAGAACCATAACCATCATTTTCTATCTCCATTAATCCCATCACATCAGCGCCGGAATTAATAATGGCTTGGATAATTTTGTCGCGCTGACGATTAAACTCAGTTACATTGTTAGCACCTCTAGGAGTCGGGAAACCTCCACCAGTCCCATTACCATTGAAGTAGTTGAGAACGTTAAAACTAGATACTTTGAGCGTACCACCCACTGCGGGAGGAGTATTTGGGCGAGCATTGCTGGGGGTAAAGTTAACACCTGTAGAGGTTTGGATACGATACCCTTCAAAACGCTCATCTAAAATTCCCGTAATATTAGCAACAGTATCACCACTGCGGAGGGTATTAGCAGCACCGAGAGGATTACCACCACGACCGAAAATGGTGGGGTCTAAGTTTTGAGTCCCGCTACCGTCATCTAAGTAGATTTTGCGTTTGGCAATATCAGCTTGATATGTTGCGTACCCACTCACACTAGGTGCATTAAATTGAGTATATTGGTCAAGTCGGGCATCTGTTCCCGCTTGGTTACTAAACCCATCAGCCGCCAAAACTACCTGTCCATAACGTCCTAATTGGTAATTTTCGGTAACGGTGAGGTTGCCACTGCCAGCACTAATATTAACTAACATCCCTTCGTAACGTTCTAAATCAGTGACGCTAGTAACGGGTAATTGGATATTGGTAACAGTAGGTAAAGTGCTTGCACCTAAGTTAGTAACATTGGTGAGACTGGTAAGCTGAGTTAAACTACTGGATGTGCCACTGGTGAATTCTGCAACTGTGCCAGTGACTCGGACTTTATCACCTATATTACCTGTAAATAATCCTGAAGGGTCGTAAACGAAAATAGCTTCTGATGTAGCAGAGTTGCCATCAGCATCAGCATCTTCTTCTTGAACGTAGAAGCCGTTGAGTTTGGTAGTACCTTGGAAGGCGCGAGTAACAATCCCTTCAATGGTTTGAGTACCTGTCAACGCTGCCGTTGCACCACTGCCTTGAATTTGGCTAATTTTGGTAATTACAGAAGCAAAATCATTATCTGTAATTGTTGCCGTCACTGAGGTAATACTAATACTGTTGTAACTGCCATCGTTACTGATTGCTGTGTGGGAGATAATGCCGTTGTGAGTTCCTTCTATTGCAGCATCATCTACTGCTGTCACTGTCACAGTTTGAGCAACATTCCAGTTAGCAGTTGTGAAAGTGAGAGTGGTTGCACTCGTTGTTATTTGGGAATCAGGAGAGATGGTAATAGTGACATTTGCAGTAGGTTGGGTGCTTAATACGACTGTATAACTATCAGTTGCACCACCTTCAGTAACGTTGGTATTACCACCTGACTGCACAATACTGACACCGGGCAATGCTGAAGTAGAAACCTGTAAATTATCAATGGCTAAACCATGATCATTACCTGCATCATTGATATCAGACCAGCGCAGCCAGATTTCTTGGCCTGCGGCCAGGGAGAAGCCAGTGAAAGAGCTAGAAAGACTGACGCGGTTGGTGCTGGCATTACCATCCAACGCTGTAAGGGTAGCAGTAGCCACTGGACTGGTGAAGTCTAGAGAGTTTACATCAGTCCAAGTTCCCGCAGTGATGCTAGTAGCACCAATTTGGTAAGCAAAGTCTAGTTTCTGTGGGGTTGTATTGCCACCATTGCGCCATTGTTCGCCAATGTAATTAACTGAGAGGGAGGAAATGGTTGCGCCAGTGTCATTAAAGAATCGCGCACCGTAGAATATAGTTCCCGAAGCGTTAGAGGAAGTTGAACCTAAAGCTCTGTCTGAGCTTGCTGTTGCACCAAAGCTGTAAAGACTTCCCGTGTTGCTCGATCCAGTTCCAGCAGTAATTGTGGTGGTTAAGGTTGAGCTACTATAAGCTGCATACCAACCAGTCAGGCTTGTGGAATCTGTCCAAGTTGCATTACTGGAACTGAGGCTATCAAAATTTTGGGAATAAGGACTATTAAGTGAAATTGTACCTGCTGGTAGTGGGACGATCGCATTCCCCAAGGTAACAATTTCACTGCGGGACTTCTGGTAGTTAGCTGTGACATCTTTGGCGATTGTACCGTCGTTATAGTAAACGGTATCACCATTGTCAACCAGCAGTTGGATTTGACTGGTGCTAGTCAGGGAACTAGGAAGTTCAACTATTGATTCAAAACTACCACCCACAGTTAAGGATGTCAGATCAGCAGTACGCAATACCGGGGCATCACTGGCATTACCTGTCCAGGTGTAGAGTCGGAAGTCGTTGGGGGCAACTCCTGTAGCATCTCCACCAGGACCAGCAATAATTACATACTGGTTGGCAGCATTTTTTCTAATTTCCCGAATCCCCCGACCACCTAAGTCTAATTCGATGGGTGCGCTAAAGGTCGCAGTTCCTTGTGTACCACCACCACTGGTAGATAATAGGGATGTAAAATTAGTAACGGGAACAATTAAGGCTTTAGTCCGAGTAGTAGTTGGTTCTTGTGGCGCACGGAAAGCAATGTATGCCGTGGTATTATCTGGAGACATTTCCAGACCTTCAATGTTGTAGCCACTGGATTGTTTAGAACCTACTCCAGCAGTAGCACTAGCAGCTAGTCCGTAGTAATTTGCACCTTTACCATGCAGGTTATTTTGATCCCAAGCAATGATGTCTTCTTCTAGGAAGTCGTAGCGACCAACATAGCTAAGGGTGGTGTTTGCACCTGTTCCTGAGATATCTGTGGCAAAAACGCGATCGCGGTTCGGCCGATTACTACCAGAATCATTATTACTTTGAGAACCCATCCAGAAGATGCGATTACCCACTTTAGTAGAGGCTTCGATATCTACTTCACGGGGTACACCACCACTGATGTCAGTTAATCCTAATAATGAAGTGTAGTCAAAGGATGTGAGGGGTAAACCGGAATTATTGCGATCGTATAAACGCAATGCTTGATTTTCATCATCACCCACTAATATATAGTTGGAGTCAATGACAACCGCCGTTGAAGCGTTGCTTGCCCCTGTTAAGAAACGACTTGTGGATGGGGTAGTAGATGCAGCCGAAGCAGCATATTTAATTACGTAAGAATTAGTTAATGTACCATCGCTGACGGTAACAGTAATATCGCTATAACCAACTCCTGTAGGATTAATTTTCAGGTTGCGGCTATTTCCTGTAGCTGCAATTGTTAGGTTGGCATTACTAACAACTGCTGTGTTACTACTGGTTGCTGTGACTGTGAGAGAACCTGCTGAGGTTTCTGCATCACTAATATTAAACTCAATACCTATAGTTTTTGCTGGGTCGGTGGGGTCATTAATAACACCACTGACAAAGGCCGCAGGGCTACCTGTGGGGCTGCTATTGGGTAAACTCAAGAAAGCTGTAATCTTCTCTGGATCAATAACGGTTTCGTTGTCTGCCAAAATTGTTGGTGCAGTATTGACAGCATCATTATCTGCAATCGTCATCGTGGCAGTTGCATTGTTCACAGTATAGTTAGCACTGCTACTTAACGTTAGTGTGACGGCTTCAGATCCTTCAATTTCTTGATCATCTACTGGAGTAATCGTAATATCTACAAAGGATTGTCCAGAAGCGATTATTGCTGTACTTGTTAAAGTTGGTGTGTAATCTACACCGTTTGTGGCTTGTCCTACTCCTGTGGTTATGGTGTAATTGACCGTGAGAGGATTAGTTAGACTTCCTGTACGGCTGATACGGGATGTACCAGGATCTTGTGCAGTTTCCGCAGCATTGGCATCAGTAGCAGCAATGGTAACTATGGGTAAGGTAGAATTAACCGTTGTTCCAGGAGAACCAGTTTCCGCACCATTGAAGGAAACAAACGCCCCATTAACTCCCACAGCACTCAAGGTGGAAACAGTGGTAGCAGTATTTTTATTGTCGAATGTGAACCCATTGGTTGCGACACCAAAACTGACACCAGTGATCTTATTTCCACTGGCATCGAAGATATTTACCTGATCACTTGTTGCACTCAAGCCTACACCAGAACCACTGTAAGTCCCAATGACAAAACCCGTGGGAGCATTGCTAGTGCCAAACCATGCAGCATTAAATGCACTAACTTTGGTAGCATCTCCTTCAATAAATACAACGGATTGACCAGGAGCAATGCTGTTAACACCACTCAAAGCCACAGAAGCGGCAAAGGAGTTAGAATCATCATCCATTTTCCAGCCACTAATATCTACTGCATTAGTGCTATTATTGGTGATTTCAACCCAGTCCGCAGCATAAGTTCCATTGCCATTACCAGCAGGATGTACCTCAGAGATAAAGAGTTCATTATCTATGATGGTGATATTTTGAGAAGTAGTGCTACCCAGGGTAATTCCAGAGGAAGGATTGCTGATGGTTAATGTGGCGGTTTCTTGTCCTTCAAGTAAAGTATCATCAGCAATAGTGAAGGTGACAGAACCTGTAGTTTGTCCATTGGGAATGGTAATTGTGGTATTGCTAAGATTGTAATCGCTGGCGGTGATACCATTCCCAGTTACAGCTAAGTTAACTGTTTGATTACCAGAAACGGGACTAGAAGCTATGGCAGTTAAGGTAATTACAGTTTGTCCTGCTTCCGTTCCAGTATTACTGTTTACAGATAAATTGACGGTTGGTGTTGTTGGAACAGATGTAGACGCAGAAAAACTGACATTATCAATTGCTAGTCCATCATCATTTCCCGGATCATTAATGTCTGACCAACGTAGCCAAAGAGACTGGCCACCAGCCCAATTAATACCAGTTATGGTAAAATTCGGAGCAGCCTGATTAGCTGTTAAATTACCGTTCAAAGTCACATCACCGGTTGTATTGCTAATAGGTGCTGTAAAATCTAATTGAGTAACAGGGGTAAATGATCCAGTTGTGATGGAAGTATTAGCAATTCCATAAGAAAAAGCAAGAGTATTTTTAACTGCGTTAGTGCTTCCTCCATCCTTCCACTGCTCACCTGTGTAGCTGAGGGTAAATTGAGTTAATGTATTGCCTGTATTATTGACTATCTCCAAGCCAAAGATAGAGGTCAAAGAACCAGATGCAAACAAACCTAATGCTCTTTCATTTGATCCTGTAGCACCATAGAGAAATGTATCTCCTGTGCCACTTGAACCATTATCCACGCGAAGAGTTGTGTTCAAAGCACTTCCTGCTTCCACAAAAGTCCAACCATCTGGTAGAATGCTTGATGCCTGAGTTGTACCATTAGTAGTAGGTACAGTCGTGAAGAGATTATCAAAGTTCTGAGAGTAATTACCACCCGTATATGAAGCTGCTGGCATTGTTAGTTTTTCCTTAAAAGTTAGTTAGCTGGTAAATGAAAACTATGTAAATATTTTTGATGAGCGATCGCTATATTCAGCAGAAGTTGGTATTATGTTTTTGTAGACAGGAAAAAACAAACTGCAAAGATGAGATTTGTAGTTAGGGTGATAGCGAAGTGCTGCTGCAAGCAGTTCGCTTGAGAGTTATCGAGATTAATTTTCAGCAATTGCTAAAAAACAACCGTATTACTACTTGTTTGTCGTAAATTTTTCTGTCATTAATTAGATTATCCCAGTAAGATTAAGAAGTAATTAGGAGAGAATTAAATAACAGTTAATATTAATGCCGTATTTATACTAATAAAATCTGAATTTGTCATTATTCAATAAATATCAAATATTCCCCTATCATCGGCTGATCTGTGTAAGTAGGTGAACACAATAAAACCAAACTGTGTAAAGAAACGTAAAATCGCTGAAAACTTCTTTACTCTTGCCTCTTGCCTCTTGCCTCTTGCCTTGCTATAACGACGATTTTCAATGCTAACCTACTTAATTGATTGATAATTCACCAGTAATATCAAAATTACTATTAATTTATACCCAAGTCTTTAGAAGTAATCATACAAAAGCGATCGCGTCCTTCTTTTTTGGCACGATAAAGTGCGTCGTCTGCTGTTTTAATGAAGAATGCAGCCGGAATATCAGCAGTAGGAATTAAAGTAGTAACTCCTAAACTGACCGTAACATATTGACTTACCTCAGAAGCTGAATGCAAAATTGCCAATATTTTCACTTGCTCACGGATTTTTTCGGCTACAACTATTGCACCTTCTGCATTTGTATTTGGTAAAATTACTACAAATTCTTCTCCTCCATATCGCGCTACTAAATCACTAGGTCTTTTAATAGCTTGACTCATGGCAAAAGCCACTTTTTGTAAACAACTATCTCCCGCTTGATGTCCGTAAGTATCGTTATATCGTTTAAAAAAATCTACATCACACAAAATCAGGGAGAGTGCAGATTTGTCCCTGGCCATGCGTCCCCACTCTTGCTGCAAATATTCATCAAATCGGTGACGATTAGGAATTTGCGTGAGGCTGTCGTAATTAGCCAGACGGTAGAGAGTTTGATTTTCGGCTTTAAGGTTCAGATCATCTTGCCAAATTACAATTCCAGTTGTCATTCCTAATAAAGTTATTGGTGCAGCCACAGGTAACCAATAATTTATTTTTAGCATGAGCAAACTGAAAATTTCCCAGAGTACACATAGCCCTATACAGAATCCTAATTTTTTCCTAGAATGCCAACGAACAATTACTAAACCCCAGACTGGACCTGCCAATAGTAATAATATTATCCATGCCCCAGAAGGAAAAAGATCGAGAAAATTATTTTGAAATACATTATTAATAAAAGTTGCTTGTAAGTAAACTCCGCCCGTGGGTGGATCATAATTAAAGGGCGTGACTAAAACATCAATACCAGGAGCAGTAACTCCTACTAAAACAATTTTATTTTTAAATAAATCGGCTGATACTTTCCCCTGCACTACATCACTAAAGGAGTAGTGAGGCATTTGCTGAACCTGACTAGGCCAGTTAATCCATAATGGCTGCTCTAAATTAGGCAAAGGAGGTATTTCCATAAAAGTTCCATAAGCCCGGATAGCCGCAATTCCTAATAAAGAAATACCATTTTTTAGTGGCTGTACATTACGGATTATACCATCTCCATCTTTGTGACTGAATATATGTCCTGTAGTTATTGCGGCCTGTTCTAGCTCAGGGACAGGAAACCAAGGTTTTCCTTGAGTATCCCAAGCCTCTGCCAATACCACTTTACCATGTTGTTTCATAGCCTTTGCCAGAGCCGTATCATCGGGGCTAGACTCAGAAAAAATAATATCGAAGACAACTACATTTGGCTGGGCTGTATCGAGTACATTTAATAGCTCTATATATCTTGTCCGTGTCCAGGGAAATTGTTTAAACACTGCCAAACTTTTGTCATCTATTGTCACTACTACTATCTGCTGATTCCAGTCAATATTTCCCCGTAGTCGGAATAGGGTGTTATATGTTATCCATTCTAAAGGTTGGAAAATTCCCAGTAACAGGAAACAAATAACTATCAACATGGCTATAAAACCAGGAAACAATTTCCCAAATAACCGCTGGATTTCTGTGAACATGATCATACATTTTCAGTTCTTCCTGTTATTAAGGAACAGCTAATTCATACTTTTGCTTTTTTCCTAAAGGTGTTGTGATACTAACTGCAATTTTTCGATTATTAGGAAGGGCTGTTATCACCTCAAACTCTCCATTCTGATTGGTTATTAATGATTCATTCGCTAAAATAATTAAATTCACAGGATCTACTTTACCTGCAATTTTTGCCTGTTGATTGCCCATATCTGCCAGGATTTTTATTTGCAAACTAGTATCATCTCGTAAACGCACTGGAGGTGAAGGTGGTTTTCCTGGAATTATAAAGCTTTGAAAACCTTTATTTACAGATACAGTTTTACCTTGAGCAGATGTTACCACCTGGCCTTTTAAAGTTGCTACCCCTGTCTTCCCACTAGGTTGGACACTAACACCAAATTCTGTACCTCTGACTCCTGTAATCCCTGCTGGAGTTTTAATTTCTAGTCTAGATTCTCGATTGTTCAAAGGACGTACTTTTAAACGCACCTGTCCACCAGTTAGCAGCAACTCTGTGACTTTTCCATTATTACTAGTGCTATGCAGTTTTTGAATTTGCAGTTTTGTATTTTCTGCCACTTCCACAAAAGCAATTTCTGTATCTAATGCTAACATCGTCCGAGAATTCTTTCCTGTACCAATGCTATCACCAACCTTTTGCAACTTTGTGCCGACATTGGCAGGTTGGGAAGTTTGTTGATTTCCATAAATAACATTACCAAAAATGCTACGTACTTCTAAGTAGCGGTTAACTCTTAACTGTAAATTATTCTTGGCTAATGCTTGCTGAAAGGTTAATAGGAAGATGAAAAATAAACTCAATAATAGCCAATGTTTTTTAATCACTGAATTTTTTGGAAATTAGATTACCCCTGTATCTAATTTTAGGCGATCGCTTCTCTTGTGGCAAGTAAGCTGTCACGCATCTAGTTTTTGAACATGATCTAGGCTATAGGCGGGTTTCTGCCTCCAAATTATACAATTTAAGTGCGCGACAGCTTTTAAAAATCTAGACATCCTCTGGTTCAAATTGTGCCACAGTCACAGCATTAAATGCAAAAGATAAAACTAAGGGAATCGGACATTTAAACCAAAAAGTGTAAATCACTGCTAGGATAGTGGTAGAGATGGCAGCACAAGCCCAATACATTTCCTGATTAGTTAAACCATTTTTCTCTTTAATTACTCTTAACACATTCATTGGGATTGGTTCTGGCATGACTCCACCAGGAGGAAACGCCCAATAGTTACCACGTCTCTCAACAAATAAATCTGTCCAGCCATTTTCTAAGCACCATGCTTCAATCCATTGAATAGAGTAATGATTTATCATATAAATACCAATTTGCTTTGTTAATGTGTGCAGTTTGTCAATTTTAATAACTTAAAGATTTTAGTCAGATATAGCAGCAGTCAGCAGTAAAAATCTTTTGTTATCTAGCTTTTTTAGGAAATTTTTTCCCTTATTCAAGTACATATCGCTATAACTTTTAGTTCATTGTTTTAAAGGTTTATCAAATTATTTTATACATATTAACAATCCTGTTTCCACAGCCATCACCATAACTAACAGATTATCAGTTGTCCTGACTACTAGACTTTAAAAGATAACAAACTTTACTTGTAATCAAACTTAATGAATTATTGTAAATAGTAAAATCCTGCTGGAGCAATAATGCCATTTTTTTCCAGAATCAGCAACAGTTAAAATTTAAAAAAGGGAGTAATTACCAAAAGCGTTATTACAAAATATTAACGTTTATGCAAAACTTAACTTATCCAGTAAGTAAGTCGGCCCAATAAAATCGATATATGTTTAGTTTTGTAAAAACCGTGAAACACCCTATTTATAAGGTATTCGTTAATTTATATTTCGTTACATAGATTGATTTTTTAACGCCGACCTACTTATCAATTTGGACTCATCAACTATGTTTTGGCAAAAAAGCTTAGGATGGATTTTAGGAATTATGGTTTGGTGCGTTGCACAGCCAGCATCAGCAGATTGGACTCATCCTTTATCATATAGCAATGCCGAATTGTCGAGACAAGATTTTTCGGGACAAAGTTTACAAGCTGCGGAATTTTCTAACGCTAACTTAGAAATGGCTAACTTTACAGGTGCGGACTTACGAGGAACAGTTTTCAGTGCTTCAGTCATGACAAAAGCAAATTTACATGGAGCAGATTTAACCAATGCGATGGTGAATGAGGTAAAATTAGCAGGTGCTGATTTAAGTAATGCCGTTTTAATCGAAGCTCTTTTACTCCGCACCGTCTTTACAGATGTTAATATCACAGGTGCAGATTTTACGGACGCAATTTTAGATAAAGCGCAAATTAAAGAGCTATGTCAAAAAGCCAGTGGTGTAAATTCTCAAACTGGTGTAGAAACTCGTGAGTCCTTAGGATGTCAATGAAACTTGGTATAATTGGTGGTGGACAACTGGCTTGGATGATGAAAGATGCAGCAGATAAGCTGGGAGTAGAATTAATAGTCCAAACTCCTAGTCCCAATGATCCAGCCGTATCTATTGCCCAACATAGCATTTTTGCCGCAGTTGATGATGCCGCTGCCACAGAAATTTTAGCGACAAAGTGTGATATCGTTACCTTTGAAAATGAATTTGTTAACCTTGCGGCTTTATCACTGCTAGAAAAACAGGGTGTTTGTTTTCATCCTCAACTAGCAGCTTTAGCACCTCTGTTAGATAAATATGAGCAACGGTGCTATTTACGGGATTTAGGTTTACCAGTTCCCCAGTTTTTGGCATTATCAGGGGAAAAAAAGCTAGAATCTCAAATTGAAAATTTGGGTTTTCCTGTGGTTCTCAAAGCCAGAAGACATGGATATGATGGTCAAGGAACTTTTATCATTCCCGATTTTGCAACTTTATCAAAAATAGTTAATCAAACTCATAGCCAGTTTTTAGTCGAAGAATTTGTGCCTTTTACCAAAGAACTGGCGATAATTGCCGCCCGTTCTGTAAATGGGGAAATTGTCATCTATCCAGCGGTAGAAACTCTCCAGAAAGAACAGGTTTGTCGGTGGGTAATTGCCCCCGCTCAAATCACCCAAGAGCAAAGTTTGCAAATTGAAGCGATCGCCCATAAACTATTAACTAGCCTCCAATATATAGGAGTCTGTGGCATTGAATTATTTCTCACCGCCCAAGGTAAAATCTTAATTAATGAAATAGCACCACGTACCCATAACTCTGGACATTTTTCCCTGGATGCTTGTGAAACTTCCCAATTTGAACAACACCTGAGAGCAGTGTGTGGTTTACCATTAGGCAATACTAGATTATATTGTGCTAGTGCCGTGATGGTTAATTTGCTAGGATATGAAAACAGCCATTGTGATTACCAAAAACAACGTCAACAATTAGCAAATATTCCCCAGGCTACTGTTCATTGGTACGGAAAAACAGAAGCTCGTCCAGGGCGTAAGCTAGGACATATCACCGTTTTATTAGATCAAGATCAAACTAATGGAGTAGAAGACATTATACACAAAATTGAATCTATCTGGTATCCCCAGTAGAAATTTGCCAAAATTTTCCCAAAATAAACACACAAACTATTTTTCAAAGCTATAATGAGTTAGTTGCACTACGACGATTGGTGACTGCCGTCAAGTTTTTTGATCTATGTCTTTAACAACAAGGGAGCTAAACAATTCTCGTGGCAGTATACTGGGCTTGTACCCAGAAACTTTAAATGAGAACCCTCAGTTCCCACCTGGTTTAACCAGGTCATAAACTTAGGTAAAACGGCGTTGTGGTGAACTAAAAAATTTTAGCTCCCCGGTTGATAAAACTGGGGAGCTTTACCTTAAACAGCAAGAAGGCTCACACTGTACCTGTACTCAGGTCAGTGTAGGTAGTTCACGATATATACCTTAAATTTAGAGGTAAAAAGCAAAATACGGAAAGAAAAAGATTTTCCCAATGACAACTGACCAATGACAACTGACCAATGACAACTGACAACTGACAACTGACCAATGACCATTTCTTCAAGTCTGTCATGACTAACTGAAGAAATAAGCTACACTCATTTTAGGGGCGAACTCATACAGTTCGTCACAATACTTCTTGGAAGATATCCCTATCGCAGGAAGTGGGTTGAAGCCCACTTTTTTTATTGAATTCTCCCATGACTCATCCTTTAATACCACAAATTATTGATTTGGCGACACCAGTAGCCGCAGAACTAGGATTGGAAGTTGTTAGTATAGTTTTTCATACGAACCAAAGCCCCCCAGTCTTGCGAGTAGATATCTTTAATCCTCTACAGGACATTGGCCTGGATGATTGTGAAAGGATGAGCCGTGCCGTTGAAGCCTCATTAGATGCGGCCGATATCATTCCAGACGGTTACATATTGGAAGTATCTAGTCCTGGTATTTCGCGGCAACTGGTAACAGACAGGGAGTTTATTTCCTTCAAAGGATTTCCTGTAGTTATTTCTACTTCCCCACCCTCCGAACAACAGCAAGAGTGGATAGGTCTATTGATTAGCCGGGATGAAACTACAGTTTACCTTAATCAAAAGGGTCGTGTAGTAAAAATTCCCCGTAACCTCATTACCAAAGTCCAAATAGATGAGCGTAGCTAATCAATTTTAGATTTTAGACGTTGGATTAGGGACTGGTAAGTGGTAATTGAGAAGAAGTAATTGGGGAAAAGAAAACAATTATTTCTTAACAGTTATCTAATTTTGCTGACTGCTGACTTGACACTCTCCGCTCTAAAGAGATTGTCAATGTATAGTGTTGAGCCGTTAGGCAACATCGGGTGTTTACCTGTTAAAGACATTGTAACACCATAAGTCACTGAGAGATTTATCCCCTCTCTCGCTTAAAAAACACCCAAACATAAAAACCCAAAAAGGTTTTAGATTTTAAGTCTAGGGTCAGAAACGGTAAGTTCTACCGAGATTGCCTGTGGAGCGGAAAAACCTCTTAGAAGCCATTCTAAGACCGTGATGAAGCAGGAAGTAAACACTAAGGTTATCGCTGTCCAGATGTGTCTAGACTTTGGTAATTTTGGGTAAGTTTTATAGAACGGTTTTAAGCCTACTTTCTTATAAAATTTTAGGAGACTGCGTATGTCAATGGTGACTTTATCGGGATTAAAAGAGCTAATTGAAAGTATTAGCCAAGAACGAAACTTACCGCGTTTAGCTGTACAAGCAGCTATTAGAGAAGCCTTAATTAAGGGTTACGAACGTTATCGTCGCGCCCAAAATTTAGAACGCAGACAATTTGATGAAGAGTATTTTAATAATTTTGAAGTAGAACTGGATATTGAGGGTGAAGGATTTCGGGTTCTTTCCACCAAAACCATTGTTGAAGCAGTTGCTAACACTGATCATCAAATTTCCTTAGATGAAGTCCAGCAAGTAGCCCCAGAAGCCCAACTGGGAGATTCTGTAGTATTGGATGTCACCCCAGATCAAGGAGAATTTGGGCGCATGGCAGCCATGCAAACGAAGCAAGTATTGGCGCAAAAACTGCGAGATCAACAACGCCAAATGGTGCAAGAAGAGTTTCAAGAATTGGAAGGCACGGTTTTACAAGCTAGAGTATTGCGATTTGAACGTCAATCTGTAGTTTTGGCAGTTAGTAGCGGATTTGGACAATCAGAAGTAGAAGCCGAATTACCCAAGCGAGAACAGCTACCCAACGATAATTATCGGGCTAATGCTACCTTTAAGGTATATCTAAAAAAAGTTTCCCAAGGGCAGCAACGAGGGCCACAATTGATGGTATCTCGTGCTGATGCAGGTTTGGTAGTTTATTTATTCGCCAACGAAGTCCCAGAAATTGAAGATGAGGTAGTGCGAATTGTGGCTGTAGCCAGAGAAGCTAACCCTCCCTCTCGTTATGTGGGACCCCGCACAAAAATTGCTGTTGATACCCTAGACCGCGATGTAGACCCCGTTGGTGCTTGTATTGGGGCGCGGGGATCACGAATTCAGGTGGTAGTTAATGAATTACGCGGTGAAAAAATTGATGTGATTCGCTGGTCTCCAGATCCAGCTACCTATATTGCCAATGCGTTGAGTCCAGCAAAGGTAGATGAAGTCAGACTCATGGACCCCGAAAGTCGCCAAACTCACGTTTTAGTGGCTGAAGATCAACTGAGTTTAGCTATTGGTAAAGAAGGGCAAAATGTGCGGTTAGCTGCCCGTCTCACTGGTTGGAAAATTGATATTAAAGATCAGGCTAAATATGATGAGGAAGCCGAAAATACTAAATTTGCAGCGGTGAGAGCGCAATATCAATCCCAAAATGATAGGGATGACAGGTCTGACCGAGAAGATGCAATGGCAGAAGAATTAGAATTGGATGAGGATAGATTTGACAATAGCGAGGAAGATTAATTCCCCAAATTTATCTGCAATAATTTGAAAAAGGAAGGGAAGCAGGGAGCAGGGAGCAGGGAGCAGGGAGCAGGGAGCAGGGGGAATATTTCTTCCCAATGACAACTGACAACTGACAACTGACAACTGACAACTGACAACTAACAACTGACAACTAACAACTGACAACAGGCATTAAAAAATACATTGTTTAGTATCCCCAAGATATCTAACTTAAATCTGGCAGAAGACTGATGAAACCGAACTATCGGCGTTGTATTAGTTGTCGTCAAGTCAACTTGAAACAAGAGTTTTGGCGGATTGTCCGCGTCTTTCCATCTGGAAAGGTACAATTAGATCAGGGCATGGGGCGTTCTGCCTATATCTGTCCGCAAGAGAGTTGCCTACAAGCAGCTCAGAAGAAAAATAGACTAGGGAGATCGCTGCATGGAGCAGTGCCAGATACAGTGTATCAAACATTGTGGCAACGTCTAAATCACGGCGATCGCCAAGATCGCATTTAATGGCAACAACTAAAATTGCGATAGTCTCTCAAGATATTATGACAAAAGCCGAACTATTCGGTCTCTGATCATAACCTTTAGTATCGTTCAAGTTAATGCCAAAATAGTAAATGGATGTAACCAGCTTTCTCGATCTCCTTTTTTGGACAAGACGCAAGGCATTACTCCCAACAAGTTTTTTTTGATTGTATTGTGGAAGACTCACAAATCAGCAAAACAAAAAAACCAAAAATGGCGACCTGGTAGCGTCAAATCGCAGTTCTGCATCAACCATCATTCCTGGTGGAGATGTCAGTATTAACCCGAAACATCTCTCTTTCCTAACTGGAGTCACCGGTAATATCACCAAAGGCAACCGAAAAAACAGTGATCAAAGGGTGGAGATGTCACAAACCAGGCAACCATCCGCTAAAACTGTAAATTAAAGGGGAAAGAGTGGATGAACAACGGAAAAGTGAGAATCTATGACTTATCAAAAGAATTGAATTTGGATAATAAAGAGCTACTAGCAATTTGCGACCAGCTCGATATTGCGGTTAAAAGCCATAGCAGTACGATTTCCGAAGCGGAAGCTGAACAAATTCGTAGCGCAGCCGAAAAAGTCGCTGCTACGAATTTAGCCTCAAAAAAGGAACAAAGTACAAATGGCCATAAACCAAATTCATCTCAAAACCGTACCAACGCCCATCACAAACAGCAAATTCTAGAAATTCGCAAACCGAAAATATTGATAAACACTACCACCAACTCAACCGATATCTCAGTTGCTACTGACGCTACTGATGCTAATCCTCCGGCACCTCCAAGGCCTTTTGCTACACCAGTTTCATCTATGAATATAAAGCCGGCGGCACCAACTCGACCAGTACCCCGGAATCAATCTGAGACTCCACTTAAACCTAATCCTACCCAACCAGAACAGGTATCTAATCCTGAATCGGTTACAGAAAAGGTGAGAGCGGAAAAATCAGAGAAAATATCTACTCCCAGAGCCAAACCAGAGAAACCGCAAAAACCCCAGTTGGTTTCTCCTCCTGCTAGAGTAGATGGCGCAAAAGCGGCAGAAACACCAGTTTTAGCAACATCAGAAAAACCTCTTCTCAAACGCGATCGCTCACAGCCTGCTGAAGAAGATCCTCAGCCAGTGAGAAGTAAGGTTAATAGACCTTCATCTGATCAAAGTTCACCATCTGCACCACCTAGACCTAGTCGGGCTAATTCAGGAGCGCCGACAAGACCAGAACAACGCAGTGGTAGACCATCCGTTGGCGGTGATATCCAACGCCCTAGACCTGCCCGTCCCAGTGAACCAGCAGCCATTCCCACGGCAACTCCACCCAGACATCATGCAGGTGGCGCGAAAAAAGAAGGATTGGATGAAATACCAGTAGCACCCGATCTTTTGGATTTAAAACGCCCTACACCCCCTCGTTTGAACAAGGGTGGGAAAAAATGGCAAGAAGAAGAAATCATTGACGAAATCAAAGAAAAAGCGAAGGTTGGACCCAAAGGCAAACGGGTCAAACAAATCGTAGAAGATGATTTAGATGAAGATGATTTAGATGAAGACGGTCTAGAAAATTCCGCAGCCACTCAAGTTAGTCTCTCCATTGCCCGTCCTCCCAAACCCAAAGGGACTCGCTCCGGTATGCCAACTGTAGCGGTTGTGGCTGCTCCTACCACTAGAGGTAAAAAATCTAGTTCTTCCCGTGACCACAACAATCGTCGCCAAGAAAATGTAGAGCAAAAACCAGATCGTCCAGCCACACTAGATGTTACTGGTCCATTAACAGTCCAGGAGTTGGCTGAGTCCCTCGTAATTGCCGATACAGAGATTGTCAAAATCCTGTTTATGAAGGGCATGGCTGTTAGCATCACCCAAAATCTGGATATTCCGACGATTACCCTAGTCGCCAAAGAACTAGAAGTAGAAGTCCAAATTGTCGAACGAGAAGCTGAAGCCCGGAAAGTCACGGAAATGATTGACGTGGCTGATTTGGCTCACCTCATTCGTCGTCCCCCAGTTGTCACCATCATGGGTCACGTAGACCACGGTAAAACCACTCTCCTCGACTCTATTCGCAAAACCAAAGTTGCGTCTGGGGAAGCGGGCGGTATTACCCAGCATATCGGCGCATATCATGTTGATATCGTCCATGAAGGTAAACCACAGCAGATTGTTTTCCTCGATACTCCTGGTCACGAAGCTTTCACAGCGATGCGTGCTAGAGGAGCTAGGGTGACAGATATTGCCGTGCTAGTCGTAGCTGCTGATGACGGTGTTCGTCCCCAAACAATTGAAGCTATTAGCCACGCTAAAGCTGCAAACGTTCCCATTGTCGTTGCTATCAACAAGATTGATAAAGAAGGCGCACAGCCAGAACGGGTTAAACAGGAACTTACCAATTATGGTCTCACCGCTGAAGATTGGGGTGGTGAAACAATCATGGTTCCCGTTAGTGCCATTAAGGGCGAAAACCTCGACACCCTCCTAGAAATGATTATGTTGGTGTCGGAAGTAGCCGAACTATCCGCTAATCCAGATCGGGTCGCAAAAGGAACAGTCATTGAGGCTCATTTGGATAAGGCGAAAGGTGCAGTTGCTACCTTGCTGATTCAAAACGGTACTCTCCACGTTGGAGATATGCTGGTCGCTGGTTCAGCCTTCGGTAAAGTCCGGGCTATGGTAAGTGACCGAGGCAAGCGTGTAGATGTTGCTAGTCCATCCTTTGCTGTGGAAGTATTGGGTTTAAGTGATGTCCCTGCTGCTGGTGATGATTTCGAGGTCTATGAAAACGAGAAAGAAGCTCGTTCTGTAGCCAGCGATCGCGCCGATAAGCAACGTCAGTCTCGATTGTTACAAGGTCGTGTCACTCTCACTACCCTGTCAGCACAAGCACAAGAAGGCGAGTTAAAAGAACTCAACTTGATCCTCAAGGGCGACGTGCAAGGTTCTGTGGAAGCTATTATCGGCTCTCTCCGCCAAATTCCGCAAAACGAGGTCCAAATTCGGATGCTTTTGGCTACGGCTGGAGAAATCACGGAAACAGACATCGACTTGGCTGCGGCTAGTAACGCCGTCATTATTGGTTTTAACACCACTTATGCCAGTGGCGCTAGACAAGCTGCGGATGAAGCAGGTGTAGATGTTCGAGAATATAACATCATCTACAAACTCTTGGAAGATATCCAAGGTGCTTTGGAAGGTTTACTCGAACCAGAGTTGGTGGAAGAACCCTTGGGACAAACAGAAGTCCGTGCTGTCTTCCCAGTTGGTCGTGGCGCTGTTGCCGGTTGTTATGTTCAATCTGGTAAGCTCGTTCGCAACTGTAAGGTGCGCGTCCGTCGCTATAACAAGGTAGTTTACGAAGGTGTTCTCGATTCCCTCAAACGGATGAAAGAAGATGCCCGTGAAGTCAACGCAGGTTATGAATGTGGTATCGGCATTGATAAGTTCCATGACTGGGTGGAAAATGATATCATTGAATCCTACCAATTGGTAACTAAACGTCGGACTCTGACTATGACTAAGTAGTGACGTGCATCCAGCGTTGAGTGCTGAGTTAATGAGTGTTGAATTGAGACTGTTCCGAGTTCAACACTCAAATAATGTAAACTCAGCACTCCGTCCAATAGGAGTTCAGGAGTCAGGAGTCAGGAGTCAGGAGTCAGGAGTCAGGAGTCAGGAGTCAGGAGTCAGGAGTCAGGAGTCAGAAGAAGAATGAAGAATGAAGAATGAAGAAGAAGGAAGGAATGAAAAAGAAGAAGGAAGAAGAAGGAAAAAGAAGAAGGAAGAAGTAAAAACCTGTTCTAGTCCGAGTTTTATTATCAATTCATGTCTTACCCCCTTGGGTTGCTATAAATTTTAAAAAAATTCTCTGTTTAATTAAAAACAAGTTGTTTTAGAAATTTCTCGCATAAAATTCCGCATTTAGTGATGAATGAGACAGAATTTTCAGGTGTAAAACCATTATCTTGAAAGAAGATTAAACAAAAATTTTCAATTTTAGCTTTGGGTGACTAGATTTACGTGTTCCCCTTGTGTGTGAAATAAATTATCAGTCTGAAATCTAAAATCCCAAATTGTCTAATTCTGGAAGTGAAAAATAAGGAATGAGGAATTATGGCTCAATTTCCAACTTCTAGCGATTACGCGCATACTACTGACAGTACAGTCTCTGTCAACGGTGAGCGTAAAGATCACCAATTATCTGCTAATACTCAATTTTGGCATAACCTGAAATACGTGATTTCTGCTAGTTCCGGTTTTCAAAGATGGCAATTAGAATGTAACGCCAAATTACAAAGTTTACGTCTAGATCAACAAGTACAAATGTATTTACGAGAGACTTTAGAAACTTTAGCTTAACCGACAGAAGCCCCACGTCTGACCCGATAGGGCAGCGGGGGATGAATGGCGCGTGAATTGACGACGGTTTTCCGACCAACGCGACAGCAAGGAAGGAAAACATGGAGACAATTCACAAAATTTGTGTTATGAATTGAATATCTCGGCAAGGCGAGAGAATAGCGATAACCAAGCTAGATACATGATCATTTTTGTTGATTAACCTTGATTTTGCCTTTGGAACGAGGGGTCAGCCTATCGCCTTAACATCAGTCTTGTTGTTCTCGAAGAGCAAAAAGCTGTTAACTGGGTAGGAAGCCTATACTTACCCGCAAGGGAAGTGTAGGTAGTTCACCTTATTAACCCTTTGACCGAAAAGACGGGACACAAGCCCCGTCCTTCCGGGACGGCTTTGTGTTAAAATTTGGTCATAGTCGCCATAGGGCATTGGGAGACTTTAAACGGACATGGAGGGACGATAAGACCACTTGTGGCTTGTTCTGGCGATGTGTCAAGTGTTTCCCCGCACCTTCAGGTCGGTGAGTATGTCAAAAATATTTACTCCTTGCTTTCAGCAGGGAAGTTGAGGATAAGATTTCTTATCCTCAATTTTTATGTAGGAGCAATACCTTGTCTATTTCTTGGGTTTCCTTGCGTCAACCCAACCTTGTATCTTAGAGGTATGTTAGAGGATAAAAGTTACTGAACTGTTAAGTTACTTTGTTTTTTTTAATCACAATTTTAGCGGAATAAGTGATAATGATCCGGTATAGTTTGTCATGGGTTTTACAGATGTACATCTGTTACCTTACACTCTTGTGAAAGTACCATCATTAAACACATTATTCACTAAAAAAATGAAAAATCAGGGTTTTCATATTTCTCGTTTATCTTTACAAACCAGCCTGACAGCTTTGTTATTAGTTGCTGGTAGTTCTACCCTCATACTTAGTCAACTTAAAGCTGGTGCTGCTCCAACTTTAACAGCCCAAGTGCCAGCCAATGGCACTGTCATTTACGTTAACTCTGCCACTGGAAAAGATACTGCCGCTAATGGAACTACAGCAGCCCCCTATAAAACCATCACCTTTGCCCTTTCTAAAGCTACAGCCGGGACAGTTGTTCAGGTTGCCCCTGGGAACTATAGTAAAGAGAGTGGTGAAACATTCCCTCTTGTCCTCAATTCTGGAGTGACGCTTCAAGGTAATGAGTCTAACAAGGGTGAGGGAATCTTAATTAGCGGTGGTGGTTATTACACTAGTCGCACTTTTGCCAGACAGGATATTACACTGTTAGCGAATAATAGCACTATTATTACAGGTTTAACTTTTACCAACCCGAATTCCCGGGGAACGGCTGTATGGGTAGAATCCAGTAACCCTGTGATCAAAAATAGCACATTTATTAACAGTGTCAGAGAAGGAATTTTTGTGACAGGTACGGGAAATCCCCAAATCGAAAATAACATCTTTTTGAAAAATAAGGGCAATGGAATTTCTGTAACTAAATCTGCCCAAGGTGTGATTCGTGGCAATTTATTTCAGGATACTGGTTTTGGTGTAGCAATTGGTGGTAGTTCTACACCTTTATTAGAAAGTAACAACATTACCCAAAACACAGACGGTCTTTTTATCTCGGAAACTGCCAAACCTATCCTCCGTAAAAATTCCATTCGCGGTAATAAACGGGATGGTATTGTCGCTACTATTAGTGCAGTTCCTGACCTGGGTACAAGTGAAAATCCTGGTGGCAATCTCATCCGTGATAATGCTCGCTATGATTTGAACAATGCTACTAAAGCTGGCAAAATTGTCGCTATTGGTAACGATATCAACGAGAAGCGGATTTTTGGTGCTGTTGATTTTGTCGCGGCTAAAGTGACTACACCTCCCGATAACAATACTGGAAATACTGGAAACACTGCTTTTAAAGATGTGCAAACAGGTTACTGGGCAAAAGCTTACATTGAAGCTTTAGCTGCCAAAAATATTATCGCTGGTTTTCCAGATGGTAGTTTTAAACCCAATGAACCTGTAACTCGCGCTCAATTTGCTGCTATCATAAATAAGGCTTTTAAACCTTCAGCAACACGCCAAGGGATTACTTTTAAAGATGTTAAAAGCAATTATTGGGCTTATAGCGCCATTCAAACTGCTTCTAGTAGTCCGTTCCTATCTGGTTATCCCGATTTAACTTTTAACCCAGAACAACAAATTCTTAGAGTGCAAGCCTTGGTGGCTTTAGCTAATGGTTTGGGTTTAACTGCGAATGGTCAGACTGTGATTAACGTCTATACTGATGCTAGTCAAATTCCTAGTTATGCAGTTGGTCCAGTAGCAGCAGCAACTTCACGGCAATTAGTTATTAATTATCCCACTGTTAAAGAGCTTGCACCTAAGCGTCAAGCAACTAGAGCGGAAATTGCGGCTTTTGTATATCAAGCCTTGGTTAATGCTGGTCGTGTTCAAGCAATTAATTCTCCATATCTGGTAACTGGCAAGTAGGCAGGGGGCAGGGGAATATTTATCTTCCCAGTTGCCTCTTGTCTGTCATTTATTCCTGCTGTTTTCCCATTTCCAGAGAAACACCATTAACCCAATTACTCCTAGTTGGATGGCGAAATTAGACGCTGCTTGTTCTATATCGCGTCCTGCTAGGAGTTGAAAGAAGAAAACGAATGCACCAATAAAGCCGGAAGCACCGACACCAATATAAATAAATTGCCTTAACCCCCGATAGGGTGCGGCTACTTCGGCTTTGAGACGTTCATATTGTTGGGGGTTGAGATTTTTTGGAGATTTTTGTTCCATCATCAATAAATTATGTTACGATGTTTGACTATGTACGCCGATGTGGCTCAGGGGTAGAGCAACTGATTCGTAATCAGTAGGTCGTGAGTTCAAATCTCATCATCGGCTTTAAGTAATATAACAAGACAAGCAACGGACTGAAAGGTTGTGTCGTGCTAACTCTGACTTTTTTGAACAATATCAGGAGAAAGCAAGGGTTTGGGGGTGTTCAGGAATTGAGGGACGCTGTGAATCAATTGCAAAATTTAGAAGAACAAATAAAATTAAAATGATTTTCTCTGTCTTCATTAAAATTAATTTTAGATTTTTCTCTACCTAAAGTAGTTACGAAAGTTAAACAGCAGATTCAAAAAATTAAGGATGAGTCAAAACAGTTTCCAACTGAAGAACAAATTCACCGCAAAATTGGTAAGGATGAAAAAGCGAAAGGTGATGCTATTTACTGGGCAATTTATAATCTTGACCTGAAAAACCCCAATAATCAGAGGGATTTTGAACATTTACCCCCAGAGCAACTGGTAACTGATATATTAGAGAAAGATCGGCGAGTTGCTGAAATTATGTCTGAGATTAAAGCAATTTTGGAGCAGTAACAATGTTAGGTTTACTAGAAAAGTTGAGTTGCTGGGAAGAATTAACAAGTCAATCAGCATTAGATAATGTTGATTCTGACCAAATTTTACTGATGAGTGGGATTAACTGGAATATATATGAGACAATGTTACAGAGATTTGAAAATACTTCTCATTATCGCTTTAAATATTTAGAAGGTACTTTAGAAATAATGTCTCCTAGTCGTCGTCATGAGTTCGATAAAAAGCTAATCGCTTTATTATTAGAAACTTATTTTATTGGGAAGGATATTGATTTTTATCCTTTAGGTTCAACTACTTTTAGAAAGGAAGCGTCCGCTAGAGGTATTGAACCGGATGAATGTTATTGTTTTGATTCTGAAAAATCCGTTCCTGATTTGGCTATTGAAGTGGTTGTAACGAGTGGGGGAATTGATGATTTATTAATTTATCAAGGTTTGGGTGTGCCGGAAGTTTGGTTTTGGCAGAATCATCAATTTTCATTATATTTTCTGCGGGGTGATAAGTATCAGAAAATATCAAAAAGTGAATTTTTACCGGATTTAGATTTAACTCTGTTAGCAAGTTTACTTTTGTCTGGTGAAAAACCAAAAGATTTAATCTCAAAATTCCGTGAAAATATCCGTCGGGGTAATTAATGAATTGCCCCTACAAATATACAAATAATATAATTCATGTGCTTTTGAGTCTAAATTCCAGTAAAATGATTTACCGAATTTCAAGTAATACTAATCGCAATAAATAAGAGGTTTAGAGATTTATTACCTAATCGCTATATTTCCAACTCCCTGAAATATCAAATTATTATCTACAATTAATCGGTTTGCTATATCTGGAAATTGTTGCTGAAGATAGTTTTTTAATAAATGACTATCACCACCAGTTATCACAATCTGACTATCAGGAAATAACCGCCACCAAGCCTCAATAAAATCCTTTATCCCACTTAATAAAATGTAAATTACTCCACTTTGAATTGCATCTGATGTATTCATGGCAAAACGTGGTGGTAAAGATGTCATTATCCTAGTTTCTAATAATGGTAATTGTCCGGTTTTTTGTCCTAAACTGGCAAATTGTAACCCTAAACCCGGCAAAATTGCCCCACCAACCAAGCATTGATGATTGTCTACACCTGTAAAAGTCAATGCTGTACCCGCATCAATTACTAATGCGGGAAATCCCCAAGTTATTCCCGCACCCCATACAGCTAAAGCCCGATCAATTCCTAGCGTGGGATACATTCCCCCTAATGGTACATCTTCCAAGGTAATCAGACGCAAATGAGGGTAAATTTGCCAAAGTGCGGTTTGACTGGGAACGACAGAAGCGAGAATCAGAGGGATAGGATCATCTGGGATAATGGGAAGATTGGTAGGTAGAGAAATCGCTGTCAACCAATTATCTAAGGTTGGAGATTCAGCTAATTTTTGAATAACAGATGCAGATAGATGAAATGTGTCCCCAGTTGAGTATAATATTTTATCTCTGAACAATGCCCAATGGAGGCGGGAATTACCGACCATTAATACTAAAGAAAGATGCTGTTCCTGTTTTAAGGGCAGATGATTTCTCACACTTTTAATTTTCTCAACTTAGTTATAGGTTTTTTCCTGAAAATATGGCTGGGAAATTTGTGGTAATCTATAGTGTAACTGCCGTACAGGAGTCAGGAGCAAAAATCAAAAAATTCTTTCCCTCGCGTTGCTCCCTACCTCTTCCCTTATTCTCTCAGAAAGCATTAAAATACATGAAGTAAATAGCTTTCACTTTGATTTGCTTTAAGCAAAAATGGTATATGACTGACGTTCCCGCTGCTCGCATTCGTAATTTCTGTATTATTGCTCACATTGATCACGGGAAATCTACTCTCGCAGATCGTTTACTACAGGCGACTGGGACTGTAGAAGATCGACAGATGAAAGAGCAGTTTCTTGATAACATGGATTTGGAACGGGAGCGCGGCATTACAATTAAGCTGCAAGCTGCCCGGATGAATTATACTGCCAAGGATGGTCAGCAGTATGTTCTTAATTTAATTGATACTCCTGGACACGTAGACTTTTCCTATGAAGTGTCGCGCTCTCTAGTGGCTTGTGAAGGGGCATTATTAGTTGTGGATGCGTCCCAAGGTGTAGAGGCGCAAACTCTCGCAAATGTCTATTTAGCCCTAGAGAATAATCTAGAAATTATCCCAGTTTTAAATAAAATTGATTTACCAGGGGCAGAACCAGAACGAGTAATTGGCGAAATTGAAGAAATTATTGGTTTAGATTGCAGTGGCGCAATTTTGGCTTCAGCGAAGGAGGGAATTGGCATTGCGGAGATTTTAGAAACAATTGTCGAACGAGTTCCCCCACCTGCTGATACTGTAAATGAGAAGCTGCGGGCGTTAATTTTTGATAGTTACTATGATAGTTACCGGGGTGTAATTGTTTACTTCCGGGTCATGGATGGAACTGTGAAAAGAGGCGATCGCATCTACTTAATGGCATCTGGTAAAGAATTTATCATTGATGAATTAGGCATTCTCGTGCCAACACAAAAGCAAGTGGAAGAACTTCATGCTGGGGAAGTAGGATATTTAGGAGCATCAATTAGAGCCGTAGCTGATGCCAGAGTAGGAGATACCATTACCCTATGCAAAAACAAAGCCACTGAAGCCTTGCCTGGTTACGCAGAAGCAAATCCCATGGTATTTTGTGGGATGTTCCCCATAGACGCAGATCAGTTTGAAGACCTGCGAGAAGCTTTAGAAAAACTGGAACTCAATGATGCTGCATTAAAATATGAACCAGAAACCTCTAGTGCTATGGGTTTTGGTTTCCGTTGCGGGTTTTTGGGATTACTGCACATGGAAATCGTCCAAGAACGTTTAGAACGCGAGTATAACCTAGATTTAATCATTACCGCACCATCGGTAGTTTACAAAGTTGTCACTAACAAAGGTGAAGAACTGTACATTGATAATCCTAGTCGCTTACCTGAACCGAATGAACGGGACAGAATCGAAGAACCCTATGTCAAAGTCGAAATGATTACTCCAGAAACCTACGTCGGTTCTTTAATGGAGTTGTCGCAAAATCGTCGGGGAGTCTTCAAAGATATGAAATATCTCACCCAAGGACGGACTACACTAACGTATGAGTTACCTTTGGCTGAAGTTGTCACCGACTTTTTTGATCAAATGAAATCTCGTTCTCGCGGTTACGCCAGTATGGAATATCATCTGATTGGTTACCGAGAAAATCCTTTGGTGAAATTGGATATTCTGATTAATGGTGATCCAGTGGATTCCTTAGCGATGATTGTCCACAGAGATAAAGCCTACAATGTCGGTAGAGCCATGGCGGAAAAACTCAAAGAACTAATTCCCCGTCATCAATTCAAAGTCCCCATTCAAGCTTCCATTGGTTCAAAAGTTATTGCCAGTGAAAGTATATCGGCGATGCGGAAAGATGTCTTGGCTAAATGCTACGGGGGCGACATCAGCCGGAAGAAGAAACTGTTGAAAAAGCAAGCCAAAGGTAAAAAACGGATGAAGTCTATAGGTACGGTGGATGTACCCCAGGAGGCTTTTATGGCTGTGTTGCGGTTAGATAAGAGCTAATTCCCAGATTTTTGGTTTATTGCTAAAAACTCGTCTGTATGCAATCGTGAGGGAAATTACAGGCGAGTTTATTGTGAAAATCAGGCAAAAAATGGGTAATACAGCAGATTTCGCTCTAATGAGGTACAAACTTGAATTATGAAACCCTTGTAGTGCGGGCATATTGCCCGCTACTGTAGGTAAGCAGAGGATCTTCTCGTCACTAATTAACTAATAGCAAGATAGTTCTTCCTTATCAATTTCATGATAACATTTTTAAAATTGTTTGTCAACACAATAAAATCACTTTTTTCCCGTTGGCGTTTTTGCGTTTTTTAGCGAAACATTATGGGGTGGTGATGTAAGGAAGGAGGAAGGAGGAAGGAGGAAGCCAGGGAGAGAAGCCAGGGAATAAATTCCCTGTCTTATAGCTAAAGTCGGTTAAAACCGACTGGGGGGTTCAAAAATTATTGGAGATGTCTATTGAATTTACGTTTTGTCCAAACACCAATACCAAAAAGAACTGTACTACTTAATACTGGTAAAGCATCAGTTTCCCAAGGAACGGACTGAATTGTGGCATTACTTAGGGTGAGAGTTGATGGACCTGTTGAATCCCCAGTATCAACAACTCCAATACCGATGTTATAATTTCCCGCAGAAGTGAAGGTATAGCTATAAAGACTATTACCCGTTAAGGTTTGAACATTATTGTTAATCGTTACAAAAGCTTGATCTGTATCTGCACTTGTGAAATTCCAGTTGAAGCTAAACACATCTCCAGCATTGATATTATTAAAGGTACTTTTAATGGCTGAACCATATTGATTGTCTGGAATAGCAGTTGCAAAATTGGTCGCATTGATACCCAAAAATTGCTCTAAACTACCAGCACCACCACCAGTATCAACGGTATTTGTTGTACCTGATTGAATAACTGTGTTGTTACTACTAACATCTCCAATGGAGCTAAAGGTGTTTAAATTAACTAAGTTAATAGAGTAAGCAGGAGTAGAGATTGATATGGCACTGATACCAGAAGCTAGGGTGATACCGATGGTGATCAGAGGGTTTTTGAATTGAGTTAACATAGAGTTCCTGGTAAGTAAGTTGGTGTTGAAAATTGTCGTGATGAGAAAATATTAGAAAACAAAATTGTTGACGTTATTTAACTGGGTGGTAGTGATGTTATCAACCTGAAGGAAGTTCTTAAATGTGGCACTACCTAAAATCCCATCCCGATCAATTTGCAGAAAGGTACTACCAGTATTGCTACCTGTTCCGGCGACAAATCTCATGTATTGATCCGCAATAGGATCAATACCAATATAATTAATACTACTAATCAATTGAGTAAGGACAATTTTGTCTGTTCCTACAGTAAAATCCGTAATCCGTTGTCCCACAGCTCGGAGATCAGTAAACACGAAGAAATCATTACCAGCACCTCCAGTAATGGTTTTTGCCCCTGGACCGCCTATAATATGGTCAGAACCAGCAGTTCCTACAATTGGGGTACGACCATTGTTAATTGAGGGATTACCAGTAATTTCATTGAGATCATTGACTCCAATAGTTAATTGTTTTTCATAACTTAACCCCCCTTGGTCTGTGGTTCTAACTCGAATGCTGTAACTGTTTTGGGTTTCGTAGTCAAAGACAGAGTTGGTTTTGAGTTGATTATTGGTAATGGCAAATAAACTATTATCAGTTGCACCTGTTCCTGTAACTAAGCTATAGGTGAAGGTGTTTCCTGTATCTGGGTCTGTCGTGGTGAATGTGCCAATGGCTGTTCCTATGGCTTGATTTTCGGCAATGGTGTTGTTGGAGAGAGTTAAGTTAGTGGGTGCATAATTAAGAGTGGCGATCGCAGCATCCGCTTGAATTAATCCATACCCAGTCAGCAAATCATACCCAGGGGTATTCATGTCAATAGCTGTATTCTTCAACGCATTGTAAATTTGCGTGTTGGTGGCACTTGGAGCGGCCTGACGGATTAAAGCAGCAACTCCTGCGGCAGAAGGCGCGGCGGCTGATGTACCAAAGAAATTTGGCTTACCATTGCCATCTGAATCCTGTCCAAAGAATGTGGTATCCACACCATCGGGTGCTGTAATAGCAGGCTGATTCCGAATAATTGGTGTGGCGAGTCTGTTTCCCGCCGTATCAAACAAAATGGGGGTACCGCCGAGAGAAGTAAATGACTCAGCTACAGCAGGATTTGTCCCAAAGGCGGGTGTTTGTTGATAAGAAGCTGCCGCTACACCCAGACCATTAGCAGATTGATTATGTCCGACAGATGTTGAACTATTCGTAGCAAATTGATAAGTGTTATTCCTCCCGCTAAAATCAACATATTTGATCTTAGTTGGGTTCGCCCCCCCCACAGAATCACGCTTACCAATCGCTACGTATGCTGTAGCTGTTCCAGTTACTCCGAAAATTTCAAATGGATCAGCATTTAAATTATTACTGGTACTAGAAGCATAGATGGTACTCGTAAAGCTAGGAGAAGCGAACAAAAACATATCCAAGTCATTTTGCGAACCGACTCCAGTAGTGCTGGCAGAAGCAAAGGGCTGATCCCATTGCAGTCCGGGTGTAAATGCGCCGTTAATGGTAATTGCTTGGAAATTATTGACTACCCCACTGGGATCGAAGTCCTGAAAGGTATAATTTTGCCCACCAACAGTAGCTGAGCTTCCTGGCACGAATGCACTTTCATAGGATTGACGGGCTTGATTGCCTGCGGAAGAAAAATAGACAACACCATCTGCTGCCACTTGATCCACTGCCTGAGTAACAATGCCATCTTGAAAATAGGGTTCAGCGAAATAAAAGACATCATCTACAATTACGCTTGCCCCTGCTCCACCATTGGCTACTGGTTTGGCAAGGTTCTTAATGCCATTGGCAAAGGCAGCCTGTCCCCCGTTGGCAGTATGAAAAGCGAGTTTTGCTCCAGGGGCTACATCGGAGACAATCTGCAACATTGCTCGACCTTCATCAGTCCCCCCCGATGCGAGATCCTGTAGGACAATCACTCCAGAGGGCAAATCCCCACTAGCGACATCAGCCGAAGCCCCACCTCGATTATTATAGCTGTCTGACAGGACACCCACCGTAATACCTGTACCATCTACGCCAGGATAAATCGAACGGGCATTGCTTGAGCGTTGAGCTACATCGCCTTGGCTGGTAACCGAACCCACATTGGTAATAGGCTGATAAACAGGACGAACTAACCGCAAGCTTGACAATGCCGCCACATTACCGAGTTCCGATATAGGAATCACTCCCGAAATGACACGCCCAAAGGCAAAAGACTGTTGTAACCCTAGAGATTGTAAGTCAGTCAATAATTGATCTGGGTTAGTATCTGCTGTCGCTTCAATTGCAACATTATCACCAGTTATCTGAAGAAATGATTGATTGGCAATAAGGCCATTGGTTGACTGAAGATTGGTTGACTGAAGAGAGGAGGAATTGATGCCTGTAAACAACGTGGCAAGATCTGAGCTAAGCTTCGTCAGTGACCCATTTGTTGTGGCAAATAAGTTAGCCAGGTTTTGCTGCGTTAGGGGAATCTGTGCTTGGGATAAAGTTGCTTCCTGGGGAATAGGGAATGAGGTTTGGGTAAAACCTTGATAGTTGTTGGATTGCGCTCCTTGCAGATCAGCAAAAGCTATACCATTACCTCTATCAAAGATACTTTCAAAGCCACCGTTGTTGTTATCAAGAAGAATCTGCTTAATTTTCTCAGTTGTGATTAGTGATTGATAATCTTGTAATTTATCTAAATTGTCTAAACTCAGGTGCGTATTACCTAAATACCAACTTCCCGGAGAACCCTGAGCAACTATATATACACTGTTAACTTGGGGATTTTGTTGTAAAACTTGGGTAATTTCTTCAATCCCGTCTCGCTCTGGGGAAAGAATAACTGTTTCTACTCCGTCAACAATTCCCGTTTGGAGGGTGTGATATTTGGAAACAGAGAAATCAATAAAGACAACTGTTGTCGCGGTTTGACTGAGAAAAGAGTTATTTAACATATTTTTGATTTCCGCACCTGATAAGGAAGTGTAGTTTTCTATTGCACTGTGGAATACAAAGGTTTAGCAATGCTAAACCCCTACAATTTCTAATCCCAACTCGTTTCAATATTCAATACAGGTATAATCGTAAGAGATTTTACTGATAGACAAAACCGTAATTTTGGGGTAATTAATAATCTTTTTATGACATATACTTAGTGTGACGCAAGTGACTAAATCTCAATTAAGCCTTTAAAACCATCAATTCATCGTCATAAACAATACCTTGTCCATTTTTTGTAGCGACAGCGCAACCCAACGCTCATGTTGGGTTTCATGCTATTGCTCCGCAACGCTCACGCGAACAACCCAACCTACGAATCAAGGCTTTTTTCGATTTGGACAAGATACTGAAATATCATTTGTGATTCCTATATATACTTAGGATTGGCGGAAAAAGTCTATCGGCTGCAAGTGAATGCTCCTTCGTCAATCAGCCAGCCAGTAGTATTCCTAAGAGTTTTCGAGAATTTTTAATTTCTAATGCCCTTTTCCCTGCTATAAATATAGTTTTTATATATTTTAATTTTTTGTCAATCATCGGGGAGTCAAGTCAATGAAGATATTAGTGCTGAGTTGGGAATTTCCACCGAGGATAGTTGGGGGAATTGCTCGTCACGTTGCTGAATTGTACCCGGAACTAATAAAGTTAGGCCATGACATCCACCTAATCACGCCAGAATTTGGTCCAGCATCCTTGTATGAAGTCGTGGAAGGCATTCATATCCACCGTGTCCCAGTAGCTCCTAGTAACGATTTTTTCCACTGGGTGGTGAACTTAAATGAGAGTATGGGAGAACATGGCGGCAGGTTATTAAGGGAAAAAGGTCCATTTGATCTGATTCATGGCCATGATTGGTTAGTTGGGGATGCAGCGATCGCTCTCAAGCATACCTTTAAAATTCCCCTGATTGCCACAATTCACGCCACAGAACATGGACGCTATAACGGTATTCACAATGATACCCAAAACTATATTCATGATAAAGAATATACACTAGCTGATAATGCTTGGCGGGTCATCGTTTGTAGTGAATATATGCGTCGGGAAATGATCGGAACACTATATATTCCTAGTGATAAAATTGACGTAATTTATAACGGTATTCGCGCAGAAAAGAAAATACATCACAAAGATTTTCATGCTCAAGATTTTCGGCGACGATTTGCCGCAGATGATGAAAAAATTGTCTATTATCTTGGTCGCATGACCTATGAAAAAGGCGTACCTATATTACTTAATGCCGCTCCCAAGGTGCTGTGGGAAATGGGAAATAATGTTAAATTTGTCATAATTGGTGGTGGTAATACTGACCATCTTAAACGTCAAGCTTGGGATTTGGGAATTTGGCACAAGTGTTACTTTACTGGATTCCTGGCTGATGAATACTTAGATAAATTTCAAACCATCGCTGACTGTGCAGTTTTTCCCAGTCTTTATGAACCCTTTGGGATAGTTGCTTTAGAAAGTTTTGCCTCCCGCGTACCAGTCATAGTTTCCGATACTGGTGGTTTCCCAGAAGTAGTTCAACATACAAAAACGGGAATTACCACCTGGGTAAACAACTCGGACTCTGTAGCTTGGGGAATATTAGAAGTGCTGAAAAACCCAGATTATTGTCAATGGTTGGTAAATAATGCTTATGCAGATTTAGAGAAAAGATTTAGCTGGCCAAAATTAGGTAAACAAACAGAAATGGTTTATGAAAGAGTAGTAGAAGAACGAGCAGAAATTGTCTGGTAAAGAGAATTAAAGATTACTCTGATTATTGTCCGTAAAAAAACAGTACAAACCCTGTACGCTAGGAATTTAGCCCTGAGAAATGCGAAAGTTAGAAATGATTGCTGTTTGCTTGACAAGATTATAATATGATAAAGGCATTCCTAAGTACATCCAGGCGTTTGCAGAATGCAAAAAACAGCTTGTTGAAGATGGTAAACCGCATCCTAGATCGTTTAACAGCCAAGTTAAAACGGTTCTTTGAGGATATCATTGCCGATAGCCAAATTCCCACCTCTGAACCAGCTTATAAACTCCCTAAATTAGCTGGACCTGTTCATAATTTAGGTGGTGGCGGTCCTGATGTTGATGACGCTATTCAGTGGATGATTAATCAAGTCAGGGGTGGTAGTAACAGCAATACTAAAGTTAATGTTTTAGTAATTCGTGCTGCTGGTAACGATGATTATAATCAGCTAATTTATAGTATGAGAGGTGTCAAATATGTAGAAACTCTCATCATTCGTAATCGTCAAGAAGCAAACCGAACTGATATTTTTGATAAGGTCAGAAATGCTGGCGTAATTTTCTTTGCTGGTGGTGATCAATGTGAATATATTCGCCACTGGAAAAACACTAAGCTGGAAGTTGCTATTAAGTCGGTTTATGATCAAGGTGGTGCTATTGGTGGTACAAGTGCCGGAGCGATGATTCAAAGTGAATATGTTTATGATTCTTGTGCTTGTGAAGATAGTATTGAAACTCATGAAGCCCTTGATGATCCCTACCGGAATATTACCTTTACCTATAACTTTTTCCAGTGGAAACATTTGCGGGGAACTATCATTGATACCCATTTCGATGAACGCAAAAGAATGGGAAGAATTATGGTTTTTATTGCTAGGCAAATTCAAGATGGTGTATCTGCAAAAGCGTTAGGGATAGCAATTAGTGAGCAAACATCTTTACTAGTTGATAAATATGGTATTGCTAAAGTTGTGGGTAAAGGTTCAGCCTATTTTGTCTTAGGAGATCATCCTCCAGAAACTTGTAAAAAGGGAACTCCTCTCACCTATCACGACTACAAAATTTGGCGAGTTCCTAGAGGTGACACTTTCGATTTAAATAAATTACCGTCACGAGGTTATTATCTTAGGAGTGTGAAGCGCGGGAAATTTGATTCAGATCCTTATTAATCCCATTTCTCTGCACAAATCAGCCTCATTAGCCCACTCAGGTGGGCTTTATTGCTAAGGGTGCTATCTTTGTTTCGCGCAAAGACGCTAAGGAGCAAAGACGCAAAGAATAAGGAAAGTAAAGATTTTGGTAAGCTAAAACTCTCTATCAAACTAAATCATGGTCAACAATAGAATATCGTGTATGTTACCTTGTTACCCTTAAATTCATGTTTATCTGTAGTTTAATTTTGTGACAAAACAGTATTTTTACGGTTACGGCTTTTGGCTAATATAGCCAGGGAATAAATTCCCTGTCTCAAAGCAAAAGTCGGTTAAAACCGACTAATAAAAAATCTCTTTTCCTCTTGGCGTGAGAAAACCTTTTAACTTTGATAAAGTCGTGAGTTTTGACAACGTTTGTAAACTATTAGCTGAAAAATATCCTCTTGATTTTGCCCGGTGGTTACTACCAGAAGAACCGCGAGAAATCAAGGTGTTAAAAACCGAATTGAGTATTGAACCAATTCGGGCTGATTTTCTGACATTTCTCCAGACAGAAAATCAAATTTTACATATTGAATTTCAGACTAAAGCAACATCTAAAACGCCTATTCCTTTGCGGATGTTAGATTATTATGTCAGGTTAACACGCCAATATAAAGTTCCTGTTATCCAAGTGGTAATTTTTTTGCAAGAAACAAATGAAAAAGAGGTATTTATAGAAGCATACAGCAGTGAAACAACGATTCACCGCTATCGTGTTATCAGGATGTGGGAACAAGATTCTGCTTTATTTCTCAATAATCCTGGATTATTACCCTTAGCACCGTTAACCCGGACAAATTCACCCCAAAGCCTGTTATCACAAGTTTCTGAAAATGTTGCTAAAATTTCAGATAGAGAGACTCAACAAGATATTGCAGCTTATACAGAGATTTTAGCCGGTTTGCGGTTTGAGAAAAACTTGATTCGTCAATTGTTAAGCGAGGAAATTATGCAAGAATCAGTAATTTATCAGGATATTTTGCAAAAAGGTGAACAACGGACGATTATCCGTTTGCTTAATCGCCGTTTTGGAGAAATAGATTCATCATTACTTAATAGTATCAGAATGCTAACAATTGAAAAGTTAGATAATTTAGCTGACTCATTGTTAGATTTTTCAGAAATCTCTGATCTAGTAACTTGGTTAAATCGGCATGAAAATTAATTAGGGCTTGCTGAAAAAGTCTTTTCGTGAGGGCTAGGAATCAGGAGTCAGGAGTCAGGAGTCAGGAGTCAGGAGTCAGGAGGAAGAATTAGAAGGAGAGAAGAATAGTCTCAAATTTCAGAAAGTGATAGGTTTTTAATGGTTTCAATCCTTATTCCTTGCACCTAATTCACTTTTTTAACCGGGAAACTCTTAATCTATCTAGGTTTTCGGTTTATTCAGCCAGCCCTAATTAAGTGGGTTATCTTTTATCTCTTTCTCTTTGCGTCTTTACGTGAGAAAAACCCAAAATCAAGATCCCCGACTTCTTTGATCAATTTTGTTATTTATGAAATTGAATTTGTAGAAGTCCGGGATCTAAAAACCGCTAGAAATCCTCATCATCAACAAAAAATTCTGCATCCTCATCTACCCTAGACTGAGACTCTCCCAACCCCCACAGAGGCTGCAAAACTGCTGTACCTAACAAACCCACAGCCACAGCAAAAGCCAACATCAAACCAAAGGGCATTTGTATGGATTGAAAGACCAAAAACCGTAAAGATACAGGAGTAGCATTTTGGACAGAAATGAGAGCGATCGCTACTACCCAAACAGCTATAATTACTAATATTAAAATATTTGCCAAGATTTTGAAAATCATAACTTAAAAATATAAATTTCTTACAAATGTAGAGACGTTCCATGGAACGTCTCTACTACTTACATTGTCTATCCTAACTTAGCAATTTCAGCTTCCATGAATTTAGCAATCTGACTCAGTTTTTCTGGTGAGTTAGTTTCCATATACACTCTCACCAAAGGTTCTGTTCCAGAAGGACGCAGCAACACCCAGCTACCCTCTTCTAAATACAGTTTAATACCATCTTTCCTTCCCACCTCTTTCACCGCAATTCCTGCCACTTCTGAAGGCGGATTTTGGGTATAGGAATCAATCACGGCAACCTTGTGAGATTCTGTGAGGTGTAAATCCAAGCGATTGTTATACAAAGGACCATCAGCTTCAGCGATCGCTTCCTGTACCAACTGACTTAAAGGCTTACCTTCATAAGCGATCGCCTCAGCCACCAGCATATCTGCTAAAACCCCATCTTTTTCAGGAATATGGCCAATGATACTTAAACCACCGGATTCTTCTCCACCAATCAAAACGGCGGTTTCTCGCATTTTCTCGCCAATGTATTTAAAACCTACCGCAGTTTCATAAATTTGTAGCCCATACTTAGCAGCAAAATTATCTAATAAATGCGTGGTTGCCACAGTCCTAACAATTGCACCGCTCTTACCCTTGTTTTTAATCAAATGTCGTGCTAGAACTAACAGCACTGTATTGGGAGTGAGAACGTTACCTTGTTCATCAACAATACCAAAGCGATCGCTATCACCATCGGTAGCCAAACCCAAATCCGCATGATCAGCTTTCACCGCTGCCACCAACTCAACTAACTGTTCCCCTTTGGGTTCAGGCATACCACCGCCAAACAGCACATCTCGCCAATCGTGGAAACTTTCTAATTGACAACCACAGTGTTGCAAGACTTCATCTAAATATCCCCGTGAGGTAGAATAAAGGGCATCATATTTGACCTTTAAATTCGCACTTTTAATTTTTTCCACATCCAACAAGGTGTAGATAAAATTTAGATAATCGGGCTTCGGATCAAAAGTAGAAATTGTCCCAGATGGGTTACTTCCAGGTAACTCATCCGATGCTGTTTCTATGTTGGCGACAATAGTATCAGTAATTTCTGGAGTTGCAGGACCTGCATAATCGGGAATATATTTAATCCCACAATAGGGTGCAGGATTATGACTAGCAGTAAACATCAAAGCCCCTGCGGAATTGAGCAGACGGGCATTGTAGGCAATTACTGGAGTGGGACAATCCCGATCAGTAATTTTCACATTCCAGCCCAAATCCGCCAAAACAGCGGCAGATGTCCGGGCAAACTCGTCAGCTAAAAACCGCGTATCGTAGGCAATTAAAACAGGTTTGTCTTTACTATAGGCAGTTTCCAGATAACTAGCGATCGCTCTCGTTACTTTCCGTACATTAGGAAAAGTAAAATCATCGGCAATAATTCCGCGCCATCCATCAGTACCAAACTTTATCTTACCGGAATTGCTAGGGTTACTCATATTGCCACTCTCTCCCGTGCATGATTATTGCTATTTACTATTAGGAAGCATCCCGCAAAGCTGTGGAACAGCCACTAAGCCGCAAGTATCCCCAAAGTAATTTCTCTCACTCTACATGAGCAATGTCAACCCCCGATAGACCCTTTGTTAGTTACCACCTTTGGTCTTTATTTGCCCCCAGCCGGGGACAGGAACATTGGCATTGCCAAATGAGAAGAGGATTTATCAAAGCGCGACAGCATGAACCCCAAGTTAAAGCTTTATTGACAACAGCTACCCCACCCCAGCGCATTGGCATTCTTGCCCAAAAAGGCGTATATGAATTTCATCATCACCTGCATTGGTTAACTCAGGCTGATGGTGTGGAAAAAGTGGCGAGGTTATTGAGATTGAGTCAAACCCATGAAACAGTTAAATATCGGGTATTACAAATTTTAAGAAAATATCAAAATGCCCCTTTATTATTAGGTAAGCGGATTCTGGAATTAACTTCCGGTGATGAAGGTTTTCCTAAACCGATTGTGATTGAAAAACAAGATTACTGCTTTCGGTTATATGCCGCTATGGATTGTATATTTATTGAGTCTGATAGCACCTTACATATTTTAGATTTTAAAACAGGTAGATCGGCTTTTGACCACAGACAAGCATTAGTTTATTTACTTGCAGCCCGTTATCTTTATCCTGGTAAACCCGCAGTTGCATCTTTTTATAATTTGGAAGCTGGCAAAAAATCGGAATTAATTACTATTAGTAATAGTGAGTTTAAATCTTTAGAATCTGAGTTAGCAAATATTGCCCATCAACATCAAGAAGATTTGCAACAATATGAAGCTAAAAATAGCAACTTCAGTCAAATATTTCCCCCAAATCCCGGAAACCATTGCCGTTTTTGTGCCTTTAGTTCTATCTGTGAATTCGCTGATTTAAAACTACCCAAGTCTTATTCGATGCCAATTACAAAATCTCACCCTTCTCCCACATCTTCGTGAGTCGTACTTTGGTGATTTGGGCTTTGGCTAGTTGTTGTATGGGACGGTTGGTGATTTGGAGGGTTATGCTACCGGAGAAAAAATTTCTATGCCCAATTAGAAAATAAACCTTAATTACTGGTATTATATGGTTGAGGCATTTCTCTTATTCATACTGTAAATGCCCATTTTTTAATTTCTGGAGCTATTCAATGTCAATTTACGTCGGTAATTTGTCCTATCAAGTCGCAGAAGAAGACCTCAAGCAGGTTTTTGCAGAATATGGAACTGTAAAAAAAGCTCAACTACCTATTGACCGAGAAACCGGACGTGTCCGGGGTTTTGGCTTTATAGAAATGAGTTCAGATGAAGAAGAAGAAGCAGCAATTGCTGCACTTGATGGTTCTGAATGGATGGGACGCAGCTTGAAAGTTAATAAAGCTAAACCCAGAGAAGATCGTGGTGGTGGTGGACGGGGTGGCGACGGTGGCGGCTATTCTCGCCGTTACTAAGTTTGAACATCCACAATAAATCATAATTTTATCAAGACACACAAAATATGTGTCTTTTTTAAATCCTATGGCGGATTTTATCTCAGTGCTGATATTATAGTTAAAGAACAAGTCAAATTTTTAGTGTTCGGAGCTATTCAATGTCAATTTACGTCGGCAATTTATCCTATGAGGTTACGGAAAATGACCTAACTGGGGTTTTCGCAGAATATGGAAAAGTGAAGAGAGTCCAACTACCCACTGACCGGGAAACTGGTCGGAAAAGAGGTTTTGCCTTTGTAGAAATGGAAAAAGAGGCAGAAGAAACAGCCGCAATTGAAGCACTTGACGGTGCTGAATGGATGGGACGCAGCTTAAAAGTTAACAAAGCTAAACCCAAAGAAGATAAAGGTTCTTTTGGTGGTGGTCGACGTGGTGGATATGGTGGTGGTGGAGGCGACCGTTACTAAGTTTTGCCATTAAAACTCTAATTATCATATTTTTAGGACAGAGGAAATCTCTGTCTTTTTTTAATCTAAGTAGGTGAACACAATAAAACCAAACTGTGTAAAGAAACGTAAAATCGCCCAAACCCTCTTCACTCTTGCCTCTTGCCTCTTGCCTCTTGCCTTTTGCCTTGCCATAACGACAATTTTCAACGCCAACCTACTTATACAGCACTTTCCGGTGTTATGAGGTACATATCCAACGGGCAAGATGCCCGCACTACAAGAGATCTGTAACAGGTGTGCTAATTGCTGAATAGGCAACTTTGGCAGCGGCTTGTTCAGCGGCTTTAATGGAGCGTCCTTTGCCTTGTCCTAACATTTTTTCATGTAGCCAAACTTCAGCAAAGAAGCGTTCATGAGTGCGGTGGGGTTGACTGACTTCCAAAACTCGATATTCTGGGAGAACTTTGAATTGGGCTTGAGTCCATTCTTGCAAAGCTGCTTTATAATTAAGTCTAGCAGGGTCAAGACGGATTTCTGTGGTTAGCTGTTGGAAATGGGAATCTAGCCAAGGACGAATCAGATTGAGATTGTTGGTGCTAAGGTAAAGCGCCCCTAGAACTGCTTCAAAAGAATCTGCTAATCGTGATTCTTGCCCGATATGATCAGCAGTAGCACTACCAGCCACTAATAAATATAATTCTAAACCATATTCTCTTGCTAGTTGGGCGAGAATGCGATCGCTCACCAGGACTGAACGAATAGCGGCAAAATCACCAACGGAGCAATCAGGGTAATGTTCCCATAATACCACAGCCGCCACGAGACGTACCACCGCATCGCCCACAAATTCTAGTTGTTCATAATTGGCGGTATCGGAGACGGTAGGATGAGTTAGTGCCAAGTCCAATAATTGCCATTTTACTGGTGCATTTAGTGACAAACCAAACTTTTGGACTAAACTCTCAAGTTGCCGTTGTCTTCGGGGATAAACGCTGGACATTAGGTAAATGTGGAAAAAAGGGCTAATAACTCTTAACTTAGCATTAAATTATAAAGTATAAATACAAGTCTGTTTTTTGTTTAAAAACTTACTGTGTTAGCATTTTCATAACTTCAACTAGCTGCGGAATGTAGAATTAGCATAGGATACCATACAATAAAAACATAAAAGAAGAGATAGACTGACATTTATTCCTATTGTATCACTTGCATTAAATAAGCATTCAAACTTTCAGGGGTTTCAGCATAGCCATTAAATGCTGTAAGTGCTTGTTCATTGGTAAGTATAGGATGTGGACTGGTATAGTCATTATTAAAAGTGAAACTTAATTTTTCTGCAATGAACAATTTACTTTTACAAGAATCTCTTAAAATTAACCTTAAAAAGAGTAACACAAACCACATTTCATATTTTCCTCGGAAAACCTTATAATGTTCACAATTAGTAAATTCTTCCATTTTATTATTTAAAATATCTGCTGGAATTTCTGGAGCATTTGGAAACTTTTGTTTAATTTTTTCCAAATCATAATTTGCCGAAACTGACTCTAAAGTTAAATCAATAAAATCTTTGGGAAATTTATCATCTAGTTCTACACCTGTTTTTGTTCCTGTAGTATTTCTAATTTCTATCAAACAAGCATACCAAGCATTAAATAAAATTGTAGCTTGATGAAACTCTTCTTGTCTATCTTTAAAAAGAGTTAAACAAACTTGAAAGTCTGGATCACTAACCTCTGATAAATGAAATTCATTTTTGATAATTTCTTTGAAAACATTTACTGAAACATAAAAATTTTCAATTGAATAACAAGATGTTTCAAATATTGGTGGGTTATGAGGTGGTAAAGGTTTATTAAAATCTCTATCAATGAAAAATGCTTTTTTATACTTATCATATTCTCTATGAATAGTAATAAGTAGGTAAACTTCTAACACTTTCTCTCTACCACCACAATGGATAGGGTGATAATTATTAATAAAGCGCTTGATTCTTGGCACATAATAAGCATTATCTTTACCTTCAAAAAAACAAAATAAACCATCTTTATCTTGTCTTGTATGCAGGGCAAATTCTTGATAGGCAACCTGGGATTTATTCCGACTCTGTTTGAGTTTATCTAAGTATGACATTAGGCTATAATCGTTTCTGAAGGTTGAATATATTGATCTAATCCAATAGCATATTTATCCAGTTCATTATCAAAAATAAATGGAGAGTGAGTTACTGCTAAAAGTAATTCGCATTTTCCTGAATTGATAATATCTGGAAGTAATTGTCGTTGCCAGATCATTGATAATGATAATTCCGGTTCATCAAAAAGTATAATAAATCTTTTGTTACTTTCAGAAAGGTATATTTTGGAAAATGTAGAAATAATTTGCTTTTCTCCAGAAGAAAGTTTACTCAAGTCAATTTCAGCATCAGTTTTTTTTGATTTGATAAATATTTTGATGGCACTTTCATCATAAAATACTCTTTTATTGATTAAATATTTATTACAAACGTCTTTAAATTTCTTCACCGAGTCATCTAATTCTTTTTGTTTATCATATATTTCTACTAATTTTTTTAAAATATAAGTTAGTGATGGATTTTCAAATGATTGATTTTTAACACTATTTCTAATTTCATTTTTATCATTTTCAGATAATTCTTTACCAACTCTTGCTAAAATAATTTCAATATCATTTTCATTAATTTTACTTAAAAAATTATTATCTGTGTGAGAAAATCCTTTTATTAATTGACTTAAAATTTCCGAAGTGATTTTAGAAAATCCTTCTTTTAAGAGTTTATCAATTTTACTTTCAATTTGAGTAAAACGTTTTTGCACATCATCCATTCCAAACTGAATCAGTGTATTTTCTTGATTTAAAATTTCATCATCATTATAACCTAAATTATGTAAATCTTCTTCAACCCGTCTATAAGTGGGAAAATACATAATCTCAGTATTTCCAATTCCTGATTCAATTTCTTTTTCACATTGACTAAAAAAAGGGTTGAATATGTCTACTCTTTTTCTCCCAATTTGTATAACAAAAGTACCGCGTTTTCTTGGTTCATAGATAGTTTTATAATCATCTGAAGTATAGACCAAATCTATTCTACTTTGTATAAATTTATTTTTTAAAATCTCAGTTTTAAAAAATAAATCCTGATAGCGACTTGGATGTGTAATTTGATGATTAACTTCATCCATAATTATAGGATTATCGTAAATTTCTTTAACCAATTCATCTACATAAAATTTAGTGATCTCGATAGATTTTCTATCATTAAATGATAAAACTAATCTATCAAATTTAAATTCACCAAGTTTAAAAAAATTTCGTGTTAAAATATAATAAAAAAGATTTAAAACTTGAGTTTTGCCAATTCCATTTTCACCAACTAGTATTTTTATATTCTCATCAAAAGGAATGTGTACTTCATCTGTTCCAAAAAGACCATACACCGAAAAAGATTTTATATTACTTGTGTTCATTTTATTGTCCATATTAATAACCATAGCTATATATTATGTCATAAGTTGTCAAATAGCTCTATTCAAAATTTCATTAGCTAAAATGTTTCAGTCTCTCTCATTTTCTGTAGTAATTGAAAAAACGAACTATGGAAAATAAAACATCCATAATTCGTTTTCAAAGAGAGTCGGTGGTAAGCCGGGTTCTGTTCTCATGCGAGGGCAGTTATCTATCTGGGATGCTTGTTACCAAACACCTCTAGCGGCTCTTTTTCAGCGGAACTGGTAAAAGACCAACCGTAGTTCCTTGCGGCCTTGCTTCCAACCGGGGTTTACCGAGCCAACGCCTCTCGACGCTGCTGGTGCGCTCTTACCGCACCTTTGCACCCTTACCAACCAATAAATTGACTGGCGGTATCTTTCTGTGGCACTATCCTCACGATCGCTCGCACTGGACGTTATCCAGCAAGTTTGGTCTTTCGGAAGCCCGGACTTTCCTCAAACCAGTCTTTATGACTAATCTGCAACTGCCTACGCCTACTCTCTCTTTCTCTAGTTTACTTTTAATTACATGAAAATCGCAAGACTCAGATAGATTACTTTTTATTCCAAGGTAAAGCGTAGGTCCAAGGGATTTTTTTAATAGTAAAAGGACAATTAATAATTGACACTGGAGGAACATTTATTCCCGGTGCAATACCGGCTCTGATTTCTGAAATTCGCAATACAAGTTGTAAGGAAAATTCTAAATTTTTTTTGCCATCTAAAAAGTCTTTATATAACTTTTTATTCCCTTTAACTCCCGCTACATTAATTAAAGGTGAGGCCGGTTTATAGACTCCTGATTCTTTATCTCTTTGAAAAACATCTTCTGCGGTGACATTTTCAGAAATTGTCTTTTTAGGAGCGATAATTGTCGGAACTTGGAATATAGCTAAATCGCGGGTTAAATCAGGAGATTTGCGAATTACTCGCCGCGACTGCTTGCTATGTTCAACCACGAAAGAACTATTATCCCAGTCAACATATATGGCAATACTATCTGATTTATTTTCAACACTCATTGATAATTCTTTTAGATCCGTTTCCACTTTATCTAGTCCATAAGTACCTGTCTTGAAGGAAATACCCACGGTGTCTTGGAGATTTTGTGCTTTTAATTGATCATCAACAGCACCTTTTTGGAAATCAACTTTTACTATATCGTCTATAGATGCAATCATGCGATTGATTGTCCAATAGACAACAAGTATATAAATCATCAAAATAATCAGATTTTGGTCGCCACTCTGCATTTTTATAACCCTGATTTTCTACCAATTTCAAAATTGTAACATAGTCTAAACTATGATTTTTATGATTTATGTGATTTATGTGATGAAGTTGTATGATGCAATTGAATGTAATTTTTACAGGTGTGACTCTAAATCATCCAAATCACAAGAATCACAAGAATCATCCAAATCATAAGAATCATAGTTCAGACGTTTTATGATTTATGTGATTTATGTGATGAAGTTGTATGATGCAATTGAATGTAATTTTTACAGGTGTGACTCTAAATCATCCAAATCACAAGAATCACAAGAATCATCCAAATCATAAGAATCATAGTTCAGACGTTTTATATTTCTTATTAGTAAGTCTTTTAAAGTTCAAACTGGTTTCACCGAAATTGATTAGTAACCCAATCTCAAGATTATATGCTTCTAAGTAGTTAATTGCTTGTGCAAAATGAACGTCTTCTAATTTAGTTACTGCTTTTATTTCAACTGAAATAACACCTTCGACCAAAAAATCTACTCGTCGTGTTCCTATTTGTTCTTTTTTGTAAAAAATTGGCATTTCAAATTCTCTTGCAAAAGAAATACCCGCCAATTGCATTTCAATTACCAATGCTCTTTGATAAATTACTTCTTGAAAACCATTACCCAATGTTTTATGCACAGTCATAGAACATCCAATGATTTTGGATGTCAGTTCCGAGTATTTATACTTTTCATTGATCATCTTTTTTTGACCCTAACTTACCCTACCTTACTTGATTATTGTCTAAACTATAATTACTTTGATTCAATGATTACCATATTAAATCATCATGATCACCAAAATCACTACAAATCATAGTTTAGACAGATGCAGGGAAAGAAAAGCAGTTCATAAATTAACTCGCGTGTTCCCAGTCGCTGAGTGATTCAGACTGTTGATTTTTAGCTTTAGTTTTCCGAACTGGTACTTTAGGAGTCCCAATATCAACAGGAGAAAAAGACTGTTTCTTTTTAGTAGACTTGCGTTCTTGTGTATTTTTCATGACTATTTTCACTTCCTGAAAATTTTTAACCACATTTACATTATCAACTTTGATTTATCAACTCCCGGATAAAAGATTCAGGTGATTATGCAGAATTCATCAATCTCTAATATTCTATTATTTAGTGGGATTTGCTACAGAAAAACCTTGTTTTTTAGGTTGGATATTTCCTAACTTTACTTGAAAGTTTATTTGGTCGTGTAGCTTGCCAGTTCTAGCTTCTAACTGCCAATTACCAGGGCGTAAATGCCAAAATATCCCATTACTTGATTGTGTAGATAAATGTTTATCATTTAGCCACCAGTCTATGGACTGATTTAATGTTCCACTAGCTTTAAATTCTAATTTTTGCTGTCCGTCTCCACCTGGATACAGCAGAAATAAATCCCCATTACGAGGAGAGATAATGCGGAAATTATCAGGATTAAAATTCAATTGTGGTTGTTTTGCTAACCATTGATCATACACAGGTGATAAATGGAAATCCGTAGATTTTTGATAAGCAATTTTATCTTTGACAGAGAAATATTCCTGAACTACGGAAGTACAGCTAGGTGTAGGTTTTAACCCTGTGGTGGCGCAGATAGGCAATTTTATCATGTCTGCTGGAGGTGGAAAATCAGCGGGGGCTTGATGTTCGTGCAGATTTAACATGATTCTATTCCACAAAGGTGCAGCCCCTGTGACACCGGAAACTTGACGCATGGGTTCACCGTTGAAATTACCTACCCACGTAGCCACAGTATAATCACTGCTAAAGCCTACAGTCCAGGTATCACGATAGTTTGAAGATGTACCAGTTTTGACAGCGACGGGAAAGGGCAAATTTAACACTGAGTCTACACCAAAAGCTGTGGATCTGGCATAGCGATCGCTTAACATATCAATAATTAATTGCCAATTATGGGAAACTAAAGATTGAGAATTGGCAATTGGAGAACTATTTAATGTAGTTACCAATGGTGTGATTTTCCCCATATTAGCCATAGTTAAATAAGCCCTAGCCAGTTCCCATAAATTCACCTCACCACTACCCAAAGTCAACCCTAAACCATAATATTCAGCATCTTGATTTAGATGTGCAAAACCCAATTCATGCAGCCGATTTAAAAAAGTTCCTACACCCACCTTTTCTAATACCTTTACCGCAGGTACATTTAAAGAATTTGCCAAAGCAATTCTGACTCTGACTGGACCAAGAAAGCTGTTAGTATAATCTGTAGGACTATATAATTTTGCCCCCGGAATTGCATAATGAGTTGGCACATCTGGCAAAATAGTATGAGGACTAATTACGCCTTTTTCTAAAGCTAATTCATACACAAATGGCTTTAAGGTAGAACCTGGTTGGCGCAAAGCTTGGACTCCATCATTTCTTCCTAATTTCACTTCATTAAAATAATCAGGCGAACCGACATAACTTAAAACCTCCCCAGAGGAGTTGTCAATTATCACCGCTGCTGCATCATGGACATTATTCGCCTTTAAAGAAGAAATTACTTGTTGTACTTGTGCTTCCACAAATTGCTGTAAAGGGCGATTTATTGTCGTGCGAATAGGTGATGATTCTGTATTATGTGTATTGTTTTTTGTTGCTAACCAAAATAAAAAATGTGGTGCAGCAATAATTCCCTGTTGCTGGGGGTTAAATATTATTTTCTCTTTATATATAAGTTCTACTTCTGCATCAGAAATATATTTTTCCTGTACCATTCTGTTTAACACATATTTCTGTCGTTGCTGTAATCTTTTTTGATGTTGATAAGGATTAAAATAAGTGGGATTATTAGGAATTGCTGCTAAAATAGAAGCTTGTGCTAAGTTTAAATCACTTGCAGGAATAGCAAAGTAAATTCGCGCCGCAGCTTCCACCCCATAAATATTTCCGCCCATGGGGAGACGATTAATATAAGCAGCTAAAATTTCATCTTTAGTCATTCCCGCAGCTAATCGCCACGATAACCAAACCTCTTTTAATTTTGCAGTCATTGTTCGCGGTGAATTATCCAACATTCTCGCCAATTGCATGGTAATTGTGGAAGCACCAGAAACAATTTTTTTATTTTCTACTCCTATTTTAATTGCCCGCAAAATCGCTTTTAAATCTAACGCCCCATGTTGATAAAAACTACCGTCTTCAGCCGCCAAAATCGCTTTGATAAATTGAGGTGAAACTTGATTTAATTTCACAACTGATGTATTTTCTTGATCACTGGTTAATACAGTTCCTAATGGTAAATTATTCCGATCTGTAAACTCTATTGCTAATTGATGCTGGGCAATATCTACACTATGAATAGGTGCAAAATAGGGGCATAATCGGACTAGAAAACATATCAATATGAAGGAGAAAATAATTTTATTTAGTTTGTAGTTGCGCTTTAGTTTCAATTTATATGATTTGATTTCACGCAGAGTCGCAGAGGCGCGAAGAGTAAGAGTTTTGAGGACATGAGTTAGTAAATTCATCACAATGTTAAGAATTGTATGGTTTATTGGGAATTGTCACACTAGATTAGTTATCTATATATCAATCCTTTTTGATTTGTGTACAGAATTTTTTATCTAACCACAGAGGCACAGAGAACACAGAGGAAGAGAGGAATGCGATGTTTACATTTTATTTAATATGAAGATCATAAAAATATTTAAGTTCCTGGTTATTGTTATTCTCGTATGCGGAATGACGGGTTGTAATTTTATTGGTATTCAATCAGGTAAGGAACAATTACCAATGGTTGAGTCTTTAATAACGCCAAAGTTACCAGATTGGATAGAACAAATCAGTCCTGTGGGAGATGCAAAACCTCTGGGGCAAATTCGTATCCGTTTTAAAGAAGCTGTAATTCCTATTGAAAGTCTTGATAGTCCCCAACAACAAAATTTATTAACTAAATTTGCCATTTGGCCTCCTTTACCGGGACAGTTTCGCTTTTTAACTCCGCGTATGGTGGGTTTTCAAGCTGATAAAGCTATACCGAAAGCGACGCGAGTTAAGGTTACTCTCAAAGCTGGTTTAGCTGATTTAAAAAATCATCGGTTAAATCAAGATTTGGCTTGGACTTTTAATACTCAATCTATTCAAATTACTAATTTACCAGGGGTTAACCCCATGGAAAAAGCGGAAGTTGAACCAATTGATTTACAACCAAAGTTGCAATTTACCTCTAATTTAGCATTGGATCTAGATTCTGTCCAAAAGCATTTACAGTTAATTCCTGAAGGTAAAACTCAAGGTGTGGGTTTTAAGGTGGAATTAGCGAAGGAAGAAACACCAGAAAATTTAGATCCTTTAGAAAAATTTGATCCTGCAACTAAAAATTGGATTTATAATCTGATTCCTCAGCAAAATCTGGAAAAAGCCACACCTTACCGTTTAACTTTTTCTCCTGGTATTCTTCCTGCTAATGGTAATTTACCAAGTCAAAAAGAATTTGTCAGTAAATTAGCGACTTATTCACCTTTGGGATTTGTGGGAATTAAACCCTATGGAGAACCAGATTCAGGTGGAACTTATGGCAGATTTATTAAAGGTAGTCCCCAGTTAGAATTTAATAATCTTTTATTAGCAGATTCCGTTAAGGAAAATATTAAAATTAAGCCAACACCAAAAAATATTGATGGTGTATTGCAAATTTCTGGAGAAGATAGAATTGTCAGCATTAATCCTTATGCTTTAGAACCAGCTACTACTTATACAATTAATATTGAGAAAAATCTCAAAGATAAATTTGGACAAACTTTAGGTAAACCACTCACAATTAAATATGATACTGGTGATATAGCTGGGAATATTTCTGTACCCTCAGATTTAAATATTTTCCCCACAGATAAAGATCTACAAATTAATATTGATACTATTAATTTACCAGAATCAAAATATCAAGCAGCTTATCGTATTGTTAAGCCAACAGATTTAGTTTATACAAATACTGCTAATGATTTATTACCCGAACCTGCTAAATGGCAAGATTTCACAATTAATGGTAAGCAAAATCAATCCTTAACTATCAATGTTCCCCTCAAAGAAAAATTAGGGACTACTCAAGGAATGTTAGCTTATGGAGTGCAAGCACGAACTCATAAATATCAAGAAGACGGTAAACAATTGTGGAGAGAACCAACAACTTATGGAATGGTACAATTAACCAATTTAGGTATCTTTTCTCAATGGTTTCCAGAATCCGGTTTAATTCGGGTTCATTATCTTAGTAATGGTTCACCAGTTAAAGCGGCAAATATTGAAGTTTATCAATCAAAATTAGCGGATAAATCTCGTCCTCAACCTGTACCATGTGCAACTGGGAAAACTGATGAAAAGGGAATTTTTATCATTGAAAATAATCAATTAATCCAATGTTATCCCAAATTAAAATCTAGTTTACCACAATTATTAGTAATTGCTAGTGAAAATCAAGATTGGGCATTTACTAGAAATGAAGAATATAGTGGTGCTTATGGTTATGGAATTGATGCTGGTTGGGAAGCTGATAAACCAGAATCACGAGGCATAATTTTTTCTGATAGAAAGTTATATCAACCCGGAGAAAAAGCGGCTTTTACTGCTTTTGCAGATTATTTAGAAAAAGGTAAAGTTCAGGAAGATAAAAATGCAGTTTATCAATTAACTTTAGTCAATACTACTGGGAAAAATACAGATTTAGGCACAAAAACAACTAATGAATTTAGTACATTTTCTTTAGAGTTACCGATTCCCACAAATCAGCCTTTAGGATTTTATACTATTAAAGCAAAAGGTAACAAGGGACAAGAAATTTCTGGAGAGTTTCGAGTAGCAGAATTTAAACCACCAAATTTTAAAGTTTATTTACAGCTAAATAAAAAATATGCGGTAATTGATGACAAAATTGATGTGCAAGTAGGAAGTAATTATTTATTTGGTTCCCCAGTGGAAGGAGGAGAAGCTAAATATTTTGTCACTCGTCAACAGGCTAATTTTATCCCTAAAGGTTGGGAGGAATTTAGTTTTGGGAGACAATGGTTTTGTCCAGAAGAAAGTCCCAATGTTCCTAATGATGTTTTACAAACTAACACTAAATTAGATGCTAATGGGAAAAGTAATCAAACTTTAACTGTAGCTAAAGATTTACCCTACCCCATGACTTACCGGGTAGACGTGCAAATTAGTGATGTTTCTAATTTATCGGTTGCTAATTCCCAAACTTTTACTGCTTTACCCAGTGACCGAATCATTGGTTTAAAAAGTAATTTTGTCGCTGACGCTGGTAAAGATTTTCCTGTAGAATTTATTGTCACTGACCCAACGGGAAAACCTCTAGAAAATCAAAGGATACATCTGGAATTACAACAGATGAAATATAGCAGCGTTACTAAAATTGTTGAAGGTAGTAAAACTCCACAAAATCAAGTTGAATATCAGACAGTTGGGAAAACAGATATTACATCTGGGAATACTCCCCAAACAGTCAATTTGAAACCTACCATATCAGGTTCATATCGGATTCGCGCTAATTTTAGTGATAATAAAGATGAAATTACAGCCACAGATTTACAAATTTGGGTGACAGGAGAAAATCAAGTATTTTGGGGTGGAGAAGAAAAAGATAAGTTGTCAGTTAAATTAAATAAAAAAGAGTTTAAACCTGGAGACACAGCAACAGCTTTAATTCAATCTCCCTACCCAGAAGGAGAATTATATTTTGCAGTCATTAAAGATAAACCTCTCTATCAACAAGTTATCAAAATTAAAGGAGGTACGCCCCAAATTCAGTTTCCAATTACGCCAGAAATGTTACCTAATGCAGCAGTACAAGCGGTGTTAGTTAGACAAGGTAAACCACTTAATCAAATAGAACTGGGAAGTTTAGAAAATTTAGCCCGAATTGGTTTTGCAGATTTTAAAGTTAACCTAGCAGATAAATATTTAAAGGTACAAATTAACCCAGTTGAAAAATCTTTAGAACCGGGAAGAGAAGCAAATGTAGAACTGGAATTAAAAGATGATCAAGGAAAACCCACCAAAGGACAATTTACTGTCATGGTGGTGAATGAAGCCATATTACAATTAACTGGTTATCGTCCGCCAAATTTGGTAGATACTGTTTATGCAGAACAACCAATTTCTACCCGATTTAGTGATAATCGTCGTCATGTTAAATTAGCCCCATTACCGACAAGTTTACCCAAAGGTTGGGGTTATGGTGGTGGCTTCTCCAATGCTTTAGCAAATACTCGGATTCGTGAAGATTTTCAAGCTTTAGCTTATTACAATGGTTCGGTAATTAGTGATGAAAATGGTAAGGCGAAAATCACCTTTAAATTACCCGATAATTTAACAACTTGGCGGATAATGGTAGTGGCTACAGATGGAAATTTGCGGTTTGGCAATGGTGACGCAACATTTATCACCACAAAGCCATTAATAACTAATGCTATTCTGCCACAATTTGCCCGCACAGGCGATCGCATTTTGGCAGGTTTATCCGTCACTAATACCACCACAAACACCGGAAATTTGAATATTAAAGGTGAACTTAGCGGTTCTCTCAACTTCGCAGAAAATAATCCCAAAACCACCACATTACAACCAAAAGCCGAGTCAGCAACCCAAGCTTATCGCTTCCCCATGATAGCGGGTAATGTGGGAGAAGGTAAACTCACATTTACCACCCAATTAAATAATATTGCTGATGCTTTTACTGTCCCTTTGGAAATTAAACCTTTAGAAATTACTGAACAAGTTGTAGAAACTGGTGTTAGTGAAAAACAGGTAAAAATTCCCCTAAATATTAATAAAAATACCTGCCGCGAAGCCGGAGGTTTAGATATTCAATTAGCCAGTACCTTAATTCCAGAAATTACAGCACCTGCAAAACAAGTTTTAGAAAATAATAATTTACCATTTGCAGAACCAGCCGCAAGTCAATTATTAATTGCGGCAAATCTGCAAACCCTCACCCAAAAATATAATCAAACCTTTGCAGAATTTAATCCTCAAGCACAAGCAAAATTAGCAATTGCACAATTACAAAAATTGCAAATAGCAGATGGTGGTTTTGCAGCATTTCCAGGACAACAAAAATCAGATCCTTGGGTTTCTAGTTATGCAACAGAATCTTTAGTTAAAGCTAATCAAATTTTTCCTGATTTGGTTGATAGTAAAATCATCTCTACTCTGAAAACTTATCTGCAAAATGTTCTTGCAAATCCTGGACAATATGACTTTTGTAAACAGAAACTTTGTAAATCTAAATTGCAACTAAATTCTTTAATTGCCTTAGCACAATTAGGAGATAAACGCAATAGTTTTCTGTCAGATATTTATCAACAACGTGATGATTTTGATCTAGTTACTCAAATCAAATTAGCCAGATATCTATATCAATTTCCTGAATGGCAAAATCAAGCGCAAATTATGCGTGTGCAATTCCAAAAGAATATTTATGAAACTGGACGTACCGCAGTTGTAAACTTACCTCAAAGTTGGAGTTGGATGAGTTCAAATACTGTCACCCAAGCCCAAGCTTTACGGTTATTTATTGACCAAAAAACCAACCCAGAAATCATTGATAAATTACTGCAAAGTCTTCTTAATTTACGCAGAGATGGCACATGGGAATCTAGTTATAATAACGCCCAAGCCCTCACAGCTTTAGTTGCATATAGTCAACTTCAACCCACACCACCTAATTTTATGACTACGGTAAAATTAGCAAATCAGAAATTAGCAGAAACCCGTTTTAATGGCTATCAAAATCCCAACTTGCAAATAAATGTTCCCATGAATAAATTACCCCAAGGTAATCGTGATTTATGGTTACAAAAATCTGGAAGAGGCAGATTACATTATTTAGTTGCTTACAAATATCGGTTACAAGGAAATCAACCAGGAAGATTTAACGGGTTACGAGTAACGCGAGAAATTAGTAAAGTCAATGAAGAGAAAGTTATTCAAAAAACTGGAATGTATGCTTTTGATAAACATTTAACTTTACAACCTGGACAAGTCTTTGATATTGGGTTAGAAATAATTACAGATCATCCTGTAGATCATGTAGTCATTAAAGACCCCTTACCCGCAGGTTTTGAAGCTGTAGATGATAGTTTTCAAACAGCGACACCAGCATTACAAGCAAAAGCCGATAATTGGCAATTAGGATATAAAACAATCCATAAAGATCGAATTATTTCCTATGCAAATCATCTCGAACCGGGAGTTTATAGTTTACATTATTTAGTTCGTTCTGTGACTCCAGGAACATTTATTTGGCCTGGTGCGGAAGTTCATCTTCAATATGCACCAGAAGAATTTGGACGAAGTGCAGATTCTACTTTAATATTGGCAGAAAAAAAGTGATAATTTGAGCGCGGGCAGAAAGAAAGCAAAGATATAAGACCCCTCAACTCCTATCAATGGCATAGAGTTGTAAATTTTGCTAAGAGGGTGTTTGAAAAGTTATGGTTGATGTATCAAATATTTTTTACCCCACCCTAACCCTCCCCTTGTAAAGGGGAGGGAACTGGATTTTTATTGTTTCCCCCCTTTACAAGGGGGGACTAAGGGGGGTAGCAATGTGATGAAAATTACGGAATACCACTTTTCAAACATCCTCTAAGATTAATAATGCCAAACTCAAAAATCCTTAGTAGCATATATAGTAACTAAATCTGAATTCCTATTCGCTGATAACTACACTGCCATGAAAATAAATACTACTGTACTACTAACCTTAATTTTGTTAACCCTCATGTTGGGTGCTGGTTCTGCAAGTGGTTTTTTGGGCTTTACCTTGGGAAGTATGGCACTTAAAGGTGTCACTACACCAGATGGTCGTCCTGCGACTAAATTTAACAGCAGCAAAGCCAATAACCCCCAACAGGAAAGTGAAGCTTTCTTAAAAGAAGAAGATATTCTCAAAGTCGTGAAATCACGAATTAGCGACCAAAAAAAGGGTAATAAACCAGACAAATCAGAAGAAGAAGAAATTAAAATTACCCAGCCGCAGCCACAGGAAAAATCCGCAGCACCAGAAACTTCTCAACCAGGATTTCCTATAACTGCTGAAAGTGAAGGTGTAACTATGTCTGTAAAATCTATCCGCTATTCGGGTGGTGATTTACTACTAAAAGTGAATATGCAGAATAAAGGTGGTGATTCTGTGCGGTTTCTCTATAGTTTTTTAGATATTACCGACGATAAAGGCAGAACTTTGAGTGCAATTACAGAAGGTTTACCAGCAGAATTGCCCGCAAAAGGTGCGGAATTTAAAGGTACAATTAGCATTCCCACAGCTTTACTTGATGATGTCAAACAGATATCTCTATCTTTGACTGATTATCCTGCTCAAAAACTCAAGTTACAATTATCTGATATTCCTGTAGAAAAAGGGAATTAAGATTCCATTTTGGACTTTAATTTCGCTCAGTCGCAGGATTTTAGATGGTATTTTCTTACACTAATGTCAAATTTGACATCACCTTAGACAGTGAGTGCTTTTTCTACTTTAAGTTGGACAGACGTGGGGCTGCGGTTGTGTAGTGTGCTAGTGCTAATTGCTATCAATGCCTTTTTTGTGACGGCAGAGTTTGCAATGGTGACAGTGCGGCGAACTCGGATTCAACAGTTAGTACAAGCGGGTGATTTCCGAGCGATGTCCGTGGAAACACTACAGCGTAGTATTGATAGATTACTATCTACAGCCCAACTAGGTATCACCCTTTCTAGTCTGGCACTGGGTTGGATTGGCGAAAGTACAATTGCTGTATTGGTAGAAAAATGGCTCAATTCCTGGCCGTTACCTTTCAGAATTAATTATCTACTAGCTCATTCTTTATCAGTCCCCATGGCCTTTTTTGCCATTGCTTACCTACAAATCGTCTTAGGCGAATTGTGTCCAAAATCAGTAGCAATGTTGTATTCAGAACATCTAGCTAGGCTTTTAGGTCCATCAGTTAAATCAATAGTCCGTTTTTTTAGTCCCTTTATTTGGGTTCTCAACCACTCAACTTATTGGCTATTACGATTATTTGGGATTGAATACACGGGACAAAGTTGGCGGCCTCCAGTCACACCAGAAGAATTACAATTAATTATCTCCACAGAACGAGAATCTACAGGTTTAGAAAATGCAGAACGAGAACTCTTAAATAACGTCTTTGAATTCGGAGATATTACGGCTGAAGACATCATGATTCCCCGAACTAGCATTATTGCTTTACCCATAACCGCCAGTTTTCAGGGATTACTTGAGGAAATAGCATCTACTGGTCACTCTCGTTATCCGATCATTGGCGAATCTTTAGACGACATTCGCGGTATAGTTTACTTTCAAGATTTAGCACAACCCTTGGCTTTAGGAAAAATCACACCAGAAACACAAATCCAACAGTGGATGCGTTCGCCCCGATTTGTGCCAGAACAAACCCTATTAAGTGAACTTTTGCCAATGATGCAGCAAGAGAAACCCTCTATGGTAATGGTAGTCAATGAATTTGGGGGAACTGTCGGACTGGTGACTACTCAAGACATTATTGCTGAAATTATCGGTCATTCCGGTGAACTTGATAGCATTAATGATTTGCTGATCCAAATGGTAGACCAACAGACATTTTTAGTGCAAGCTCAAATCAATCTAGAAGAAGTTAATCAAGTCTTACATCTTAATTTACCTTTAACTAGAGAATATCTGACTTTGGGCGGATTTTTACTTTATCAATGCCAAAAAATCCCCAAGAAAGGGGAAATCTTTAATTATGATCATCTTGAATTTACGGTGATCTCAATTATTGGTCCGCGTCTTCACCAAATCCAAATTAAGATTTTAGATTCTTAATCTTAAATGCTCAATAATTGAGGAACTAAGGCTTTTAAAGCATTACCACGATGACTAATTGATTTTTTTAAATCCGTCGTCATTTGGGCAAAAGTCAATTGTTTCTCTGGTACATAAAAAACCGGATCATAACCAAAACCACCATCTCCAGAAGGTGCAAACAAAATTTCACCGTGACAAATACCCTCAGATTGAATCACTATTTCTCCTTGAGGATTTGCAACTGCGATCGCACACACAAATTGAGCTTGACGATTTTCCTGATCACCTAATTCTCTTAATAACCTCTCAATCCTTTCTGTATCCGTGTTCCCATAACGAGCAGAATACACCCCCGGCGCACCATTGAGAGCATCTACCTTTAAACCAGAATCATCAGCGATCGCCCAATTACCTGTAACTTTGGCAATTTCCGAGGCTTTCAGACCAGCATTTTCCGCAAAAGTTTCTCCCGTTTCTTCCACATCCAAATCTTCCGGTTTTAAAGCTAATTCCCACCCAGAATCAGCTAAATAAGCTTGCATTTCCCGCAATTTACCGGGGTTTCCTGTCGCTACTACTAGTAATTTATTCATTGGTTATTAGTCAGTTGTTAGTAGGGGCGAAGCATTTGGAAGATAAATTATCGGTCATTGCCAAAAATAGTCCTCCAAATGCTTCGCCCGTACAGTTGTTAGTTGTTAATAAAAAGGTAATCACCAAATTCCGAGATTTTTTATTCTAAATTTTCCGATAAATTGACTTTTTTATATAATTGCTTCAAAGATAATTCTACATTAATTGATGACAAATTTATCAGAGCATCTTCAGTTTCATACTCTGTCAAAATCCATTGATTTTCCGAAGTTTTCACATACTGCATCACATAATATTTAGTTTGGTCAATTAAAATATATTCTTTAAATTCAGGAATTGAGCGATAATAAAGAAACTTATCACCACGGTCATAATCTTTTGTTGATTTAGATAAAACTTCCACAATTAACACAGGATTAGTAACTATTGTGGTATTTGTGCTGTAATAAATAGGCTGACCTTCAATTACCATCACATCAGGATAAGTAAATTCCCGATAGCGTGGTATCCACAATTTCACATCACCAATATAAATTTCATAGTCCAAATCATTTAACGCCACATTCAAGCCAGTTGCTAAATTTAACGCCAGTTTATTATGATTTGTTGTTCCACCAGTCATAGATATAATTTCTCCATCTCGATATTCATTCTTATAATCAGCTTTTTCCTCTAATTCTAAATATTCTTCTGGAGTATAGTAAGCTGTAACTACTTTGATTTCTTGGGTAGTAGTTTGTAGTTTCATCGTTCTATTTAGTAATAGTTACTAATTGAATTTTACTTGATTTTGAATAGTGTAAATTTCTGACAAAGACCACATATAACCAGTAGTCCTGAATCTTTCCAAAGTTTCCAAATATAGCATATTTTGGGCAAATGAGGTACAAATTTTCATCATAAAGCTTTGCACCTCAAGCGTTTTACCGCTGACAGCTTCGGTAATTACTGACGGGATTTCTTCTTGGAAACCTTTAATACAGGTAAAGCATCAGCCGAAGACTGAGGAGGTAAATAATATTGAGCAACAGGCTCTTCTGGTAAAGCCGGACGTTGCTGCATTCGCCATAATTTAAAGACGAGAGCTATTCCAACTGTTCCTAAACCAAAGATGAAAAGTGACCAACTATCATCCAAACCACCAATGAGAGCATCTATTGTTCCCGCTGTTATCAATGCGCTAATGATAGGTTCTTTGCGGTAGGCTGACTTTAAAAAACGAGGTAATACAGCATTCATCACAGCTTACTTAGTTCCACTTAGAGTTTTTGTATAAACTTACTCAGAATATCCTAACTACAATTTGTCTATTTGATTAGAGGCAAATAATAGCACAAATAATTGTAATTTCCTTTGCCGAAAAAGGGAGTACGGTAATTAACACCCTAGAAGTAATTGCTTTGAGGATCATCACAATTATTTCCATTGTACTAGTAGTTCGTCAAATTTATTTTGACGGGTAATGATCGGAAAAAACTTCTGTTTTTCCCTCCCCTACTCCCCTGCCCCTCTTCTCCCCCTGCTTGCCTTTACCCGTCATTTTTGGATTGACAGACTACTAGGACTGACGCACGAAATTAATTTAGCGAAACAGACTGTGAGGACAAAAATCAACTGAAAACTAATGTAGAGACATTCCATGGAACATCTCTACACCTAAATTCATGCTTTATTAAACTATGCCACGCAAGTTATCAGTAACGCCAGATTAGAAGTCTACTTCAAACCGAGCCATGCAATTACACCTTGATTGGTAGCATATTCGATTATCACCATTAAAACAAAGCCAATCATAGCCGCTCTGCCATTTAAACGCTCGGCATATTCATTAAAACCAAACTTAGGTTGTTCTAATTTAGGGGTAATAGTTGGTTGTTGTTGTGTCATAATCAGTGATTCCTTTCTTGATAATTGGCAAACAAAAATTTACAGGGATTTTTCAAGTAAATTGTCGGGGATGGTCGTCGGTACTTAACAATTTTTAATTATTCTTTATCTATTGTAAGAAACCTGGCGAATTAGTCAAGGTGTAGCGTGAGGGAGACTAAAAAATTTTGGATTTTGAATTACTGAATACGGAAATAATCAGCTAGGTACTGGCACGCTAAAGTGAAACAATAAAATATAAGAGGTTATCAATGGAAATTGGTGTTCCCAAGGAAACTAAAGATCAAGAATTTCGGGTAGGTTTAAGTCCTTCCAGTGTTCGGGTATTACGAGAAAATGGTAATAATATTTTTGTAGAAAGTGAAGCTGGTACGGTTGCGGGATTTACTGATGAAGACTACCGTAATGCTGGAGCAGAAATTGTAGATAAAGCCGATGCTGCTTGGAATCGGGAGTTAGTTGTTAAGGTAAAAGAGCCTTTAGTAAGCGAGTATAAATTTTTGCAGAAAGGACAATTGTTATTTACTTATTTACATTTAGCTGCAAATCGTCAACTAACAGAACATTTAATTGATTGTGGCACTTGTGCGATCGCTTATGAAACCGTAGAACAACCAGGAGCAAATAAACTCCCCTTACTCACCCCCATGAGTATTGTTGCTGGTCGGTTAGCCGTACAATTTGGCGCAAGATTCCTAGAAAGTCAACAAGGAGGAAGAGGCGTACTTTTAGGAGGTATCCCCGGAGTCAAAGCCGGTAAAGTCGTGATTTTAGGTGGTGGTGTAGTCGGTACAGAAGCCGCAAAAATCGCCGTCGGTATGGGTGCAATGGTGCAAATATTAGATGTCAACGTGGAACGCCTATCTTACCTAGAAACCCTCTTTGGTTCGAGAGTAGAACTACTTTACAGCAATTCCGCCCATATTGAAGCCGCAGTTAAAGATGCAGATTTACTGATTGGTGCAGTTTTAATTCCTGGTAAAAAAGCCCCCATTCTAGTATCTCGTGCATTAGTTAAACAAATGCGTCCTGGTTCAGTGATTGTAGATGTCGCTGTAGACCAAGGTGGTTGCGTGGAAACATTACACCCCACATCTCACACCAAACCAGTATACATTGATGAGGGAGTAGTGCATTATGGAGTTCCTAATATGCCAGGAGCAGTGCCTTGGACATCCACACAAGCCCTCAACAACAGCACCTTACCCTATACTGTCCAGTTAGCAAACCTGGGACTTAAAGCTTTAGACATTAACCCAGCCTTAGCAAAAGGTTTAAACGTCCAAAATCATCGGCTTGTACATTCTGCTGTCCAAGAAGTCTTCCCCGATTTAGTTGAGTAAATCAAGTACATATATATAACCAATATGGGCGGAAGTCAATCCGCCCTCTTCCTTTGCGTCTTTGCTCCTTTGTATCTTTGCGCGAAACAAAAATTATTTCACCATAGATAAAATAATCCCCACCAGCGAACCAAGAATTAGCACGATACCGCTGAGAGAACTAATTGCAAAACCAGGACCGCGTTTTTCAGCAGCTTGATAATATCCCCAAGCATAAGCAATTCTTCCTACTATCCAAGCTGCACCGAGAGCAGAACCCCAAATAGGACTAACGTAAATAGAAAACAACCATAAAGCCGGAATAAATAAAGCTAGTTGTTCCAAGGTATTTTGTTGTACCCTTAGCACTCTTTCAAAATCGAGGTTTCCTGTAGTTTGCGGTACGGGGACTTGATATTTAGCTCTGGCTATACCAACATTAATTGTGACTACAAAATATAGTATAAGTGCGGAAACAGTTACTAAACTAGGATAAGGAGACATAAACTTGAGTAAAATGGGAAAATAACGTTATTTACAAAATATTATAGGTGACAGGTGATTAAGTGACAGGTGAGAATTTAATCAATTACCAACCAGCAATGATAGAAACATTAGAACCATTAATTGAATTAAGAGGTATTTCTAAAACTTTTGGCAATAACAAAGTTTTAGATAATGTGGATTTAAAGATATATCGAGGCCAAGCATTAGGGATTATTGGACCATCGGGAACTGGTAAATCAACGGTTTTGCGGATTATAGCCGGATTATTAAAACCCGATGAGGGAGAAATTTATATTCAAGGGGTACAACGAAAAGGTTTAATAGAAGATGCTGCTGACCCTGTGGGGATTGGGATGGTATTTCAGCAAGCGGCCTTATTCGACTCCTTGACAGTCGAAGAGAACATTGGATTTCTACTTTATCAACATTCTCGATTAAAGCGATCGCATATTCGGGAATTAGTCAATCAAAAACTAGAATTGGTAGGACTAGCAGATATTAGTCACCTTTACCCGTCAGAACTTTCTGGAGGAATGCGAAAAAGAGTCAGTTTTGCCCGTGCTATTATGTCCAATCCTCAACGTCCTACAGATAGTCCAGAGGTTTTATTATACGATGAACCTACAGCCGGATTAGATCCCATTGCCTCAACGGTAATTGAGGACTTAATCCGTGACTTACAACATACACAAGGAGTCTGTAGTACCTACTCCATTGTGACTCACCAAGATAGTACAATTCGGCGGACATCGGATCAAATAGTCTTTCTTTATCAAGGAAAAGTGCAATGGCAAGGTACAGTAGTTGCCTTAGATCACACAGAAAATCCCTTAATTAGACAATTTATGAGTGGAAGTGTACATGGACCCATTCAAGTAGCTGGTTAAGTACCAAATCAAATAAAATTGCTGAGTTTAACGCTATCAGTGGAGGAATAAATGCGAGGTCTAATTAGCAGCTTCACATCTGCACGTACATGGAGAGAAGGTTCTGTAGGATTGTTGCTCCTGCTAGGGTTAGGCGCATTTGGAGTAATTTTACTGTGGTTGAATAGAATCTCCCCCGGCCAAACTTCTTATCAAGCAACCATCGAATTTGCTAACGCGGGGGGAATGCAAAAGGGTTCAGCAGTGCGTTTTCGGGGTGTGAAAGTGGGGACTATCACCAATGTTAAACCCGGCTCAAATGCGATTGATGTCGAAATTCAAATTAACTCCCCTGATTTAATAATTCCCAGTAATTCGATCATTGAAGCCAATCAAAGTGGATTAATTAGCGAAAATATTATTGACATTACACCAAAAGGAGATTTACCTGGGAAGATAGCTGCTAAACCCCTAGATAAAGACTGTAATTCCAGCCTAATTATTTGTAATGGTTCTCGCTTAAAAGGTGAAATTGGCATCAGTGTTGATGAACTGATGCGACAATCAACTATTTTTGCGGCTCAGTACAGTAGTGAAAAGTTCTATAAAAATGTGAATCGTACGTTAGAAACCTCGGCTAATGCTGCTGCTAATATCGCTGATTTGACGAAGGATTTGCAAGGTTTGAGCAAAACCTTCAAAGGACAAATAGGTGTATTTTCAGATACAGCAGCTACATTACAACGTTCGACAGTCCAATTAACTGCAACCACAACCAAAACAGCGAATCAATTAGGCGCAACATCTAAAGACTTTAGTACGACAGCCAAACAAGCAAGTCGCTTACTAACAAATTTAGATAATCTCATCACTACTAATCGTTCTTCTTTAGTTGGTACTTTGAATAGTATGACGGAAACCAGTAACCAACTTAGGCAAACAATTACCAGTTTATCACCGGCAATTAACCGCTTAACCCAAGGAAAATTATTAAATAACCTAGAAACCCTATCTGCAAATGCAGCCGAAGCTTCTGCGAATTTAAAAGATGCTTCTAAAACTTTAAATGATCCAAAAAACATTGTTTTACTGCAACAAACTTTAGATGCAGCTAGAGCAACATTTGAAAATACCCAAAAAATTACCGCTGATTTAGATGAATTAACAGGCGATCCTAAGTTCCGTCAAAATATGCTGCGATTGGTAAATGGTCTGAGTAAATTAGTTTCTTCTAGCAAAGACATCCAGGAAAAAACCAAGGTAGCTGTAACTCTAGATTCTCTCAAAGCTGATGCTAATCGCCCAAAGGTAGTAATTACCGCACCCGTTCCTCAAAAACAAGTATTAGTGATAAATCCGCAACCCAAAATAGTGGAGAAGGTGGAAACAACCTCCCAACCAGTCCCAGAACCACCCAATTTATCCCAAGAACAACTCCTCCAGCAACTCCGAGATTATCGAGAACAGGGAAAATCACAACCAACAACTGACAACTGACAACTGTACGGGCGAAGCATTTGGAGAACTATTTTTGGCAATGACCGATAATTTATCTTCCAAATGCTTTGCCCCTACTGACAACTAACAACTGACTAATTCCAATCCTGCTCGTCTTTTTTGCCCTGACTTTTGTAAATTCCGCCGATATCATGGATTTGACGGGTTTTTGCAAATAGTTCAGTTTCCGTTAAACCCCAGCGTTGCAAAACTTTATCTAAGTTGCTTTGGATGTCCCGCGCTCCCGGAAAACCTTGATAGCGAATTTTTAGTCTAGCCAATTCTGATAAATTGTAATCGGTTGCGTCTTGAGCGAGTAAAATATCAATAAGGGGGCGATCGCGGTTGTAGAGTGGATGTTGTTGGTCTTTACCGCCGGAAATTTCTGTCACAATTAATACCTGTACGAAGTTAGCAATCCATCAACAACTCAAGATGAAAAATCTCGACCATTGCTAATTATCTACCATTATCTAGTGAGTCAGTAACCCAGACCTAAAGGGACTGGGCTTGCAAGAGTAATCAAGCAAGCCGTGCTGACCAGACCACCCTGAGCGTAGTCGAAGGGTAGCCGTTATTTGAGTCACGACACCCCGGAATGCGTTCGCGCCAGCGTGCCGTCAGGCATAGCTAGTTCCCTGCCCTGTCATTTGCAATTAAACAGTTTTAAGGTCACTGAAACAGTGTTGCAAGTCTAAAAAGCTCTTATAACTGGTCGAAGCTAACATTACCCCAGAAATGGGAGGCTCTTTGGAGCAAAACATTATGCGTACAGAGTTGGGAAATTTGAATCGGTAATTGTCCCGTTGAAAGTACACCACAAAAGTACCCCGAATTTCCTAACTCCAAGGCGGTAATGAAACTTACCGGGTATTCTTATGACGGCAACTACGCCTTGTCACTTACGGCTCTCACTACTGCCATTCAGCTTAAAATAAAGATACATTATCTTTAAGAAAATACAAGAAACTTTAGATGAGGGTGAAATAATATCTCACCCAAAGTCCAAGCAGCACGAGGGAAAGAACCCGCTATGTTTGAACACTTCACTTCCGAAGCCATTAGGGTAATTATGTTAGCCCAGGAGGAAGCACGACGACTGGGACACAACTTTGTAGGAACAGAACAAATTCTCCTGGGTCTAATGGGAGAAGGAACAGGTGTTGCTGCTAAGGTGCTGGCTGAGTTGGGTGTTACCCTGAAAGAAGCCCGTCGGGAAGTAGAAAAAATAATTGGCCGGGGTTCTGGGTTTGTCCCACCGGAAATTCCTTTTACCCCGAAAGTAAAAAGCCTGTTTGAGCAATCTTTCCGAGAAGCTCACGGTCTTGGACATAATTACATAAACACTGAACACTTATTATTAGGTTTAACTGAGGCTGGTGAAGGAGTCGCCGCCAAAGTATTACAAAATCTAGGAGTGGATTTACCAGTTATCCGTTCCGCTGTGATGAGCCGATTGGGTGAAGATACAGCGGTTGTCACTGGTGGTAGAAGTAATTCCCAGCGCAATCAAAATTTATCCATAGAGGCGTTTGGCAGAAATCTCACCAAACTGGCTCAGGATGGCAGGCTAGACCCGGTAGTTGGTCGCCAGAAGGAAATTGAAAGAACTGTGCAAATTCTCGGTCGGAGAACCAAAAATAACCCGGTTTTGATTGGAGAACCAGGGGTTGGTAAAACAGCGATCGCTGAAGGTTTAGCGCAACGTATTATCAATCAAGATGTCCCTGAAATTTTACTTGATAAGCAAGTAATTAGTTTGGATATGGGGTCTGTGGTAGCGGGAACTCGTTTCCGGGGTGATTTTGAGGAACGCCTCAAAAAAATCATGGAGGAAGTCCGCAGCGCCGGAAACATCATCTTAGTGATTGATGAAATTCATACCTTAGTGGGTGCAGGTGGCACAGAAGGCGGTTTGGATGCAGCTAATATCCTGAAACCGGCTTTAGCACGGGGTGAACTCCAGTGCATTGGTGCTACTACCTTAGATGAATATCGTCAGCACATCGAGCGTGATGCGGCTCTAGAGCGGCGTTTCCAGCCAATTTTGGTGGGAGAACCATCGGTAGCCGAAACTATTGATATTCTCTATGGTTTACGCGGTGCTTATGAACAGCATCATAGAGTCAATATTACTGATGAAGCAGTAGTTGCGGCGGCTGAATTGGCAGATCGTTATATTAGCGATCGCTTTCTACCCGACAAAGCCATTGACTTGATTGATGAAGCTGGTTCTCGCGTGCGTTTACGTCACTCGCACATTGCGAATAACAAAGAACTCAAACGGGAATTAACCACCGCTACCAAAGCCAAATCGGAAGCCATTAGAGTTCAAGATTTTAGCAAAGCTGGTAAATTGCGGATACAAGAATTAGAACTACAAACCAGACTTGATTTAGAAGAAAATCAGGAAACTGTCAACGCTCCCCTTGTCAACGAAGAAGACATTGCTCAAATCGTCGCTTCTTGGACTGGTGTTCCCGTGAACAAACTGACTGAATCTGAATCAGAGTTGCTTTTACATCTTGAAGATACCTTACATACAAGATTGATCGGACAAGAACAAGCAGTTACATCGGTTTCTCGCGCTATTCGTCGCGCTCGTGTCGGCTTAAAGAGTCCTAATCGTCCCATTGCTAGTTTTATCTTTTCTGGTCCGACTGGTGTAGGTAAAACTGAATTAGCTAAAGCTTTAGCTTCTTACTTCTTCGGGGATGAAGAATCAATGGTGCGTTTAGATATGTCCGAATACATGGAAAGCCACAACGTTTCCAAGTTGATTGGTTCACCTCCTGGTTATGTAGGATACGATGAAGGCGGACAATTAACGGAAGCTGTACGGCGCAAACCTTACACAGTGTTGCTATTCGACGAAATCGAAAAAGCGCATCCCGATGTATTCAATATGCTGCTGCAAATCTTGGATGACGGTCATCTTACGGATGCGAAAGGTCGGAAAGTAGACTTCAAGAATACATTAATTATCTTGACTTCTAATATTGGTTCTAAGGTAATTGAAAAAGGTGGTAGCAGCTTAGGGTTTGAATTCGATAATGCAGCAGAAGCTAGTTATCATCGGATTCGTAACTTGGTTAACGAAGAACTCAAAGCATATTTCCGTCCCGAATTCCTCAACCGTGTTGATGATATTATCGTCTTCACTCAACTCAACAAAGATGAAGTCAAGCAAATTGCTGAAATCATGCTGCGTGATGTTGGTAGTCGTCTCAAAGAGAAGAATATCACTTTAGAAGTGACGGAAGCTTTTAAAGAGAAGATTGTCCAAGAAGGCTATGATCCTAGCTACGGTGCTAGACCATTACGCCGCGCTATTGTGCGTCTGTTGGAAGATTCTTTGGTTGAAGCGATCTTATCTGGAGAAATTGCAGATAGAGATAAGGCTATTGTGGATGTAGATGATGATGGCCAGGTAAAGGTCAGAAAATCGGAAACCCGTGAGTTGTTATTAACTAATGTTGGTTAATTACGGATTTCTACAATGTCGGTAATTTATTTGGTGGGTGACTTTATTGTTAACCCACCTTTTTTTATGGGTTTTTTATAGAAGAATATGGATTAAACATTCCTCAAGAAGGATTAAGGACTATTTGTTTTTGTCCATTTATGATTACCAAATGTACAGCCGGAAACATCCGAAATACCCACCTCATTGTCGGTTTATTTGTGATTTTATTGACTTGATTTCTAATACCATCATCGAATTTAGCTAATTCTTGTCTAATTCTCTTCCTAGTTTGTCGTCATTTAGATGTGATGGTAATACTTCTGACTCCTCCTATAATTATTCATCTTGCAACAAGGATACAAGCCTATCTAAGGTTTGTGACAATTGAGTGATTTGTTCCATAGAATCCTTCTGAGAATCAGCCAAACTTTGAACAGCGTCACATAAAGCAAAAATCTGATATCCTTGCTGCTGTACTTGTTTTCCTTGAGCCTCTATTTGTAGACTCAGAGCATCTACTCTGTGAGCAAGACGTTCAATTGTCTCAGTTGTCGAGAGTACAGCGTCTCCAATCTGTTCAACAATAGATTCTAGACGACTGATTCTTGTTTCTATTCCAGTTGCAATCATTTCTGGCCTGCTCCAATCTTGAGAAGAAATCATCACAGTAATATTCCTAAATATTCATTCCATAGTTTCATAATCAGCATTATTAATAAATAAAGTAATTTGTCATCAATCCTCTTAGTTTTGACTTTTGACTTTTGACTTTTGACTTCCGCCAAGCGGTACTAATCCCTATTCCCTAGTTCCTACGTTAAATTACAAAAGAAGGGAACAGGGAACAGATAAGAAACTTTAGTTGCACCAGTTTAAAGCTTCTGTCAAAAAAAGATGTTTTTAAAAGATGCGTAGCCCGAAAAAACAGTGTCATTATTTCAATCTCATGTTTTTAAACATGAGTTTTTCCTGTTAGAAAGTTGCCCGTTCCCTGTTCCCTCTGAAAAAAATTAATCCATTTTGGTTCAATGTAATAGTTCTTCTACTTGGTGTTGATGCCACAAATTTTGATAAAGTCCAGGCTGTTCTACCAGTTCTGAGTGATGACCAGTCTGGACGATTTTCCCCTGTTCCATGACCAAAATTCGGTCAGATGTGGCAGCAGCAGCAAGTTGGTGGGTAATGAAAATTACGGTTTTTCTTTTTGTCCCTGTAGCCAGATTGGTGAGGATTTGTGTAGCAGTTTGATTGTCTACACTGGATAGGGCATCATCCAACAGCAAGATGGGGGCATCAATTAACATTGCTCTTGCTAAAGCTGTGCGTTGTCTTTGTCCACCAGAAAGGGTAATTCCTCGCTCACCCACTAGGGTTTCATACTGTTGGGGGAAATTCTGAATTTCTGCGTCAATTTGCGCCATTTTGGCGGCGTAAACTACGTCTTCTGCGGCGGATACGGGATCACCATAACGGATATTATTTTTGACGGTGGTACTGAATAAAAAGCTATCTTGTGGTACGTAGGCGATCGCTCCGCGTAAATCACTCACAGCTAGTTTTGTCACATCCAACCCATCTAAAAACAACTGTCCTGGCTGAATATCCAATAATCTGGGGAAAGCATTCGCTAAGGTTGATTTTCCTGAACCAACCGGACCAACAATAGCGACTACTTCCCCAGGAGCAATCCTAAAATTAAGATGTTCTAGAACTGGGGTATTTACGCCGGGGTAGGTGTAACTAAAGTTTACTGCTGTCAGTTCCCCTTTGAGTTTGTTAACCTCCAGATGAATACTATCTGGTGTGTCTTGAATTTTGGGAGTCACACTGAGAATAGTTTCTAAACGGTCAATACTGACTTCACCCCGTTGGTAAGCAGTAATGGTGAATCCTAATAAAGCGGTAGGGAAAATTAATCGCTCTACATAAATTAGCAAAGCCAGAAAATCACCAATGGCAAGAGTTCCAGAGGATATTCTGGCTGTACCTAACCAAATAATAATCAAAGAACTGAGACTTGCTAACCCACCAATGAGCGGAAATAGGGTGTTGCGCGTTTTAGCTAGTTTGAGGTTAGCGGTTAATAGCTGTTCATTTTTCTGACTAAATGCTTGACGCTCATTGTCTTCTTGGGCGTAGATTTTAATCAGCGCCATACCGCTCATATCTTCCCGTACCAGTTCACTAATTTCTGCAAGTTGTTCTTGGACGGCGGTTTGTTCATTACGCAAGCGATCGCTAAAAAAATGCACCATCAGAAACATGAACGGGTACACTGCTAATGATGCCAATGTCAGTTCCACACTCAGAGACAACATCACTGGTAATGTCAGAGTATAGGCAAAAAAAGTATTTGCCAAACTTAATACAGCAAAACCTACCAACCGTCGAATATTATCTACATCACTGGTAGCGCGACTAATTAAATCCCCAGGAGTATTAACTGTAAAATAAGCAGGTTCTAATTGCAGTAAATGTTGAAAAATCCGCTGTTTGAGGTCAAATTCCACCTGTCTTCCCACACCAAATATCCAAATCCGAGAAGCCATTCGCATCATCCACATAGCGGAACTAAGTAGGGCGATAAGGACTACATAATGGATGATTTGGCGAAAACTAAAACTCTTAGATAGAGTATCTACCCCTGAACGAATTAACAAAGGAATATATACACCCAGCCCATTGACAACTAATAAAGCAATAATACCGAAGACGGTTTCGCGCCAATAGGGGCGTAAATAAGCAGCGATTTTATCAAGTCTGTGTGATTTGGCCATGCCATTCCTTCTAATCCCAAAATAATGTAGTGTTTCGTAGTCAAAAATAGGAATAAGCATCTTTGCTGTGGAGTTTTTTAAAATCAGTTAGTTTCCCACCAATTCTTTTCCCATCTACCCAACAATTATCTAACTTTTTGAGATTACAGGAGCAGTCATTGAGTCAGGAGTCAGGAGTCAGGAGTCAGGAAGAAGAACGAAAATTTATCCCCCTGCTCCCTCTTCCCTGCCCCCTGCCTCTTCTACTTGCGGCCAAGTATGAAATCATAAATATCTTGGAGATAACGTTCCCATATTTCGGTAGTACGTTGCAGTGTTTTCGCATTAGGAACAAAATCCTCTACTCGTAACCCCTGCGTCTCTTGAGGATTTTGGAGTAGATAGGAGGGAATGTTCGTATTTAGACCATTGAAAGCTATCGTTGTCCGATTTATCTCTCCCATAGGTGGGATGATATTTTGCTGAATATCTGAGATTGTGAAATTAGCATTTGCTGGACTCAAGGCTACTAAGGTAGATGAGGCAGTTTGCTGATTTAGGTTCATCCCCTCAACTGTAGCAACCGGTGATCCGAGGAGGTAAGTGATCGCTGGTGTACTGGATAAGAGTAAAACCGTCAATGCCCATCCTAATAAAAAGCCTCCCGGCTTATCTATGCCACCGCCTTTGATTTTTTGAGCAGCTAAAAATAACATTAAAACCGATGCCCCCAAAGGCTTGAGCGGAAAGGAGATAAACCGCCACAGAGAAGCCACAGTTGGTTGACTCGGATTGAAAAATGCCAAAACTAAAACAACAATGACCAACCCTAAAAGAAATTTACCGACAAAAGTTACTGATGGATAGAATCTTTGAAACAAAGCAAAGGCTACAACACCAAATAAGAGCCATAGCAAAACCCGGCTTAACAACTGAAACATAAATTAACTCTCTAATTTTTTAGCGCAGTAAGCCTAAAGACCGCAGGAAGTGGATTAATTTTATCGTCAAGCTGACTTAAAAATACCTCAAACTCACACCCAAAGATTACCGCCGTAGTGATTTTAATGCAATTTTTTGACACCGAGTGTATTATTTGCGATTTTCCCCAAGAGAAATTTTTAGATTATTTGGCTATAAACGAATTTATACACTTTTAAACCCACCCAGATCCCCGACTTCTTGGAGAAGTCGGGGATCTGAACTTTCCTGCACATTTACTTGGTTGAGAATCTCTGTCTATTGACATACAAGCATAATCAACCCTTTGATGGACGGTCTTAATCATAAAAATAACTAATGTATACATATTAGAACTAACAGAGCTGAAAAACTAATAACCCAATTGTACCAGGTTCTAATGTTGAGAATAATTGGTATTTGATGACATCAACTGATGGTGAAACTGGAACAGGAGCAAAATTATCAACCTGTTCCACATCCGTAAAAAGTGGAGATGGAAATAGTATGCCTCTTTTGAAAATTAAAGAATTTGATCCGAATTATCGAGAAAGTTTTGAAGGCAAAGATATCAAAGGTATGGGTGTCTATGCAACCGCAGATGAAAAAATTGGCACAGTCAGCGATATTTTAGTAGATGACCAAGGACATTTTCGCTATTTTGTTGTTGATTTAGGTTTGTGGATTTTTGGGAAAAAAGTTTTATTGCCAGTTGGTCGTTCGCGCATTGATCATACCTCTGAACGGATTTATACAGTGGGAATGACCAAACAACAAGCAGAGAATTTACCCGAATTTAACGAACACAAAGAAATTGATTATAACTATGAAGAACAAGTCAGAGGAGTATATCGTTCCGAAGCATTCTTAGAAAGTTCCGGTTCTGTAGATACAGCCAGTTCTCGACCTGCGGGAGGTACTATGGTAGCCCCTCCCATAGCCCCACCGAGAAAGTCCGGTAACGGCAGTGCTGCCTATGACTATAAAGCAGATCCGGCTCTATATGCTTTGAATGATCAGGATCATCAAACTTTCAAACTATATCAAGAACGATTAATTGCCAACAAAGTCCGCGCCAAAACGGGAGAAGTTATTGTTGGGAAACATACAGAAACAGAAAAAGCGCGGGTTTCAGTTCCCATAGATAAGGAAAGAATTGTCATTGAACGAGTCACTCCTACAACTGCGGGAGAAACGGTGGCTTTAGGTAGCGACAGCTTTGGAACGACAGAAGTGAGTCGAATAGAACTTTATGAAGAAACTGCGGACATTCATAAAGAAGCTTTCTTACGAGAAGAAGTCAGAGTTAATAAAGTTGTAGATCACGAAACCATTGAAGCAGAAGAAACTCTGCGTCGAGAAGAATTGGATGTTAACACCCAAGAACATCCGAATGTGGAAAGAAGATAAAACTCAGATTTCGCGTTAGTAAATTTTCCATTAGGAGCAGATTATGAGTGTGAAAAATAGAGCTAAGGCAACTGCCAAAAACATTGAAGGTAAGGTTCAAGAAGCCGTAGGTGATTTAACAGGAGATCCAAAAACTCAAACAGAAGGCAAGGAAAAACAAGCAGAAGCCAAAATTCGCCACGCAGTTGAAGATGTGAAAGATCAAGCCAAAGAAATTATTGAGTAGATTAACCAGGCAGGGGCGGGGGAAATAAGGCTTCTTTTGATCTTACAAACTAATTCTTAATTACCTTGTTACCTGCCACTTTTTCCCTTGTGAAAGGATAAAAAAATGACCTTGATTAATAATAAACGAGCAGTGGGAGTATTTTCTAGTCACGACGAAGTAGAAGATGCTCTAAATGAACTGCGAGATAACGGATTTGACATGAATCAGGTATCTGTGATTGCTAAACATGATGAAGATCTAAATCAGCGATACCAAATTGGTGAAACACGAGTTCAAGAACCAACAGAAACCCGTGAAATCGGCCATGAAACCACTCATGAAACCACTCGTGTAGAGGAAGGTGCGAAAACTGGAGTCGAGGCAGGAGGAGCGGTTGGGGGGTTGACAGGGTTACTAATTGGGTTAGGAACTCTAGCAATTCCGGGGATTGGTCCAGTTATGTTAGCAGGAGCAGTAGCTACAGCGATCGCTACAACTCTAGCAGGTGGAGCTATCGGAGCAGCAGTTGGTGGTTTAATTGGTAGTTTAGTAGGTTTAGGAATTCCCGAACATCGGGCGCAAATCTACCACGATTATGTAGTTGATGGGGATTATCTAGTAATTGTAGATGGCACAGAGGCGGAAATCCTGAGAGCAGAAACAATTTTCAAGCACAAGGGAATGCGGGAATGGGAAGTTTACAATAGTCCAACCATTAGCCGTTCTGCTAATCCTGTTGTCTCGCGTGTGTAAAAGGGATTGGAAATATGAGAAAAATTACGCTTTTAGTCCTCAGTAGCATTTTGGTTCTGGGAACAGTTGCTTGTGACAATAAAGCCAAAACTAGCAGCAGTGCGCCCGATTCTGCTGAGAAAACTGGTGAAGTTCCCACAGATAAAACAATTTTAGCCAATCAAAAAGACGCAACTAGCCAACTTCGTCGAGATCAACTCAACGCAGATATTCGCGCCCGTGAACAACGCAATAACGTCACTGGAGGGAATGCAACTCGCGCTAATAGTGATCTTGCCAGTGAGGTTCGTTCTAAGTTAGAGGCGAATATTCCCTCTAGTCAATTAACTGTGGCTGCTAAAGATGGAGCAATTGTTGTAGTTGGAAATGTCCAGAATCAAGAACAACTAAATAAAATTAATTCTCTTGCTAAAGAAATCAAGGGTGTAAGAAGCGTCAAAGTTGTAGTCAAAATTGTTCCAGCCGTACCAAGTCCAAAACTATAACCGATGACATTTATTAATTAACAACCTATAAATGAGGAAAATTTCATGAATCTATTTTCACAATTTCGCAAGTTTTTTTTCGTCATTAGTTTAGTTCTATTTCTGGGAATTTTCACAGCTTTTACATCTGAGGTTAGTCTCGCTCAGACTCAAATAGCCACAACTATGAATCGAGTCGAAGCCACAACTAAAAATATTGAAGGTAAAGTTCAAGAAACTTTCGGTAATGTGACAGGAAATAAAAAAGACCAATTCATGGGTAAAGCCAAGCAAGCTGAAAGTAAAGTTCGTAATGCAGTCGAAGATATAAAAGATACGAAGTGGCAACCCAACTCAAGAGCAACCAAAAAGATTGAAGCTAAAACTGAAAAAGCCATAGACAATAGTATTGTCAACCCTAATTATCTACCTAGTGGAAAAACTGATGACATAAAAAGTGAATCTCGTAACCCAGCAAATAAAATGAAAGAAGAACTTCGCAATACTTTTAAGTAGTCATTAATTAAAATTTGTAGGTTGGGTTGACGCAAGGAAACCCAACATTTTTGGGATTTGGTGGCTGTAGCTTAACCAGAACTACAATTATTTCTAACATTAATTAAGTAGGTGAACGGAAAAAAACCGTAGACGCGGAGCAGCTTCTCGAAGAGTAATATGTAACGAAAAGTAAAATCGCCCAAACCCTCTTGACATCAAAAATACAATTATTGATCTAGCAAATTTGGGCGTTACTTTGAAAATGATCACCGGTGATAGTCACGCAAGATACGGCTAACATCAAAATCCAAAAACTTTGTTTTAAATTGGACAAGTTAGTTGGCAAAATATCTCAAGCTAAATGCCAACAAAAAAGAAGACTCAAATTAGCCGCAACTAAATTGAGAGGAAAGATAAAAAATCTTGTATCTGAGCTACATAAAAAGACCGCCAAATTGTTGGTTGACAATTTCGATGTAATTCTTTTACCAACTTTTGAAACATCTCAGATGTCAAAGAAAGGGAAAGGAAGAATTAGATCCAAATCAGTCCGGCAAATGCTAACACTATCGCACTATCAATTCAAACAATTTATTAAACACAAAGCATTTGAACATAGAAAGATAGTATTGGATGTAAATGAAGCCTATACTTCAAAGACAGTTAGTTGGACTGGCGAAATAGTTAAGAATCTTGGTGGTTCTAAAACCATAAAATCTCCATCCACAAATAATGTCATGGATAGAGATTTGAATGGTGCGCGGGGAATTTTTCTCCGTGCATTGGTTGATACGCCTTGGTTGAGAGAAAACCTCAACTTATGTATTTGTTAACTTTTGTTAGCAGAAAAGTATCGGATATCTGAAAATTTAACTTTTATCCTCTCTCTTCTTCCGTTTTTTTATGAGGCTGTTCCGAATTATTTAACCATCATATTCGGTATCTATTTCAATATCTAGTGTGTCTTCATCAATCCTGATATACAAAATATTAGGACGGCAACAAACTTGACAATCTTCTATATAGTTTTGTTGCATTCCGGCACTGAAATCAATAAAAGTTACGTTTACTTCTCCACAATAAGCACAATAAAACTCTGATGTATTTTGCATTTTCTATATCTATTTAATAATTTATTTATTTTCCCACATTTTAATATTAAATGATGAAATTGTCAATTGGCTATTTTCTATAATCATTAAAATTATACCAATTTTATGTAAAGGTGTGCTAAATAAATTTTATAGCGTGGAGAATCTCTACTCATGCAACTTCTGGACAACAAAGAATAAATTTTATCTTTAAAAGGAAATAATATTAGGCTAAATTAGATTCATACAGGACTTACGCAACTGGCACATTGGTAGGGTGCGTCAGACTGCATAAATCCTGCAAATAAACAGATTGTTGATATCTGATGCACCCTACAACAGATTTTTAGTGTGACACTTGCGTAAGTCCTATAATCAAAGAACCATCAAGGAGAAACTATGTCAGCGGAAAAGCCTAGTATTTTGGTAACGGGGGGAGCAGGATATATTGGTTCTCATACGGTGTTAGCCCTCAAGCAAGCCGGTTATGAGGTGGTAATTCTTGATAACTTGGTGTATGGACATCGGGATTTGGTAGAACAGGTTTTGCGGGTAGAATTGATCGAAGGGGATACAAGCGATCGCCTTTTATTAGATAATCTTTTTCAGAGTCGTAATTTTGCCGCAGTTATGCACTTTTCCGCCTATGCTTATGTAGGTGAATCTGTAACAGATCCCGCTAAATATTACCGTAACAATGTTTTAGGAACGCTGACACTATTAGAATCAATGTTAGCAGCTTCTATTAAGAATTTTGTCTTTTCTTCTACCTGTGCCACCTATGGTGTACCGAATTTTATTCCGATTACAGAAGATCATCCCCAAAATCCCATTAATCCCTATGGGGCAACTAAATTAATGGTAGAAAGGATATTAACTGATTTTGATGTGGCATACAATTTTAAATCAGTGCGTTTCCGCTATTTTAATGCTGCTGGTGCTAACCCCCAGGGATTATTAGGAGAAGATCATGATCCCGAAACCCATTTAATCCCTTTAGTATTACAAACAGCATTAGGTAAACGAGAATCTATTAGTATTTTCGGAACTGATTATCCTACTCCTGATGGTACTTGTATTCGGGATTATATTCATGTAAATGATTTAGCAGATGCCCATGTTTTGGGGTTAGAATATTTATTAAATGGTGGTGAAAGCGAAGTTTTTAACTTAGGAAATGGTAACGGTTTTTCAGTTCGAGAAGTGATTGCTGCGGCAGAAGATGTCACAGGTATGGTAATATCAGTGCAGGAATGCGATCGCCGGATTGGAGATCCTCCAGCCTTAATTGGTACAAGTGAAAAAGCCAGAAAAATCTTGAATTGGCAACCTCAATATCCAGGTATTAAGGATATCGTTTCTCACGCTTGGCAATGGCATAAAACAAGGCATAAATAATTTTTAGTGTAAGGATTAGCTCCCCGATTTCTACGATTGATTCATCACTTATTGATATCACTAAAGGAGAAGTCGGGGAGCTTCCGCTCTTGTTGATTCAACTTTCCACATGGTTATTTTTCAGTAATTCTAAATATTTTAAAGCTTCATGTTTAGATAAAATTTCCTCTATTTGTTCAAATTCAATCATAGGGATTTGTGCAGCAATTGGTTTTTGATTTTGATCTAAGACGTAATTTTTATTGATTTGTAGCATTGATTTTACTCCTAAATCATTAGGTAGATTATAGCATATTGTCTGAATCAGGATGTCCAGGATTTTAGGATTGACAGGATGGGGTTATTTTTGAGGATGAACGATTAAGCGATACCTATGGGAAGCTACCGCTAACACTCTCTTAAATTACAAGATCAAAAACAGTGATCGCTATCTCCCATTACTTTTAAGTAGCTTTTTGGAGATAATAAAATTGTGTATTTTCTAAAGATGTCAAGATTTCAATCAACTTGAAGAAAGGATAGAGTTGTTTATATTCATCTTTTGAAGGTGGTGATTCTCCTAATTTTGTTTTTATATTTTTACTTTCTTCAACAATTTCTTCTTTGAAAAAATCAATTAATCTTTGTCTATTAGTTATTTTTCCTTTATTCAAATCAATAGCTTCAATTTCGTCTTCTTCTCCATCAATTTTGATTTTTATTTTATGAGGTTGGCCTATTTCTGAGAAATCTGATTTAGCTAATCTTTTATACAACTCATCAGACAATTCAATCATAACAGATGATTCACAATTTTTGCTGTAAAATTTAATGTCTAACATTACTCTAATTCCTCCGCTTCAGATTCTAAAAATTGTCTTTCTTCAATATTCTCAGCCCAAGCAATACCAGCTTGATCTAAAAGTTTTTTGGCATTATTTGAAATTTTACCTGTAGTTAAAATTCCACTTACACAACCTTTGGAAATAATTTTTTCTATATCTCCTGGATAAAGTGTAGTTTTTCTAGCTTTTATTTCAATATATTTCATAAAAAAAATTACTGATTATACTCCTGCTGTATTTTACGGATCATGTCTTTAACTCTTGGTTCATCTTCAGGATTAATCAGTAGTATATCTCCATTAGGATCATTACCAGTAGTTCTTTTACATTTAATACCTTCTGCCTGAAGTTTTTTAATTAACCAACCAATCATATTTTTATGAATGAGTAGTCTTTCCATCATTTTATCTTCATCAGTTTGATCAGTCATTATCTAATTAGCTCCTTTTTGGCTGTTACAAGATGCTCACAAGTTGAAAACCCTTTTGAAAAGAGTTCTATGATTTTCTTATTAATTAAACTTTGTTCTTCTCTTTTACATAAAAAATCAATATAAATTTCCTTATAAAAATTTTTTACATCGCCCGCAGTTAAATTTCTTGTTTGATACAATTCAAATAGTTGTTTTCTGATTTCTTCAGAAGGAAAATATTTAAGTATATCACCTAAATCTTTTAGGTAATTATTAAAAACATCTAAATTCATTTGAAGCTGCATTTCTTTTTTTAAAGAGAATCTTCTCACAACTGCGGTGTCAATTAACTCTGGAACATTAGTGATTCCGAAAATCAAAAGTTTGCTATCTTTGCTAGGATGAAGTTTATCTAATTCAAGCATGAGAGTTGTCATAGCTCTTCTAATAGCATCATGTTCTTGAGTTCTACTTCTACTCATACAAAAAGTATCTAACTCATCTAATAACAGAAATACAGAAGAACCATTTTTACATTTGCTTTTTAGATCATCGAAAATCTCTGCTATATTACGTGAAGACTGTCCTAATGCTGGATCAAGCATCCTTCCTACATCAATATAATAAAAATTAATTTCATTTGTAACTTCTTGTTTTAACTTATAAAATAACGAATAGCATAGTATTGTTTTGCCAGTATTAGGAACACCATAAAGTAAGATTGATGGTGTTAAATCATAATAACTAAAATCATCAATCTGCTTTTGATCTGCTGTTAAACAGATTTTGCAGAAATTAAAAAGATACTTAAACAAATCATCTACTCCAAAAAGTTTCTGATGATTTATTTTATGTTTAATTTCCGCAGACGTTAATTGTATTAATCCATTACTCATGAGAGATGTCTATTGAAAACTTGATTTAGGCTATGGAAATTATACCAGAATTACAATTGAATGGGACATAACATATCATTAAAACTTAATATTTCTTACACTTACAAAAAGATGAGAGGGCAAATTCCGTCCATCAGTAACTCCTGTAACAATTCCCTTACAATAAAATAATAAAGAAAGCAAGACATTACAGGATCACAATCTAAACCATGCTACAAGAATATCGTCAACAGGTTGCAGAACGCGCTCAACTGGGTATTCCTCCCTTAGCGTTAGATGCAGTACAAACATCAGCATTGTGTGAATTACTGAAAAATCCCCCGACAGGCGAAGAAGAGTTATTATTAAATTTATTACGTGACCGCATTCCCCCCGGAGTAGATCAAGCTGCTTATGTAAAAGCTGGATTTCTGACTGCAATTGCTAAAGGAGAAATTACCAGTCCTTTAGTTTCACCAGTTGACGCAGTAGAATTACTGGGAACAATGATTGGTGGTTACAACGTTCAATCCTTAATTGATTTACTCCAAGTTTCTAGCAGTTCTGTATCAGAATCTTCAGAAACACCCTTGGTCATGGGAGGAGAAGGAAGAGAACAAATCGCCGCTTATGCAGCCAACGCCCTCAGCAAAATTATGTTGGTGTATGATGCTTTCCATGATGTTTTGGAATTGTCCAAAACCAACCCCTACGCCAAACAGGTGGTAAACTCCTGGGCAGAAGCAGAATGGTTTACGTTGCGTCCCACATTACCAGAATTTATCACCGTTACCGTTTTCAAAGTTCCCGGAGAAACCAACACTGACGACTTATCACCGGCAACCCACGCTACAACCAGACCAGATATTCCTTTACACGCTTTGGCGATGTTAGAAACTCGTCAACCAGGAAGTTTAGAAACCATTGCAGAGTTGAAGAAAAAAGGTCATCCTGTTGCTTACGTTGGTGATGTCGTGGGTACAGGTTCTTCTCGCAAGTCTGCAATCAATTCTGTATTATGGCATTTGGGCAATGATATTCCCTTTGTGCCAAACAAACGGGCGGGAGGTTATATTTTAGGAAGTGCGATCGCTCCTATCTTTTTTAACACAGCCGAAGATGCCGGTGCATTACCCATTCAATGCGATGTCAGCAAAATGGCAACCGGTGACGTAATTACCATTTATCCCTACAAAGGAACTGTTCTCAATGCCGCAGGAGAAGTCATTTCCACCTTCAGCCTCAAACCTGACACCATTTTAGACGAAGTTCGCGCAGGTGGACGCATTCCCCTACTAATTGGGCGTACCCTCACCGATAAAACCCGTCTAGCATTGGGTTTAGCGCCCAGCACTTTATTTATCCGTCCTCAAGCCCCAGCGGACACCGGCAAAGGCTACACATTGGCGCAGAAAATGGTCGGGAAAGCCGCTGGTTTGCCAGGAGTACGTCCGGGGACATCTTGCGAACCAATCATGACTACAGTGGGTTCTCAGGACACCACAGGACCAATGACCAGAGACGAATTGAAAGAACTCGCTTGTTTAGGTTTCAGTGCAGACTTGGTCATGCAGAGTTTCTGTCATACAGCCGCATATCCCAAACCTGTGGATATTAAAACCCACCAAGAATTACCCGACTTTATCTCCTCCCGTGGTGGTGTGGCGTTGCGTCCTGGTGATGGTATCATTCACTCCTGGTTAAACCGGATGTTGTTACCCGACACCGTGGGTACAGGGGGAGATTCCCATACTCGCTTCCCCTTGGGTATATCCTTTCCTGCGGGTTCGGGGTTAGTAGCGTTTGCTGGTGCATTGGGTGTCATGCCTTTGGATATGCCAGAATCAGTTTTGGTCAGATTTACAGGGGAATTACAACCAGGAATTACTTTAAGGGATGTTGTCAATGCCATTCCTTATGTAGCCATGCAAAAAGGTTTGTTAACTGTGGAGAAGCAGAACAAGAAAAACATCTTCTCTGGCAAGATTTTGGAAATTGAAGGATTACCAAATTTGAAAGTTGAACAAGCTTTTGAATTAACCGACGCTTCCGCAGAACGTTCTTGTGCTGGTTGTACAATTAAATTAAGCGAAGAAACAATTGCGGAATATTTACGTTCCAATATTGCCCTTTTAACTAATATGGTAGCCCGGGGTTATAGTGATGCCAGAACTATTATGCGCCGGGTGGCAAAAATGCAAGAATGGTTAGATCATCCAGTATTATTATCTGCTGACGCTGATGCCGAATATGCAGAAATAATTGAAATTGATTTAAGCCAAATCACAGAACCAATTGTAGCTGCTCCCAATGACCCAGATAATGTTAAGTTATTATCGGAAGTTGCCAATGATCCTGTACAAGAAGTATTCCTTGGTTCTTGTATGACAAATATCGGCCATTATCGAGCAACTGCGAAGGTTTTGGAAGGTGCAGGAGATGTAAAAGCGCGGTTGTGGATTGCACCTCCTACAAGAATGGATGAACACCAATTAAAGGCGGAAGGTGTGTATGATGTTTTCGTGGCTGCAAAGGCGAGAACTGAGATACCAGGATGCAGTTTATGTATGGGAAATCAGGCGCGAGTTGATGATAATACAACGGTGTTTTCTACCTCAACTCGTAACTTCAATAATCGCATGGGTAAAGGCGCTCAAGTGTATTTAGGTTCGGCGGAATTAGCAGCGGTTTGTGCGTTGTTGGGAAGGCTTCCTAATGTGCAGGAATATTTGGATATTGTGGCAGAAAGAATTCATCCTTTTGCTGATGATTTGTATCGCTATTTGAACTTTGATCAAATTGTTGGTTTTGAGAATGAGGGGAGGGTGATTAGTAAGGAGGAACAGGCGGCTTTGGTATAATGTAATTGGGGTGAGTCTTGATGACTCACCTGAATGTTATAATTTATATTATATGGGGAAGAGTCATTTTAAGAAAGCAATATCATCTTTGGAATCTCGTATTGCTGAACACAAAGAAAAAATCAGGCTAGAATTAGAGAAGGATTTTCCAGATCCGGGTTTGATTAATCATTGGGAAAAGGAAATCATAGCTTTTGAACAAGGGATAAAACAAGCGTTAAAAAGATTGGGGAAAAACTAATGACACTCGCAAAACTAAAAATTACCAGTGAAAACTCAACGCTTAATCAGTTACTAATGGAATTACAGGAAGAATGCCAAAATGTGATTTCTCTGGTTAATCAATTACAACTTTCTGAGTTAAGCGATAGACAAAAGGGTAAAATTCTCTCAGAATTGCTGGTAGCTTCTATTCATTTACATTCCCATTGTGATGAAGATTGGCAAAATTTGATTTCTGATGAGTTGGAAACTTTAGCAGATGATTAGTAGAGAAAATATTATGAATAGAAATGGGTTAAAATATGATAGAATTGCATCCTGAATTTTTCACGAAAAATGGTCGGAAGCAATTTGCTATTTTACCTTTTTTGACAAAAATAAATGGTAGGTCTTTTTATAACTTATCCCAAAGCTAAGAAGCATCAAAAACCAACATTTTTTTGTTAAAATATCCTTTAATTGTTATATAATCTTCTGCTAGATCGAAAAAATCTTCCTTCATTTTTATTTGTTTAGACTCTCTAAAAATAGCTTCTTCTATCACTTTCCATATTTCTTCATTAACAAAGTAAAACCTGGATCTAGAGTGTAACTGAATTTCTGATCCAGTCTTCAAAAATTCTTGTATTTTATCATAAGCATTTAGACTTGGATATTTGAGTTCTATATCTTCAGTAAATTTACCGTCCAGTGTTTCATCAATATTTTCTTCTTTTCCTAAAATCTTCTTTAACTCATGCAAAATATCGCCATAGTTCCTATCTTTAGTAAATTCTTCAGAAAAATACTTAAGTCTGGCAAAATGAATAGATTGAGACATACATTTTAATTCCTAGCTTGTTTAAGATATTGAACTAATTCAGGTAAGCTATTTACTTTTTGCAAGGCTTTTACAAGGCGATCAACTGAATCGCAATCATAATATTGTATGTCTATATTAGGAAATTCTGTCTTCAGTTGTTCTAAAATATTTTTGTTATTGTCGTCTAAACGATTAACAGGGAAGATATAACGAAAGCCGCTTGGTTGTCTTCTTTTCAATAGCTTTTTTACATCATTTAGCCATTTTTTAAGACTACCTTGATTAATAGGAGCATCTAGATGATCAGGGGAAGATTTACACTCATAGATAAAATTCCCCGCTTCAAAATATTTTGGTTTTTCTTCAAAAAACATTTATTTTACCTGTTCACTTGTTGGAATATAGTTAGGTTACACTTTTTATAAAATACGAAGGAAAAAATTAATTAAATTTAGTTAGGCTGACTTTCTAATATCACGAAAATGAGCCTTAACAGTAAATTGATTACCTAATTTACTAACTTTACTATATTCTGAAATAGCTACTATTTTACCAGTTAATAATCCTTGAATTAAATCATCTGCTTTCTGTGACAAAGCTACAAAATCTGTACTTTGCTCGTTATCCTTTAAATTATCAACATAATCAACACCAGGCTTCATATTGAACTGTTTCATCAAATCTTGTAAAATTACCTTAAAAGATTTGTCAATTTGCTGTCCTTTCTCAAAGGGGTTTAGACTTTTCCAATCTGGCAAAGATTCTAAAGCTTTGCTTAAAGCATTTTTAATAGAGTAAAATACAAAACTTGACATTAATTACCCCTGGTATAGTTGCTGATATTAGATAATTTAGATATATCACAACTGTAATTTATATGTCAACATATTTATTATGATTTTAAGTAGGATCACATTCCTCCAATATCCCAAACCAACCTAACCCCCCAACCCCCTTCCCTGCAAGGGAAGGGGGAGCAAGACTTACTCCCCTCTCCTTGTAGGAGAGGGGCTGGGGGAGAGGTCAAACACGATATAAAAACACACCCCACAAATGAACAACCAACCACCGAAAAAAGACGGACTTCGTAACATAGTAATTGGACAAAAAATAGAACCCGTAAAACTCGAACTCGCCAAAGAAATGCGTCGCCAAATGACACCAGCAGAAAAAATTCTGTGGGAACATCTTCGCGCCAACCGCTTGCATGGTTTACATTTTCGCCGGCAACAAATTATAGATGGTTTTATAGTAGATTTTTATTGTCATGCTGCTAGTTTAGTCATAGAGGTAGATGGAAAAATTCACGAACAACAAATTGAATATGATGTAGAAAGAGATAAAATTTTATCAGCAAGAGGTTTACGGTTATTAAGATTTAAAAATGAAGAAATAACAGAGAAAATTGACCAAGTTTTGATGCGAATTTATCAAACTTGTTGTGACAAGACCTAACCCCCCAGCCCCCTTCCCTACGAGGGAAGGGGGAGCAAGATTTGCTCCCCTCTCCTTGTAGGAGAGGGGTTGGGGGAGAGGTCAATATCGCTTTACTATTTGATATAATTGTAAAAATAGACTTAATCCATTAACCAATATCAAATAAATGAATCATCTAACTACCTTTCAAGAAATTGCTTCTCAAGTGCAATTATTCCAGAGTATAGAACAAAAAGAGACATTTTGGGTTTATGAGTATTTGTGAGAATTCGCGTTTATGTCCTCTGCCGTTGTACTTGCAGTTTTAACATGATTTCCGCGTGCATTTCGCGGGTAATGGGATAGAAGTAGACTAAAACTAACCCGGCAATTAAACAAACGGTTGGTATTGGTCCAACAGCGATACGAATGGCTAAAAGTGCAGATTCCGGTTGTACAGGTAAAGAACTTTGTCCAGCAACAGCTTCTTTAAAACCATAAGCTTGTAAAGTATTACCGACCAAAAATAGCCCGAAAGCTAAACCAAATTTTTGCAATAAAACCATGAAACCATAGAAAATTCCTTCCCGTCGTTGTCCAGTTTGCAATTCATCTAATTCAATCACATCAGGGATCATTGACCAAGGAATTAGATAAGCTGTAGAAACTCCCATACCTGCCATTACAGCCATAACATACATTAAACCAACTTGATTTGGCTGTAAGAAAAATAATCCAGCAGCCGCAATAATCCAGGAACTCATTCCTAAGAAATAAACGATTTTTTTGCCAATCTTTTTACTTAAATAACTCCAAATAAATAACATAAATAAAGCCGTTCCTTGGACTGCAATCATGACTGTGGGGACATCTCCCTCTTTAAGTTTCATACAGTTAACGACAAAATAGGGAATAATACTGGCTGTGATTTGCACACCTAACCAAGAAAAAAGATAGATAGCAATTACAAACAGAAAAGGTTTATTACTAAAGACAATTTTTAGCTGTTCAAAAAAGGGAATTTCGGCTTCTTGTGGCAAAGAAATCCGTTTAGCTTCAAAAGCCAAAATGCGATCGCGCACCCCATAAACGCACCAATACAAAGATAAAACCGAAATCACGGTACACACAGCCGCTAAAACTAAATATTGTTGTTGGCGATCGCTAATTTGTGAGAAAATAATTTTTGATAAAATCAACGATAAAATACTGCCACCAATGGAAAACGTAAACCGAAAACTATTCAAACTAGTCCGTTCATCGTAATCTTGAGTTAACTCAGGAGTCATGGCTGTATAAGGCAAATTCACAACAGTATAAAATGCCTGAGATACAATCCCAATTACTACATAATACCAAAATAAACACCAAATATTACTACTTTTGTCAGCAGTAAATTGGGGGACAATCCACTGCAAGAAAAAGAAAAATCCAAAAGGAATTGCCCCATATAAAAGCCAAGGTAGACGACGACCCCAGAGCCGGGATTGGGTTTTATCAGTCAACATTCCCACCATAGGATCATTGATACCATCCCAAATTTTGCCAATCATCAAAATACTACCTGCCAAACCCGCTGGAATTCCTGCCACATTGGTAAAGAAAACCATCATGTAAAATACAGCAATATTTGCAGTAATCGCTGGTCCCAAATCTCCCGCACCATAAGCTAATTTAGTTTTAAAATCTAATTTTTCACTTGTTAGCGACTTAGGAAAATCGTTATTATCACCATTATCCTTAACCATAAATTACACCCTTATTAATTGACAATTGACAATTGATAATTGACAATTATTAACACACTTATTTTAGTTTTATGTCAGACCTTTACATTTCTTGGTCAGATTATCACCACAAAATTGAACAACTGGCTGTAAAGATTTATCAATCGGGTTGGGAATTTAACCAAATCGTCTGTTTAGCTAGAGGGGGACTGCGAGTAGGAGATATTCTCTCCCGCATATACAATCAACCATTAGCAATTTTAGCTACTTCATCTTACAACGGCGCGGGGACATATAAAAGAAGTAATTTAATTATTTCTCGTCAATTAACCATGACTAGTGAAAATTTAGGTTCACGGATTTTGCTAGTAGATGATTTAGTAGACTCTGGTATCACTATTCAAGAAACAGTTCCCTGGCTACAGAAACATCATGATTTTCCCATTCAAGAAATTCGCACTGCTGTAATTTGGTATAAAGCTTGTTCAGTTGTTGTTCCTGACTACCACGTTGATTATCTGGCTGATAATCCTTGGATTCATCAACCTTTTGAACATTACGAATCTATTAGTCCTTCCGAACTGGCAAAAAAGGAGAATTTAGTAGTCACATAATCCAAATATCCAGAATTTTTGTAGAGACATTTCATGTAACGTCTCTACTTTTTCACTTTTTGTTAAAATAACCATAACCAAACAGGAAGAGTAAACAACAAAACTATCATCCCCATAGCTAAAGCAGTAACAGCCAAATCTCTATCCAAATCAAAGGTTTCCGCGATTACCAATGTAGCCAAAGCTGGAGGCATACCCATTTGTAAAACTATCACCTGTGCTGCATTACCAGTAACACCAAAAAATGAGAGAGTGCTACCTAAAATCATCGGCACTAATAGCATTTTAATGAAGACACTACTCCCCGCTTGTGGTAATTTTCGCCAAGATTTTAGTTGGGAAAGTCGCATTCCAATTAACATCAAAGATAAAGCAACTGCACCCCAAGCCAATTTTTCCAAACAAAATACCACTGGAGAGGGAAGCGTGACTTGATGCAATAATAAGCCAAATCCAAAACTCCATAAAGCCGGATTAATCAAAATTACCTTTGCTATTTGCATCTGATTTTGAGTATTATTACCGAACTTAGCAGCAAGAAACACACCTAAACCATAAGCACCAAACAGCGAACCCAACATATCGTAAAATAAAGCCCAGGCAAAATATTCTTTACCTACCATTGCTAAAGTAATGGGAAAACCCAAATTACCTGTATTACCTACCATTGCTGCTAGAATCAAACTACCTTGAGTTGTCGCGGGGGGAACTGAATCAGTGAAATGGGCTTGGGCTTTGATTCTTAACCAAGCTAATAATGCCCCCAGAAAGATTGCCAAGTGAGCTATTATCGGTGCAATCCAAATCTGTCCTGATAAATCTGTTTGTAGTAAAAAACCGATGATGCTTATAGGTACTCCCACCCAATAGAGAAATTGACCTACGTAAGCGGAAGTATTGTTAGGCAACTTACGTCCCAGTATAAATCCCACTAGGATTAATCCCACTAACTTGATATATAGTTCTAAAAGATTTATCAAAATTACACCATAATTCAAAATTAAGCATTAAACAAAACTCATTTCTTCTTTAACTAACTATTAAACACAAACAGGAGCAAAAACTTGAATAAAGCTGGGTTTCCTAAAAAACCGCACAATTCCTACCCTCTCTCTGGTGATGATATCCCAGTAGCTTTACGCGATACAAATGATGCAGGAAGTAAGATCAAAGTCCAACCTGTGGTTTTGATTATAGGTGGATTAACAGGATTTTTGCTACTGGCTGTCTCTAGTGGTTTTTTGTTTTCGCTGACAACACCTAAGCCAAATGCTAATTCTGTAGCTGCACCGATTAGTTCTACACCCATAGCCGCTAATACCCCAAATAATAATGATACAGTGTTGGGACATTTTCCCTATTCAGAAGCACCAGAATCAGAATTAGCCCCAATTACGGGTGACAGTAGAATCAGAATGCGAAAATCTGCCGCTGTCAAGTTTCAAGCCATGGTACAAACCGCTAGAAGTGCGGGTGTAATTTTAGTTCCAATTTCTGGCTTTCGTTCTGTACAAGAGCAAAAGCAGTTATTTTTCGGTGTAGGCGCACAGCGGAATCAAACCCCAGCCGAAAGAGCAGCCCTCAGCGCACCACCAAATCATAGTGAACATCATACAGGTTATGCGGTGGATGTTGGCGATGGCACAGTCCCAGCAACTAATCTCCAAGCTAATTTTGATAATACCAAAGCTTATCAGTGGTTACAAGCCAATGCTGCCAAATTTAGTTTTGAAATTTCCTTTCCGAAAAATAATCTTCAAGGCGTGAGTTATGAACCTTGGCATTGGCGTTTTGTCGGTGATACTGATAGTTTAGAAACATTTTATAAAGCCAAAAATATCAAACCTGTAAAAACACCATAATGATAATCAGAGAATATCAGATATCTGACACTGAAGCAATTATGAAACTGTTTGTAGAACGTCGAGGAATAAAACTTAAAAATTATGTAATGGAAAAATATTTATAATTTCTGGTTTTACATTAGTTCGGATTTCATGTATTTATTTCTTCCTTTGCGCCTTTGCTCCTTTGCCTCTTTGCGCGAAATAAAATTAAATGTAGTTTATCGGTGCAGTTCCCCACACCGATTTACATAATTTAACTCTAGTTTTCCGTGCCATATTCCTTAGGCTAATGCGGAAGCTTGGGGTTTGGCAAAAATCATCCTTCCAGCAGAAGTTTGTAAAGCACTGGTAACTACTACTCGCAATTCACCACCGACATAACCTCTACCTTCTTCCACTACTACCATTGTGCCATCATCTAAATACCCAATTCCTTGAGTTGGTTCTTTTCCTTCTTTGAGAATTTTCAAATCCAGATAATCACCAGGTAAATAAGTTGGACGAACAGCATTGACTAAATCATGAACATTCAAAACTGGAACTTTTTGCACACTAGCAACTTTCGATAAATTGTAATCATTGGTGAGTAATGTGCCATTGATTTCTTGAGCAAAACGCACCAATTTAGCATCAACAGTGGCAGTATCTTCATAGTCCACAGGATTGATTAAAATGCGTTCGGGATAATTTTCCCGAATGCGGTTGAGAATTTCTAGTCCTCTTCTTCCCCTCACCCGTTTTTGATCCTTACTAGCATCAGCTACTTGTTGTAATTCTTGTAAAACAAATTGGGGGACAAGAATTAATCCTTCTAGAAATCCTGTTTCTAGTAATGTTTCAATCCGGCCATCTATAATGCAGCTAGTATCTAAAACCTTAGTATTAGCAGGTTTAAGAGTTCCTTCCACCACCATACTTTCTACAGTATTGGGGTTAATTAATCTTAACAAACCCCGTCCGTGAGTATCTGCTAAGTTCATTCCTGTAACAGAGAGGATAATACTGCCAACAACCGCAACAAGAGGTTTGATAAAACCAAAATCTGGGGGAATGGGTAATAAAAATAGCGGGGCTAACATCAGATTGGCGAGTAATAGCCCAATTACTAAGCCAATGGCACGGGTGAGAATGACTTCTAGGGGCATTTCCCGGACTTGTGACTCTAGCCGACGGTATGTAGTCTGGAAACTCAGCCCGACTGCACCACCGATAATGGCAGCAAAGACAGCGAAAACTAGGCGTAAGGCATCTAAATCACTAACTCCATTAAGAGTACCAGGGGGGAGTAGATCAGTGCTGAAATAACCTATTCCCGACGCTGCCAAGATAAATGAGAGAATAATAATGACATCCAGCATGGTTATGTTGTGTTCCTACAACGATATTTATTCGATAGAGTAAAGTATGCTTGTTTGAGTCCTTTTTAGTGATGGAATCATCTTAGCTGCTCAGGCAGACAGAATATGCCAACATTATAACTAAAGCGTTTTTACTGCACATTATTTTTATTTTTAGGGAAAAAGGATAAAAAGTTGTAAACAAACTCCTCATTTTCATTATTTTTAATATTCAAATCAAATTAACTTCACTATTGTTCAAAATGAGTCAAAAAGATATTGGTTGGGGGATTCCCAGTTCTGCTTATGTGCATATTCCCTTTTGTCGGCGACGATGTTTTTATTGCGATTTTCCGGTATTTGTGGTCGGGAATAACTCACGGGGCGAAAATTCTGGGACAATTGGCGAATATGTTGAAGTTTTATGTCAAGAAATCAGGATTGCACCAACTTATAGTCAACCTTTAGAAACAATTTTTTTTGGTGGTGGTACTCCTTCACTATTATCAACAGCACAGTTGCAATCTATATTGACAACCTTAGAACAGCGATTTGGCATTGCCTCTGGGGTAGAAATTTCTATGGAAATTGACCCAGGGACGTTTGATTTTGCACATATCGCTGGTTATCGTAGCTTAGGAGTAAATCGCGTGAGTTTGGGTGTCCAAGCTTTCCAAGAAGAATTGTTAAAAACTGCTGGGCGATCGCATTCCCTTATAGATATATTTACAGCTATAGAGTTAATTCACAAGGTCGAGATTCCCGAATTTAGCTTAGACTTGATTTCTGGCTTACCGCATCAATCTTTAGCACAATGGCAAGATTCCTTAATCCAAGCAGTAGCAGCCACCCCAACTCACATTTCCATCTATGACCTGACCATTGAACCCGGAACAGCCTTCAATCGTTATTACAAACCGGGAGATCATCCCTTACCCACAGATGAAACCACCGTCAAAATGTATCAACTGGGGCAAAAAACCTTAACTGATGCTGGTTACGAACATTACGAAATTTCCAATTATGCCCAACCAGGACATCAATGCCAGCATAATCGAGTTTATTGGCAAAATCGCCCCTATTATGGCTTTGGTATGGGTGCAGCCAGCTATATACAAGGTAAACGCTTCACCCGTCCTCGCAAAACCCAGGAATATTACCAATGGTTAAAAAATGGTGCTGTCATTGATTGTGAAATCACACCACAGGTAGATGTTTTGTTAGAAACTCTCATGTTAGGGTTACGGTTAGCCGAAGGAATCAGTTTAAATTCCTTAGCAACAAACTTTGGCAACCATCAAGTTGAGAGAATTCAAAGCTGTTTGCAACCATACTTTGCTCAGGGTTGGGTGAAGATTGTTGGGGATAGGTTGCGTTTTAGCGATCCCGATGGTTTTATATTTTCTAATGTGATGTTAGCGAAGTTGTTTGAAAAGTTGGGAGAATAATAAATTATGTTTCGCGCAAAGGCGCAAAGAAGCAAAGGCGCAAAGTTTGAAATTTGTGAGTTTCCAATTTCATATTTTAATTTAGCAATGCCGATTATTGCATCAAATCATCATTTGCAACTTCACCAGGATAAAAGTTGAGGTTAATTAGATCTTCCCATAAATATAGGCATTGAGAAGGAAAGGTTGATAACGGTAAATTGGTTTCTCCTGATGCTAAATCCCTAGCATTTTCATAAGCTTCCTCAAGTGCTACTTCTAGAGAAGACTGCAAACTAGGATTTTCATTCAGTAATTTTATGATGTCTCGGCGTTGAATCCGAATAGTTGCTAACCAACTGCGACTACGTTTTGATGATTGATATTCCCACTTGAGTAAATGTCTAATTAAAATAATCAGACGATTTCTTAATTCTTGGCGTTCCCTTCTCCCCAAAGATTCAACTTCCTCAATTAAATTCACTAAATCAACTTGATTCCATAGCTGATAACGTAATAAATTAGCCTGTTGTTGAGTCCAGGCATAAAAATCCGTTTCATAAAGATTCAGGTTTACAGCGGATTCTTTCGCCCTTGGTGACTGCATAATTAAAACCTAGTAACGTTGAATTAATTATAACTCCTTTCTTCCTTTGCGCCTTTGCTCCTTAGCGTCTTTGCGCGAAACAAAAACCTAAAAAGTCACCACACTCCGAATAGATTCCCCCCTGTGCATCAAATCAAAAGCATCATTAATCTTTTCAATCGGCATCACATGAGTAATTAAATCATCAATATTAATCTTACCATCCATATACCAATCTACTATTTTCGGTACATCTGTCCGCCCTCTTGCACCACCAAAAGCCGAACCTTTCCAAACCCTGCCAGTTACTAATTGAAAGGGACGAGTGCTGATTTCTTTACCTGCACCAGCTACACCAATAATCACACTCACACCCCAACCTTTATGACAACATTCTAAAGCTTGACGCATGATATTGACATTACCAATACATTCAAAGGAATAGTCAGCACCACCGTTTGTTAAATCTACCAAATAAGGAACTAAATCACCTGCAACTTCTTGGGGATTGACAAAATGTGTCATGCCAAATTTTTCAGCTAAAGCCCGTTTGCTGGGATTAATATCTACACCAATAATCTTATTCGCGCCCACCATTCGCGCCCCTTGGATCACATTTAAACCAATGCCACCTAAACCGAAAACTACCACGTTTGCGCCTGGTTCTACTTTAGCTGTATTCACAACTGCACCAATTCCTGTTGTCACACCACAACCGATATAACAAACTTTATCAAAAGGGGCATCTTCCCGAATTTTGGCAACGGCGATTTCTGGCAATACCGTATAATTAGCGAAGGTGGATGTACCCATGTAATGGTGAATCATGTCGCCACCGATACTAAAACGGCTCGTACCATCGGGCATTAAACCCCGTCCTTGTGTACCGCGAATTGCTTGACAGAGATTGGTTTTGAAACTTAAACAATAATCACATTGCCGACATTCGGGAGTGTATAAAGGAATTACATGATCTCCCTTTTTGAGACTTTTGACATCAGCGCCCACTTCGACAACTATACCAGCGCCTTCATGTCCTAAAATTGCCGGAAATAACCCTTCAGGATCATCACCAGAAAGGGTAAAAGCATCAGTATGACAAACCCCACTGGCTTTAATCTCAATTAAGACTTCTCCGGCTTGTGGTGGTGCTAATTGTACAGTTTCAATTGTGAGAGGTTTTCCTGCGGTGTAAGCTACTGCTGCTTTAACTTCCAAGATGCAATTCTCCTTTAAGGTTCGTTTTTGGGATTAATATCTACCTGAATAATCATAGTTTGCGCTTACCATTCGCGCACCTTGGATCATTTTACCTTGGATAATTAATTGTCTGAATCAGGATGTCCAGGATTTAAGGATTTACAGGATAGGGATTTTGTAGGGTGCGTCAGATATTGAAAATCTATTCATTATCACTAAATAATCGCATCTGACGCACCGGCTGATGATTTTTTGTCAGAATCAGGATGTTCAGGATTTAAGGATTTTCAGGATAATTAATTGTCTGAATCAGGATGTCCAGGATTTGAGGATTTTCAGGATAATTAATTGTCAGAATCAGGATTTTCGGGATTTGCAGGGTAATATTGTCCGCAATGTGTCAAGATACTATTGAAGCATGATCTAGGTTCTACTCTATCCAGCCCTAACTTATGGATGAACAGCGTCTACAGGCATATTATCAGCTAATTCAACAACTGCTTAGTTGTCCCCATGGTCAAGAAGCGGCTATATTACAAGCTAACAGGGAATTACTCGATGTTGATTTTTTAGAATTGCTGAAGGTAGGGGTAGAACAAATGTCTACCCAGGAAGGACAAGAAAATCGTGCTAACCGGTTGCTGGCTTTAGCTTCTCAACTCAGTGAAGAGTTAGATATAGCCCTAAATGGGAATACTCCAGAACCAGAAACGCCGCTTAATCAAGCAAATTTTGATACCTATTTACAATTTTTATTAGAAGTATTACAAGCTACCGCAGAAAGTCGAGGTAATCCCCAGGTAGTTTACCCTTTACTGGCTGCAAATAGGGATAAACTTAATCTCACCTTTGTTAAATTATTACAGCTTCGGACAGGTCTACTAGAAGAAGCAGAACCAGACGCAAAACAATTTTTCGCTGTAGTGATAGGTGAGTTTAGTAATCTGATACAGCAATTTCCTTTAGGTAACAAAGCCGATAATGTGGAAATTGCTATTACTGGTTATGAAATAGTTTCCACTGTTTTCACCCGTGATACTTCTCCAGAACAATGGGGAAATTTACAAAATAATCTGGGGATAGCCTACAGAAATAGAATCAGGGGAGATAAAGCGGAGAATCTGGAAAATGCCATTGCAGCTTATCAGCAAGCTTTAGAAGTTTATACCCGCACCGATTTTCCTGTACAATGGGCAATGACGCAAAATAATCTGGGGACTGCCTACAGTGATAGAATCAGGGGAGATAAAGCGGATAATCTGGAAAATGCCATTGCAGCTTATCAGCAAGCTTTAGAAGTTTATACCCGCACCGATTTTCCTGTACAATGGGCAATGACGCAAAATAATCTGGGGACTGCCTACAGTGATAGAATCAGGGGAGATAAAGCGGATAATCTGGAAAATGCCATTGCAGCTTATCAGCAAGCTTTAGAAGTTTATACCCGCACCGATTTTCCTGTAGATTGGGCAACGACGCAAAATAATCTGGGGAATGCCTACAGAGATAGAATCAGGGGAGATAAAGCGGATAATCTGGAAAATGCCATTGCAGCTTATCAGCAAGCTTTAGAAGTTTATACCCGCACCGATTTTCCTGTAGATTGGGCAATGACGCAAAATAATCTGGGGAATGCCTACAGAGATAGAATCAGGGGAGATAAAGCGGATAATCTGGAAAATGCCATTGCAGCTTATCAGCAAGCTTTAGAAGTTTATACCCGCACCGATTTTCCTGTAGAAAATGCTCAAACTTTATTCAATTTGGGTATTCTTTATCAAGATTCACAACAGTTTGATTTAGCTTACGATACCTTTAAATCTGCCCTTGTCACAGTTGAAGATATACGGGGGGAAATTATTTCTGGGGAAGAAAGTAAACGCAAACAAGCGGAAGAATGGAATAAACTTTTTGTAAGCATGGTGGAAGTTTGTTTAGCATTGGGTAAAGAAAGGGAAGCTATCAGTTATATTGAACGCAGTAAAACCCGCAATTTAGTAGAATTGATTGCTGAAAAGGTTGATTTTACACCAATTGAATATTCAGAAATTCAAAATCTGTTAGATGAGAAAACTGCAATTATTCAATTTTACATTTTTAATGATTGTTTCCGGGCTTTCATTATTACCAAAAACAACGATAAACCAATAATTTGGAAATCTACAGAGGAAGATTTAGATCAACTCATAGATTGGGTTTATGATGAATATATCACCCTTTACTATTCCGACCGTAACAAATGGCGAAATAATTTAAATGATCAACTTACCAAACTTGCAGAAATTTTCCATATTAATGAAATAATTGCCCAAGTTCCAAAGGATATTCAAAAAATAATTATCATTCCCCACCGTTATTTACACTTATTACCTTTTCATGCTATTCCTTTATCTACAAATTCAGAATATTTATTTGATAAATATCCTGGTGGTGTCAGTTATGCACCCAGTTGTCAACTTTTGAATATTGCTAAAGAACGTCTTTCTAACCCTATTCTACAAAGAGAGAGAACAAGATTAGAACCTCTGTCTAACTCTCTCCTAGAAGGAGAGAGAACAAGATTAAGTAACCTATTTGCAATTCAAGATCCTAATAACAATTTACCTTTTACTAACACTGAAGTGGAAACAATTGCAGCTAATTTCTACCCCCAGCAAATCCTCAAAAATAATGAGGCCAGCAAAGCCAATTTACAAGAAACTACCACATTTAATAACTTTACTAATTCCCAATGGTTACATTTTTCTTGTCACGGTAGTTTTGATTTAGAATCACCTTTAAAATCAGCTTTACAACTTGCTGAGTCGGAAGTTAATCCTTCACTTTTGACAACATATTCATCTCGTTATGTGAGAATTAATGAAGAAACTGCTATTGATTTATCAAAATGTTTGACATTAGCAGATATCTTAGAATTAAATCTCCCTCAATGTTATCTTGTTTGTCTTTCTGCTTGCGAAACCGGCGTAATTGATGTTAGAAATAACAGTGATGAATTTATTGGTTTATCCAGTGGTTTTATGAAAGCCGGTGCAGTTAATATTGTTAGCAGTTTGTGGACTGTGAGTGATGTTCACACCGCTATTTTAATGATTAAATTATATGAAAATATCGCCAATAAACCCCAGGATATCACATTGGCATTAAACACAGTCCAGGAATGGTTACGCAAAGCCACACAGGTAGAAATCATTGATTGGTTGAAGCAGAAAACTGAAATAAAGGAGGAACAAAAAGAGAACATTATTAATTCATTATCTAAGCAATGTAGACCCGAACATCAACCATTTAACCAACCATATTTTTGGGCTGCTTTTTGTGCTGTTTCTCCTGTAATGTAGGTTGAGTTGACAAAGTGAAACCCAACATTATCAAAAATTTCGTATTATTTCATGTAGAGATTTAGCAGTGATTGTAAGTGTCAAATTAATGAAAATTGATGTATTCTTAAGCCAGAGAATAAATTCTCTGTCTAAAAGCTAAAGTCGGTTAAAACCGACTATATTAATCCTAGAATCAATTTTTATAAATTTTGACTTTCTAGTTTATGCGAGTGCGTTTTCCCTCGTTCCCTGTCTCTGACCGGGAATGAATTGCAGAGGCTCTACCTCCACTATATCATTTTACTTCAGGCCGAGCCTGAAAAACTGCATTCCCAGCCAGAGTCTGGGAACGAGTTAAAATCAGCTAAAATACTAATCAATTCACAAACTAAACCTATGGAAGCTAATCAAATTATCCAAGCATTTACCGAAGTCGTGAGAAACCAAGATTATGTTTTTTCCGACGTTTCTTTAGATGCTATCACAGAATTACAAAAAACTATCGCTGGTATAGAAACTGAACCTCCGGAAGTAGTTGCAGAAGCTATCCGTCAATGGTATCTTGACTATGAAAAAGTTAGAAATGCAGTCTTTTTAGAAAAACGGGAAAGGGAAATTGGTAGAGTCCCTAGAACTAAACCAGAAAATGAAGAAAACACCGTAGAAAATCGCTACCGACTTTTACAAGAGGAAGTAGAAAAACTGAAAGAAAAAAAGACACCAGCCCAAAACCCATAATTAAAAATGAATAAATCGGTTGATTATACAAGTTAAACTGGTGGTTAGAAATCCCGTCTACACAGACAAAATCAAATCCTTGATTTTTGGTTAGTCTGCGCGGGCGGAATTTGTTTGTGTAGCGGCGATTTTCAGTTACCAGGGCTTAAATTAACTGTTTTTTTAATCTTGTCAAAATTCACATTTCAGTCGTATTTGGTATAGCTAAATTATGAAAATATATGCACCTAATATTCACGTTTTCACTTTTCAACTTTATAAAGGCTCAAATTTTGATGATAATATAGATAGTCAACATTTAAACTTTATCTGGGAACGTGGTAATGATATTCTTAAAGAAGTTCTCAAACAAGATTTACAACTCAGTCAAAAAATTGATGTTAAAAAAGATGAGGGATTTAATAAAGTAGATATTCTGAATGATCAAAATGAAGTAGCTGTATATTTGGAGGGGAATGTTAACCCAAGTCCTCAACAAGATATTTTAATTACAGGTTTCGCTTATCCTTGTCGAATTTCTGATAGTTACGGTTTGTGGTTAAATTTACGTCGTCCAAAACAGGAAAATAACCAACCTACGGAAGATGTAGAAACTGATTTTCTCAAACTTTTAAATCCCAATAATTGCTTAATTTTACCATTAAATCCTTTATTTCTGGGACAAACTATTTTAATTACAGCTTGGATAAATAATGCTAAAATTCAAAATGATCATCAAAAAATAGCTGATGAATGTTTAAAGCAAATTTTCCCTAATCAAAATACAATTCCATCTTTTTATCGTCAAGGTCAATTATTTGGTAGTCCGATATTTGAATATGGTTTACCAAATCAATCTAGTCAATATCAACAAGTTTTAATTTGTTTATTTACAAAACAAGAAACTGGAAATAAATTTGAACAATCTTGTTCAGAATTACTAGATTTGTTTTTTCGTCATAGTAAGATAATCAAAGCTTATAAAGACAGTCGGGCTATATATAAAGACTTAGATAAAAAGTATAGAGATATAGAATCTGAAGTTAATAAAATTCTCGAACTGGAAAACAATCAAGATATAACCAGAAAGGATTTAAAGAAATTACAAAACCAGTTAAAAGCGTTTCCTAGATTAGCACTTGAATACACCAGATTACTTTTAAGTTTAGAAGATTCCCAAAATACAATTGTGATTAATGCAGATAATTATAGCGATAAATTAGCACAAATTAAACATAATTTAAACGGTGAAAATCTAGATTTTCTAGAAATTTTCCTAAATAAGAATTGTGTCACCTTTAAACGGCAAATTCAAGCCGATTTAGGCTATTTTCAACATGGTTCACAATTATTAGATCAAGCCATTAACTCAATTCGTGGTATAGTGGAAATAGAACAAGCTAAAAGCGATCGCTCTTTAGAAACAACAGTACAAATATTAGGAATCGGTTTTGGTGGTGGTGCGATAGTTTCGGGTATTATAGTTCAACACATTGATAAAATTAACCTACCTTCATTACCAAAAAATCCCTTTTTAGCATCTTTAGTTTTAAGCATTATTGCTACTATAGTATGTACTCTTCTAGCTATGTTGGGTATATGGATAAAAAAGCTGAAATTGTAGGTTACAATGAATCATAACTTGGATATTTAATGAAGGAATAAATCATGAAAATACAAGGAATTATCAAAGGTAACACCATAGAATTATTAGATCAAATATTAGATAAAATTCTTCTACCTGATGGAGTAAAAATTTCTATAGAAATACCAGATAACTTAATAATTAAACAACCCAAATGGCAAGAGTTAGAAGCTGTTATTGGTTTATGGAAAGATGATACAGAAATTGATGAAATTTTTGATATTATTAATCAGGAACGTCATCAAGATTTAGGACGTGAAATTAATTTAGATAGTTAAAATTATGTACTTGCTAGATACTAATATTTGTATTGCGATACTTAAAGCTAATGAAAATGTTGTATCACAGTTTCATGAAAAATATCAATCTTGCTATCTTTCTAGTTTAGTTTTAGCAGAATTGTACAAAGGAGTTTATTGTTCAACTAAAGTCGAACGTAATTTAGATAATTTAAAGAAGTTTGCTAATCTATTACCGATGATAGATTTTGATGAAAAAGCAGCAATTGAATTTGGAAAAATTCAAAATGAACTTAGAAAAATTGGAAAACCAACTGGACAATTAGATGCTTTAATTGCTGCTGTTGCTATTTCTCAAAATTACATTTTAGTAACTGATAATACTCGTGATTTTGAAAATATTACTAATCTGATCTTAGAAAACTGGTTAAAATCATAAAAATTCCTGATTATCATAAATTTAAACAGATTTGAGGTGATTGGTAATTGGTTATTTCCCCCTATCCCATATCACCTTAATGATCACGCAGAAACAGAAACTTCCGACTGATAGCAAATCCCCGCTTCCTTGAATCTTTGTAAAGCTTCACCCAAGCGATCGCAATCTGCAATTAAACTAATTCTCACATAGCCTTCACCACCCACACCAAAGGCATTTCCAGGAGTCAAAACCACCCCAGTTTGCTGTAAAACATTCAAAGCAAAATCTGTAGAATTCATTCCCACCGGACATTTTATCCACAAATACATAGTTGCTTCCGTTTTGGGAATATTCCACCCTAACTTACCCAAACCATCTATTAAAAAATCTCGACGAACGCGGTAACGTTGTTGCACTTCATGTAAATAAGAATCAGGAAGTTGCAAAGCTGTTTCTGCTGCTGTTTGTAAAGCCGAAAAAATGCCATAATCTAAATTGGTTTTCAGAGTCCGCAAACCTTGGATAACGTGACGATTTCCGACAACAAAACCAACGCGCCAACCTGCCATATTATAGGTTTTAGAGAGAGTGTGAAACTCGACACCAATCTCCTTAGCACCAGGAATTTCTAACAAGCTAGTGGGTTGATAACCATCAAAAGCTAATTCTGCATAACATAAATCATGGACTAAAAGGATTTCATACTTCCGTGCAAAGGCCACAATTTCCTCAAAAAATTCGCGGGGGGCTGTGGCTGCGGTAGGATTACTAGGATAATTGAAATAGAGGATTTTCGCTTTTCTAGCCACTTCCTCAGGAATAGCTGCTAAATCAATTAACCAATTATTTTCTTCCTTGAGAATTAAATTGTGAATAACTCCCCCAGCAATAATCGGTCCACGAAAATGCACAGGGTAAGATGGTGAAGGTACTAATACAGTATCACCAGGATTAATATAGGCGATCGCTAAATGCCCCAAACCTTCCTTAGAACCGAGTAAGGGTAAAGCCTCACTATCAGGATCAAGGGTAACACCATAACGGCGATGATACCATTGAGTAATCGCCTTACGGAAACTAGCCGTTCCTTCAAATGGGGGATAACCGTGATTAGCGGGATTTTGCAAAGCTGCAATTGCGGCTTCTATCACTGGTTGGGGAGTAGGTCCATCAGGATTACCCATACCCAAATCAATCAAATCTAACCCTTGTTCTCTAGCCTTAGCCTTTAATTCGTCCAAACGGGCAAACACATAAGGCGGCAATTTTTGTATCCGTTCTGCGGGAGAAATCCAACTCAAACTCATTCCTTCACCTCGTCACTTATTCCCCTGGTGGAAACACGATTAATATCTATTGGTGCAGTGGTAGAAACCATTGCGGCCATCAATTGTTCCAACGCTACATTAAACGGTAGACGGTGGATATCAGAATTAGGTTCTAAACTAATTTCCGCTGCTGTTTGTAACTCACCCAGAGTGATATTACCTAATCCCAAATCTGCTAATTTTTGGGGTAGTCCAATCTCTGCATAGAACTTCAACAATTGTTGTCTTGCTGACGCTGCTAATTGATTTCCTTGGATCATTTCTTCTAACCGCAGTTGTACCAGGATACCATAAGCGACCTTTTCCCCGTGAATACTACCATGTCCAGAAATATGAGTTAAGCCATTATGAACTGCATGGGCAGCGACTGTGCGACATTGCGCCCCACCAAGTCCCCCAATTACTCCAGCTAGGAGTACAGTTGCGTCCACAACTTCTTGCCAAACTTCCCCACCCGGAAACTGTAACGCAGCAGCAGACTTTTGCAATAAAATATCGCGTAAAATTCGCGCTTGTTGAACCGCAGCAATAATTAAAGTTTGTTGCAAATGCCCACTACTTACTGATGCTTCATACCATTTAGCGATCGCATCCCCAATTCCTGCTATTAATGTGCTTGGAGGTGCAGTCTGAACTAAATTATAATCCAAAATCAGCAAATCAGGACAGCGAGATAAAGCCACATCATATAAAAACGCCCCAGTTTCTGAATAGACATTAGAAAGGGCAGTCCAAGCCGCACAGGTAGCCCCAGAAGTGGGAATTGTGACAATTGGTAATGTCAATTGGTGGGCGACTAATTTAGCCGTATCTAGGGCTTTACCACCACCAATCCCGATAATCAGATCAGCTTTATGTTCTTTAGCGGCTTTGCGTAAGGCTTTCAAACTAGCTTCACAACAATCAGCACCATAGGAAACTGACAAAGGATGTAATTCTGGAGATTGGCAAAGAGATTGTAAACTCTCTTGACTCAGATTGAGAGTCTGATTTCCAGCAATAATTAAGGGACGAGTTCCCAAATTAGCAACTTCACCCGCAACGGTTGACAACACACCCGCACCGCGAATTACTTTCCCAGGGGAAACAGAAAGGCTGAAAAATGAACTAGAGGTTTGAGTGGACAAAGTTTCAGTAGAATGTTGATTAGGCATGATCTTGATTTTGCCAAAACTATTGATATTTCTTAATCAAATTTTAAAATAATCTTTATTGTATGATAGATGACCAAAAAATGTGCAAACAAGAAAGAAGCAGGGGGCAGGGGGAAGAGGAGAATATTTTTCTTCCCAATTACCCATTCCCAATTACCAATTACCTATAAAGCAGTGGGTTTTGGTAATGAAGCAAATTTATCTAAATAAACTTCTACCGCCATTTCTGGGTCTTCACGACTGACCAAAGTGCGATTTATTTGACCCAAGTACAGCGGTACAGATAACCCTATTTCTGGGTGGATAATAGTGCGAGCGCGGACTATCATTTCCTTACTACCACCAGTACCTAAGCGACCATAGGAATAAAGGTTACTAGCTGCTTGACGTAAAGTTGCTTCTAATTCTGTGGGAGTAATTTCTGGTGCGACGGCAATTACTGTTTGGTTAGAACCGTTATCATAAACTAGGCTGTACTTGACAGCACCAGGAATAATTGTGCGACTCAGGGGAACGAGGGAAAGTGAAAATAATCCCCCTGTCAGTACCAGCATAAAGCCAGTTGCACCCACCAGTCGAAAGCGAAAGCCCCATTTAAGAATGAAAGCTAAGATTGTCAGGACTGCAAATACTATTGTCGCAATACCTGACCATTGGGTATATTGCAGAAAATTAGCTGTACTAGGCATAAGGTTTTAATTATGAACATTCCCACCCATTCTACCGTTGATACAACGCCTCAGATTCTCGATACTGCGAGTATCCATTAAGAAACCTTCGATCTATGTATTACCATAATTTTAGTATACTAGAATTAATGGTATAAATCTTATTAGTTGATATGGAAACTGTACAATACCAATACGCTATCAATTCGAGTGGTAAAACTATAAATATTGATAGTTTAATTGCTGGTTCAGAAGTCAGACGTGAACAATTCAAGTGTATATCATGCGATAATCTCCTACTTCCTGTCTTGGGACAAACAAGGAGAAAGCATTTTCGGCATAAAGTAGATATTGAATGTTCTCATGAAACTTACTTGCACAAATTGGCAAAGTTCAGATTTCACGAAATTTATAATACTTGTTTGCAAGAAAATCAACCTTTTTGGATAGAAATCAACTTTACTAAATACTGTAGCTTTCACGAGGAAAAATTGCTAATTCCCTGCATTTTCAGTAAGGGTAAACATAAATTTGATTTAACTCAATACTTTAACCTCATTAAGTTAGAACCCAAAGATGGTTCGTTTATTCCTGACTTGCTACTTAGTCATGAAAACGGACAAAAGATTTTTGTAGAGATAGCAGTAACCCATAAGTCTACCCTAGAAAAAAGGCAATCAGAACAGCGTATTATTGAATTGAACATCAACAGTGAACTTGATATTAAGCCGATTAATAATAAGCTTTTGTCAGAAAATGAGAAAATAGATTTCTGGAATTTTAACAGGGAACAAAAAAAAGATTTCTGTCATGGTATATGTATTAATGGTTTTAAAAACACAATAAACTCTCATGAAAATATTGAGAATAATGCTTCTCTATTATTATCTTTATATAAAAATTGTTTTTTCTGTCACCATCATAGACTACTTGTTGATAAAGGGAAAGATATACCTATATACTGTTATTTTTTTAGAAACCGCTTTCATGCAAAAACAGCAAATAATTGTCCAAATTACCTGCCTGATGATAAATTTATTGATAATTTATACTTAGTTACTTAGTTACTTAGTTACCCCAAACCATTGATTTAAGGAAAGGATTGGTAGCTGCTGACTTTATATCCAAAACAAAAACACCCCCCATTTCTGGAGGGTGATTCTGTAATTAAGCTATTAACAAAGCTTTAATTATTAACCGTTGATTGCAGGAGCGCTCATTGCAACAGGAGCAACATCACTAGCAGCCAAGTCTAGGGGGAAGTTGTGAGCGTTACGCTCGTGCATTACTTCCATACCTAAGTTAGCGCGGTTGATTACGTCAGCCCAAGTAGCGATAACGCGACCTTGAGAATCAATGACGGATTGGTTGAAGTTGAAACCGTTCAAGTTGAACGCCATTGTGCTGACGCCCAAAGCGGTGAACCAAATACCAAATACTGGCCATGCAGCTAGTAAGAAGTGTAATTGACGGCTGTTGTTGAAAGAAGCATATTGGAAAATCAAACGACCGAAGTAGCCGTGGGCTGCAACGATGTTGTAGGTTTCTTCTTCTTGACCGAACTTGTAACCGTAGTTTTGAGATTCGGTTTCAGTTGTTTCCTTAACCAAGGAAGAAGTTACCAAAGAACCGTGCATTGCAGAGAACAAAGAACCACCGAATACACCAGCTACACCCAACATATGGAAGGGGTGCATCAAGATGTTGTGTTCAGCTTGGAACACGATCATGAAGTTGAATGTTCCAGAGATACCCAAAGGCATACCATCGGAGAATGAACCTTGACCAATTGGGTAGATCAAGAATACTGCGGTAGCTGCTGCTAAAGGTGCAGAGAAAGCTACACAGATCCAAGGACGCATACCCAAACGGTAAGAAAGTTCCCACTCACGGCCTAAGTAGCAAGCTGCACCGATTAAGAAGTGGAATACTACCAATTGGTAAGGTCCACCGTTGTACAACCACTCATCTAAGGAAGCTGCTTCCCAGATTGGGTAGAAGTGCAAACCGATAGCGTTAGAGGAAGGAACAACTGCACCAGAGATGATGTTGTTTCCGTAGATCAAAGAACCTGCAACTGGCTCACGGATACCGTCAATGTCAACGGGAGGCGCAGCGATGAAAGCGATGATGAAGCAGGTAGTAGCGGCTAACAGGGTAGGGATCATCAATACTCCAAACCAACCGATATAAATCCGGTTGTCGGTGCTGGTGATCCACTCGCAGAAGCGATCCCATACGTTAGCGGTTGAGCGCTGTTGTAAGGTTGTGGTCATTTTATAATTGCTTTATTTTTTTATGATGTTGGTAGGTGGTTTTGCCTACCTGTATACAACATTAGAGGATAAGTTTAAATTTGTAAAGATAATTAGAATTAGTATTAGTTATATCAGTTATATGTTTTCCTAATGTAATGAGGTTTACAGAAATTGCAGCCGCAAATTCACTCCTAAAAATCAAAGTATATATAAGGTAAACTGCCTTCAGGCGCTAGTAACCAAACCGCATAAAAGCATAAGGGGACAAAAACAATTTTAATTGGCCAGCTAAACTCTAATTTCATTTCTCGTTTAAAAGCATAAGAAATACTCATCAGCAAAGCTATGCCGAGCAGCAAATAAGAAATTTGATATTGACTCATATTTAGAGCTTCTATATAGACCTTTGCGGCAAATTGTTGATCACCCCCATGACCCCAAAGATGCTGAATAACTAAAGCAGAGTCTTGGAGGTTGGGGAGACGAAACCAAATCCAAGATGTAAAAACCATGATTTGTGTCAAAAACCAAGCAAAAATTATTCCTAGCGGGTTTTTCCAAAATAAGTTAAGAATTGTCAAGCGATCGCTTAATACACTAATGAGACGATGCCCAGCTAAAGCGATACCATGCAATACACCCCAAATAATAAAACCCCAAGCTGAACCGTGCCAGATACCAGCTATTAGCATTACTATTAATAAATTTCCGCAGGTACGCATTAATCCACGTCGAGAACCACCTAAAGGAAAATAAAGATAATTACGCAACCAATCACCCAATGTGATGTGCCAGCGTCGCCAAAAATCGGCAATACTGGTACTGAAATAGGGAAAATCAAAATTTTCCGGTAAAACTAAACCAAATAGTAAAGCACTACCACGAGCAATATCAACATAACCATTGAAATCTAAATATAGTTGCAAGCCATAAGCAAAGGTAGCTAACCACAAATCTGTACTACCTGCTCTTTGTAAGTTACCAAAGCATAAATCCACAAATATACCCAAATTATCAGCGAAAATACCTTTTTTAACCGCACCTCTAGCAATTAACCACAGTCCTTCAGCAACTCTATCAATGCTGGGAAATCTTAGGGTATCAAATTGAATTGCTAAATTATGGTAACGAGTAATTGGCCCAGAAATTAGTTTGGCAAAAAATAATTTATATGTGGCAAATTGGATAAATTTAGTAGTAGCAGTAGCACCACGATAAACATCTATTAAATAAGCAATACATTCAAATGTAAAGAAAGAAATTCCTAAAGGTGCAACTAACTTAATTAATGATTCTGGTGAATTTGTCGGCTGATTAAAAACTAAATTTAGGAAATAATTTATGTATTTAAAACCTAAAAGAATAAAAACATTAAAACCTATACCAATCGACAACACTTTGAGACGACGTTGATTCCAGTCAGCTTGGGTAAATTGCCGTTCTTCGTTAGATAAATTCCAGTTTTGAGAATGCTTTCCTGGTGAAGTATTGCTGCCAATTTCTAAACCTAGACGGAAGTTAATAAAAGTTAGTGCTAAAAGTAATGGTAAATATTGAATGTGCAAAGATGCGTAGAAAACAAGGCTGGCTATTAGCAGTATCCATAATCTTATATTTGCTAAATTAACAGTCCAGTAGATTCCTAAAACACTCAACAAAAACAGCCCGTAAAAAATTGATATAAATTTCATTTTTGATTAATTTATGATTTTGAATTTGTGATTGGGAAGAAAGAAGATAAGTATTTTTTTCTCTTCCCTATTTAATCACTTTGTTGGCCAGCTAATCATTGGATCTATAGCCAGTTTTTTTGATACTTCATAAGCACCATAGCGATTGAGGTGACTAGGATCTGAAAAGTAATCATTTGCTTTTGGCCATAGCTGACTTAAATCACGATATATAAATTGAGGATGATTGGTAAAGCTTAATAAATACTCTTGAAACTGTTGTTCATATTTTGTGCGTACAGGATCTAAATAATCTGAAGTAAGGGGCATATTGACAAAGACAAGGGAGATCTTATTATTTTTGGTAAACTCTAACATAGAATGGAATGCCTGATCTTGTTTACCTGCTAATTGGAAAGATTTATAATCGTTGTCGTAATCTCCAGAAACTTTGGGGTGTTTTTGATAATATGTGCTGGGATTAAAGCGAATAGATAAAGGTAAGAATCCATCAAAATCAACTCCGGGGAGAGAAAAATTATTGTCTATTTCAGAATCATGGGTGAGATTAATTTTTGATTTAATCGGGGGATTTTGATAGCTAAAAGGTAGATATTGAAGTTGTTTTTGGAGAAGAATTTTAATTTGATCACGGTTTTTATAACTAGCAGATAAATTAGCTACAGACTGATTTAACGAATCGTTAGCGACTTGATAGATACTAATATCTTCTATCTTAGGTTTACTACTAATTTTTTCTTTTCCATCTTCTGGGTTATGAGGAAATTCATTATTTTTGACCGTTGTTTTGGCTTTTTGCAATATTTCCTTGTATCCTGGTGAGGTTTCAATTGCATTGAAAGTAATATCTTCTCTGCCATTATTAAAGGCGCGAGAACCATCTGCCCATAAAATAACTTTTGGCAATTCTTCAGGTTTTAAAACCTGACGGATAAGAACGTCAACGACTTGGGCTGTTGCTCCATTAATACCAAAGTTAAATATATCAATATTGCTATAATTTTGGGTGACTAAAGCTTTAGAAAGGGCGACAGGATCAACTCCTCTCAGGGCGCGAGAAGAACCAATAATCAAAACATCTGGTGGACGTTTTTTGGTGTTTAAACGATGTTTATAGAGGGCTAATTGTTCATCTAATTGCCTAGCATTAAAACTGGGCGTTTGTGATCTAGCTGCTAATAAAATCGCTGTAGCTGTAGCTTTTTCTTTTAATGGTGCGGCTGGTAAATTTTCTGATTGAGAACCATTTTCATTGATAAATTCAGAAGCATTAAAAGCAGCTTGATTATTATTAGGTAATTCGGTTGTTCCTGATTGATTTAAAAATGATGTTTTCTGATTATTTGGTAATGGTAAAGATGCTTGGGCTTGTGAGGATAAGGGCGAAATAGTATTATTAGTAGCTTTTGGTGAATTCTTAATAGTATGGGCGACAACATAGCCTAACATGAAATCACTTTGTAATGCGAGAAGTAATCCTAATGCCAGCCAAATCATTCCACTGCTAATTCCTTGATTGTCGGGATTTTCATCTATTTCTTGATTAGATGATGTAAATAGTTGACTGTTTAAAAGTAAATTTCTGATGATTTTATTGGTATTTGTTAACCAATTTTTTGTTTTTTCTTTGATAAAACTTTGTACTTTTGTATTTGTTAAATCAGGACGCAAAATTTCTTCACCGTTTTCACCGATCATCAGGGAATTTACATATTCTGATGTAGCAGCAAATTCTGGTGTTGCTTCGGGGACTAATCGAGAACGTTCTTCTAGATCAACTCCATGATGCCATACGGGTTCTTTATCACCAGCACGACGACCATAAACACGGACACCTGTAATACCATGAATTTTCAGTTGGCGGATAAATTGAGTCACTTTCCGAGAAACTTGATGGCGTGTGGGACAAACGGTAGCATCACACATGATGTGTAATAAATATTCTTTGCAAACTAGTAATACCCGAATACCACCTGTTTTCAATCGCCAATCTAGGTCAGGATTAAGCAACCGCTCTAGTAAAAAAATAATTGCTGGTTGATCACCTGTACGGGCAAGTTCCCAAGCAGATGTCACTAGGGTGGGATGCTGGGATGCTGGTAAAGATACCCAGTCTATCCAAATTGGTTTTTTATCCGCTGTTTTTTGTCCGTATATGGCGGCTGAGATAATAGCTTGAGGAGCAATATTTTTTAGCAGGGGGACAATGGAATGTAGCGCGGTTTCTTTATCTGGTGCAGGGGCGGTTTCTAAGGGGTCAAAAGCTGGAGTACAAAATATGTGTAAAGTAGATTCTCTGAGAGAAGTTTCTAGTGCTATTTTGAACCCTGATAATTCCTCTGTTAATATTTTAGCGATCGCTTGCACATCTCCCCACCGCGCCCATTCTTTTAACATCACCTCTGGAGGTGTTAAATCTACTCTTACCCGCCAATCTGGGTCGGTTTCCCCGCGAACTTGGGCTACAATGATCCCATCCTGATAACCAACAAGCTGCAAATATCTGAGCTTTTGGGCTACCGTTTCTGCCAGTAATGATGGATCGGGGCTATAGCTAGACTGACAAAATACCCACAGACGATTAACGACTATCTGAGAGTTATTTTTCGCCGGAGAGGGTTGAATTTTTACCTGTACTGCTATCCCTAAATGGCTGAGATGTTCGCTCAAATAGCGAGCAATGGCATCGGCATCTCCTTGGCGTGCCAGACTCTCATTAGAGATAATTAACGAGCCACCGGGATTTATAGGCGTTTCTGTTTGTGATAATAGTGACTGTTTTACCTGTTCTAAATGTTGCTCTAGTTGGTTCAAGTACACCCGATGACACCATTCGGGACGGTGTTCCCCTTTTTTTCGACCATAAATTAATATCTGGTATATTGACGGTTGTTCGTCATTGGTAAGGGTATCTACATCGGTTTGCTGTAGCGCTTGCAGTAACTCCGATAAGGTTTGCCAACGTTGTGGACATTCAACGCTTTCACAGAGAATATGTAGGTCATTACCTAGCAATCGGACTTTTACCCCGAAAGTATTTATACCTGTTGCTTGGCTTACCCATTGCACTAAGGAATTTTGACGATTATCAAGTAATACTGTTTTCATGGGCGGTGGAATTTAACAGCAAGGTTGTATTGGGGAATTTCGGCTGTACTTGTCAACTAGAATCATAGAATTATCACATTTTGCCGTTTTTTTTAACAATTTTGTTACCTTTGCAGCTTGCAAAATTGACAAAGATAGTCTTATATCAAGAGTTTAGAAATCAGGAGGTAGGGGTGCTGCGCCAAGGAGTCAATACCTTCTGCAAGGGATAAATAAAACATTACCAACATTATGCGGTGCTATCAGACACCAAAATAGTTTTAACCTTTTCCCCGTTTCCTGCTATATTTTTCTACTGTTAACATTGATGTAATATACCGTAGCCCGCCTGGGAATAAATTCCCAGTCTCATAGCAAAAGTCATCTGAAGATGACTAAATAAACGTCTACTAATTACTGAAAATTACAATGCCATCCGTAAACCAACAGTTCTTTTCTCAATCTGGATTAAATTGCATTGCATTCACTATTTCCCCTGCTTGTCTTTTACAAGTTGGTACAGTATCTATACTGATGCTACTCATGGCTCAAAAAGCTACGGGCGAGGCATTAATCGGACTGGGTGAAGCAAGTGAAGAATTATTACGAGGCGATCGCTTACCTGTTCTCAATTTCCCAGATGATCACAAATTAGACAAGGGTCAATTCCCAAGGAGTACACCCAATACCAGCCGCAACTAACATCACACCCTTAACAGAAAATCATTCTATTTTGCGTCCCGAAGTTTTAATCGGATTGGTCAGTTGTCAGTTGTCCGTTGTCATTGGGTAGTTTTATTCTTCCTTCTGACTCCTGAACTCCTGAATTCCTGAATTCCTGAATTCCTGATAGCGAAGCGTGGCGTTAGCCATACTCCTCACTTTAAAAACTCTTTGGGATTTTTTGCTTCCCAACCGAGGGAACCGTTAGAACGCATTTCAAAATGAAGATGAGGTTGTGTGGAGGTTGGTTGTCCGGTAGTTCCGACTGCTCCCAAAATATCGCCTTTGTTGACTGTTTGACCGAGAGTAACTTTGATGCTGTCAAGTTGGGCGTAACGGCTTTGTAAGCCACCTGCGTGGTTAATAATGACTAACTTGCCATAACTACCTTGTTCCTTGGCAAAGACGATGATTCCAGGAGCGATCGCTGTCACAGGAGTATTTACTGGTGCTAACAAATCTACGCCACTATGAAAGAAAACATCTCCTGTAATCGGGTGAATTTGCCAACCATAAGCTAATGCAACATCTGTACTACTTGGCAAGGGATAACCAGTAATGTTTCCAGCCGGGGTACTAGGTGCGGTAGCAATTGTCCCAGAAGTAGCAGCAGGAGCAGTAATTACCCCTGGAAGTATCGGTAAAAAGACAAATTTAGGGGTTTTCTGACAACCATTGATTTCAAATACTGTATCTGGACGGACTTTATACTTAGATGCTATTTGTTTCCAGTTTTGATTACGAGGAACTTCGACAACAATGCCATTGAAAGGGAGAATTTGCAGTTCTGTTCCTGGATTTACTACCCCATTCTTCACGGATGGATTAATCCCAATAATTGTTTCTGGTGCTAAATTATAGCGATTAGCTATAGTTGCTAAAGTTTCACCACGATTAACTTGATGACGTTGGATACGAGCTAAAGCGGGAACCGGGCAACTTCCTGGACTAGCATTAACGCTTTGTGACTGTGGCAGTATGGATAATAAACCCAAAGTGCTAAATAAGCTCAAAAAACATAGTGAACAATAGGAAAATTTCATGCAAATAAGTCCAGAAATCGCTAATTTTTAGATTTTAGTGGGGAATTGTTAAAGATAGGATAAAGTTTTTCCTCTATCTTTCTACTACCTATTTTGAGTAAATTCATGATGAAATTCCAGAAGTAGATATGATCCCCGAATATGCTGACAAATTTCTAATATTTATATGTCAAATGATCTGTTCACTGAACGTTTGCTTGACTACACTAAAGAGATAAGCTTCCATCTGTCCTTGAGCGCCATTATTCTTAATTATTATGAAGTTATCTTTGAAACAACTGGCTGTTTATCTAGGTTTGGTGGTAATTAGCTCTGGTGGTGGTGTCTTTGCTAGTCGTTATTTTTGGACACACAATCTTTCATTTCAACAGTTAAAAAATGTGGCGGTAACTTTACCTGCTGAATCTGTTGTTTCCCAACCTGTCAATGGCATACTCAATTCTCCTGGAGGTGATAATGTCAATTTTATCGCCACTGCTGTCAGCAAAGTTGGTCCTGCGGTTGTGCGGATTAATGCAATTCGGAAAATATCAAATCCGATGACTGAAGCTTTTAAAAATCCCTTATTTCGGCATTTTTTCAAAGAGGATGAACGACTAATGCCCTCAGAAAAAATTGAGCGCGGGACAGGTTCAGGATTTATTCTGACCGAAGATGGTAAGTTACTAACTAATGCTCATGTAGTAGCAGACACAGATACAGTTCAAGTCACCCTCAAAGATGGGCGGACTTTTGAAGGAAAGGTCGTAGGAATTGATACGGTAACAGATATAGCCGCAGTCAAAATCTCTGCCGATAAGTTGCCGATAGTCAAGTTAGGTAATTCACAAAATTTGATTCCTGGACAATGGGCGATCGCAATTGGCAATCCTTTAGGTTTAGATAATACTGTCACTATTGGCATTATCAGTGCCACAGACAGAACTAGCGCCCAAGTAGGTGTTCCTGATAAGCGCGTGAGTTTTATCCAAACAGATGCAGCAATTAACCCTGGTAATTCTGGAGGACCACTTTTAAATGCTCAAGGACAGGTTATTGGTGTGAATACCGCTATCCGTGCTGATGCTCAAGGACTTGGTTTTGCTATCCCCATTGAAACCGCTTTCCGTGTAGCCAATGAACTATTTACCAAAGGAGAAGTTGCTCACCCATTTTTAGGAATTGAGATGATAGATATTTCCACAACTACAAAACAGCGACTGAAAGAGGAAGATCAACTAAACATTCAGCCAGATGTGGGAATTGTCATTAGAAAAGTTATGGAAAAATCACCAGCGCAGACAGGAGGATTACTTCCTGGTGATGTGATTCAAAAGATTAACGGCAAACAAATAAAAATTTCTGCCCAAGTCCAGAAGATAGTTGAATCAAGTACCGTTGGGGACATTCTCGCAATAGAAGTCAACCGCAATGGTAAAACTCAAATCTTTAAAGTCCGTGCCGGAAATTATCCCCAATAGTAGGGAACAGGGAACAGGGAACAGGGAACAGGGAACAGGGGGAGGGGAGCAGGGGGAGGGGAAGAAACTTTCTTTGTGTTCTTTCTTTGTTTTTTTGTTCTTTGTGAACTCCTGACTCCTGACTCCTGACTCGGTGACTCCTGATTCCTATTGATTGGATAAATGTTCCAATTGCATCCTCTGTTCCATTTGGCGGAGAAAATAACCTGTCATCATTGCCGATGCTAGTATTCCCGCTAGATTGTCCCGGTCTGTTGTAATTTGGACATTGAAATGTTCTGTCGGTATCACTCCCACTAGTCCTTGGACATTCTGGGAAATGATTTGTTTAATTTCAGGGCTGACAGCTTGGGCGACACGGGCTAAAACTTCGGGGGATTGATGCTGTAAATATTTAAGTAATTGATTTGGGTTTTCCCCAAAGCGATCATTCAGAAGTTGATTAGGGTGTTGCTCAGAGTCGTCTTGTAAAAAGTCAGGATCAAACACCATTGGCGATTTATATTAGCGTAACTGCTGATTCTACTCTAAACCATATTCATAGAGTAGCGCATTTTCTACAGGGAAAAGGGAAAAGGAAACTTTCTAACAGGGTACAGACACCTGCTCATTAGTAACTTTAACTTGAGTATGGTTAGCGACCATTGTGCGGAATAGATCACCTTCAATAGTTTCTTGTTCTATCAACAAATCAACTGCTCGTTCCAAAATTAACCGATTTTCTTGGATTATTTCCTTAGCCTGAATATAGCAGCGGTTAACAATTTCTCGAACTGCGGCATCAATTTTAGCAGCAATGTCTTCAGAATATTCTGATTTATTCATCCAGTCACGCCCTAAAAATACATCATTGTTTTGATTTTCTAAGGAAACTGGACCCAAATCAGACATTCCAAATTTTGTGACCATTTGTCGAGCCAGACTGGTAACTTGTTGTAAGTCATTTCCCGCACCTGTGGTAACTTCCCCTTTCCCAAACACGATTTCTTCCGCTGCACGACCGCCTAAAGTTGCGGCAATGCGGGCTAAAATTTGGGAACGGGAAATTAAACCCTGTTCTTCATTGGGAGTAAACCAAGTTAAACCTAGTGCTTGTCCTCTGGGAATGAGAGTAACTTTTTGCACAGGATCATGACCTTTAACCAACGTACCTACCAAAGCGTGTCCGACTTCATGATAAGCAATCAGGCGTTTATTTTTGCTATCTACTAAAGCAGTTCCTTCCATACCCGCAACTACTCTATCTATCGCATTATCAACTTCTAAATCGGTAACAGCTTCTTTGCGTCTTCTGGCGGTGAGAATAGCGGCTTCGTTGAGTAAATTGGCTAAATCTGCACCTGTAAAACCAGGAGTGCGCCGAGCGATCGCTTCCAAAGATACACTAGGATCAATCTTCTTATTCTGAGCGTGGACTGTCAAAATTTCCTGTCTTCCCTTCAAATCGGGGACATCCACAATTACCTGTCTGTCAAAGCGTCCGGGACGTAATAAAGCCGAATCCAGGACATCTGGACGGTTGGTAGCAGCAATAATAATAATTCCCGTATTTCCTTCAAAACCATCCATTTCCGTTAATAGCTGGTTAAGAGTTTGTTCCCGTTCATCATTGCCACCACCAATACCCGCACCCCGTTGTCTACCTACTGCGTCAATTTCATCAATAAATATCAAACAAGGCGCATTATCTTTCGCTTTTTTGAACAAATCCCGGACACGGGAAGCACCCACCCCGACGAACATTTCTACAAATTCCGAACCAGACATACTGAAAAAAGGTACACCTGCTTCCCCCGCAATGGCTTTTGCGAGTAGGGTTTTCCCAGTTCCAGGTGGTCCAACTAACAGCACCCCTTTGGGAATTTTCGCCCCTACCGCTGTGAATTTTTCTGGAAGTTTCAAGAAAGTCACAACTTCTTCTAATTCTTCTTTGGCTTCTTTGACTCCCGCAACATCATTAAATGTTACCCCTGTTTTCGCTTCCATTTGAAACCGAGCGCGAGATTTACCAAAACTCATGGCTTGGTTAGAAGCATTTGCAGAACGGCGCAGGAACAATAGCATTAAAGCCACTAAGGGCAAAATCCACATCAGATTGATTAACAACCCCACAGCGGCTCTATTACCAGCGGAGGAAACTTCACCAAACTCAACGTTTTTTTCTTTAAGTTTATTAATTAATTCGGGATTTTGATCTAAAAGGCGCACCTGTAAAGGTATGGTGTCCGGCTTTTGTCCAGCTAAATAAACCTTAGCTATCTGTTCAGTTTGATCCAATTCTACCTTTCTAATTTCTCCTTTATCTGCCTTCTGAATCAATTGCCCATAGGTTAAAGAATTCCGCTCTGGCTTTTGCTGCGCTAAAACGGGACTACTACCAACTAGCCCCGGCAACATCATCAACCCAGCAGCTATGACTCCAGTTAAAACATGACGCTGAGACGAACTTGATAAATGCTGTTTCATTAAAGCCTTTTTGTGCAAATTTTTCATAATAGTTACCTTTATGGCTGTTTTTCTGGTGAAATTGTCAAATCTAGAAATTACAGTTTTCTTATCTAGTTTAACTGCCAGACTCAATTATTAACAGGTGACAGGGGACAAGGTGAGAGTCTTTAAGATAACTGATTGTCATGGGGAATTTTTGATTTTTCGCAGGATCGCCCAACTCCATGTAAAATACATATTCCGGTCTGTATTTCCTGAATATCATGGGCAGCACTTTTGGTCATCTTTTCCGTATCACTACTTTTGGCGAATCTCACGGCGGCGGTGTGGGAGTTATTATTGATGGTTGTCCCCCACAACTGGAAATTTCTGCCGAAGAAATTCAATTTGAGTTAGATAGAAGACGACCAGGACAAAGTAAAATTACGACTCCTCGCAAAGAAGCGGACACCTGTGAGATTTTATCTGGGGTGTTTGAGGGGAAAACTCTGGGAACACCAATTGCTATTTTGGTGAGGAATAAAAATACTCGTCCCGAAGATTATGATGAAATGGCGCAAAAATATCGCCCTTCTCATGCGGATGCTACTTATGATGCTAAATATGGATTCAGAAATTGGCAAGGTGGCGGTAGGTCGTCGGCGCGTGAGACAATAGGTAGAGTAGCCGCAGGGGCGATCGCTAAAAAGATTTTACATCAAGTGGCAAATGTGGACGTTATTGCTTATGTCAAGCGAATTAAGGATTTAGAAGGTGTTGTTGATCCGAATACCGTCACTTTAGCAGATGTCGAAAGCAATATTGTCCGTTGTCCAGATGGCGAAATTGCTAATACCATGATTTCATTAATTGAACAAACCGGTCGAGATGGTAATTCCATCGGTGGTGTGGTTGAATGTGTGGTGCGGAATGTTCCCAAGGGTTTAGGCGAACCTGTTTTTGATAAATTAGAAGCAGATTTAGCAAAAGCGGTGATGTCACTACCTGCAAGTAAAGGTTTTGAAATCGGTTCTGGTTTTGATGGAACTTTGTTAACAGGTTTTGAACATAACGACGAATTTTATATTGATGAAAGTGGCGAAATTAGAACAGTAACTAACCGTTCGGGCGGAATTCAAGGGGGAATTTCCAACGGTGAAAATATTATTATCAGAGTGGCTTTTAAGCCGACGGCTACTATTAGAAAGGAACAAAAAACCGTAACTAAGGAAGGTGAAGAAACTCTTTTATCTGGGAAGGGAAGACATGATCCTTGTGTTTTACCCCGCGCTGTGCCAATGGTTGATGCTATGGTGGCTTTGGTTTTATGTGATCATTTATTAAGGCATCATGGGCAGTGTAAGGTGTTGTAGGCAGTGAGAATTTTAGTTAATTAGAATCCCTCTATTTAACAGCAAAATATTCTTTTTTGTCTCACGCAGAGTCGCAAAGTCGCAAAGAGGAATGCAAGGAGGAGAAATAGGTGGTTGCTATAGGATATTTTTTATTTGCAATTACAAGCCACTGCAAAACGTTTAATTCCGGCTAAATCAGCATGAATGGAAATATTGATATAATTACCATTATTTTCCAACAATTCCCGCACCATTTCTGCCTGTCCTGCCATCATTTCAATTAACCACAGCCCACCAGGACGCAAATAATTAGGGGAAATATCAATTAAATGACGAATATAGTCTAAACCATCTGCACCACCATCTAAGGCTAAATGAGGTTCATGGTTGACTACTTCTGGTTGTAAGGTCAGTACGGTATTACTGGGGATATAGGGCGGATTTGATATCATGCCGCTAAACTGACCTTTGAGGGATTCTAGGGGTTGCCACCAAGAACCTTGATAAAATTGAATCCGTTCCCGAAAACCTAAATCTTCAGCGTTGGTTTGAGCAATGGCTAAGGCGGCTGGACTGATATCTACAGCATGAATAGTGGCGGTTGTGAATGCTTCAGCTAATCCTAGCGCGATCGCCCCACTACCCGTTCCCAAGTCCACCCAGTGACCTGCTTTGGCTTCACCGTTAGCAGCAGTTACGGCCAAATCAATCAATATTTCTGTTTCTGGTCTGGGAATTAAGACCGCAGGGGAAACTGTGAGTTGAAACTTCCGCCAAGCTGTCGTCCCTGCAATATACTGAACCGGTAAACGGTCATCTAATCGCCTTTGCCACAATTGCTCTAATTCTGTTAAGGACAATTTTATGGGGATTTGCTGCCATGTTTTGAAAGATTCTAAACGCAGTGCCAAGCGGTCTAAATTAGCTATTGTTAATAATAGCCAATCTACCTCCATTGGGGATATGTCCGAGGCTATAGCTGTTTGAATTGCGGTTTTTCGCCACTGCCAAAGTTGAAATCCAGAAACTATTTGATTTGCCTTTAACATATCAGGAGGTAAAGATGATTTTTTATTTTTTTGGTTGCTTTGGTAGAGAATTCAGAAATTCTATTGATTCCCGTGAGGGATATAATAAAAATTTGCTCATCGTGAGATCTTTACTGTTAGTGAGTGTGTCAATCACCGAAGATAAATCTGTGACTTCAATTTCTGTATTAGCTGCTTCCTTGGGAACAGCCTTTTTGAATTCTTCTAAAATAACCACTGCTTGTTCCTTTTCAAAAAAAATGGGAACAAAACGCTCCTTTTCTTGAGGAATTGGAATTGTCAAATAGCCTTTTTTTAATAATTTTGGGATAAATAAAGGAACACCATTAAATTGTTCAACTTTCTTACCATTCGTATTCAGTATGTTTTTGGCTGCATCAATTTGTTGTTGGGTAGGTACTAAAGTATAAATGACAGAATCGCGTTTTTGTTTAGCCTCTAATACTATTTGATTGTATTCTGCTAGAGACACAGAGCTAATTTTCAATGTGCTTGCTAACTTAGGATTGTTTTTTTTAATCCTGTTGTCTAGGAATTTCTGAGCATCATCCTTACTAATAAAAAATCCTACAAAAGAAATAGTTTTGGATTGATTATTTCGAGAACTAACTAAAAATTCTCCTTTGAGATTAGTCAGTGTAAAAACAGGTACTGCTCGTAAAATTTTTATCACTTGCTCCTCTGGCAAAGCAAAGGCTTGGAGATTATTTATTCCCAAGATTCCCGCAAACATTACACTACCAGCCAAACCCAATGTTAAGCTCCAACGAACTAATAATTTCATGATCACTCCTCCCGTCAATAATTTTATTAATGCCAGCAACTAGACAAATTGTGAGATTTATGCACCAATAACCAGTTTCAGTTATATCAATACCTTGTCCAAATCGAAAAAAGTCTTGATTTGTAGGTTGGGTTGACGTATGTTACCCAACATGAGCGTCGGGTTGTGATGATATTATCATCTCTAGAAACTGAATATACGCACTAAAGTTAGTTTATTTTTATTTTTACTTGGCTATTCATTTCCATGATCCCACCCAAAAGCCTGAAAACCCTATTATATGTCTTCTCTAGGAAGAAAGAAGATCCTGATGTTTTGCCATTGAGTCCTCTATTTAGTGATCGCTCTAATGTATCTACAGCGGTTTCCGCTCTTATGAGGTACAAAGTTGAATCATGAAACTCTTGTAGTGCGGGCATCTTGCCCGCTAGATATGTACCTCATAACACCGGTAAGTGCTGTAACGTTCCCAAAAGGTCAGTTGTCAGGAGGAAAAAAAGAAGAAGTAAAATCCCCCTGCCCCATGCTCCTCTGCCCTATACTTGACTACGCAAAAGGTAACTATATGGTTCTTCTAGGGATTGCACGGTACTAGATTTAATGGCATCTAAATAACGTAGTAATAACTGGACTTGTTGTAAATTGGGACGATAGGAGAGATTGCCTTGCTTTTCAAATAGTGGTGGAGAGTTTATGCCTGCTTTGAGGGAATCAATTGCTTTGTAGTCGAGATTTTCCTGGGAGTGATGGGTCAGCCAAAGGTGATCTGAAGCCGCAGGAATTAAGCCTGGTGGTAGTTCACCTTCTAGGAAAGCCAATAACCGCTGTTGACAGATACGGGTATTGATACCACGACTTTCAAATAACTGCAAGACTTCACCAAAGGTTAAAGAACGGTTGGGCAATAGTTTTAGCAATTCAGAGAATAGGAAATAATCTGTGTATTGTTGTTTAGGTATGTCTAAAACTTGGGGATGCAACGGTAACATAGTTAAACCTAATGCAACTCGACTGCAATTAGGAGCGCCGTTTTCACCAAGGTATAAGTCCTGAATAATTTTGGCATTAGGCAATTTTTGCCGTAACCAACGGTTAATAGTGCCGACGGAAGCCACACCACCGCTGAGGACAGCTTGATTAATAGCTTCGGTGGGAATACCACGGGCTACTAATAATTTGTTAAGCTCTCGATTGAGACGACGGACAAAGGGGACAAAGACTTGACTTTCTAAATCTCGGCGCTGTAATACCCAACTTTGGTCGGCGAATTCTAGGGTAAAGGTTTCTTGGTGCTGTAAAATTAACTTTAATGCCAATGCTGCATCTAATAAGGCTTGTCCCAGGAGAGAACTTTCTAGACGTTGCTGGAGACGAATCCGTGCTTGTGTATCTGGTTCTCCAACTTTGGGTAGTACCAGTCCTTCTAAACCCAAATTAGAGAATTGCATTTGGTCTAAACCGGGAATTGAGGGTTGCCAATGCCAAGGATTAGCATTCGCTCCTTCATGATGAGATTGTCCAGGTTGGCGAAGTTGGCGGGATTTTGGTGGTAGTAGTAACTGACAAATAATATCCTGTTCAATGCCTTTACCAGAGTAGGCAAAATTGTGGAGCATGAAGTTTTTATGTACCAATTCTTCCAGATTTGCTGGTATATCTACCAAGGTCATTTCTACTAGGGTTGCCCCAATATTAATTGCTAAAGTGTTACCTACCAGGAGATAATTGCTAGTTTTTAAAGCCCGTAAACCCTGCTTTTCGCTGATTTGGATAGATTGACCATTGGCACTGTCTAATTCTGGCAGTAAACTGGCGATCGCTTCTTCCACAAAAAAGACTTGTTGAGGATGAGAGATAAGTTCGCTAGTCACAATCGCTTCTCGAACATTAAAGCGATATTGTTCTGTCCAACTGGAAGGACAAGTACAGATGACACCAGCGATATTCTTAATTACCTTGGAAAAAGTTGGTATATTCATTCCCACAGCATTAGCAATTAAAGCTGGTGTGGTACTAGTTTGACTAGCTCTGAGAGTTGATAGTAGCTTAGAGAGCGATCGCACTACCCAAATCAATGGACCTGCGGAAAACTCATTTAATTGCAGCATTGGTTCCCATTTTTGTCGTTCTTGCTGGTAGGGAACTGCTATTTGTAAATAAGGCTTTAACTGTGCTGAATAAAGATGAGGGGAAGATTCTGATTGTCCATTTTTCACCTGATGAGAAGTTGAATTCGTCGGTAAATAAACTTCTGCTGGTAACCGGAATGATTGCTGAAAGGAAGCATCACCACTTTGATTTTCTGCTGACCAATAAATTGGATAAACTACCAATTTAGAGTGATTTAATAAAGCCGCAGAAATTCCTGTCGTGCCAATATCAATTCCTAAATACCAAGTCGTATTTAAAGTATCCTCTGGGACAAGATGATTATTTTCATCATTGGGAATTGAGGGTTGAGGACTGGTAATTGGAGTTTGCTCACTGGTAATTGAAGCTTGAGGAAAATCTTCTTTTTCTACTTCTATATATGTCTGAGTTGTCAAACTTAAATCTACTTCCTGACAGTTATCTAAAGCTACATCCTGATTTTCCAGTTCTATGTGGGAATTATCTAATTGATTGATAACTGTTATTGGTACTTGTTCATGAGTCGTATCTACTAACAAATCAGTCAGAACTGTAATTGTATCCACAGAATTTGGTTCTGCTAACGTAGTGCTGTCAGCTAGACCAGGAACTGTCGAACTGTTAATTTCTAATGCTGATAAATCATGATTAACCACTTCAGAAGCAATGGATAAACTTTCATCTTCCCTCAGCAAAATATCAGAAGAAAATGAGAAACTTAGCGGTGAAGAAATTTCAGTATTAAAGAAACTGGCATAAAGTTCATCTACTTCATCAGTATTTGTTAACTGTAAATCTTTTGCAGATTGTGTTGGCTCTTGTAACAACTCTGTATCCAGATCAATTGGCAATATTTCCGCAGCAGGAAGTTCTACAAGTACATCTTCTGAAGGTGTTAATTTTTCAACAACCGTGGACTCAGCTAATAATGGTGATGCCGCAGTCGGAAGTTCTGTAGATACATTTTCTGAAGGTCTTAATTGTTCAACAACAGAGGACTCAGTTAATAATGGTGATGCCGAAACTATTTCAGTGTTGACATCAGAAATAGAAGACTCATTAATCAAGACTTGTTGTTGTAAATATTGAGTCAAATTATTGAGAAACTTCGCCATCAATTGTTCACCTTGCATCCCCTCATTGTGCATTTTAGCTAATGCTTGGGATAAGGATTGATAATAGGCGTTAATATTCCGTTCTAGGGCTTCAAAAATAGTATTAACAGTTCCATCTAGAGACAGTAAGCGTTGATCTAAATTCCGAGCCAAATTTGCCAACTGTTCTACCCGTTCTGCTGATTCTAAAATAGGTTGAATGGCAGAAGTAATTGCTTCTAAATTCTGTAAATCAGGGTTACTTATTACCGCAGAATTTGATTTTAGATGTGGCACTAAACGACCCATGAGGACTTCTAAAAATTCAGAAATCATTTCGTCTTGGTTCGCTAACTGCTGACTTAATGAATGGTTTTGCAGTCGCTTTTGCTCTAGTTGCCTAATTTCCTCAATCAAATCTGCTCTTTCTGCTAACAGCCTGGATAATTCCGCTTGTAAAGGCTGAATTAAGACCATTAATTCTTGTTTGATTTGTCCTGTTTCAATACTACTAAGCTCTGGTTGATGCGAACCAGACTCAAATACAGATGGAACATTAACCTCTTGGTTAAATTGTGTCAAGAGAGATGAAAATTTTGGTGTGGGAAGTGGGTTTGTAGTTTCCGGGAGGACATCATCTTTTGATACTTCCTCCTCACTCAGTCGCACCAGGAAGTTATGCACTCGTTGTAAAACGTCTTTTTCCTGTTGTCCTTGGTTAGACAGGAACTTAGAAATGCCTTTAGCTGTGTGAGACAGTAAGTGATCAATATCTGCAATTAGTTGGTGAATTTCATCAATATGGGAAGTCACGTTAAATTACCTTAGTTAAAAATGTACAAAATTTTAGAAGATTCAGGTTTAGGTAGTTTTTAAGCGCAGAGCGCAGTCTACGCGATTGCGTGGTGTTATTCATCCACTCTCGTGAGGGATACAGGAAAATCAAATAATACTTCTAAGTAGGTTGGCGTTAAAAATTGTCGTTATGACAAGGGAACAGGGAACTCTTAACTGGGAACAGGGAACTTAAACATGAGTTTTTCCTGTTCCCTCTGAAATTTTTATAACATAGTTGGTGTAATCTCAGACAATCTCTATTAAAGGTGGTTGTAATTTAATGGGTTGCGACAAGTTAACAGAAAATTGCGGTTACGGGAATCAGATAGTCAGTCACGGGTGGCGGATACGTTGCTATTTTTGGCAGAGGGGCAAAGCAAACAAGAGAATACAGGCACGGAAATTCCTAATTTACCCCACCGCGAGTTAAGTAGTTTAAGTGGATTGGCACGGGAAACTGTGACAAGAGTGCTGACAAAATTAGAAAACAAGGGTTTGATTGTGAGAGATCAAGATATAATTCATATTCCCGATTGGTCAGCTTGGGAAAAAACCATCGTTTAATTTAGTTACCTGCATGAGTATTGTTGATTTGCTCCCAGAAGAACCAGAGAAAGATTCATCTCCTGAATCTCTTCCCCAAAGTCAATTACAGTACCAACCTCTTAAAGTTGAGAGTACCTTGAGGATGGTGGAAACGGCTTTTTTAGCAAGTACGGCGAGTTTAATTTGGTTTATTAATTTTTATTTTCCTTTGGGTCCTGTATTGCGGGTATTTTTTCCTATCCCTATTGCTTTGGTTTATTTACGTTGGGGTAAACGGGCAGCTTGGATGGCAGCGGTGACTTCTGGATTGCTGTTGTCTGTGTTGATGGGTCCAGTCCGCAGTTTGTTATTTGTCATGCCTTTTGGCTTGATGGGTGTGCTATTGGGGGTGACTTGGTATCGTCGTGTCCCCTGGATTGTTTCGATGACTTTAGGGACGTTATTGGGGACTATGGGGGTGTTTTTTCGGCTGTGGTTTTTGTCTGTGCTATCGGGGGAAGATTTGTGGGTTTATGTGATTAACCAAGTGACAGAAATTATTGAATGGATTTTTTTAAAGTTGGAATTGTTAATGACTCCCAATTTATTATTAATTCAATTAGGAGCGATCGCTTTCATTGTTCTTAATAATTTTATTTACTTGTTTATAGTCCATCTTACTGCTTTGTTACTTTTGGATCGCTTAGGAAATCCCATTCCCCGTCCACCTCATTGGTTGCAAGTGTTGATGGATTATGAGTAGTCCTAACTATGATTTTTTTGATTAATTTGATGAAGATGATTAATTGTAAAAGTCATAACTATGATTTTTTTGATTAATTTGATAAAGATGATTAATTAATCAGGAAAATCAGAAAAATCAGAAAAATCACAGTTTAGATATGATTAATATTTACACACAAGTTCCCCAGGGCAAAGCATGGCTTCATCGTTATCGGGGTAAATTACCTATATTTGCCTGTATTTTGGGATTTACAGAAACGGGTTTAATTCCTGGTATTTCTGCCGCTGGGTTGACTCCACAGGATCGCCAATATACAGCTTGTGCTGATGGAGAATTTCTCTATTACGGTGCTGAACATCAACCCAAGTACCCTCTCCCTCCTTTGACTTCCGGGGCTTCTCCTGTGCTGATTTCGCGGGCGGTGGTGGCTAATTTAAATATCCCTGTGTACTTGTTTAATGCGGGATTACCCCATACTCCACCTGTACCATTAATTGATTTGGGTGGTGCGCCGGCGAAGTGTTTAAGTCAGGGTGCAGCTATGGATATAGATACTGTCAAACATTTATTAGCACAAGGATTGCGTTGGGGTGATCAATTAAGTTCTGAATTAAGTTCTCATGGGTATTTAATTCTCAGCGAGTGCGTTGTCGGTGGCACAACAACAGCCTTGGCAATTTTAACTGGTTTGGGCATTGATGCTGTTGGTAAAGTTAATAGTAGCCATCCTGTGTGTAATCACGGACAGAAATGGGATTTGGTGCAAGCGGGATTGGCAAAAATTCCCCCGTCAGTTGATCCTTTAGAACTGGTGGCCGCAGTAGGTGATCCTATGCAGGTGGTAGTAGCAGGAATGGCGATCGCCGCGAGTCGGAGTTGTGGGGTATTATTGGGTGGAGGTACACAAATGTTAGCAGTTTATGCTTTAATTCAAGCGATCGCTCACACATACTCTTTATCTTGGCAACCCGCAGAAATTGTCATCGGCACAACCCGTTGGGTAGCAGAAGATCCCACAGGTGCAACAGTTGATTTAGCCCAAAGTTTAGACAAAAATAGCATCCCTCCTTTGTTAGCTACACAATTGAGTTTTGCTAATTCTCGATATCCTCAACTTCAAGCTTATGAACGGGGTTTTGTCAAAGAAGGTATTGGTGCTGGTGCGGCTTGTATAGCTGCCTCTTTAAGTCAAAATTGGCAACAAAATCAATTATTAGCAGCTATTGAAGCCCAACTTGAAGAACTTAGCCGCAATTAATAAGCTCTCTGTCTGAGTAACTGTTCTTCCAAAGCAGCAATCCGATGATATGCAGCGGTTAACTGAGCTGTTAGCCGTTGAATTTGGATTTCTGGTGTTATTTGTTTATCTGTCGTCTGATAATTCATTTCTACAATACCATCTAACAAAATATCTTTATGCTTCAATTCTTTTAACTCAGGCACTGGCTGTTTCTTTTCTAGATAATGTTCTATGACTGGTAACTTATCTAAAGATGAATCTGACAAAGCTTGAGATAGCCGCATATCAAGCCTTTCAATCACTTCATAGATAGCATCAACTTTCTGGCTTAACGTAAGAATTTGTTTTTCTAAAGATTCCATTTAATACCTGCACCAAAAAATATTGTCTCTATGTTATTCACTTTACTGAGGATCTTCGATATACTTATGGATTATTTAACTTTTCATAAGACCTCGCGGTAAGTGGGAAACGAGCGCGTCTTTAGACCTGAGAGGGAAACGGCACGAGGGATTTTAATCCCTGTGGTATGTTAGAATTAAATTGTGAGTAAGAACAAAAAACATCTACGTGTTGAAGCATCCTAGTACGGAGAAATTCCGGCTCCTATGAAACAACGGTTAGGTTTAAGTCCTAACGGCAGTATTGACTTGAAAGAGCGAGTAATGGCAGGTTGTGGAGCGTACCGCGTCTTGGCTTAGTGATGGATTCTAAAAACACTGAAAACCATAAAAGTAAGCGCAATTTCGACACCTTGATTGGCAGTTGTTTTGAGCGTTTAGGCGGCGTTTGACGGTCGCAGCGAGATTAGATTGAGCTAAACTCTTAATTTAATTCTGTCAGTAGAATCTCAGTGGCTGTCTTCCCTGAGAGTGTCAACTTGTTTCAATACCTTAGCCATTTTTTGCAGGTTGGGTTAAGCGACAGCACAACCCAACGCATTTGTTGGGTTTCAGTGCTGATGCAAGCGGTAAATTTTTATTTATCTATTCTAGCTCAATATGTAAAATTGCCCCATCAAACTCAAGCTATGATTGAGGATGGCTATATTCACCAACTGTAAAATCAATGGACAGACGATCTTTTTTATTGGGTATAAGTACCTTAACACTTTCTCAATTGATCACAGGATGCGGAACAAACCAGCAACCCCCCTTAAATGTACAGCTATTAAAAAATTCTATTCCTGGTCAGGTAGTTAATCAGTTTCGGAAAACTGTAACTCAAGGGGGAAAATTGAAATTTACCCCAGTGAATCAGCTTCAGGAGTTATTTAAATTATTACAGACTTGGCAACAACCGCCAACTAATAATCAGCAAGAATGGACTCGTTATTTACCATTTAATCAAAATCAAAAATCACCGACTGCTAATTTAGTTACCTTGGGTGATTATTGGTTACAAGCAGCAATTGATCAAAAACTAATTCAACCATTAGCAACAACAAATATCAAAAATTTAGCTAACTTAAATGAAAAATGGCAACAACTAATTAAGCGTGATCAAGAAGGTAAAATTTGGGGTGTTCCTTATCGGTGGGGGAATACAGTAATTATTTATAATCAAGAAAAGTTTCAACAATTAGGTTGGAAACCAACAGATTGGAGTGATTTATGGCGGAGTGAATTACAAAATCGGATTTCTTTACTTAATCATCCCAGAGAAGTAATTGGTTTAGTTTTGAAGAAATTAGGAAAATCTTATAACACGGAAAATATCAAGCAAATTTCTGCACTAAAACCAGAATTACAAGCATTAAATCAACAAGTCAAATTCTATGATTCTCAAAACTATCTAGAACCATTAATTACTGGGGATACTTGGTTAGCAGTTGGTTGGTCTCATGATATTATTCCGGTAATCAGTCGTTATCAAAAATTTGCCGCAGTTGTTCCCCAATCAGGAACAGCAATTTGGACTGATTTATGGGTAAGTCCTACAGGTGTTAGTAATGATGGTTTAGCATATCAATGGTTAGATTTTTGTTTACAACCCAATACCTCTAAACAAATTGCCTTACTAACTAAAAGCAATTCTCCTGTGGACAATGCTATGGTCGTAGGGGATATTCAGAAACAGTTACAGAATTTATTCTTAACTGATGCTGAAATTCTGGCCAAAAGTGAATTTATACTCCCCTTACCTCCAGCAGTCATGAAAGAGTATGAAGATTTATTCATCAAGATCAAACAATCATAATTTTGGCAAGAAGAACGGAATCCAACTTTGCTTTTAATGATTCATTCTTGAGGATAATTGCTGATTTTGTCTCTTTGGACTCTAATCCATAACTGCTGACTTTTGTGAAATTTTAAGTTCAGTAAAGATGTTTGTAATCAATAGGGCTTACGGACTGGTGGAGTTTTGGAAAATAGCCTGGTTTTGAAACCAATCCTTTCCTACCTGGATAGTAATATCTGAGCCGATATTACCAGTGCTTTCTACGCGTACTTCCCCAAATCCCAAGAGACTACGGACTGATTCGGCACTATCTCCATCTCCTTGTTGTGCCACAATGTGAGTTATATCCAGGGGTTGTCCCCAGGGTTTGGAGACAAAGATATTTTTATATCCAGCTTTTTCCAATGTTCTAATTAGGGGACGCAATTGAGAGCGATTGTTCCCTGTACTATCCTGAATAGATACACGCAGATGACTAGGTTCAGCAAATGATATTTCTGCCGTCTTCGCTTCTAAACCGAAATGCTGCGTCATTACTTTCGCAATATTCCGCCCATCTGGAACCCAGTAGCTGGCATCAAACTCATGATTGTCGCTAAAGCGTCCAGGTAGCATTAACATTTGCATATTCGAGCGATTGATTTTTGAGCCAAAACCAACCAGCGCTACTAATTCTTCAATAGATAAGTTGGTATCAATATTTTCTTTAACAACATTGAGAATGTCTGGTAATCGGGCGATGGTTGTCGGGTTCAGAGTCTGTTCAATTAAAGACCGCAACACCATTTGCTGGCGCTGAATTCGACCAATATCTCCCAGTTCATCATGACGATAGCGGAGTAATTGCAATGCCTGTTCACCATTGAGATGTTGTTGACCCGCTTTTAAATTAATGTATAAATGCTGGGAATCATCCCGATATTTCATGTTTTTGGGGACATAAATATTCACTCCCCCCAAAGCTTCAATTAGCTTACTAACGCCCAAAACATTAATACGAATATAGCGATCAATTCCTACTCCACCTAAAAGATTACTAACGGTTTTCGCCGTTAACGCTGGTCCACCCTCTGCATTAGCCGCATTAATTTTTTTCACTCCATACCCTTCAATTTCTGCACGGGTATCTCTAGGCACAGAAAGCATGACTATTTTTTTTGTCTCTGGATCAAACTTGATCAACAGCATGACATCAGAAAGACCGTCAAAAGAATTAATTTGGGGTAAATAACTCAGATTTCTGCTGTCAGAAGGGGGGTTTTGGACATCTGGAGGCAGTACGCTCATCCCCATTAGCAGGATATTAACAGGACGAGTTAGTTGGGAAAATTGTAACCCATTGCCAGAAATACTATCCCCATCAAATACCGCTTCCTCCTGGGGACTGAGTTGAGCTTGTTGCAAAGGCGTACTTTCCCAAGAAACCGCCAACAACGCCCCTGCAAGTCCAGATACTAGGGCAATCCCACCCATACCCACCGCAAACCATAGCCACCGTCCTAATTTTGATGGGCGGTAATTTTGCCCTTTACCCTTATATTTAGCTTTTGCGGCTCTTTTTTGTGCTGCTGATGTTTTTTGACTAGTCACAGACTTCCTCTCACCTACGATTTTAAATAAAGTAAATTTGCCGACTCAATACATCCCCAACAAATCAGACTATAATAGCTAACTTCTCATCAAATTTGCTATAATAAACCTCCGAATATACAACAGAATTCACAAACCAGGAGTTAGGGGTGAAAGCCTTTTTATTAATCTTGAGATTTTGATTTCAAATTTATACTTCCGGCAATCTGTAACGGGCTGCGATAATTTCTATGATTTTCCGATTTGCTATTTAATACTTATGCCATAGTCGCTCTGCCAAGTTGCTAAATCCTGGTAAACGGGAAGATTTGCCTTGAATGACCCGGAAAATCAACCAAACACTGACTAAAAAGTAACCAGAAGTCAGAAAACTATTGAGAATTAACAAGCGCAGTGTCAAAAAATCTGTTGCTGCTCCAGTAGTTAACAATAAATAACCTAACATCCAGATAAAGGCCAAGGTAATAGATAAACGGCTGGCAGTAACTTGTTGCCGGCTACCCTGACGCTGGTAGAGAGTCCACAGCGAGGGAAAAAAGCCGAT